>NZ_CP023691.1:3643290-4250506 GCF_008704855.1 Streptomyces platensis
CTCGTGCAGCAGCTGCCACTCCGGGTGCGGCGTACCGGGCGCGGAACGGCGCACGATCTTCTGCTCGGACCCGTCCGGCGCGCGGTAGCTCAGCACGGCCATATAGCCCGGACCGACCGTCGGCTGACCGCTCGGCGCCTGCGGGTAGCCGTACGCACCGCCGCCGGGGCCCGGCGCAGCGGGCGGGCCCTGCGGAGGGCCGGGCGGCGCCGCGGGCGGGGCCGTGGGACCGGCCGACGGGGGGACACCCGGCCCGCCGGGACCGCCGTCGGGCAGCGCCGCACCGCCGGCCAGCATCGTGGCCGCCGCGTGTACGCCGCCGCCGGCACCACCCGCGGCGGGCGGCGGGGCGGGCGGCGGGGGCGGACCGCCCTGACCGCCGGAGTTCCGGCCGTCCGCGGGCACCCCGGGCTTACCGGGCGGACCGGGAGGCTTGGGTACGCCCGGCACACCGGGCGGCGAGGGCGGCGGCGGCACCCCGGGGCCGGCGGCGGCACCGCCCGCACCCCCGAGGGGCGCCTGAAGGGACGCGCCGTCGGCGAGCATCGTCGCGGCGGCATGCACCCCGCCGGACCCGGGGCCGCCGGCCGCGGGGGAACCCGCGCCACCGGAGCCGGACCCGTCCGCGCCGCCCGGTCCGTCCACCGCGCTGAGATCCACTTCCGCCGCGTCCAGTTGCGAGACCATCTGCGTCGGCACATAACCACCGGCCGGCACTCCGGGCGCACCGGGGCCGGACGCCGCGGGGCCGCCGGACGGGCGCACCCCGGCGTCGCCTCCGTCGGCGTGCTGCGGCGGACCGGGCGCGGCGGGCGGCGGGGGCGGGCCCGCGGCGGCGTTACCGGGCAGCGAGGAGCCGTCGGCCAGCATCGTCGCGGCGGCATGCACCCCACCGCCCACGGGCGGTGCGGGCGGCGCACCGGCAGGCGGCACAGCCGGCCCGGCCGCGGCGGGCGTACCGGCACCCGGCGGGGGCGGCACATCGGTGACCGGCGGGCCCGACGGCGGCGGCAGATCCGGCGCCGGAGCGGCGGCCGGCGGCGCGGGCGGCATCGGCGGCGGCAGCGGACCGCCGCCGGGCCGGGCCCCGTCCTCCGGCAGATCCAGCGCGGGAGCGACCTGCGTACGCGGCAACTGACTGCCGCCGTGCAGAAGTTCGGTCTTGGCCTCCGGCCGGGCCCGCGGCGCCGACGGGGCCTCGTCCTCCTCGTCGAAACCGGCCAGCGGCGGCGCGAACACCGTCGCGGGCAGCCCCACCGAACGGTCCTCACCCCCCGCGCCGGAGGTGGTGTCCGCGTCGGCCCACGGCGCCGGCACACCGGCGGCACCGGCCCCCGGGCCCGTCTCCGCCGCCTGCGCACCGCTCTGCGCGGCCACGCCGTCCGTGCCGTTGACACTCACCTCGGCCCAGGCATCGGACGCCGACGCCGCGGGCCCGGGCGCGGGCGCGGGCGCAGGAGCGGGAACGGCCGGCGGTACAGCCGCCGCCGGGGCCTGCTCGCCGCCCGCGCCCCGCTGCTCCGGAACGCCCCGCGCGTCCGCCGCCTCCTGCAACCACTCCGGCGGCGTCAGCAGGAACGAGGTGGCCTCCAGGTCGATCCGCTGCGGCGGCGCCTCGGCCACGCCGCCGTCCGCAGCGGCGCCGTACTCCTCCTCGTAACGCCGGATCACCTCGCCCACCGGCAGCCCCGGCCACAGCGTCGTCTCCCCGCTGTCCCGCGCGATCACCAGCCGGGCCCGGCCGCCATCGGTCGCCGGACCACCCTCCCGGTCCTCGGCCCAGGCCACGAAGCCCAGGTCGAACTCCCGCACCCGCACCTCACGGTGGAGCGCCGCCGGCACCTCGCCGTTCACCCACCGCTCGGCGCGCTCCTGCGCCTGCGCGAACGTCACCACCGCGCTCAACCCCCCACCGCGACCGCGTACGCGAAACCGCCGTCGACCATCAGATCCGCCACCGTCTCCAGCTCCGGCGGATTGCCCGCCAGCCGCTGGAGAAAGTCATCGAAATCCGCGCCGCACGGCAACAACAGCCGCTCGACCCGCTCCTGCACCGTCCACCCGTCCTGGTCCCGCGCATCGTCGTACGGGCAGAACCACACCGAGCCGAGCGCCTCGCCGCGCACCTTCACCGCGACCACACCGCCCTGCACGAACGCCACGCCCAGATAGTCCTTGGTGAAGTGGTCCCGCAGGCACTTGTTCACATAGAGCAGGTCGTTGACCGCCGCGTCATCGCGCACCGTGAAGAACGGCTGGTCGACCAGCAGCCCCAACTCCGCGTCCAGCGCCGCGCCCACGGGCGCACACCCGCCCGCCGCCTTCAAAAACGACCGGTAGGCGCCCGGCAGCCGGTAGCCCAGCGCCTCCTCGGCCTGCGCCAACTGCTCCTCGCCCACGGACAGATCACGGTGCGGCAGCCCGAAGTGCGCCGGCCGCGTCTCCTGCAACGGGCGGGTACCGCGCTTGTCGTGCGCCACGGCGGCCGTCGCCAGCCCGCCGTGATGCCGCAGCAGCGCCTTCACCTCGACCGGGATCAGCTCCATCCGCCGGGTGCCGGCCACGTGATGCCAGGTCCAGCCGTGCGGCGTGGCCACCGCCGGCACATCTATCCAGAGCTCGTGCCCCTGCGCGTGCAGGGCCGCGTTCGCCGAGACATAGTCCGTCAGCCGCAGTTCATCGACGCCGAAACCCTCCGGCGGCTCGGCGATCTCCGCCGCCGCGCGCGCATACGGCGAGAACTCCGGGAATCCCCGTTCGTCCATCCGCACACCGGCGGGGTACCGTGCGGCACGGACCGGATCCGGAAAATGCACGACCTGCCCGGCATAGGCCGAATTCGGTGGCGCGGCATGTCCCGCCGCCCGGGGGCCGGGGAGTGCCCCCAGCCCTTGCCGACCTGTCGTCATCGCGCTTGCCCCCTGGCTGAAGCTGGCTTTGGAGCACAGCCTAAGCCGTACCGCCACGCCGTCCCCCCTCCCCCGCCCCTGTCCGTCAGCCCCGCGACACACCGACGTCACCCACCGCCCCACCACCCCCGAGCCCCCCGCGCACCACCCCGCCCACCAGCCCCGTTGCCCCACGACCGACGCCCCGTCAGCCCGCGGTGAGATCACCGACAGCCCGCCCGACTACCGCAACACCCAGCACATTTGGCAGGCTGACCCTCCCCCACCTACGGCGGGGGGACCCCCAGCTACACGGGGATTCGGGGAGGGAAAGCACCACCATGAGCACCACTGCACGCCACCACAACTCAGCCGCCGGCGACCCCCGCATCGGCTGGAGCGGCACCGCCGACGGCGCACCCGCCCTCCACCAACGCCGCGACGGCATCCTCCCCACCATCGGCGCCGCCCTGTCAGTACGCGGACAAACGCTCACCTGTACCGCGAGCAAGGCCGAACAGCCCCCCGCCCTGCACCCCCTCGTCCAGGACTTCCTCGACACCCTCGCCACCGCACAACGCGAACGTTTCACCGGACGCTGCCCCGAAGCCGTCCTGCTCTCCCGGCACCTCACCGCCGTCGAGGGCAACCGCGGCAAACGCGCCTCCCGCAAACCCCTCACCAACGGCGAAGCCCGCCGCTCCCTCAAACACTCCAAACTCACCGCACGCCACATCCGCGAGGACGGCGACCCCCAGCACGGCAGCTACGCCCCGCCCTGCCGCTCCTGCGACGCCCTCCTCGCCCACTTCGGCGTCATGCCCATCAGCGGCACCACGCCCACAGGAAGCTGACCGTCACCATGCCGCCCACCACCCCCGGCCCCCGCACCCCCGCCCACGACCGGACCGACTCGACGCGCTTCCCCGTCGCCGTCGACGTCGCCCTCCACGAAGCCGGCTGGCATCCCGGCCGCTGGGACATAAAGCAGGCGGAACACTGGGCCGACACCCTCCGCGCCCACACCTCCCCCGCGGGCCACCGCCACACCGTCTTCCCCGCCGCCGTCGAGGCCTGGGCCGAATTCGGCGGACTGCACATCGCCGGGCCCGGGCCCGGCCGGCACATCGCCCCCACCCCCTTCGCCGTCGACCCGCTGCACGGCCTCCACCTCGCCCGCACCCTCGGCGACCTCGGCCGCGCCCTGGAGACCGACGTGGCTCCCCTGGGCCGCGAAGAACTCACCACCCACGACGGCGACACCTACGGCCAGGCCGTCCTCGCCATCGACACCGAAGGCCGCGTCTACAGCCTCGACCACACCGGCGACTGGTACCTGGGACCGGACATCGACAGTGCGCTGGGGGTCCTCGTGCTGGGGTCCCGGCCCGTACGGCTGGGCGTCGCGGGCCACACCGGCGACTGAGCCGCCGCGGCCCCGCGTACGGCGGTGTCAGCTCACCGCGGAGGCCGCCGGCAGCACCGCCGACACCCGGAAGCCACCGGCCTCCGTCGGGCCCGACACGAACACGCCGCCCAGTGCCGTCACCCGCTCCCGCATCCCCACCAGGCCGTTGCCGCCGCTCGGCAGCCCCGCATCGGCCACGCCGCCCTCGCAGGGGCCGTTCTCGACCTGCACCGCGAGCTCACCCTCCCGGTGCGCCAGCCGCACCCGCGCCCGCGCCCCCGGCGCATGCTTGTGCACATTCGTGAGCGCCTCCTGCACCACCCGGTAGACGGTCCGCTCCACCGGCGGCGCATACCGCTGCCCGGCGGCAGCCGCCGGCTCCCCCTCGGCGGCCCCGTCCACCGTCAGCTCGACGACCATCCCGGCCGCCCGGGACTGGCCCACCAGATCCCCGAGCTCCGCCAGATACGGCCCCTCGGAATCCGCCTCGGCGGCAGCCGGCGCCGGCGCACCGCCCTCAGGACCGCCGTCCCCCGCGGTCTCCGCCACCACGGCCGCCTCCGGCGAGCGCGCCTGCACCGTCGCCTGCGCCCCGGCCCGGGAAGCCACCGCCGCCAGCCGCTCCGGCGCACCGGACGCCGCGGCGCCCCGCACCGCCGCCCCGTCGGCCGTCCGCAGCACCCCCAGCATCTCCCGCAGCTCGGTCAGCGCCTGCCGCCCCATGTCGCCGACCAGCCCCGCGTTCTTCGACGCCTTCTCCGGGTCCTTCAGCGCCACCGCCTGCAACGCCGCCGCATGCACCACCATCAGGCTCACCCGGTGGGCGACCACATCGTGCATCTCCCGCGCGATCCGCGTCCGCTCCTCGTTACGGGCCCACTCCGCCCGCTCCTCGGCCCGGTCCGCCAGCAGCGACAGCTCGCGCTCCAGCCCGTCCGCCCGCTCCCGCAGGCTCTCCACGAGCCGCCGCCGGGCCCCGACATACAGCCCCCACAGCACCGGCGGCGCCGTCAGCACCAGCCCCAGCGCCAGCGACATCGCCGGCAGCAGCCACATCGGCGGCTGGAAGTCCTCCTGCGCCAGCACGTCCTGCCGCAAGCTGAGGAACGTCGTCACCAACGTCCCCGCCACGGTCATCCCCGCCAGCAACCCCGTGATCCGGCGCGGCACATCCGACGCGGCGAGCGTGTACAGCCCCACCGTGCTCAGCAGCCCGCCCATCTCCGCCGGGATCACCGCTATCGAGACCAGCACCACCACCACCGGCCAGCGCCGGCGCACCAACAGCACCGACCCCGCCAGCAGGCCGAGCAGCACGCCGACCAGCTCGGGCAGCTGCGCCCCCGAGGCGAACCGCGCGCCCTCGAACGCGCACTCCACCGCGGACGCCACCGCCAGCACCACGTCCAGCACGGCACTCCGCCGCCGGGCCCACCACCACGGCCCGGTCACCGGCGCACCCCGCGCGCCCACACCTTCACTTGCCCCCGTCGCGGTCATACCGACCAGCCTACGGGCGCCCGCCCCCGGGACCGCGAGCTGCGCGAGCGGGGCCCGATATCCGACCGGATCCGGATCGCGCCGGGCCGCTCCTCCGGGTGCGGCAATGCGCTGACCTATACCGTCGCATCGAAGGCTGGTGGTACGGCATAGTGTTGGGTGCCAAGCGGCCGGACTGACGAGATGTCCGGTTTGGGTCGCTTAACCATCCCCTGTGGTGTAATTGGCAGCACTGAGGCTTTTGGTGCCTTATGTCCGGGTTCGAGTCCTGGCAGGGGAGCACATGCACAACGGGCGAATTTCCGGGTCCTGACCACCACGTCAGGACCCGCCCGCGTTTCGGCTGCAATACGCACCGGTATCCTTCGGATGACCACCACCCGAAGTAGCCAAGAAGCCGAAGGGCATCCCCGTGAGCGCCAACCGCCCGGCAGCCGTCGTCGTTCTCGCAGCGGGTGAGGGCACCCGCATGAAGTCGGCCACACCGAAGGTCCTGCACACCGTCAGTGGCCGCTCCCTCGTCGGCCATGTCGTCGCCGCCTCCCGTGAGCTGGACCCCGAGCATCTCGTCGTGGTCGTCGGCCACGCCCGTGAACAGGTGCAGGCACATCTCTCCGAGGTCGATCCCGACGTGCGCACCGCCGTGCAGCACGAGCAGAACGGCACCGGTCACGCGGTGCGTACGGCTCTGGAGGAGCTGAGCCAGAGCGGTGTGGCCATCGACGGCACGGTGATCGTCGTCTGTGGCGACACCCCGCTGCTGACCGGCGGGACGCTCCGGCTGCTCGGTGACACGCACGCCGCGGACGGCAATGCCGTCACGGTGCTGTCGGCCGAGGTGCCGGACGCCACGGGCTACGGGCGCATCGTGCGCGAGGAGAGCTCCGGCGCGGTGACCGCGATCGTCGAGCACAAGGACGCGAGCGTGGCGCAGCGGGCGATCCGGGAGATCAACTCCGGGGTGTTCGCCTTCGACGGCCGGCTGCTGGTCGACGCGCTCGGCAAGGTGCGTACGGACAACAGCCAGGGCGAGGAGTACCTCACCGATGTGCTGGGCATCGTGCGGGAGGCCGGGCACCGGGTCGGTGCGGCGGTGGCCGGCGATCACCGGGAGATCCTGGGGATCAACAACCGGGTGCAGCTGGCACAGGCGCGGCGGCTGCTGAACGACCGGCTGCTGGAGCAGGCGATGCTGGCCGGTGTGACGGTGGTGGACCCGGCGTCGACGTGGGTGGATGTGTCGGTGACGTTCGAGCCCGACGCGACGGTCCATCCGGGGACGCAGCTGCTGGGTGCCACGCATATCGCGTCGGGTGCCGAGGTGGGTCCGCATTCCCGGCTGACGGATACGTCGGTGGGCGCGGGCGCGGTGGCGTCCTTCACGGTGGCCGAGGGTGCGCGTATCGGCGACGGGGCGAATGTCGGGCCTTACGCCTATCTGCGTCCGGGAACGGATCTTGGCCCGAAGTCGAAGGCCGGTGCGTACGTGGAGATGAAGAACGCATCGATCGGCGAGGGTACGAAGGTGCCGCACCTTTCGTATGTGGGGGATGCGACGATTGGTGAGTTCACCAATATCGGTGCGGCGAGTGTCTTTGTGAACTACGACGGTGAGGCAAAGCACCACACGACGGTCGGTTCACATTGCAGGACGGGGTCGGACAACATGTTTGTGGCTCCGGTCACGATCGGGGACGGCGCTTATACGGCCGCCGGCTCGGTTATCACCAAGGATGTGCCCCCGGGTTCGCTGGCGGTCGCCCGTGGCCAGCAGCGGAATATCGAGGGTTGGGTCGCGCGCAAGCGGCCTGGAAGTGCCGCCGCGCAGGCGGCTTCGGCTGCTCGCCAGGAGTCCGAGGGCGAGCGGTGATCGTGCAGAGGGCACGCCGTGCGGGGCGTACCGTGATGAGCGCACGCAAACTGTGATTCGAGGAGATTTGCTGTGACCGGGATCAAGACGACCGGCGAGAAGAAGCTGATGCTCTTCTCCGGCCGCGCCCACCCCGAGCTTGCCGAGGAGGTCGCGCACCAGCTGGGTGTGGGCCTGGTCCCGACGAAGGCATTCGACTTCGCCAATGGCGAGATCTATGTCCGCTATCAGGAGTCGGCGCGTGGCGCGGACTGCTTTTTGATTCAGAGCCACACGGCTCCGATCAATAAGTGGATCATGGAACAGCTGATCATGATTGATGCGCTGAAGCGGGCCTCGGCCCGGAGCATCACCGTGGTCGTGCCGTTCTACGGTTATGCGCGGCAGGACAAGAAGCACCGTGGCCGTGAGCCGATTTCGGCGCGGCTGATCGCGGATCTCATGAAGACGGCGGGTGCGGACCGTGTCGTGACGGTGGATCTGCACACCGACCAGATCATGGGCTTCTTCGACGGCCCGGTGGATCACCTTTTCGCGCTGCCGGTCCTTGCGGACTACGTGGGCGCGAAGGTGGACCGCGAGAAGCTGACGGTCGTGTCGCCGGACGCGGGCCGGGTGCGGGTGGCGGACCGCTGGTGTGACCGTCTGGGCGCGCCGCTGGCGATCGTGCACAAGCGGCGCGACAAGGACGTGGCGAACCAGGTCACGGTCCATGAGGTCGTCGGCGATGTGAAGGACCGGGTGTGTGTCCTGGTCGACGACATGATCGACACCGGTGGCACGATCTGCGCGGCGGCGGACGCGCTGTTCGCGAATGGCGCCTCGGACGTCATCGTGACGGCGACGCACGGTGTGCTGTCGGGTCCGGCGGCGGACCGGCTGAAGAATTCGAAGGTGAGCGAGTTCGTGTTCACGAATACGCTGCCGACGCCTTCGGAGCTGGAGCTGGACAAGATCACGGTGCTGTCGATGGCACCGACGATCGCCCGTGCGCTGCGTGAGGTGTTCGAGGACGGTTCGGTGACGAGCCTCTTCGAGGAGCAGTGAGTCAGCGGCATCGGACGGGCCTGTGAGGTAGTCCGGGTCTGATCGACTTTGGGGCGGCCTTCCGGCCGGGTAGACTCGTGGAGTTGCTCGGCGAGGGAGGCCGCCCCTTTGTGGTGGCTGTCCGTTATCGACGCGCTCTTCGTAGCAGGTCTGTCGTGGGCCGGGTGACGCCCACCAGATATTTCTGAGATACGAGGAGTGCAGTCATGGCTGAGGTCAAGCTCGAAGCCCAGGTCCGTACCGACTTCGGTAAGGGCGCCGCCCGCCGTGCGCGCCGCGCCGACCTGGTTCCCGCGGTCATCTACGGTCACGGTGCGGAGCCGCAGCACGTGGCGATCAACAACCACGCGCTGATGATGGCCCTGAAGACCCCGAACGCCCTGCTGCGTCTGGAGTTCGACGGCAAGAGCGAGCTGGTCATCCCCAAGGCCGTGCAGCGCGAGGCCATCCGTGGCTTCCTGGTGCACGCGGACTTCCTGGCCGTGAAGAAGGGCGAGAAGGTCAACGTCGAGCTGCCGATCCACACCGAGGGCGAGCTGGCCCCGGGCGGCAACCTGCTCGAGTACTCGCTGAACACCCTGCCGGTCGAGGCCGAGGCCACCCACATCCCGGAGTCGGTCACCGTCTCCATCGCGGGTCTGGACGCCGGTCACTCGGTGCAGGCGAAGGACATCGCGCTGCCGACCGGTGTGTCGCTGGCCGTTGAGGACGACGCCGTGGTGCTCCAGGTCGTCGCCGCGCAGGCGGAGGCGCCGGCCGAGGAGGCCGCCGAGGGTGAGGGCGCCGAGGGCTCCGAGGCCTGAGTCGTTTTTCGCTGAGACGCGTTCTCGGCGCTTTGTCCAGCCGCTGCCGCGCGCCTTTGGGCGCGGGGTGGCGGTTGGGCTGTTTCATGGGCAGTTGCGGTCGGGGCCGGCGGGTGTGGCCGGCGGATGTGGGAGTGGCTGAGATGGCGGACGCTGATCCGTGGCTGGTGGTGGGGCTGGGTAACCCGGGCCCGGAGTATGCGCGTAATCGCCACAATGTGGGCTTCATGGTGGCGGATTTGCTGGCGGAGCGGATGGGCGGCCGTTTCAAGGCGCACAAGTCGCGGGCGCAGGTGGTGGAGGGGCGCTGTGGTGCGCCGGGTCCGTCGAGCCGTCGTGTGGTGGTGGCGAAGCCGGGGACTTTCATGAATCTGTCGGGTGGGCCGACGACCGCGCTGCGGGATTTCTACAAGGTGCCGGTCGCCAACATCGTGGCGATTCACGATGAGTTGGATATCGATTACGGTGCGCTGCGGCTGAAGCTGGGCGGCGGTGACAACGGTCACAACGGTCTGAAGTCGATCACGAAGTCGCTGGGGGCGGAGTATCACCGGGTGCGGTTCGGCATCGGGCGTCCGCCGGGCCGGATGCAGGTGGCGGATTTCGTGCTGAAGGACTTTTCCGCGGCGGAGCGGCGGGAGTTGGACTATTTCGTGGACCGTGCGGCCGATGCGGTGGAGACGCTGATCGTCGACGGTCTGGAACGGGCGCAGAGTACGTACAACTCCTGAATGGGACAGGTGCGGTCAGGCTCTGACGAACCGTTTTCGGAGGTTGACCGGGTGCTGGTGGATGGCCAAGGATCGCCGCCATGCCCAGAAGCAGCACGCGCACCCGTTCGGTCAGACGTAGTCGTACCCGGCGGGTCGGTGAGAGTGCCTATGGGGCGCTGCTTGTCGCCCGGGTGGGGTTGATGGGCCTGCTGGCGGCGCTCCTGCTGGTGGCGGGGGTGTGGACGTCCTGGCAGACGGCGCAGTACGCGATGCTCGTCAAGGCGCGGGGCCGCGGCATGATGACGGTGTCGGCCTGTGCGGGTGAGCGGTGCACGGGCCCGTATGTGCCGTCGTCGGGTGACACCCGGCGGCTGGCGAAGGTGTCGATCGCGGAGGGTGCCGCGGACAAGGGCACCCGGGTCGAGGTGACGGTCAAACCGGGGACGACGCACGCGGTGCGGACCGGGGCGGCCGGGATTCTGCATGCGTGGGTGCCGTTCGCGGGCTCGTTGCTGCTGGCGGCGCTGGTGGTGGCCGGGGGGATGCGGCTGCGGCGTACGGCGTGGGTGATGGGGTTGCTGGGCGCGGTGTTGCTGGGCGCGGCGTTCGCGGCTCTCTGACAGCTGATACGGCGGCGGCCCGTCCTCCTCGGTGGGAGGGCGGGCCGCCGCCGTATGTGGTGCCGGGGCCGGATCAGCCGGTGTTGCGCAGTCCGGCGGCGACACCGTTGACGGTCAGCAGCAGGGCGCGGGCGAGGACCGGGTCGGCCTCCTCACCGCGTTCGGCGGCGCTGCGCTGGCGGTCCAGCAGCGAGACCTGGAGGTAGGAGATCGGGTCCAGGTAGGCGTCGCGGATGTGGAAGGTCTGCTTGAGGACCGGGTTGGAGTCGAGGAGCTCCTTTTCGCCGGTGACGCGCAGGACCTCGGCGACGGTGAGCTCGTGCTCGGCCTTGATGACGTCGAAGACGTGCTTGAGCTCGTCGGGGACCAGGGTGTCGACGTAGTGCTGGGCGATCCGCAGGTCGGTCTTGGCCAGCGTCATGGTGACGTTGGACAGGAAGTTGCGGAAGAAGTGCCAGTACTCGTGCATCTCGTCCAGCACGCTGTCGAGTCCGGCCTCACGGGCGGCCTTGAGGCCGGTGCCGACGCCGAACCAGCCGGGGACGATCTGGCGGGACTGGGTCCAGCCGAAGACCCACGGGATGGCGCGCAGTCCGTCGAGGCCGGCGCCGGAGTCGGGGCGGCGGGAGGGGCGGGAGCCCAGGTGGAGCTCGGCGAGCTGGTCGACGGGGGTGGCGGCGAAGAAGTACGCGGGCAGGTCCGGGTCCTCGACGAGGCGGCGGTAGGCGCCGTGGGCGGCCTCCGAGACCCTCTCCATGGCCGCGTCCCAGCGGGCCAGCGCCTCGTCGGACTGCCGGGGCTCGGTGTGCAGGGCGGAGGCCTGGAGGGTGGCGGCGACCGTCAGCTCCAGGTTCTCCCGCGCCAGCGACGGCACCAGGTACTTGTCGGAGATGACCTCGCCCTGCTCGGTGACCTTGATCTCGCCTTCGAGGGTGCCGTAGGGCTGGGCGAGGATCGCGTCGTGCGAGGGGCCGCCGCCGCGGCCGACGGTGCCGCCGCGGCCGTGGAAGAGGCGCAGCCGTACGCCGTGCCGGTGGGCGACGTCGCGCAGCAGGCGCTGGGCGCGGTGGATCTCCCACTGGGAGGTGGTGATGCCGCCGAACTTGGAGGAGTCGGAGTAGCCGAGCATGACCTCCTGGACGTCGCCGCGCAGCGCGACCAGACGCCGGTAGGAGGGGTCGGCGAGCATCTCGTCGAGCAGCTGGTCAGCGATCTTCAGCTCGTCGGTGGTCTCCAGCAGCGGCACGATGCCGACCTTGGCCCAGCCGGCGTGCAGGTCGATCAGGCCGGCCTCGCGGGCGAGGACGGTGGCCGCGAAGACGTCGTCGGAGCCCTGGCACATCGAGATGATGTAGGACTCGATGACCTCGGGGCCGAAGGTGTCCTTGGCCTTGAGGATGGTGCGGAAGACGCCGAGCGTCTTGGCGCCGGCCTCGTCGAGCGGGGCCGGGGTGGGGGCCAGCGGACGGCGCGAGCGCAGTTCCTTGGCGAGGAGCTTGCGGCGGTAGTCACGCGGCATGTCCACGTAACGCCAGGATTCCTCGCCGAGGCGGTCGAAGAGCTGGCCGAGGGCGTGGTGGTGCGCGTCGGCGTGCTCGCGGATGTCCATGGTGGCGAGCTGGAGGCCGAACGCGGCGATGGTGCGCAGGGTGCGCTCCAGACGGCCGTCGGCGACCAGACCGCCGCGGTGTTCGCGCAGCGAGGTCTGGATCAGGGCGAGGTCGTCGAGGAGCTCCGCGGTGCCGAGGTAGTCGCGGCCGGGAACGTGGGGGGTGTCGCCGGCCAGCCGCTCGCGGGTGTTGACGAGCTTCTGCCGGATGCAGGTGGCCTTGAGGCGGTAGGGCTCTTCGCTGTTCAGCCGCTTGTAGCGGGGGCTGATCTCGGGCAGCACATCGAGGTCGCGCTGGAGGGACTCCAGCAGCTCGTCGGTGGCTCCGCAGTTGCGGATGGAGTTGGACAGCGCGCCGCGCAGCTCGTCCACGTGCTCCAGGGCGTCGGTGATGCCGTGCTCGTGCTGGAGCAGCAGGACGTCCCAGGTCACCTGCGGGGTGACGTTGGGGTTGCCGTCGCGGTCGCCGCCGATCCAGGTGCCGAAGGTCAGCGGGCGGGTGCCGGCGGGCAGCTCGGTGCCGGCCCGCTCCAGCTCGGCGGCGAGGTCCTCCAGGACGTCGCCGACCGCGCCGCGGCCCAGCTCGTCGAGGTAGTAGATGGCGTTGCGGGCCTCGTCGGTGGGCTCCGGGCGGGCGACGCGCAGCTCGTCCGTCTGCCAGATGAGGTCGATGTTCTCGGCCAGGCGGAGGTCGGCGCGGCGGCGCTCGCCGTCGGGACTGTCCAGCAGCTCGGCGACCTTGCGGAGCTTGGTGAGGACGGAGCGCCGGGCGGCCTCGGTGGGGTGCGCGGTGAAGACGGGGCGTACGCCGAGGTTGCCGGCGGTCGCGCGCAGGTGCTCGGGGTCGGCGTCCTTCAGCAT
Source organism: Streptomyces platensis (assembly GCF_008704855.1). Lineage (NCBI taxonomy): Bacteria > Bacillati > Actinomycetota > Actinomycetes > Kitasatosporales > Streptomycetaceae > Streptomyces > Streptomyces platensis. The sequence goes on from NZ_CP023691.1 coordinate 3,656,610, forward strand.
GTCGGCGGTGCGGGCGAGGATGCTGCCCTCGGCGGCACGCCGGGCGCCCAGCTCGCGGCCGCGGTGGACCTGCTCGGTGACGTTCGCGAGGTGGAAGTACGTGGAGAAGGCGCGCACCAGCTTGGCGGCGGTGGCCAGGTCGGTGTCGCCGAGGAGCCGGGCCGCGGCTTCGCCGTCGGAGCGGGTCAGGGCGCGTACCTGCTCGACCAGGTCGAGCAGCTCCTTCCCCTCCTGTCGGACGAGGGTCTCGCCGAGCAGATCACCGAGGCGGCGGATGTCGGCACGCAGGGCGACGTTGTCGCTCGGGCCGGTTTCGGGGCCTTCGATGGACACGATCTCGGCCGGGGTGTTGTCGGCGCTGCTCACAGGTGCGGCTCCTTGCGGCGATCAGGGACGTCGCACGTGACCCATGGGTGGGGTCGAAACGGGCGACGGGTTGGGCAGGTCTGATGCGGGCGGGTTGCGGACCGCGCTGTCCGACGTCCCCAGGATAGGTCTGCCCAGTCTCCGCAGATCACACCGTCCGCAGGGTGGGCACTGCGTCACAGCCGGGCGGGTGTGGCGCCTGTCACGGCCTTGCCCGGGGCGGCGGCACTGCCATACTTACGAGACCGTAGGTTACGGTTCCGTAGCCGTAGCCGTGCCCCCGAGCCCCCGACGAGGGACACCATGACCGCTGGTCCTGAAGCCGTAGAAGATCCCCCGATTCCCGCCGATTCCGCCGTCGGTCCGGCCGCCGGTGCGCCGGCCCCGTCCGCGACGCTCGGCGGTGAGCAGCGCAGGTCGGTCGAGCAGATCTCGCTCCTGCTGTTCATCACCGTCCCGTTCGTGGCGCTGGTGGCCGCGGTGCCACTCGCCTGGGGCTGGGGGGTGAGCTGGCTCGACCTGGCGCTGATGGTGGCGATGTACTACATCGGCTGCCACGGCATCACGATCGGCTTCCACCGTTACTTCACGCATGGTTCGTTCAAGGCGAAGCGGCCGCTGCGGATCGCGCTCGCGATCATGGGGTCGCTGGCCGTGGAGGGGCCGCTGGTGCGCTGGGTGGCGGATCACCGCAAGCACCACAAGTTCTCCGACGCCGAGGGCGACCCGCATTCGCCGTGGCGCTTCGGCGAGACGGTGCCCGCCCTGATGAAGGGCCTGTGGTGGGCGCACATCGGCTGGATGTTCGACGAGGAGCAGACGCCGCAGCAGAAGTACGCACCGGACCTGATCAAGGATCCGGCGATCCGGGCGGTCTCCCGCCAGTTCGTGCTGTGGACGGCGGTGTCGCTGCTGATCCCGCCGCTGGTGGGTGGCCTGGTGACCTGGTCCTGGCAGGGCGCGCTGAGCGCGTTCTTCTGGGGTTCCCTGGTCCGGGTGGCCCTGCTGCACCACGTCACCTGGTCGATCAACTCCATCTGCCACGCCGTCGGCAAGCGCCCCTTCAAGTCCCGCGACCGCTCCGGGAACGTCTGGTGGCTGGCCGTCCTCTCGTGCGGCGAGTCCTGGCACAACCTGCACCACGCGGACCCGACCAGCGCCCGGCACGGGGTGATGAAGGGGCAGCTGGACTCCAGCGCCCGCTTGATCCGCTGGTTCGAGAAGGCGGGCTGGGCGTATGACGTCCGGTGGCCGGACGCGTCCCGTCTCGATGCCCGACGCGCGGAGAAGGCTGCCGGGGGTGCCGCCCGGCGGTAGCGAGGAAGGCATGATTGACGGGTGGCGATCGACGACAGCAGTACCAGCGGCAACAAGGGCAAGTCTTCCTCCGCGGGCACGCGACGGGCCCGCAGGGTCCGGATGACCGGAGCGGAGCGCCGGGAGCAGCTGCTGGACATCGGTCGCACGCTCTTTGCCGAGCGGGGCTACGAGGGCACCTCGGTGGAGGAGATCGCGGCGAAGGCCGGGGTGTCCAAGCCGGTGGTCTACGAGCACTTCGGCGGCAAGGAGGGCCTGTACGCGGTGGTGGTGGACCGCGAGATGCGGCAGCTGCTGGACATGGTGACGGGCGCACTGACCGCCGGCCATCCCCGCGAACTCCTCGAACAGGCGGCCTTCGCGCTGCTCGACTACATCGAGACCTTCACCGACGGCTTCCGCATCCTGGTCCGCGACTCCCCCGTGGCCCAGTCGACGGGCACCTTCGCCTCTCTCATCAGCGATATCGCCACCCAGGTCGAGGACATCCTGGGCCTGGAATTCAAGGCCCGCGGCTTCGACCCGAAGCTGGCCCCGCTCTACGCGCAGGCCCTCGTCGGCATGGTCGCCCTGACCGGCCAGTGGTGGGTGGACACCCGCAAGCCGAAGAAGGCCGAGGTGGCGGCCCACCTCGTCAACCTGGCCTGGCACGGTCTGGGCAATCTGGAAGCCAGGCCGCGGTTGATAGGGCATCGGAAGAACTGAGGTCCCGTACCGGCCCCGAACCACCAGCGTTCTGCGCGGCGAGCCGGCAGTGGTCGAGGCCGGTGATCACGGCGTGGGGTCACCTCGGAGGGGGAGCGTCGGGGGCAGCAGGCGTCAGTCGGCGGCCGGCTTCCGGGCGACGGCGAAGATGCGGCGGAAGGGGAAAACCGTGCCGTGGCGGCCGGTGGGGTAGGCCTTGCGGAGGGCGTCGCGGTATTCGGCGAGGAAGGCTTCGCGGGCGGCCGGGTCGTGCTCCAGGGCGGTGAGGACGGGGCGCAGGGCGGTGCCCTTGACCCAGTCGAGGACCGGATCGTCGCCCGCCAGGAGCTGGACGTAGGTCGTTTCCCAGACGTCGGCGGCGCAGCCGAGGTCGGCGAGGCGCTCCAGGTAGTCGGCCGGTTCGAGGACATGGACGAAGCGGCGGCCGTGGGTGGTGAGCCGCTCGCGCCACTGGGGGGCGTCACACAGTTCGCCGAGGAGGGCGTGGCTGGGTGAGGTGAAGTTGCCGGGGACCTGGAAGGCGAAGGTGCCGCCGGGGGCGAGGGCCTCGATCCAGCGGGCGAAGGAGTCCGGGTGGTTGGGGACCCACTGGAGGGCCGCGTTGGAGACGATCAGGTCGTAGGTCTCCTCGGGCGTCCAGTCGGCGGCATCGGCGGGGGCGAAGTCGAGGTGGCCGCCGCCGGGGGTGGGGCCGGCGTAGGTCTCGGCCTCTTTGAGCATCTCCGGGGAGTTGTCGTATCCGGTGATGTGCGCGTCGGGCCAGCGGGTGGTGAGCTGGGCCGTGACGTTGCCGGGGCCGCAGCCGAGGTCGGCGATGCGGGCGGCGCGGTCCTGCCGGGGCAGGTCGGGTATCCGGTTGAGCAGGTCGTGGAACGGACGGGTACGGTGCCCGGAGTGGCGGAGGTATTGCTGCGGATCCCAGGTTGGTGCGTCGTGCATGTTCGAAACCCCTTTGCCGATGCAGGGCTGATACAAGGCTGGCACGGTCTGGTTCGGGCCGTCTCGGCTGGAAACCGAGCCCCCGCCGACGATGCCCATAGTCCAGCGAAATATATCTCGACGTCAAGAGACTTCATGTCGACAGACCCTCTACACTGATCGTCATGGAGGACGAGGTCGACCGACTGGTCGCAGCATGGCGCCGCGAGCGCCCGGACCTCGACGTGGAGCCGCTTGAGGTCCTCAGCCGCGTCTCCCGGCTGGCCAGGCACCTTGACCGGGCCCGCCGTATCGCCTTTTCCGAGGTGGGCCTGGAGCCCTGGGAGTTCGATGTGCTCACCGCGCTGCGGCGCGCCGGGGCGCCGTATCAGCTCTCCCCCGGGGCGCTGCTGACGCAGACACTGGTCACCTCGGGGACGATGACCAACCGCATCGACCGGCTGGCCAAGAAGAACCTCGTCGAGCGGCTGCCCGACCCCAGTGACCGGCGCGGCGTGCTGGTCAGGCTGACCGCGGAGGGCCGGGACAAGGCGGACCGGTCGCTGGCCGGACTGCTGATCCAGGAGCGCGCGATTCTCGCCGAGCTCTCCCGGCAGCAGCGCGGCGAACTGGCCGGACTGCTGCGGAAGTTGACCGGCCCGTTCGACAACACCCCCGGCTAGCGGCTCAGGGGCCCGGCTGCCCCGGGCGCGTCCGGCGGGGCTTTCCCGCACCGGCGTACGACCGGTTGGCGCACCGCATTTGGCGGCGCGGAAGAAGGTGGCGCGCGCCCCCTGAATCCGTGTGCGCCCCTCTCCTTCTCCGTGCCCTTGCCCGCCGCTCGCCCCGTGGGCTTGGATCGCGCCATGAGCCAGCAGCGCGCATCGCACCCGCCGAACGGCCCGTACGGCAGGCGGTTCGAGGGCCGTACGGTCCTGGTGACCGGGGCCGCCGCCGGGATCGGGGCGGCCACCGCCGACCGGCTGGCGGCCGAGGGCGCCGGGGTGCTGCTGCTGGACATCGACGACGCGCGCGGCGAACGCACCGCGCGGCGCATCCGGGCGGCCGGCGGCCATGCCTCGTACGAGCACTGCGAGGTGGCGGCCGAGGACGACTGGCGGCGGGCCGTCGAGGCGGCGCGGCGGCGCTACGGCCCGGTGGACGGGCTGGTCAGCAACGCCTTCCTGGCGCAGGTGGCGGCCGCCGACCACACCTCGCTCGCGGACTGGGACCGGCAGCTGGCGGTCAACCTCACCGGTTCGTTCCTCGGCGTACGGGCCGCCCTGCCGGATCTGCGGGCGCGCGGCGGCGCGGTGGTGCTGACCTCGTCCGTGCACGCCCTGGTGGGGCTGCCGGGGCGGCCCGCCTACGCCGCGGCGAAAGCCGGGCTGACCGGTCTGGGCCGTCAACTGGCCGTCGAATACGGGCCGGAGGTGCGGGTCAACAGCGTGCTGCCGGGTCCCGTGCTGACCGCGGCCTGGGACGGGATCGGCGAGGAGGAGCGGCAGGCCAGCGCCGCGGAGACGGCGGCGCGACGGCTGGGGCGGCCCGAGGAGGTCGCCGCGGTCATCGCCTTTCTGCTCTCCCCCGAGGCGTCCTTCGTCACCGGGGCGAGCCTCGTCGTCGACGGCGGCTGGAGCGTGTACAAGAACTCCTCGTGAGGCGTGCGCCGTGGCTGCTGGCGGCGGGGCGGCGGCGCCCCGTCCGGGCTTCGATCCGTAGGGAATCCATCGATCCGTAGGGGAATCCATGGGCATCCATTTCGGCGGCGACTACAACCCCGAGCAGTGGCCCGAGGAGGTGTGGGCCGAGGATCTGAAGCTGATGAAGGCGGCCCATGTCACCATGGTCACCGCCGGGATCTTCTCCTGGGCCAAGGTCGAACCCCGGCCCGGGGCCTGGGACTTCGGCTGGTTCGACCGCGTCATGGACGGGCTGGCGGGCGCCGGGATCGCCGTCTGTCTGGCGACCATGACCGCCTCACCACCGCCGTGGCTCTCCCGCGCGCACCCGGAGATCCTGCCCGAGGACGCCGACGGCCGGCGCCGCTGGCCCGGCGGCCGGCAGCACTACTGCCCCTCCAGCCCCGTCTACCGCACCCACGCCGTACGCCTCGTCGAACAGCTCGCCGACCGCTACGGCGGCCACCCCGCGCTCGCCATGTGGCACATCGGCAACGAGTACGGCTGCCACACCCGCCACTGCTACTGCGACGTGTCGGCGGCGGACTTCCGGCGCTGGCTGCGTGAGCGGTACGGGACCGTCGGCGCGCTGAACGCCGCCTGGTCGACGGCCTTCTGGTCGCAGGCGTACGGCGACTTCGACGAGGTGCTGCCGCCCCGCACCGCGCCCACCTTCCCCAACCCCGCCCAGCAGCTGGACTATCTGCGCTTCGGCGACGAGGCGCTGCGCACCTGCTATCTGGCCGAAAAGCAGGTGCTCGAACGGGTCACCCCAGCAATTCCGGCCACCACCAATCTGATGCCGCAGCACAAACCGGTCGACGCCTTCGCCTGGTCGCCCCATATGGACACGATGGCGCTGGACTTCTACCAGGATCCCTATGTGCCCGACGACCACGTCCGGGCCGGCTATGTCTTCGATCTGATGCGCTCGGCGCGCTCCGGACAGCCCTGGATGCTGCTGGAACAGGCACCCAGCGCGGTCAACTGGCGCCCCCGCAACGGCCCCAAGCCGCCCGGCGCGATGCGGCTGTGGAGCTGGCAGGCCGTCGCCCAGGGTGCGGACGCGGTGCTGTTCTTCCAGTGGCGGCAGTCGCTGGGCGGCGCGGAGAAGTTCCACTCGGCGATGCTGCCGCACGGCGGGACCGACACCCGCATCTTCCGCGAAGTGACGGAACTGGGGCGCGAGTTGGCGTCGCTGCCGGGAATCGAGGGGACCCGGTCGCGGGCCGAGGTGGCGCTGCTGGCGGACTGGCACAGCTGGTGGGCGCTGGAGCTGGACTCCAAGCCGTCGACCGCGCTGGACCACTCCCGTATCGCGCTGGACCACTACCGTCCGCTGTTCGAGGCGGGCGTGGCCTGCGATGTGCTCCCGCCGCAACGCGACCTGTCCGCCTATCGGCTGGTCGTGGCGCCCAACCTGTATCTGCTCACCGCACCGGATGCCGAGCGGCTGGCCGCCTATGTACGCGACGGCGGGCAGCTGCTGGTGTCGTTCTTCTCCGGCATCGTCGACGAGCACGACCGGGTGCACCCCGGCGGCTACCCGGCGCCGCTGCGGGCGCTGCTGGGGCTGCGGGTGGCGGAGTTCTGGCCGCTGGACGAGGGCCGGTCGGTGGGCGTTGGCGGCGGGACCTACACGGGGCGGGCGGACCTGTGGTCGGAGGCCCTCGACCTCGAAGGAGCCGAAGCGCTCGCCCACTTCACGGACGGGGAGCCGGCCGGCCGGCCCGCGGTCACCCGGCACTCCTACGGGCGCGGCACGGTCTGGTACGTCGGCACCCGGCTCGAACCGGCGCTGATGCGGGCCCTGCTGGACGATGTCCGCGCGGCGGCCGGGGTGGGCCCCGTACTGCCGGGTCTGCCGCCGGGCGTCCAGGCCACCGTCCGCGAGGGCACCGGCGGACGCTATCTCTTCCTGCTCCACCACGGGGCGGAGGCCGTCGAGGTGGGGCTGCCGTCGCCGATGCGGGATGCGCTCGCGGGAGCGGACGGGGCGGCCGGGGACGGGGCCGCAATTGGAGCCGGGGCCGATGCCGTCGACCGGATCACGCTGGGCCCCCGGGGCGTGGCCGTGCTGACGGAGCCTTAGGACGACGGGCGAGGGCCGGAGCCAGGGCGGTGAGCGTCCCTCACCGCCGCCGCGCCCCGCCCCACCCCGTCACGGCACCGGCACCGACGCCGCCGCGGCCGCCGTCTCCAGCTCGACCGGGCCGACCCCGGCCCGGCGGGCCAGGGCCACCGCCGCGAGGGTGGAGTGCACGCCGAGCTTGCCGAGCACGTTCTGCATATGGGTACGGACCGTGTGCGGGGAGAGGAACAGCCGCTCGGCGACCGCCTTGCGGCCCAGGCCCGCCACCATGCAGCGCAGCACCTCACGCTCGCGCGGAGTCAGCGACTCCACCAGCCGCTCGCTCTCGGAGCGGTGCTTGCGGGCGGCCGTCAACTCCCGCAGGACACCGGTCAGCAGCGCGGGCGGCAGATGCGTCTCGTCCCGGAGGACGCCGCGGATCACGGCCAGCAGCCGGGAGAGCGAGCAGTCCTTGGCGACCCAGCCGGAGGCACCGGCCTGTAGGGCGGCGGCCGCGCGGCGCGGGTCGTCGCGGTCGGCGAGGACGACGGTGCGCAGATACGGATGGCTGGTGCGCAGGCCGGAGACCAGCGCGATGCCGTCCCGCGGCACGGCACGCGGCACCGCGTCGCGGACCGCTCCCTGGGCGGGCACCGCGAGCAGCGGCGCGGCGAGGTCGGCGTCGGCAAGCAGCACGTCGAAGCGGCGGCCGTCGGTAGCCGCGCGGTCCAGATTGCGCAGGGCAGCGGGGGCGCTGCCCGCGGCCGCGACGTCCACGTCCTGTTCCGCGGCGAGCGCGGCCGCCAGGGATTCGGCGAAGATGCGGTGGTCGTCGACCACCAGAACCCGGATGCGTTGCACAGAGACCCCCTGTCTCGGTGAACGGACCATAGCGGGCACGACGCCCGGATTGAAGATCGCCTCAGCCGCACGACCGCCGCCGTGCCGACATGACTACCCCACCCCGGGCGCCGTACCCGAACGGTCTCGCCCCCTGATCGGCACCGGCCCCCACCGGTGCAGGTTCCCAGCGTACGGACGGGGTGCGGCGAGGGAAGGTGATTGACGAAACTGCTCCGCCCACCGGGCCATTCGGTGCCTGTCCGGCGGCTTCACGCCGTCCGGCGCGCCCTACGCGACGCGGTGCGCCCCCGCGCCGGCGACGGCCTCGAAGATCCGCGGGGCGGCATGACCGGCCGCCGCGAACGCCTCGGTGACCGCCGCGCCGACGGCCGGGGCGGCCGCCTCCTCGACGAGCACGATGGCCGAGCCGCCGAAGCCGCCGCCGGTCATCCGGGCCCCGAGGGCGCCCGCCGCCAGCGCGGAGTCGACGGCGAGATCGAGCTCGCGGCAGGAGATCTTGAAGTCGTCGCGGAGCGAGGCATGACCGGCCGTCAGCAGCGGGCCGATGGCGCGGGTGCGGCCCGCGTCGAGGCAGCCGATGACCTCTTCGACGCGGTGGTTCTCGGTGACGATGTGCCGGACGAGGGCCTGGACGTCGGGCTCGCCGGCCAGCCCGGCCAGCGCCTCGGGCAGATGCTCGTAGGGCACCTCGCGCAGGGCACGCACCCCGAGCGCCCGCGCGCCACGCTCGCAGCCGGCGCGCCGCTCCGCGTATGCGCCGTCCCCCAGCTCATGCTTCACCCGGGTGTCGACCACGAGAAGCCGCAGCCCCTCCCCCGCCAGGTCGAACGGGACCTGGCGCCGGGTGAGGTCGCGGGTGTCCAGGAACAGGACGTGGCCCTCGGTGCAGCAGGCCGCGGCGGTCTGGTCCATGATTCCGCAGGGCACGCCGACGAAGGCGTTCTCGGCGCGCTGGGCGAGCTGTGCCAGCCGCTGCGGCTCCTGGCCGAGCGCGTAGAGGTCGTTGAGGGCGAGCGCGGTGACGACCTCCAGGGCGGCGGAGGAGGAGAGTCCGGCGCCGGTCGGCACCGTGCTCTCGAAGTGCAGATCCGCGCCGCCGACGGGCAGACCGGCCTCCCGCATCGCCCAGACGACGCCCGCCGGGTAGGCGGCCCAGCCTCCCTGGGGAGCGGGCCGGAGCTCGTCGAGGCGCAGTTCGACGATGCCGCCGTCGGCGCCGCCGGAGTGCAGCCGCAGCACCCCGTCGGTGCGGGCCGAGGCGGCGGCGAGGGTGGTGTGCGGGAGGGCCAGCGGCATCACGAAACCGTCGTTGTAATCGGTGTGTTCACCGATCAGGTTGACCCGGCCGGGCGCCGCCCAGGTGCCCGTGGGGGCGGCGCCGTACACCGCGGCGAACTGCGCGGCGGTGTGCTGAGCGCGGTGCGGGCGCTCGGTGGCCGGGACGGCGGCTCCGTGTGCGGTCATCAGGACTCCTTGGTCCGGTCGAGGTGCTGCGCGAACTCCCAGGCGTCGGCGACGATACCGGCGAGGTCGGCGCGGGCGGGCCGCCAGCCGAGGCGGTCGGTGGCGGTCTGCGCGGAGGCCACCAGCACGGCGGGGTCGCCGCCGCGGCGCGGGGCGACCACCTCCGGGACGGGGTGCCCGGTCACCTTGCGGACGGTCTCGATGACCTCGCGGACGGAGAAGCCGTTGCCGTTGCCGAGGTTGCAGATCAGGTGCTCACCGGCGGTCGCCGCGTCGAGCGCGAGGAGGTGGGCCTCGGCGAGGTCGGCGACGTGGATGTAGTCGCGGACGCAGGTGCCGTCGGGGGTGGGGTAGTCCTCGCCGAAGACGGAGATCGCCGCGCGCTTGCCCTGGGCGACCTGGAGGACCAGCGGGATCAGGTGCGACTCGGGGTCGTGGCGCTCACCGCAGCTGCCGTAGGCGCCGGCGACATTGAAGTAGCGCAGCGAGACGGCGGCCAGACCGTGGGCGGCGGCCTCCCCGCTGATCATGTGGTCGACGGCGAGCTTGCTGGCACCGTACGGGCTGGTGGGCGCGGTCTCGGCCGACTCGGTGATCGGGGTGGACCTCGGCTCGCCGTAGGTGGCGGCGGTGGAGGAGAAGACCAGGGTGCGGACGCCGGCGTCGCGCATCGCGGCGAGCAGGTCCATGGTGCCGCCGACGTTGTTGCGCCAGTACTTCTCGGGGTTCACGACGGACTCGCCCACCTGCGAGAAGGCGGCGAAGTGCAGCACCGCGTCGTAGGAGGGGTCGAGCCACTTCGCCGCGTCCTGGATGCGGCCCTCGATGAAATGGGCACCGGCGGGGATGCCCTCGCGGTGGCCGGTGGACAGATCGTCCAGCACGGTCACCTCGTGGCCGGCCTGGAGCAGATGTGCCGCGACGACGCTGCCGACGTATCCCGCACCACCGGTGACCAGGTACTTCTTGCTCACTCGCTCGCTACCTCTCGCAGTCGGTCGGCCGCGGCCTCCGGCGGCACGTCGTTGATGAACACGTTCATGCCGGATTCGGAACCCGCGAGAAACTTCAGCTTGCCGGAAGTACGGCGGATGGTGAAAAGCTCGAGGTGCAGCGCGAAATCTGCACGGTGCCCGGCGCGCAGCGGCGCCTGGTGCCAGGCGGCGATGTACGGCGTGCGGGCGGCGGCCGCCGGCTCCCCGCTCCCGCCGCCGGCCCCCTCGAAGATCCGGTCGAAGCGCCGCAAGACTTCCAGATAGAGCTGGGGGAATTCTGTGCGCGCGGCGTCGTCGAGGGCGAGCAGGTCGGGGACCCGGCGCTTGGGGTAGAGGTGCACCTCGTAGGGCCAGTGGGCGGCGTACGGGACGAAGGCCACCCAGTGCTCGCCCTCCAGGACGATCCGGCGGCCGTCGGCCAGCTCGTCGGCGACCGTGTCGTCGAAGAGGTTGCGGCCGGTGGCCTCGCGGTGCGCGGCCACCGAGGTGAGCATGCGCGCGGTGCGCGGGGTGACGAAGGGGTACGCGTAGATCTGGCCGTGCGGGTGGCCGAGGGTGACGCCGATCTCCGCGCCGCGGTTCTCGAAGCAGAAGACCTGTTCCACGCCCGGGAGTTGAGAGAGCTCCGCGGTGCGGTCGGTCCAGGCCTCCAGGACCAGGGCGGCCTGCTCCTCGGTGAGGTCGGCGAAGGAGGCGTCGTGGTCAGGGGTGAAGCAGACGACCTCGCAGCGGCCGCTGTCGCCGGCGAGGGACGGGAAGCGGTTCTCGAAGACGGCGACGTCGTAGTCGGGGGCGGGGATCTCGGAGTGCCGGCCGTCCCGGGAGGGGCACAGCGGGCACTCGTCGGCCGGCGGGTGGTAGGTGCGGGCCTGGCGGTGCGAGGCGATGGCGACGGAGTCGCCGAGGAGCCGGTCGTGGCGGATCTCGGCGGCGGTGGCGACGGGGGCGAGGGGGCGGGGGTCGCGCTCGCCGCGGACCGCGTCGTCGCGCAGGTCGTAGTAGATGAGCTCCCGGCCGTCCGCCAGCCGGGTCGTCGTCTTCTTCACGGAGCTCCTCACACGCCGACCAAACACAAACAAACACAATGAAGCACAACTAAACAGCGTCGTCAATGTCAGGCGCAGCACCGGATGCGGCACCGATCCCCCGGGGATATTCGCGACATATCGACAAGCTCAATCACGAATCAACAACTCAACCAAACAAAAGTATTCAGTTTCTGAAGGCCCGGGCGTAGCTTTCTGTGCATTCCGATCGCGCAGAGAAGCGAGTTCCCACCATGATCACCTTGGCCGAGGGGCTACGGCTCCCTACCAACGGGCTCGATTACACGATCCTGGCCCTCTACTTCGTCGTCGTCCTCGGCATCGGATTCGCGGCGAAACGCAGCGTGAAGACGAGCCTGGACTTCTTCCTCTCCGGGCGGTCACTGCCCGCCTGGGTCACCGGTCTCGCGTTCGTCGCCGCCAACCTCGGCGCCACCGAGATCCTCGGGATGGCCGCCAACGGCGCGCAGTACGGGGCCTACACCGTCCACTGGTACTGGATCGGCGCCATCCCGGCGATGGTCTTCCTCGGCCTGGTGATGATGCCGTTCTACTACGGCTCCAAGGTCCGCTCGGTGCCGGAGTTCCTGCTGCACCGCTTCGGCCCCTCCTCGCACCTGCTCAGCTCGGTCATCTTCGCCGTCTCCTCCGTACTGATCGCGGGCGTGAACCTCTACGCCATGGCGATCGTGCTCCAGGCGCTGCTCGGCTGGCCGCAGTGGGTCGCGATCGTGGTCGCCGGCTTCTTCGTCCTCGCGTACATCACCATCGGCGGCCTGTCCTCGGCGATCTACAACGAGGTACTCCAGTTCTTCGTCATCCTGGCCGCGCTGATCCCGCTGACCATCGTCGGCCTCAAGCGCGTCGGCGGCTGGGACGGCCTGACCGACTCACTCTCCTCTTCACACGGGGACGCCTTCCTCACCGCCTGGAAGGGCACCGGCATCGGCGAGGCCAACCCGCTCGGCGCGAACTGGCTGACCATCGTGCTCGGCCTCGGCTTCGTGATGAGCTTTGGCTACTGGACCACCAACTTCGCCGAGGTGCAGCGCGCGCTGTCCGCGAAGAACCTCTCCGCCGCCAAGCGCACCCCGCTGATCGCCGCCTTCCCCAAGATCTTCATCCCGCTGGTGGTCGTCATCCCCGGCCTGATCGCGCTGGTCATGGAGCCGACGCTGGGCAAGTCCAAGGACGGGCTCCAGTACAACGACGCGATCCCGGTGCTGATGCGCGACCTGCTCCCCAACGGCGTCCTGGGCATCGCCGTCACCGGCCTGCTCGCCGCCTTCATGGCCGGCATGGCCGCCAACGTCTCGTCGTTCAACACCGTCTTCACCAACGACATATGGGCGGCGTACCTGAAGAAGGGCCGCGATGACGCGCACTACCTGAAGACGGGCCGGGTGGTCACCGCGGTCGGCGTGCTGATCGGCATGGGCACGGCCTTCATCGCCTCGTCCTTCAGCAACATCATGAACTACCTCCAGACGCTGTTCTCCTTCTTCAACGTGCCGCTGTTCGTCGTCTTCATCATCGGCATGTTCTGGAAGCGCACCAGCGCCGCGGCCGGCTTCTGGGGCCTGCTCTCCGGCACCGCGGCCGCGATGGTCAACTACTTCTGGCTCTACAAGCAGGGCATCATCGCGCTCCCCTCCGACCAGGGCGCCAACTTCGTCTCCTCCATCGTCGCCTTCGTCGTCGGCGCGCTCGTGATGTTCGTGGTCACCCTGTTCACCGAGCCCAAGTCCGCCGAGTCGCTGGCCGGCCTGGTCTACGGCACGAGGTCCCCCGGCATGGCCGAGCTGCCGGCCGAGGGCGACGACGCCTGGTACCGCAGGCCCGCCCTGCTGGGCTGGGGCGCCGTCGTCCTCGCCGCCCTCTGCTACCTCCCGTTCTCCCTCTGACCTGCCTGAACCAGCGGAGTTGACACACCCATGAGTGACCACCAGCACGAGGTCGAGGAACTGGCACGCGAATCGGCGACCGCCGCGCGGCTCTTCGACGTACGGCGCATCATCGGCGGCCTGTTCACCGTCTACGGCGTCATCGTCACCATCGCCGGCCTGATGGCGACCGACGCGGACCTGAAGAAGGCCCAAAACATCAACATCAACCTCTGGACGGGGCTGGGCGTGCTCGCCCTCGGCCTGTTCTTCCTGGTCTGGCAGCAGCTGCGGCCGGCGGTTCCGCCGGCGGCGGGGGAGATGGCGGATGAGGGGCATGCGGCGGACGGCGGGGCGGCGAAGGGCTGATCGCGTCGTTACCCGGGCGGCGGCACCGGTGCGTCCGGTCCCGCCGCCGTGGCGCGCGCGGCCTGCCCGCCGGCCCGGTCCAGCAGGCCCGTACGCGCCGCCAGCGCGGCGGCCTCCAGCCGGGAGCCCACCTCCAGCTTCATCAACACCCGCTGGACATGCGTCCGCGCCGTACTGGGCGCGATATCCATCCCCGCCGCGATCAGCCGGGTGTCCTCCCCGTCCGCCACCCGCATCAGCACCTCGACCTCACGCGGGGTGAGCAGCTCCAGCAGCCGCGCCCCCTCGTCGTCCGGCTGCGCCGCGGGGTGCAGCAACTCCTCGAAGGCCTGCTGCAACAACTGCGGCGAGACCGCCGACTCCCCCGCCCGCGCCTTCATCATGGCGCGCTCGACACCCTCGATCCGCTCGTCATTACGGACATAGCCCGAAGCCCCGGCGGCGAAAGCGGCAGCGATCCCCCGCGGACTGGGCACCGGCCCCAACACCACCACCGCGACCTGCGGCCGCTCCTTCTTGATCCGTACGACCGGGTCGAAGGCCCCCGGCCGGGCCGGCGCAGCGGTACCCAGCAGGCACACCTCGGGCGCCCGGCTCACCACCAGCTCCGCGGCCCCCGCACTCGGCGCGGCCGCCGCCAGCACCCGGTGCCCGCGCAGTTTCAGCGCCGAGGCGAGCGCCTCCGCCAGCAGACGATGATCGTCGACCACCATGAGCCGCACGCCCATCGAGCAACCTCCCCCGCTCCGGCGGGCCCCGGCGCAGCCCCCGGCCGGGCCACTCGTCCCCGGGAAGCTACACGCTCCGCCCCGATACCGCGCCCCCTACCGGGAAGAAGCCCCCCGGAATGCTGGAATCCCGGCCATTCGGGGCCGGTTGGGGTGCTTTCGGTTGGGTGCGGCGACGGGTTTGGGGGTGTGACGTCGCCGTATGCACGGGAAGTGCGCATACAGGGCACTGCTGTTGGGCGGCGCGCGGGCACCCACCGGAGACTTCGTACGCCACCCGGACGCCTCTCTCCGACCTAACGAGACAGCACGGCCAAAGAGTTGAGCGACGGCACGCACCACTGCGCCGTTCCGACGGCGAGCAAAGACGACCAGGCGCCGGACACTTCCTCCGCCGCACCGACCCGAACTTCGCACCTCGCCAGCATCGTTGAATTCAAAAGGAACGATCGGTCGGTTTTCACTGCGAGTGTCACCTACGGCGTTGTCAGTGCCGTATGCGAAGGTTAGTTCGACAGTTGAACGGAGCATCGGGGGAGGGGTCGGGCCCGCTATGTCATTGGCCAACGAGATCGCGGCAGTTCATGCAGGACGACCAGATCCAGCCGCCTTGGTGGGGGAATTCCGCCGCACACACGTCTTGATCCCAACGATCAACGACACGCTCATGTCCACGGAGTTGGACGGCATCCGCTGGCTGTACGTGTTCACCGACGAAGAGGCCCTGTCCCGCTTCGCCCTCTCCCGCGGCAGCGAGCCCGGAACGGAGTGGCGGTATGTGACCGCGTCCGGCGCACGAGTCCTTGACGTGCTGATTCCTGCCTGCGAGGGCCCGACGGGCGTGGCTCTGGACGTGGGCGGCGAGCAGGGTGCGCTCTTCCCACCAGTGGCCGGAATCGTTCCGGACAGCGCAGCGGTGGACATATCAACGGGCGGCAGTCCGGACGTAGCACACAAGGGGGAAGAATAGATGGGCCTGCTCGATGGAAAGGGTTACCAGCTCGAGCCCGAGGCTTTTGAACGGCTCACCAAGGGCATCAAGGCCGCAACGGCCGAACTCAAAGAGCTGGGCTTTGATATGGAGGCCCAACAGGGGCGCGGATTCGACCGCTTGTCCCTGGACAACATGGAATGCGGCGACGACGGCCTGGCCGCTGTGCTCGACTCCTTCTGTGACCGCTGGGGCTGGGGCGTGCGCACGTTGATGCAGGACGCCAACGAATTCTCCAAGAAGCTCGGAATTACCGCCGGTATGTATTACGAGCAGGAGCAGTACGTCTCGGACGCGCTGAAGCAGACGGTGAACGCGTCTATGGGCGACCCGTCCAAGACCGCGGAGAAGTTGCACGACACCTCGTGGGGCAACATCTTCGCCGACAACCCCATCTCCCAGGTCGCGAACGCGGACTTCGATCCGACATCGAAGGCGTCGAGGGAGGCCCAGCGAGAGGTGGCAGAGGGCGCCCAGCAGTTCGGCCACGACGTGACCTCCGCTCCCGACCGGCTCATGCACGGCGGCGAGGACCCCTCCGAAGTCGAGACGAAGATTTACGAGCCGAAGGGTGGGCAGGGCCAGGGGGGTAGCAGCAAGTGACCTGGGTCGGGGATGCCGTCAACGCCGTAGGTGAAGGCGCGAGCAAGATAACGGGGGCAATCGAGCGCGGTGCCGGTGAGGTGATCGAGCACGGC
Source organism: Streptomyces platensis (assembly GCF_008704855.1). Classification (NCBI taxonomy): domain Bacteria; kingdom Bacillati; phylum Actinomycetota; class Actinomycetes; order Kitasatosporales; family Streptomycetaceae; genus Streptomyces; species Streptomyces platensis. Next base: position 3,672,707 of record NZ_CP023691.1, read on the forward strand.
GCCGACCTGACCGGTGACGCCCTGGAGGCTGCCGGTCTCGACGACGCCGGGCACGCTGTACGCTCAGCCGGCGCCGACGTGGCCGGTGCCCTGGGCGCCCACGTCGACGAACGTCAGCTGGGCGAGACGAAAGACCCCAAGGAACTCATCCACGGCGACGTGGAGAAGATCAACGAGACGGCATCCCACCTCAAGGACTTCTCGTCGGCCTTCGACCGCGTCGCCGACGGGATGCGCAAGATCGGCTCGGGCCAGCACTGGAGCGGCAAGGCTGCGGACGCGTTCCGCGAGGCGTTCGATATGCATCCCAAGCAGTGGATGTACGCCGCCGACGCCTGCGACGACGCCTCAAAGGCGCTGAAGTCCTATGCGGAGACGGTGTCCTGGGCCCAGGGCAAGGCCCTCGACGCGATCGACAAGTACGACAAGGCGCTGGAGACCACCCGACGGTCCATCGAGGCCTACAAGACCAAGGTCGACAAGTTCAACGCGCAGGTCGACTCGTACAACGCTGCCGTCAACCGGGGCCAGGACCCGGGCGCCCAGCCGCAGAAGCCGGTCGCGTTCAAAGACCCCGGCGCCGAGGGCCGCGAGGCGGCCCAGGACATGCTCAAGAGCGCCCGCACCCAGCGCAACGAGGCTGCGGGACGGGCCCGTATCGCCATCAAGCGTGCGCTGGCCCATGCTCCTGACAAGCCCGCGCTGACGCAGCTGGCGGGCGCGGCGCTCAACGACGGCGGAGAAGCACTCGTCCTGTCGCAAGTGCATATGGCCGGCGGTGCCCTCAAGGCCGCAGCCGGGACGCTCAAGCTGGCCCGGTCGGTCAACCCACTGGACCCCTACAACATCACCCACCCCTGGCAGTACCTCTCGAACGCCTCCACCACTCTCATGGGCCTTGCCCAGGCCCCGCTCCACCCCATCGACACCGCGAAGGGCATGCTCGGCTCCGGCTGGGGCAGCGACCCGTTCGACGCCGGCACTGCGATGGTCGTCAACGCGATCGGTGGCAAGGGCGCGGGCGGACTGGCCAAGGGCGCGGCGAAGGCCGGCATGAAGAACGTGGCCAAGGGCGCAGCGCGAACGGCAGCCAGGGAGGGCGGCAAGCGCACCGTCATGGACCGGCTGCGCACCGCCTGGTGCAAGACCTTCGGCAGCGACCCCATCGACATGGCCACCGGCCGCATGATCCTGCCGCAGACGGACATCACCCTCCCCGGCAGCCTCCCCCTGTCCTTCACCCGCACCTTTGAGTCGTCCTACCGCCAAGGCCGATGGTTCGGCCCGACTTGGATGTCCACCGTCGACCAGCGCCTGGAGATCGATGCCGAGGGCGTCATCCTCATCGGCGAAGAGGGCAACTTCCTCCTCTACCCCCACCCCGCCGTAGGCGTCCCCACCATGCCCGCCGAAGGCGACGGCGCCCCGCTCGAACTCACCCCGGACGGCGATTACCTCCTCACCGACCCGGCAACCGGCACCCGTCGCTACTTCACCACCTACACCGAAAACCTCGCCGTCCTCGACGAGATATCCGACCGGCGCGGCAACCACCACACCTTCGACTACACCGAAGACGGCACCCCCACCGCCATCACCCACAGCGCCGGCTACCGCCTCCTGCTCACCACCGACGAGGGCCGCATCACCGCCCTCCACCTGGCGGGCGCGGCCCCCGACGGCTCTGACCAACTCCTGGTCACCTACGGCTACGACGAGCGGGGCAACCTCACCAGCACCACCAACTCCTCCGGTCTCCCCCTCCGCTTCGCCTACGACGACCACGGCCGCATCACGTCCTGGACCGACACCAACGACAGCAGCTACACCTACGTCTACGACGACCAGGACCGCTGCGTTTCACAGGGCGGCATCGCAGGGCACCTGCGCGGCGCCTTCTCCTGGGGCGCCCCCGACCCCGTCACCGGCCTGCGCACCAACCTGCACCACAATTCCCTCGGCCAGCTCACGACCTACCAGGTCAACGACCGCCACCAAATCGTCGCAACCACTGACCCCACGGGCGCCACCACTCGCACAGTCCGGGACGCCAAGCACCGCGTCCTGTCGACCACCGACCCGCTGGGTCGCACCACCCACATCGGCTACGACGATGAGGGCCGCCCGGTGACCGTCACCCTCCCCGACGGCTCCACCTCCACCAGCACCTACAACGACGACGGCCTACCCCTCAGCACCACCGGTCCGGACGGCACCACCTGGACCCACACGTACAACCCGGCCGGCAACCGCACCTCCACGACAGACCCCACCGGCGCCACCACCACCTACACCCACGACGCCCGCGGCCACGTCTCCTCGGTCACCGACGCCCTCGGCAACACCACCCACCTCTACTGCGACAAAGCCGGCCTGCCGATCTCGGTCACCGACCCCCTCGGCGCGGTGACCCACTACCGCCGCGACGCCTTCGGCCGCACCACCTCCGTCACCGACCCTCTCGGCGAGACGACGCACATGGTGTGGACCGTCGAAGGCAAACTGGCGGCCCGCATCGACGCCACCGGCGCCACCGAGGAATGGACCTACGACGGCGAAGGCAACCGCCTCACCCACACCGATGCCATCGGCCAGACCACCCGCTTCGAGTACACCCACTTCGACCTGCTCACGGCCCGCACCGACCCCGACGGCGTCCGCCACGAGTTCGCCCACGACACCGAACTCCGCCTCACCCAGGTCACCAACCCCCAAGGCCTGACCTGGAACTACGCCTACGACGGCGCCGGCCGCCTGCTATCCGAGACCGACTTCGACGAACGCGTCCTCGCCTACACCCACGACGCCGCGGGCCAACTCGCCACCCGCACCAACACTCTCGGCGAGATCACCACCTACAGCCGCGACACCCTCGGCCGCATCACCGAGAAAAACGCCGCGGGCCTGATCACCACCTACGAGCACGACACCGGCGGAAGCCTCCGGCAGGCGGCCAACCCCGACGCCACCGTCACCTACACCCGCGACATCCTCGGCCGCGTCACCGCAGAAACCGTCAACGGCCGCACCATGACGTTCACCTACGACGCCCTGGGCCGCCGCACCTCCCGCACGACCCCTACCGGCCACGCCACGACCTACACCTACGACGCGGCGGGCAACCGCACCGCCATGGACATCGCCGGCCACGTCCTCACCTTCGAACACGACGCCGCCGGCCAGGAACGCACCCGCACCATCGGCGACCATCTCCAGCTCGCCCACACCTGGGATCCCACCGGCCGTCTCACCAGCCAGTCACTCACCACAGCGGCGACCGGCACGCTTCAGTCCCCCACCAGCACGGACCGCCCCCAGAACCCTGCCGCCGCCGAGGCGCAACGAGTCCTCCACCGCGGCTACACCTACCGCCCCGACGGCCACCTCACGGCCATCGAGGACTCACACACCGGCCGTCGCACCTTCGACCTCGACCGCGCCGGCCGCGTCACCGCCGTCCACGCCGCCGACTGGACCGAGACCTACGCCTACGACGAAGCCGGCAACCAAACGCACGCCAATTGGCCCGACCGCCACACCAGCCCTTCAGCCCGAGGCGACCGGACCTACACCGGCACCCGCATCACCAAAGCCGGCCGCATCCGCTACGAACACGACGCCCTCGGCCGCGTCACCCTCCGCCAGAAAACGCGTGTCTCCCGCAAGCCCGACACCTGGCACTACACCTGGAACGCGGAAGACCGTCTGACCTCCGTCGTCACACCTGACGGCACCGCCTGGCGATACCTCTATGACCCGTTCGGCCGCCGCATCGCCAAACAACGCCTCACCTCCGAAATTCGAGGAGCCTCAGAGAAAATTGAATTCACCTGGGATGGCCCAGCCCTAACCGAACAAACCTCATACACACTCGGCTCCCACGAAGCTGTCACCCTTACTTGGGAATATGAGGGATTTGCGCCCCTCACTCAAGCGGAGCGAAAAATCGAGGTTATTCATCCGTCAGACACCCCTCACCCGACTGTCGACCAACGATTCTTCTACCTAGCCACTGATCTCGTCGGGGCCCCGTTTGGGATGTACGACGAGAAAGGATATACCTCCTGGCACTCTCGGGCCACCCTATGGGGCACGACCACCTGGAACAGCAGCGCTACCGCCTATACACCACTGCGTTATTTCGGTCAGTACTTTGACCCCGAGACAGAGCTTAATTACAACTATCATCGATACTACGATGGACCAACAGGACGCTACCTCTCCCCGGACCCCTTGGGGCTAACCCCGTCACCAAATCCAAACTCATACACTCGAAATCCCCTGACACAGGCGGACCCCCTGGGGCTATTCTCGTGCGACGCATCGATACCGCCAGAAGGAAAGGGAGGGGGAGGCAATCAGTTCGTTAGCACTCTCAGCGATGTCACCGGAAGTACCGCGAGAAGCCGAAATAGAGCAATCGAAGCAATACTCAAGGAAGACTTCCAGCATTTACAATTCACCCATAAACCTCAGTACAGCCCATGGGCTGGTCACGGAATATCAAAAATCGAACAGGGGATCCACATAGGTCCGAGCTCATTCGTTTCTCGACACCAGTTGCGGGATACGATGGTCCACGAAGAACTTCACCATCGATGGTGGCGGAGGGGTAACTTTGATAGGCATCACCCGAGGGATGGGTCGGGCACCTCGCGCCAATTCTATGAAACCGTGCACCGCTATATGAGAATGAGGGGCTGGGAATGATCTTCCAATCCGGGACACTGAAGTCGATCTGCGAGAAATGCGGCTCGGCGCTGACTTGCACGGCAACTGAAGCGCTTATTTACAACCGGCACAGATGGGACCTAGAATGCACATGCAGTTCGTGTGGTGATGCTCAGCACACAGGCGGACCCGCACCCCTCCCCCCATACATTCGCGAGGCGATTCTTGCATCAAATGCACCCTCTCGCATTTCACTCTCCGGCGATGGGTCGGGAGCGGCGCTACTAAAAGCAATCCGACGCTTGGATGGCGGTTCCATCGGCGAGACCAAAGCGGCAGCCGAAAAGTTTCGGGAAAACGGGAGGGAGGGAACCGAGGTAGAGATTGCCATGCTCAAAGAAGCCCTGGATGCGGCAGGGGTGGAATCCATCGTTTCGCACCCTGAAGATAATCAAGTCATAGATTGACGCATCGACAAGACTGAAGTCCAACAGGCCCCTGATGGCAGACTAGAAAATCGTGGGTCATGCCCGATTTTTGTGGCCTCCAGCGATCCCGTGCCCATCGACTTCCAGAAAATTGAGGTGTAATCGCGATGAGGGAAGGGGCAACCCCAAGCATCACGCGGCTCGGTATTGCCGTTCGCCCCGCGAGCCACGGGTGTTCGACAACCCTGTCGGCACCAGGTTGATTGCCTGCCCGGGTACCGGACGCCGACCACAGCGAAGCAGGCACCACGGAGGCGTGCGGTGCGCCCTCTCCTACGCCTCCTCCGCCAACTCCAGCCACCGCATCTCCAGCTCATCCTTCTCCGCGCTCAGCTCCCGGAGCTGGGCATCGAGGCCCGCGACCTTCTCGAAGTCCGTCGCGTTGTCGGCGATCTGGGCGTGGAGCTTGGTCTCCTTGTCGCCGATCTTGTCCAACTGGCGCTCGATCTTCTGGAGTTCCTTCTGGGCGGCGCGGTTGACCGCGGCCGCCTTCTTGGGGGCCGCTGCGGTCTGCTGCGCGGGGGCCGGGGTGGCGGCGTCGATGACCTGTTGGCGGCGTTCGAGGTACTCGTCCAGGCCGCGCGGGAGCATCCGGAGCGTGGCGTCGCCGAGGAGGGCGTGGACGCGGTCGGTGGTGCGCTCGATGAAGTAGCGGTCGTGGCTGATGACGATGAGGGAGCCCGGCCAGCTGTCAAGGACGTCCTCCAGCTGGGTCAGGGTCTCGATGTCGAGGTCGTTGGTGGGCTCGTCGAGGAAGAGGACGTTGGGCTCGTCCATCAGGAGGCGCAGGATCTGGAGGCGGCGGCGTTCACCACCGGAGAGGTCGCCGACCGGGGTCCACTGCTTCTCCTTGGTGAAGCCGAACTTCTCGCAGAGCTGGCCTGCGGTCATCTCCCGGCCCTTGCCCAGGTCGACGCGCTCGCGCACCTGCTGGACGGCCTCCAGCACCCGCAGCGTCGGGGGGAGTTCGCCGACCTCCTGGGAGAGATAGGCCAGCTTGACGGTCTTGCCGACGGTGATCCGGCCGGCCACCGGCTGCGTGTCGCCCTGCGTACGGGCCGCCTCGGCCAGCGCCCGCAGCAGCGAGGTCTTGCCGGCGCCGTTGACGCCCACCAGGCCGATCCGGTCACCGGGGCCCAGCTGCCAGGTCAGGTGCTTGAGGAGGACCTTCGGGCCGGCCTGGACGCTGACGTCCTCCAGCTCGAAGACGGTCTTGCCGAGGCGGGAGCTGGCGAACTTCATCAGCTCGGCGTTGTCGCGGGGCGGCGGCACGTCGGCGATCAGCTCGTTGGCGGCCTCGATGCGGAACCGCGGCTTGCTCGTACGGGCCGGGGCGCCGCGCCGCAGCCACGCCAGCTCCTTGCGCATCAGGTTCTGCCGCTTGGCCTCTTCGGTGGCGGCGATCCGCTCCCGCTCGGCGCGCGCGAAGACGTAGTCGCTGTAGCCGCCCTCGTACTCATGGACGTCGCCGCGCTGGACGTCCCACATGCGCGTACAGACCTGGTCGAGGAACCAGCGGTCGTGGGTGACGACCACGAGGGCGGAGCGGCGGGCCCGGAGGTGGCGGGCCAGCCAGGAGATGCCCTCGACGTCGAGGTGGTTGGTGGGCTCGTCGAGGACGATCAGGTCCTGCTCGGCGATCAGCAGCTTGGCGAGCGCGATGCGGCGGCGCTCACCGCCGGAGAGCGGGCCGATGACCGTGTCCAGGCCCTGGGTGAAGCCCGGCAGGTGCAGATCGCCGAAGAGGCCGGTGAGCACGTCGCGGATCTTGGCGTTGCCGGCCCACTCGTGGTCGGCGAGATCGCCGATGACCTCGTGCCGGATGGTGGCGGCCGGGTCGAGGGAGTCGTGCTGGGTGAGGACGCCGAGACGCAGGCCGCCGTTGTGGGTGACCCGGCCGTTGTCCGCGTCCTCCAGCTTGGCGAGGATCCGGATCAGGGTGGTCTTACCGTCCCCGTTGCGCCCGACGACGCCGATCCGGTCCCCCTCGTTGACGCCGAGCGAGACACCGTCGAGCAGGGCACGGGTCCCGTACACCTTGCCGACGGCTTCCAGATTGACGAGGTTGACGGCCATCTCACTCCTGCACTTCAGACCTGCGCTTCCGACCTGCGCTTCAGATCGATCGACCTTCCCAGCCTAGTCGGCGTGGAGAGGAGAGCCGCTGGGAGATAAATACCTGTGGATAAGTGCGGGGAAATGAGTACCGGGAGATGAGTAGCCGTACTGATGGCAGGGGCTGGTGCCGGACCTAGCGTGGCCGCATGATCAACGACCAGGCGCAGAGCGTCCCTCCCGTGCGCGACGAGGCACCGTCGGTGACGGGTTCCGACGTGGGCCGGATCGTCGCCGGCCTGCTGGTGCTGGTGTTCGCCGGGGTGACCGGGCTGTTCGCCCCGCTGATGGTGATGGCGAGCGACAGTTGTTCCGAGGGGGACGCCCGCATGATCTGCTCCGCGGGCACCCAGCAGATCGTCGGCGGCCTGCCGGTCGGCGCCGCCTTCGTGGCCGCTCTCCTGGCGGTGGTGGGCATGAGCAGCAGGCATGCCGGGGCGGTGGGCTGTCTCCTGGCCGCCCCGGGGTTGCTGGTCCTGTCCTGGGTGGTGTCGCTCGCCCTCGCGGGCAGCTAGGACGCTTCTTCCGGGGCTCCGGCGTTCGACAGGTACGAGGCCTTCATCGCGGTGTAGGCGAGAGCCAGCCCGGTGACGGCTCCGGCCAGGCCGGCCCCCCAGCGCCAGACTCCCGTGATGTCGAAGGTCAGCAGCGCGACGCAGCCGATGAGCACCGTCGCGAGCACCATGGCGGACGGTGGCAGGTACAGCGGCCACGCGGAGTGCGGATCCCAGAGCCGCAGGGGACGTGGGTCGCGAGTGCCCGCCGCGGCCTTGCCGACGGAGACGCCCTCGGCCGCCATCATCCGTGCGTCGTCGGTCTTCAGCTTCCCGTGCATCACCCAGCCGTCGTCGGACACCAGCGCCGCCGCGGTGCCGCCCGCGGCGGACCCTCCGCCCTCGGTGTCGGCCGGGGCCTCCCAGCACAGCCACAGCTGCTGCCCCTTGAGGGATGCGGGGACCTGCTCCTCCGTGACCGGGATCAGGAAGTGCGCGGTGCGGGACGACGCGGTGACGATTTTCAGGCACTGCTCCTTCTGGGAGTCCCGCTGCCAGTGGCCGGCACCCAGGAGTTTTCCGCGTACGGCCATACCGGCGCCGCCCAGCCGGGAGAAGGAACGGAATCCATGGCGCAGGGAGAGACCGATGACAGAGAGGACGACTCCGGCGGCCCAGGTGATGCCGACGAGCCAGACACGGCCGGTCGTCATCGTGGAGCCCGCGGCTACCTCACCGAGGCTGTGCTCGTCCCCCGCGATGGCGCCCAGGGCGGGACGGGTGGGGGCGTAGAGCACCGAGACCTTGCCGCCCGCGTGCGGACGGTCGGGCGTCACCGGGTGGACGGTGGCCGTCACCGGCGCCCCGCCCGTCTCCGGGGCGAGCCGGACGACCGCGGTCGAGGTGTAGTAGTCGTGGCCCTTGCTCGGATCGTGGAGCCGGACGCCGCTCACCTTCTCGATCGGCACGTTCGCGAACTCGGCCCCGGCGTCGACGATCCGCTGCATACGCTCAGAACGCTGTGGCACCCCCATCACCAGGGCGAAAAGCGTCACCAGCACGGTGCAGACCCCGAAGTACCAGGTGAGGGAACGCACTTGCATGGCGCGGCGTGAAGGCAGCACCGAAGGCGGTCCGTCCGGCTCCGTGGCTCCCGGCCCGCCCATTTCCGTGGCCGGCGAGAACTCGGCGACCGCGACCTCGGCGTACGGCCGCCGTCCCCCTGCCGCGCGCTGGAAAAGGGCGATGCCGCCGACACAGACCAGCGCGCCTCCCAGCGCGGCAAGGATCGCCGTCCGGCGCAGCCCCGCATCCGAGCAGAAGAGCCACAGCGGCAGCACCGGCACGGCGGCTGCCAGTCCCAGTGCGCCGAACCACGTCCCGGCCCGCCGGGGCGCCGCGCCCACCCGGTGAAGGGCGGGCGCGGCACCGGTCGCGGCCGGGTCAGCCGAAGACATGCCGCACCTCGTCGGTCGCCGACTCATCGTGGCTCTTGGCGCCCTGCTTGGCACCCGACTGAACGTCCTTGTTGTGCTTGTCCACGTCTTCCCAACCATCCTTGCCATCGTTCGCCGCGACACCGCCGGCGATGGGGACGGTGGTGCCCCATGCGGTGTCCCTGCCGATGTCGTGGCTCTCGGGGGTTTCTGTGCCCCTGAGGTCGTTCGCGATATCGCGCATGCCCTTGTCGAAGCCGCGCAGGGTGCCCCCGGCACCGCCCGCCGCGCCGCCCGAGATGGCGGTGATCGCGGTCTGCCGCATGTCGAGGTCCTCGCCCTTGCGCCAGGAGTCCAGGGCGTCGCCGGCGACACCACCGGCCGCGCCACTGGCGGCACCGGCGACGAAATCGCCGGCACCCAGCCGGCCGGCGAGGGCGCCCGCGCCGGTGCCGACGGTCGCGCCCCCGATCCCGCCCATGAGGTTGGTCCTCCACTCAGGGCCCTTGCCGCTGATGAGGCTGGTGGCCACGCCGCCGGCGGTGCCGGTGGTGGTGTTCAGCGCGAAGGACGACACCATTTTGGCGACGGTGGCCGTGAAGGTGTTGATGCTCTTGAACGCCTTGTACGCATTGGCGACCGCCCGAAGCATCCGGCCCAGCATGCCGGCCGCGTCCAAGGCCTTCTTGGCCAGCATCGCTATACGGGCCGTACCGACCGCGGCGGAGACGCCGAGGGTCAGGAAGGACATTCCGATCGAGACACCGACAGAGATCCCGATCTCTAGGTAGATGTCCTCGATTTCGTTATTGACCTCTTCAATGGCTTTCGCCGCCTTGTCGAGTCCCGCGGCGGCTTCATCGAAGTGCTCGGTCACATGGTCCGCGGCCTTTTTGCACTCATTCCAGTGCTTATGAAAAGCCTCGGCGGCCGGGCCCCGCCAGGCATGGCCGACCGTGGCGTTGACCTGCTTGTCCAGGGCGCCGAAGATATGGTCGACCTCGGATTTCAGGTGACGCCACTGCTTGGCGGCCTCCCTCAGCTCGTCCGGCCGGCCACCCGGGTGGACGATCTCGATTCCGAGTTCGACTATCTCCTCGGCGACGGACTCGTCACCACTCATCACTTACCCCCGTGCTGACCGAAGAGCGCGCCGACGCCCTGGTCGTTTGTGTCCGTGTTCGTAGTGACCTGCCGCAAACCTGCACCGATGGCATCGAGGTGTGCATAGATGGACTTCATGGCACCGGCCACGTCTCTGGAGTACTCGATGTACGCCGAGGTGACCTCCTCGGACTCGGTCAGGACGCCGAAGCCGTCGCTGATGGCCTCTTCCCCGGTTTCCGCGACGAACTTCTTGAGAGTCGACTCCAGGTCGTAGGACCGCTCTTCAAAGCTCTTCGCCAGTTTCACCAGTTCGGAATGATCGACGTATGACTCACTGTCAGCCACGTGTAGCTCTTCCCCGTTGACGCCACGATTTGCGTCACATGCTGCCCGCATGCGCCAGCCAAAGCAAAGCCTCTGCCCAGCGACCCTGAGAACGCAACGGCAACACCATGCCGCGATACCGCATATCGCCTCGTTTTGACGATAATCAAATACCGCATGCCTTCACGGCCAAATCAGCCCATAGCGCCAGCGGATAGTAAGGGCGGATAGTGAGGGCGGCCTGCGGCGGAAAGCCCGGCTCACTTCTGGAAGTTCCTTCATCGGTCCGCACCGGTCAGGATCCGAAGAGCCGTTCACGGCTGAGCAGTCGCGCGTTCCCCTCGCCCTGTGAGTTCACGCATGATGCGCGTTGTAACGTGCCGCCATGGCACCGGACATGGGCATGGCGGGCACGACAGTGGAGACGGTACTCGGGCTGGTCTACGGCCCGAGCGGCAAGCGGCTGGACGTCCACCGTCCCGTCGGGGCGTCCGGCGCTACGCCCACCGTGCTGCTCTGGCACGGCATCGGCCCCGACGAGCGGGACGTGCTGGAGCCGCTGGCGCGGGCGACGGCGGCGCACGGGGCGCTGGTCCTGGTACCGGACTGGCGCTCGGACGCCCCGGACGGCGGCCGGTCACATCTGCTGGAGTCCCTGGCCTTCGCCCGTAAGGAAGCGGGTGGGCTGGGCGCCGACGGGGAGTCGCTCGTCCTGGCCGGGTGGTCGGCGGGCGCCGGGGCCGCGCTCGGGGTCGCACTGCGCCCCGAGATCGCGGACGAATGGCGGCCGTCGGCGGTGGTGGGCCTGGCGGGCCGCTACGACCTGTCGGCGCGGACCACCGGGACCCCACCGCTGGACGATCTCACCGCGGGCCGGGACCCGGGCGTCCCGGTCCACCTGGTGCACGGCACCCGCGACACCGTCGTGGACGCCCGGTACTCCCGCGACCTCACGGAGGCGCTGCGGACGCCGGGCCGGGCGGTGACCCTCCAGGAGCCGGAGACCGACCACGCAGGCGTGATCATGACCGCGTACGACCCGGCGACGGACCGCTGCGTCCCGACGGCCGACGAGCACGCGGTACGGGCGGGGCGGATGGTGGCGGGGGTGCTGGCGACGGCCGGGGCGTAGCGGGAGCGGGCCGTAGCGGGAGCGGGGTGCTGTCGCGGCAACGCCCCGTCGCGGGGCGGGACTCCTGTGGCGAGGGCCTCGACCTGTCGGGGCCCTGGTTCCGGCGAGCAGCTGGGTGCTTTCCCACCGGGCGGCCGGGACTGGTTCTTCGGGCTCACCGGCGATGGTCTCGGCTGTCGGGTGACACTGGTTCCGCCGAGCAGCTGCGTGCTCCACAACTGGGCGGCCCGGCCTAGCTGTTCGGGCTCTCCGTGGCGCCCTTCCCCTGCTCATCAGCCTGTTAGCCGGGTGTTAGCGGAGCGGCAGCCGTGCGCTAGTGACCCCGGCCAGAGTGGGTGACGTACCGAGGAGACCACGTCACCAACTGTCCTGGGGGGACCCCGAAATGAGCTCCAGCACCACTGCCCGCGCCGCTCGTCGCCGTACCCTGCGCGTTGCCGCCGCGACCCTGGTCGCGGCCGCCGGCCTCACTCTGACCGCCTGCGCAGGCTCGAACGCCGCCGACGCGAAGTCCGCGGGCCACACGAACTCGGCCGCCGCCGAGTCCAGCGCCTCGGGCTGGTCCGGGTTGCAGAGCACCGGTGCCAAGGCCGAGGTCAAGGCGGGCGTCGCCGCCAAGCAGTCGGGCAGCGCGCACGCCGCCAACGATGGCAAGGCGGCATCCACGGTCCGCACCCAGCGCCTGGCGGACGGCATCAGCACGGCCGAGATCACCAAGCTCGGTGACCAGCACTACCGCGCCAAGATCGTCGCCCGTGGTTCGGTGCTGGCCACGCTGGAGACGAAGGGGCACGACGACGGGCTCGACGCCAACGACATGTTCGTCACCCTCACGCTGGACGGCCAGGTCCACTCCTGGATGGGCGGCGGGCACCAGGGACCGGGCACCTTCAAGCTCGCGGGCGGCTGGACGGCCAAGGTCACGAAGGTCGGCGAACTGCGCTACCGCGCGCAGATCATCGGCCACGACGGCGTGGCCGCCACGCTGGAGACGAAGGGGCACGACGTCGGCCTCAACGCCAACGGCATCTACATCGTGCTCAGCAGCGGCGGCGTGATCAGCGCCCACGCGTAAACGGCCGCCCCGCCGGAGGCGGAAGCGTCCGACCGGCGCTGGTGCCCGCTCTTCCACCAGGACGGCACCACCCACCCGGCCACCTTCGTCAGCCCCGTCGGCTGACCACCCCGGTACCGCCGTGGACATGAGCCAAGCCGTGGACATGAGCCAAGAAGACCTCTGAGCGGGACCAGCTCAGAGCAGTGATGACAAGCAAGGAGATGACCATGAAGTCGTGGCGTACCCGTCTCGGTGTCGGCCTCGCTGTCGGTGCGGCAGCGGTCGCCATTCCGCTGACCGCCACCACCGCCTCCGCCGCTCCTCCGCCCGGCGACGGCTGGGTCCCCGTCGGCGCCCTGAAGTACCCGTCGAAGGCGGAGTGCGAAGCGAAGGAACTCCCGCAGGCCCAGGCGAACGGGTACCACGAGGTGTGGTGCGACGACAGCGAGACCATCATGCCCATCTACAGCCGCTGACCGCTCTCCACCCGGCGAGCCGACGGGAACCGTCCCGCCGGCACTGCGCCAAGAAGCCCGCTGTCCCCGTGGCCACACCGGGGCAGCGGGCTTTCCGCTTCACCGTTCGCCATGCCAATGCCCGGACAGCTCCTGGACGGTGCCGCGCCCGAAAACCGGTGGAACAGCGCCCCAGTACGCCCTCACCGTGCTGCCGGACCAAGTCTTCTGGATCACGTCACTACTACTCACGCCCGTTTGGTAGCGAGCCCCCTGTTGCTGTCACTGACCGTCGCCAGCGCCCGCGCCACTAACTAGTGTGCCCTCATGCAGACACCAACCACCCACGTTTTGAGGGGTGTTATCCGGAGCTTACGGGCCCGCGGCATGGAACCTGCGCTCGGCGGGTCCGGTTTGCTCGTTGCGCTCGGGCTTGCCGAGATCGCTCATGACTGGGATCTGACTGTTGACTCCCCGGAGGACGCGGTGCGCGAGACGCTGGGCGAAGATGGGTTCCAGTTCTCGGACGGGACCGGCGGCGACCGGGTGTACGCGACGCGGCGGCGATTCGTCATCGACGGCGGGGACCACACAATCGACTTGCTGGTGGGGTTCGCTCTACGGTCCACCGACGAGATCGTGCCGTTGCCCACACGGGTCACCGGATCCTGGAGGGGACTGCCCCTGGCGGATCCGGTGGTGTGGGAGCGGGCGTACATCCTGCTGGGACGGTCAGGGAAGGCAGCCGTGCTGCGTCAGTGGTTGAGCGACGAAGCCCCAGGCCGGAACGGGCACGGCCTGGCTTTTTGATTGAGCCACCTCAATCCCACGGACCTGCGCTGACCACGCCAGCTTCGAGAACGGGGTGCCGTCGCGGGAGCGCCTGGCCCGTGCCCGGCGGCCCCTCAGCACCGGCCCGCCCCTGGGCCCCTCAGCAGCGCCCGCCCCCACCGGACGACCAGGTGTTGAGCCTCCGTACGGCCTCCTCCAGCTCCCGGCGCCGGGCGGCTTGATCCGCGGGCGCGGGGTGCCTCTGCGCCTCCGCCGGGCGGACGTACGGCCGGACGAGGCGGCCGTCCTCGCCGCACAGCGGGAGCAGTTCGGGCGGCAGCCGCCGGACGCGTACGAGGCGCCGCCGCACCGGGGCCTCCGACAACCAGGCAGTGGGCGAGAGGGCACCGGCACTACTGGTCGCCCGATGGCCGCCACGGCCCGGAAGTAACCAACCCAGCAGCCTCCCCAACACTGTTCGGACGAGGCCAGGCACTCCCTTCAACGGGCGGCCGCCTTGCGGAGAACCTCGGCGAGGCGGCGGGCGGTGGCCGCGTTGCAGTTACCAAGGGCGACGAGCGAGACGCCGTAGACGCCCGCGAAGCCGGGCAGGTCGACGCCGAGCGACGGCAGCGTGATGCCGTGGTCCTTCAGCGCGGTACGCAGCTCTTCGGCGCTGTCGTGCACGTCGTCGGGGAGGGAGCGGTCGAGGGCCATGGGGCCCGCCTTTCTCTACACATAGCTACGAATCCATTACAGAGTGATGTGGCGCGGCGTAGCGTGAAAGGGGTTTGGGCTCCCGGCCGCGGTCCGGGGAATGCGCGGTGTGACGTGGTGGAAATGTGGGGACCGCCGGGGCTCGTCCGCAACGACTGTGAATCAGCTACACGTACGGCGGTGAACCGTGGTACGACGCAAGGACATTGACGGCTCGACGGGAGTCCCCACCTTCTACGGCAAGGAACTGCGCTACCAGCGGGAGCTGGCCGGGCTCACGCTCTCACAACTGGTCGAGGGCAGCTTCTACGGCCCGAGCCACCTCAGCGAAATCGAGCGCGGCGAACGGCGGATGCCGGCGGAGCTGGCCGAGCACGTCGACAAGGTGCTGAAGACGGACGGCTTCTTCAAGCGGCGCTGCGAGGACGTGCGGAAGGCGCGGCGGACCGGCCATGCCGAGTACTTCGAGCGTGTATTGGAGGCGGAGAAGTACGCGGAGACCATTGAGGAGTGGTCCCCCACCGTCGTCCCTGGTTTGCTCCAGACCGAGCCGTACACACGTGCAGTGGTGCAGGCGGCGCATCCGTTGGCGTCCGACGCAGAGGTGGACGAGAAGGTCAACGCCTCTATGGCACGTGCCTGCCTGTTCGAAGGGAGCGACCGCAGGACCCCGGAGTACTGGGCGATCCTGCATGAGTCATTGCTGCGCCACCCCATCCTCCCGCCGGAGGCTGCGGCCGACCAGCTTGACCGCCTCGCAGAGCTGTCACGGAGCCGCCGGATCGTTCCACAGATCCTTCCGTGGAACTGCGGACCACATCCGCTGATGCCCAGCACAGTCATGATCATGACTTTCCCCGACGCCCCGCCACTGGTTTACACGGAAGCGCAGTACAGCGGCGACACGATCGACGATCCGGCCCTCGTGAAGAGGTACCGCAAGGCATACGATCGGCTCAGGGCCGTCGCGTTGCCGCCGGAGGCGTCCCTCGCCATGATCGAGGAAGCGGCTGAGGACTATCGAAATGGCAAACAGCCACGTTGACTTGAGCACGGCCGTCTGGCGCAAGAGCAGTTACAGCAATGGCGACGGCGGAAACTGCGTCGAGGTCGCCGACGACCTCCCCGGCATCGTCCCCGTCCGCGACTCCAAGGCCCCCCACGGCCCGGCCATCGTCTTCCCGGCCACCGCCTGGGCGACCTTCGTCACCGCCGTCAAGGACACCGGCCTCCCTGGCGTCTGAGTCCGCCCGGCAAGCCAATTCACCGACAGCCGGCCGCGCACCTCGGCCCGTGCCGGTTATCACAGCCGCACCAACAGAGGCCCAGCGGAAACGCCTGGGCCTCACCGGTGCAAGGGAGGTACGACGAGGATGAACTTCACGCGCACGCTGCATGCGGCAGCCGCCTCTGAATACGAGTTCCATGGCAACAAGGTCGCCATCATCAGCACCGTCGGCGGTGTGGTCGTCCTCCTCACCGTCATCGCGCTTGTTGTTGTCATGGTTACCGTGAAGAAGAAGCGCCGTAATGGGCCGCCTCCGGGTGGCATTGGCGGATATGGCGGCCCCGGTGGGCCGGGCGTCCCCGGTGGTTTTGTGCCGCAGCCTCCCGGTCCTTACCAGCAACAGGCCGGCGCGCCGGGCGCCTACCAGCCCGGCGCCTATCAGCAGCAGCAGCCGGGGGCGCCGGGCGCCTACCCGCCTGGCCCCTACCAGCAGCAGCCAGAGGCACCCGCCTCGTTCCCGCCGGCACCGCCCACCCCGCCGTCAGACCGATAGCGCACCGCCGTAGCGGGACGGCAGGGGTACCAGGCTGCACACAGGCTGCCGGCCCCAACCTGCCCCGGGCTGCGTGCAGTCCGGGGCTTTCCCTGCCAAGACGGTTTTGAGAACTGTCCCCGCCCTACAGAACCGTCGCCCCCACCGCAGGCGACTCCGCCACCCGCACCTGCCGGCAGGTCCCCGATGCGAGGAGTGCCGCGGCCACCTGCTGGGCCGCCTCCGCGTCCTTGACCAGGAACGCCGTGGTCGGCCCCGAGCCGGAGACCAACGCAGCCAGCGCCCCGGCGGCGGTGCCGGCCGCCAACGTCGCGGTCAGGGAGGGCCGCAGGGACAGCGCCGCGGGCTGGAGGTCGTTGGCCAAGGCCCCGGCCAGGGCGGTGGCGTCGCCCGACTCCAGGGCGGCCAGCAGCTCTGGGGCCGCCTCCGGCTCCGGCACGTCCGTCCCCGCCGTCAGCCGGTCGAACTCGCCGTAGACGGCCGGGGTGGAGAGGCCGCCGTCGGCGACCGCGAAGACCCAGTGGAAGGTGCCGCCTACGGGGAGGGGCGTCAGGAGTTCGCCGCGGCCGCGGCCCAGGGCCGCCCCGCCCACCAGGCTGAAGGGCACATCGCTGCCCAACTCGGCGCAGATGGCCAGGAGTTCGTCCCGCGACGCGCCCGTCGACCAGAGGGTGTCGCAGGCCAGGAGGGCGCCCGCGGCGTCCGCGCTGCCGCCGGCCATGCCGCCGGCGACGGGGATGTCCTTGGTGATGTGGAGGTGGACGTTCGGCTCGATGCCGTGGCGGGCGGCGAGGAGTTCGGCGGCGCGGGCTGCCAGGTTGGTGCGGTCCAGGGGGATCTGGTCGACGTCGTGGCCCTCGGCGGTGATCCGGAGGGTGTCGGCGGGGGTGGCGGTGACCTCGTCGTAGAGGCCGACGGCGAGGAAGACGTTCGCCAGGTCGTGGAAGCCGTCGGGGCGGGCGGCGCCGACGGCCAGCTGGACGTTGACCTTGGCCGGTACGCGGACGGTGATCGCGGTGGTCGTCATGCCTGCTCTCCCCCTGGTGCCTGCTTTCCCTCTGGTGCCTGCTCGCCCCCTGAGGCTTGCTCGCCCCGTGCCTGACGGATGCCCGGTGCGCCGCCCGGGCCCTTGTGTTCGGCGATGCGGGCGAACTCCTCGACGGTCAGGGCCTCGCCGCGGGCCTGCGGCGAGACGCCCGCGGCGACCAGGGCGGCCTCCGCGGCCGCGGCCGAACCGGCCCAGCCCGACAGTGCGGCGCGCAGGGTTTTGCGGCGCTGGGCGAAGGCGGCGTCGATGACGGCGAAGACCTCGTCGCGGCTCGCCGTGGTCTCGATCGGCTGGTCGCGGCGGACGAGGGAGACCAGTCCGGAGTCGACGTTGGGGGCGGGCCAGAAGACGTTGCGGCCGATGGCGCCGGCCCGCTTGACCTCGGCGTACCAGTTGGCCTTCACCGACGGCACGCCGTAGACCTTGTTGCCGGGGCGGGCGGCGAGCCGGTCGGCGACCTCGGACTGCACCATGACCAGGGTGCGGTCGATGGTGGGAAACGTCGCGAGCATGTGCAGCAGCACCGGCACGGCGACGTTGTACGGGAGGTTGGCGACCAGCGCGGTGGGCGCGGGGCCGGGCAGCTCGGTGACGTGCATCGCGTCACGGTGCACCAGCGCGAAGCGGTCGGCGCGGTCGGGCATCCGGGCCGCGACGGTGTCCGGCAGCGCGGCGGCCAGCACCTCGTCGATCTCGACGGCGGTGACCCGGTCGGCGGCCTCCAGCAGGCCCAGGGTCAGCGAGCCGAGGCCCGGGCCGATCTCGACCACGACATCGTCGGGCCGGACCTCGGCGGTCCGGACGATCCGGCGGACGGTGTTGGCGTCGATGACGAAATTCTGGCCGCGCTGCTTGGTGGGGCGGACGCCCAGCGCGGCGGCCAGCTCGCGGATGTCGGCGGCGCCCAGCAGGGGGCCGGGATCGTCGGTGGTGCTCTTGCTCATGCCACAGCCTCGTTGCGCTCGTTCACCCGTGAAGCTTACGGCCGCAGACCGGCCACGGGCTCGCCCCCCTTCTGATGTAGAGCTTCTTGGCGCGGTAGGTCTGTTCCTGGGGGGTGGCGTCCTGCGGCCGGCCGTGGCCGCCGAGGGCCCGCCAGGTGCCGACATCGAACTGGTAGAGCCCGCCGTAGGTGCCGGAGGAGTCCACGGCGTTCGGCCGGCCGCCGGCCTCGCACTGTGCCAGCGCATGCCAGGCGAGATGGTCGGCGCCGCGCACGGAGGTGGGCAGCTCCCGGATGCCGAGGTGCACGACCTGCGGCCGCGGGGCGCGCACGACCTCGCTGTGCAGCCGCTTCGGCCGCTGTTTGACGCCGTTGACGGTGCGCACCCGGTAGGTGACCCGCCGGACTCCCGGGCGCCCCTGCTGGACGACGACCACGGTGCCGCGGGCCAGGCCGGCATCGGCCCGGTGGATCGTGCGGAAGGGGATGGCTCGGTCGCGGACCTCCTTGGAGCCGGTGATCCGCAGCACCGAGAGGGTCTGGCCGTCGTGCGGGAAGCTGTCCGGCGGCACCGAGGTGGTGTCCTGGTCGCGCAGCGCGAGCCCGGCCTCGGCCAGGGCCTCGCGGACGGTGGCGGCGTTGGTGCGGAGGCGGTGCGCGCGGCCGTCGGCGACGATCGTCACCGAGCGTTCGGTACGGACCGCCAGTTCCAGACCGCGCTGCCCGATGCGCCGCGAGCGGGAGGCGGACACATAGGCGCCGTCGGCCCGTACGCCGAGCTGGTGGAGGGCGCCGGCGACGGTGTCGGCGGTGGTCCACACCGTGCGGCGCTGTCCGTCGATGCTCAGCACGACCGGGCGGCCGTGCCGGACGACGACCTCGTCACCGCTGCTGAGGGCGGTGCCGGGGGCGGGCGCGACGATGTCGTGGGCGCCGATGTCCAGCCGTTCGTCGGCCAGCAGGTCGTCGACGTCGGAGGCGAAGGTGTGCAGGGTGCGCGGGGTGCCGTCGACGGTGAGCCGGACCGCCTTGTCGTGGGCGATGAAGGCGGTGGTGCCGCCGGCGAGGAAGGCGACGACCAGGGCCCGCGGCAGCAGCTGGCGCAGCGCTTCGGGGCCTTCGGCTCGGCGTCTGCGACGGCCGCGCGCGGCGCGGTGGCTGCTCTGCGAATGACTCACGGCGCGCTCCACATGCCCCGGCTGCGGTTGACGGCCGGAATGTAGCGGAGTATTCGTCACTCTCCAAAGTCACCCCGCTACGGAAAGTGATCGAAGGGGGGTGATGTGGACGGGATTCGGGGGTGCGGGCGGGCTTTCCGGTGGGGCGTACGGACTCTCCGGGGGCCGCCGGAAGGCCGCCGCGAACCGTCAGTAACCGAAGGCCCGCGCCGTGTTCGCCGCGACGGCGGTGGCCATCGCGTCCTCCGTCACCGACGCCACCTCGGCCATGGCCCGCAGCGTGACCGGAATGAGGTACGGGGCGTTGGCCCGTCCGCGGTACGGGGCGGGTGTGAGGAAGGGGGCGTCGGTCTCGACGAGGACCAGCTCAGGCGGGGCGACGGCGAGGGCGTCGCGCAGGTGCTGGGCGTTTTTGAAGGTGACGTTGCCGGCGAAGGACATGAAGTAGCCGGCCGCGGCGCAGATCTTGGCCATCTCGGCGTCGCCGGAGTAGCAGTGGAAGACGACCCGGTCGGGCGCGCCCTCCTCGCGCAGGATGCGCAGCACATCGTCGTGCGCCTCGCGGTCGTGGATGACCAGGGCCTTGTCGTGCCGCTTGGCGATCTCGATGTGCGCCCGGAAGGAGGCTTCCTGGGCGGCCATGCCCTCGGGGCCGGTGCGGAAGTAGTCCAGGCCGGTCTCGCCGACGCCGCGGACCTGCGGCAGTGCGGCCAGCCGGTCGATCTCGGCCAGCGCCTCGTCCAGGGCGCTGTCGCCGCCGGGCTCCCGGGCGCCCTGCCGGGACCAACCGTCGGGGTCGCCGAGGACGATCCGGGGCGCCTCGTTGGGGTGCAGGGCGACCGTGGCGTGCACGCTGTCGTGGGCCGCCGCGGTCTCGGCGGCCCAGCGTGAACCGGCCAGGTCGCACCCCACCTGGACGACGGTGGTCACCCCGACCGAGGCGGCCTTGGCGAGCGCCTCCTCGACGGAGGAGTCCTGCATGTCCAGGTGGGTGTGCGAATCCGCGACCGCCACCCGAAGCGGTTCGGGCAGCGGCGGCGGGGTGTTCTTGTCCTGCGGTGCCATGGCCGCGATCCTACGAGGGCCGCGGCACGGAGTTCACTTGCGGTGGTGCTGGAACGGGTGCAGCAGGTCGGAGAGATGCCAGTGGTGGCGGCCGGGGTCCTTGCCGTCGCTGGTGCCGGTGGCGTCCGGGTCCGCCGCCGGGGAGGCCTTCTTCCCGTTGCCGTGCTGGCGCTGATGCATGCTCGCCATCGCGTCGGAGACCATCGAGACCTGGCCGGAACGCATGATGCGGACGATGTCGGTGCCGCAGTTCACACAGGTGGGGCGGGTCAGCGGGGAGGGGACGCGCTGGCCGTCCGCGAAGTAGACGACATGCAGCTCCCCCTTGCCGTCGACCTGATGGACTATGTCGTACGCCTGCTCCCAGCCGTGGCCGCACCGCATACAGGCGAAGGAGTACGCCTCGTGCGCGGCGGCGTCGGCCTGGGGATCGGGGTGTGCTCCGCCCGTGGTCGTCGTGGAAACTCCGTGGGTCCTGGCGAAATCCGTCATGTGCTGCGCTCCTCTTGTCCTCCGGACAAGGTCTTCGGGAACCGTTGCGTCCCTGGTCCAGTGGACGCCTTTCCCGGTCACAAAGCAGCAGCTCGCCGACCGTATTGGCCCAGATTTGGCCAGGGGCAGGGAAAAGTCCCCGCCATCCCGGCCTGAGCTTTACCTTTCCGGCCGGTCATTTACCTTCTGATGGGTCGGTTTTCGCCGCGTTCTTCGCCGCGACCACCGCATCGAAGACCTCCCGCTTGGGCAGCCCGGCGTCCGCGGCGACCGCGGCGATGGCTTCCTTGCGGCGCTCCCCGGCCTCCTCGCGGACCCGCACCCGGCGCACCAGCTCCTCGGGGCCCAGGTCCTGCGGCCCGCTGTCCGGGGCGCCCTCGACGACGATGGTGATCTCGCCGCGTACGCCCTCGGCCGCCCAGGGCACCAGCTCGCTCAGCGGCCCCCGCTTGACCTCCTCGTACGTCTTCGTCAGCTCCCGGCAGACCGCCGCGCGCCGCTCGGCGCCGAAGATCTCGGCCATCGCGGCGAGGGTGTCGTCCAGCCGGTGCGGCGCCTCGAAGTAGACGAGGGTGCGGCGCTCGTCGGCGACCTCGCGCAGCCGGGTGCGCCGCTCGCCGCCCTTGCGGGGCAGGAACCCCTCGAAGCAGAAGCGGTCCACCGGCAGCCCGGAGACGGCGAGGGCGGTGAGCACCGCGCTGGGGCCCGGGACGGCGGTGACCTTGATGTCCCGTTCGACGGCGGCGGCGACCAGCCGGTAGCCGGGGTCGGAGACCGAGGGCATCCCGGCGTCGGTGACCAGCAGCACCCGCGCCCCGCCGGCCAGCGCCTCGGCCAGCTCGGGCGTCCGGGCCGCCTCATTGCCCTCGAAGTACGAGACGATCCGCCCGGATGGCTGGACGTCCAGGGCCTGGGTCAGCCGGCGCAGCCGCCGGGTGTCCTCGGCGGCGATCACATCGGCGGCGGCCAGCTCGGTGGCGAGCCGCGGCGGTGCGTCCGCGATCTCCCCGATGGGCGTCCCTGCAAGTACCAGCGTTCCAGTCACCTCCCCATCCTCCCAGGGCGCCGGCGCGCTCCGGCCGGTCGGTGTCCCCCGGTGCGGTCCCCGGCGCTCCACAGGCGGCTTCCCTACGATGGGCCGGGTGACGAGTGACACCACCGCGACCGACGCCGCCGCGCAGCACGCCCCGGAGCCGCCCGGAGCGCCCCCCGTGTGGCAGCGGCGACTGCGCCGTTTCGGGTTTCCGGCCCGCCCGCAGACCGATGTCCGCGCGCGGCTGGTGCCCGCCTTCCCCGAGTCGAGCGGTCGTCTGTGGGCCGCGTTCGGCGTGGGCCCGAACGCCGCGATCCGGCTGACGCGCTGGTCCGGCTGGCTGGGTCCGCTGCTGGTGGCGCTGTTCGCCGGGGTGCTGCGGTTCTGGAACCTGGGCAGCCCGCGGAAGGTGATATTCGACGAGACGTACTACCCGAAGGACGCCTGGTCGCTGCTCCAGTACGGCTACGAGGGCACCTGGGCCAAGAACGCCAATGACGCGCTGGTCGGGCATCCGCCGCAGCTGCTGCTCTCGCCCGAGCACTCGTATGTCGTCCACCCCCCGATGGGCAAGTGGCTGATCGCGGTCGGCGAGGGCCTGTTCGGGATGAACCCGTTCGGCTGGCGGTTCATGGTGGCGCTGCTCGGCACCCTGTCGGTGCTGCTGGTGTGCCGTATCGGTCGCCGGCTGATGCGCTCGACGGCGCTGGGCTGCCTCGCGGGCGGCCTGCTGGCGGTGGACGGTCTGCACTTCGTGATGAGCCGGACCGCGCTGCTCGATCTGATCGTGATGTTCTGGGTGGTGGCCGCGTTCGGCTGTCTGCTGGTGGACCGGGACCGCACCAGGGCCCGGCTGGCGGCGGCACTGCCGGTCGGGCATGGGGGCACCTCCCGTTCGAGCGAAGCCGAGAATGGGGAAGGCATCGCACGCCCCGACGAAGGGGTCGGTGACCGGCTGCGGCTCGGCTGGCGGCCGTGGCGGATCGCGGCCGGGCTGTGTCTGGGCCTGGCCACCGCGACGAAGTGGAACGGTCTGTACTACCTCGCCGCGTTCGCGCTGATGGCGGTGCTCTGGGATGTCGCGGCACGCCGTACGGCCGGCGCCCGGCACCCCTTCCGCTCGGCAGTGCGCCGCGATGCCGTGCCCGCCTTCGGGTCCACCGTCGTCGTCGCCCTCGCCACCTATCTGGCGTCCTGGTCGGGCTGGATCGCCACCAAGGGCGGCTACTACCGCGACTGGGCGACCTCACCGGAGGGCCGTACGGGTGCCTGGACCTGGCTGCCGGACTGGCTGCGCAGCCTGTGGCACTACCAGACCGAGGTCTACTCCTTCCACACCGGACTGACCACCCCGCACGCCTACCAGTCCAACCCGTGGAGCTGGCTGGTCCTGGGCCGCCCGGTCTCCTATTTCTACGAGGACCCCAAGGTGGGCCACGACGGCTGCACGGCGGCCGAGGGCTGTGCCCGCGAGGTGCTGGCGCTGGGCACCCCGCTGTTGTGGTGGGCCGCCTGCTTCGCGCTCCTCTATGTCCTCTACCGCTGGCTGTTCAAGCGGGACTGGCGGGCCGGGGCGATCGTCTGCGGTGTCGCGGCCGGCTATCTGCCGTGGTTCCTCTACCAGGAGCGGACCATCTTCCTCTTCTACGCGGTGGTGTTCGTCCCGTTCCTGTGTCTGGCGCTGGCGATGATGCTCGGCGCGATCGTCGGGCCGCCGGGCTCGACGGAGCGCCGCCGCACGATCGGCGCGGTCGGCGCCGGTGTCCTGGTTCTCCTGATCGCATGGAATTTCATCTACTTCTATCCCCTCTATACGGGAATGCCGATCCCCAAGTCGGCCTGGCACCACCGGATGTGGTTCGACACCTGGGTGTGAACCCGCCAATTCGACAGTTCCGTAACAGCCGTACAACAGCGCGTCACCGGACCGTGCCCGTATCGAGACTCACCGCCCTCCCGTGTCCCATAGAGTGCGAGGCACGTTCTTGTGTGCGTATTCAAGGACGAGGCTCTGGGAGGGATTCAGCGGCATGCGCCGAGAGGTGAAGTACGGGCTGATCGGCGGATCGGTGGCCCTGGTGGCAGGAGTCGTGGGCGGCTTCACCCTTTTCGGCGGCTCGGACGAGTCGTCGCAGGAGGTCAGCTCGGCGGATGCCAAGTCGGGCGACAACGGGACCAAGGTGGCGACCGGCCCGCTGTCGGCCAAGGAAGTGCAGACGACATCGCGGGAGTTCCTCACCGCATGGCAGTCCGGCGACGCGGCCAAGGCGGCCGGGCTGACCGACGACCCGGAGAAGTGCAAGAGCGCGCTCGCGTCCCTCGGCAAGCAGGCGCGGTTCTCGAAGGTGACGCTCACCCCGGGCACCCCGGCCGGTGACAAGGTGCCGTACACCGTCGCCGCGCAGATCGACTACAAGGGCACCAAGGCCGCGTACTCGTACCGCACCTCGGCGACCGTGCAGCGCGACAAGGCCACCGGGAAGCCGCAGATCGCCTGGAAGCCGACGATGATGCACCCGGGTCTGGCCAAGGGTGACGAACTGCGCACCGGCGAGGCGGAGGCGCCGCCGATCAAGGCCGTGGACCGCAAGGGCACCGAGCTGACCCCCGAGGCGCATCCGGCGCTGGCCGGGGTGCTGGACAGCCTGCGGGACAAGTACGGCGACAAGACCGACGGCAAGCCGGGCGTGGAGCTGTTCATCCACCGCGCCAAGGCCGCCAAGCCCGCCGACCAGCTGCCCGAGAAGACGCTGAAGGTGCTGTCCAAGGGGACGCCGGGCACGCTCAAGACCACCCTGGACGCCGGGATGCAGACGGCTGCCGAGCGGGCGGTCAAGGGCAAGAAGTCCGCCTCCGTGGCCGCGGTCAAGCCCAGCACCGGCGAGATCCTGGCGCTCGCCAACTCCCCGGAGAAGGGCTTCAACCTGGCCACCCAGGGGTCGCTGGCCCCCGGCTCAACGATGAAGATCGTCACCGCGGCGATGCTGATGGACAAGGGCATGACCTCGCCGGGCAAGTCCCACCCGTGCCCCAAGTACGTGACGGTCGGCGGCTGGAAGTTCCAGAACCTCAACAAGTCCGAGATCAAGAACGGCACGTTCGCGCAGAGCTTCGCGGCCTCCTGCAACAACGCCTTCATCTCGCAGGCCAAGGACCTCAAGGACGACGACCTGACCAAGGAGGCCCGGGACGTCTTCGGTATCGGGCTGAACTGGCAGACCGGCATCCCCACTTTCGACGGCGCGGTGCCGGTGCAGAGCGACGCGCAGATGGCGGCCTCGCTGATCGGCCAGGGCGGGGTGCGGATGAACCCGCTCAATGTCGCCACGCTCGCCGCGACGGTCCGGGCCGGCTCCTTCCACCAGCCGTACATCGTCTCGCCGGACCTGGACCACCGGACGCTCGCCAAGGCGCCCCGCACGATGAAGCCGTCCACCCTCAGCGGGCTGAAGTCCCTGATGAAGCTGACCGCGACGTCCGGTACGGCCGCCCAGGCGATGTCCGGCGTCAGCGGTGACGTCGGCGCCAAGACCGGCTCGGCCGAGGTCGACAACCAGAAGAAGCCCAACGCCTGGTTCACCGCCTACCGCAACGACCTCGCCGCGGCGGCCGTCGTCCCGGCGAGCGGCCACGGCGGCTCCAACGCGGGCCCGGTGGTCCGCGCCGTTCTCACCGCCGGCTGACGGGACGGGGCGCCGTGGGGGCGCCCCGTCCCAGTCACCGAATCCGGTTCGCATGGCCCGTACAGCTTTCGCTAGCGTGCGGGCCATGAGCGATTCCGCCTCCGGCGCCGCCCCGGGAACCCCGACCGTCACACCGACCGGCGTGCGCGAGCGCACCTCGTGACCCCGCTCGTCGTCGCCGCGGTCCTGATGGCCGCCGTCACCCACGCCAGCTGGAACGCCATCGCGCACGGCATCCGCGACCAGCTGCTGGCCTTCACCCTGGTCGGCGGCGGCGGTGCGGTCTGCGGCCTCGCGCTGACCGCCGTCACCCCGCTCCCGGCCGCCGGCGCCTGGCCCTTCCTCCTGGCCTCCGCCGTGCTGCACATCGTCTACCAGGCCCTGCTGATGCAGTCGTTCCGGCTGGGCGACTTCGGTCAGATGTACCCCATCGCCCGCGGCACCGCGCCCCTGGTCGTCACCGTCCTGGCCGCCGTCTTCGTCCACGAGATCCCCGACGGCTGGGCCCTGGCCGGTGTCGCCCTGGCCTCCGCGGGCCTGGTCGGGGTCGCCCTCTGGGGCATCCGCGGCTCCGGGACCCGGCCGCACTGGCCGGCCCTGGTCGCCGCCCTCGCCACCGGCCTCGCCATCGCCTCGTACACGACGGTCGACGGCCTGGGCGTACGGGCCTCCGGCAGCGCCCTCGGCTACATCGGCTGGCTGATGCTCCTCGAAGGCATCGCGATCCCCGCCTACGCGCTCGCCACCCGCGGCCGTCGACTCGGGGCCGAACTCCGCCCCTTCGCACTGCGCGGGCTGGCCGGCGGGGTGCTCTCCGTCTTCGCCTACGGTCTGGTCCTGTGGGCCCAGACCCGCGCCCCCCTCGCACCGATCGCCGCGCTGCGCGAGTCCTCGATCATCGTGGGCGCCGCCATCGGCGCACTCTTCTTCAAGGAACGCTTCGGCGCCCCCCGTATCGCCGCGGCGGGCCTGATGGTCATCGGCATCGGCCTGATGCTGCACACCGGCTGAGGGGCGCCGCACGGACCGCTCAGCCGGCCACCCGTCCACCACGGACACGCCGCACCAGATCGTCCGCGGCCGCCGGCCAGGCCTCGTACGCGAACTCGAAGCCCGCCTCACGCAGCCGGCCGGGCACCACCCGGCGGCTCTTGAGCAGCAGTTCGGTGTCGGTACGCAGCGCGAGCGCCCCCAGCTCGGCCATCCACTTCGTGGCGGGCAGCCCCACCGGAACGCCCCAGGCCGCCCGCAGCGCGCGCATGAACTCACGCTGCGGCAGCGGACCGGGCGCGGCGAGATTCACCGGCCCGCTGAGGTCGTTCCGGTCGACCAGGAACTCCACCGCGCGCACGAAGTCCCGGTCATGAATCCAGGACACGTACTGGGCACCACCCGCGACCGGCCCGCCGAGCCCCAGCCGCGCCATCCGCAGCAGCACATCGAACACCCCGCCCCGGTCCGGGCTCATCACCATCGCGGAACGCAGCGCGACCTTACGGGTCTCCGGGGTGGCGGCCTCCTCCTGCGCCCGCTCCCACTCCTTGGCGATCTCCACACTGAACGCCCAGTAGTCCGGCACACCGGGCTCCGCACCCCCCAGCTCACCCGTCGCCTCGTCATGGGCCGCGTCGAACCGGTGGGTGTAGATGGTGGCGGTACTCATCTGGAGCCACACGCGGGGCGGCCGTTCGGCCGCCGCGATCGCCTCGCCCACAACCCGGGCGGAATCCACCCGCGAATCCATCATCTCCTGGAGATTGGCCCGCGTGTAGCGGCAACTGACGCTGCGCCCGGCCAGGTTGATCACGACATCACTGCCCTCGATCACCGCCGCCCAGGGACCGAGCGTCGCCCCGTCCCAAGCCACGTCCCCCGCCCGCACCGGACGTCTGGTCAGCACCACGACCTCATGCCCCGCCGCAGCCAGCGCACGACGCAGAATGCCGCCCACCTGACCGGTCCCTCCGGGTATCACTATCTTCATCGGGCTCCCCTCCTGGTCACCGGGTGTGTGGTCACCACACCCGGCACCAGCAGATGCCACCGGCCCCGGCCCCGTCAACGACGCGGCCGGACCGCGCCGTCGGGCAGTTCCTCCAGCGCACGGGGACCGCTCCCCTCCCCCTCCACCGGTGTGTCATCGTGCCGGGGGTGCCGCCGCAGCAGGACCCGGCAGTCAACGGCCTTCGACCTGTCGCGGGTTCGTTCCGCCTCGGCCAGCTCCTCCCGAAGCGCCTGGCACGTCGGACAGCTCACAGCGACCTCCCCAGCGGCCCGTACTGCTGCCGCCGCGCGTCACCGTGCTGACGCTGTCGGACCGCTCCCTCATGTCGTACGCCGAGTCAGCTCAACGCGGCTATCTCGAACGGGAAAGCACCTCGGTGGTGCCGATACTCACGGCCTACCATCAGCTACAGGCCGACGCGCACTCCCAGGCGGCGTCCGTGACCTTGATCCGCCAGCTACGAAAGGGCATCTCGTGACCGACTCCCTCCGATGGGTCAAATCCTCGTACAGCGACAACGGCGGACAGTGCATCGAGTGGGCGCCTGAGCACGCGGCGGCCACCGGAGAGTTCCTGGTCCGTGACAGCAAGGACCTCAACGGCCCGCAACTCACCCTCACCCGGGCGGCATTCGCCGGGCTCGTGGAGTTCGCCCGGCACCACGGGTGACCTCTCCCCCCGCACCCCGAGTGACCGGCCCTCGCCAAGCGGCGGGGGCCGCTGTCGTTGTCCCCCTCCCCCACCGGGGCGGCTCCCGCCCACCGCGCGGAAGGGTTCGGGGGCTCCGGGGTGGTGTTGAGGACGTAAAGCGAAGCAGTCCACAACACCGCCCCGGAGGCCCCGAACCCGGCACCCACCACTCACCGGGGGCCGCCCCACCACCCCACTCCGCTCCCGCCGAAGGCGGGCACAAACTCACAGAAGAGGCACGGCGGCCTCACCCGGCAACGTGGGAAACAGCCCGCAACAGCGCTTGCGCACGCGGATCCGCCGTAACCCCCCGCTGCATCCCGTTGGTGACATAGCCGAACGCCAGCCCGCTCTCGGGATCGGCGCAGGCCAGCGCGCCCCCGCGGCCCGGGTGGCCGAACGACCCGGGCGCGAGGAGCGGCGAGGCCGGCCCGTGGAGCATGAAGCCCAGGCCGAAGCGGGTGTGGACCAGGAGGGTGCGGTCGAGGCCCGCGGACTCCTCGGTCCGGGCGAGGGTGAGGGTCGCGGGCGCGAAGAGCCGGGAGCGGCCGTCGACGGGGCCGATGAGCGCGGCGTAACAGCGGGCCAGCGAACGGGCGGTGGCGACGCCGCCGGAGGCGGGCAGCTCGGCGGCCCGGTACGCGGGCGCGTTCTCGTCGGGGGCGGGGGAAATCGCGCCGAAGGCGCGGCTGGTGAGCGAGTCCGGATCGGCGTACGCGTCGGCGACGGCTTGCTTCGGGCGGACCCGGAGCCCGGACCCGGCGGGCGGGGCCGGGGGCTCGACGGCGGCCAGCCGCCCGACGCGGGACTGCGCCTCCTCGGGCAGGCCGACCCACAGGTCGAGGCCGAGCGGCCCGGCTATCTCGTCGGCGATCCAGCTGCCGATGCTGCGGCCGGTGACCCGCTGGACCAGCTCGCCGAGCAGCCAGCTGTAGGTCTGCGCGTGGTAGCCGTGGTCCGTGCCGGGTTCCCAGACGGGTGCCTGGGCGGCGAGCGTGGCGGGGCCGCTGACGCCGTCGATGGCCTGTTCCGGGGTGAGCGGGGTGTCCAGGACGGGCAGTCCGGCGCGGTGTGTGAGCAGATGGCGGACGAGGACGCGTTCCTTGCCGGCGGCCTTGAACTCGGGCCAGTACGTGCCGACCGGTGCATCGAGGTCGAGCTGTCCGCGCTGGTGCAGCAGCAGCGGGACGATGGCGGCGATGCCCTTGGTCGCGGAACGGATCACCTGGGCGGTGCCGGCCTCCCAGGGCGCCGCGTCCGCCGCGTGCTTGCCGGCGTCGCCGTCCCTCGTGCCGCCCCACAGGTCGACGACCTTGTGCCCGTGCCGGTAGACGGCGACCGCCGCGCCCCGCTCACCGCGCCGCGCGAAGTTGGCCATGAAGGCGTCCCGGACCGGCTCGAAGCCGTCCTCGACCGTGCCCTGGACGTCCACCACTGACTCCCGCTTCCCACTCATCCGTCGCTTTCGTGACCCATCCATGGTGCAACGCGCGGATCAGTGCTCATGACCAGGACCGCGGCCCGTGGCGTTCGTCACATGCGAACGGCGCGGCCGGGCCCGGGGAGGGCTCAGCAGTGGGTCACAGCGGGACGTCGACCGACCGCGGGTCGAAACCGAAGGGCAGCTCCAGCCGGTGGGTGCGCATCAGTTCCTCGTCGCACAGCAGCTCCTGGGTGCGCCCGTCGGCGACCAGCACACCGCCGGAGAGCACCACGGAACGCGGGCAGAGCTCCAGCGCGTACGGCAGGTCGTGGGTGACCATCAGGACGGTGACGTCCAACGACCGCAGGATGTCGGCGAGTTCCCGGCGGGAGGCGGGGTCGAGGTTGGAGGACGGTTCGTCGAGGACCAGGATCTCGGGGCGCATGGCCAGGACGGTCGCCACCGCGACCCGGCGGCGCTGGCCGAACGAGAGATGGTGCGGCGGCCGGTCGGCGAACTCCGCCATCCCGACCCGGGTGAGCGCCTCGGTGACCCGTGCGTCCAGTTCGGCGCCGCGCAGCCCGGCGGAGGCCGGTCCGAAGGCGACGTCCTCCCGGACGGTGGGCATGAACAGCTGGTCGTCGGGGTCCTGGAAGACGATGCCGACGCGGCGGCGGATCTCGGCGAAATGCTCCCGGGCGACCGGCAGCCCGGCGACCGTGACGCTGCCGGCACCCGCTTCGAGGATGCCGTTGAGGTGCAGGACGAGGGTGGTCTTGCCGGCGCCGTTGGGCCCGAGCAGGGCGACCCGCTCGCCACGGCCGACGGTCAGGTCGACGCCGAAGAGCGCCTGGTGGCCGTCGGGGTAGGCGTAGGCGAGCCCGGAGACGGCGAGGGAGGGGGGCGTGGTGGTGCTCAAAGGGTCCATCCCAGGAGGCAGACGGCGAGCGCGGCCAGCGGGAGGGCGGCCGCGCGGGTCCATTGTGTGCGGGTGGCGGCGCCGGCGTCGACCACGGGCATGGTGCCGGTGTAGCCGCGGCTGACCATCGCGAGGTGGACCCGCTCCCCGCGCTCGTAGGAGCGGATGAACAGCGCCCCGGCGGACTTGGCGAGCACGCCCCAGTGACGGACGCCCCGGGCCTCGAAGCCGCG
The DNA here is from genome assembly GCF_008704855.1 of Streptomyces platensis. Taxonomy (NCBI): domain Bacteria; kingdom Bacillati; phylum Actinomycetota; class Actinomycetes; order Kitasatosporales; family Streptomycetaceae; genus Streptomyces; species Streptomyces platensis. Next base: position 3,703,967 of record NZ_CP023691.1, read on the forward strand.
GGAGAGCCGGGCGATCCGCATCCGCCGCATCTCGTCGGTGATCACATCGCCGTAGCGGATCATGAAGGACGCGATCTGGACGAGCAGCGGCGGCATCCGGAGCCGCTGGAGGCCCAGCAGGAGTTCGCGCAGCTCGGTGGTGGAGGCGAGCAGCACGGACGCGGCGACGCCGAGGGTGCCCTTGGCGAGGATGTTCCAGGCGCCCCACAGCCCGGACTCGCTCAGGCTCATGCCGAGGACGGCGACCCGAGGCCCCTCGGCGACGAACGGCATCAGCACGGCGAAGGCGACGAACGGCACCTCGATCAGCAGCCGCTTGAGCAGAAACCCGGCCGGGACCCGGGCGGCCCCGGCGGCGGTCGCGATCAGCAGCGCGTACAGCCCGAACGCCCAGACCGCCTCGCGCGGGGTGGAGACGACGACCAGCACGAAGCCGAAGACCGCCGCGATCTTGCAGTGCGCCGGCAGCGCGTGGACCGGCGAATGCCCGTGCCGGTAGAGCTTGTGCGCGTGCCCCGCGCCCATCTCAGACGCTCTCCGACGGGCGCCCGGCACCCGCGTCGGGCCGCTCGGCGGGGGCGGCGTTCCGGCGGCGGCGCAGCACGACGAACACGCCGGTGCCCACGGCCAGCGTCGCGCCGACGCCGATGACCCCGGCGAGGCCGCCGGACAGTCGCGGGTCGGTGATGTCCTTGACGCTGTAGTCGGCGAGCGGGGAGTCCTTGGCGGCGTGCTCCTCGGCCTTGCGGTCGATGCCGTGGTCCTGGGCGACCTTCTCCAGGCCGTCGGGGCTGGCGGAGGCGTAGTAGCTGATGCCGCCCGCGCACACCAGGGCGGCGGCGAGGCCGGCCAGCCAGACGCGGCGGACGGAGCGGCGCGCGGGGGCCGGGGCGGCGGCAGCGGGCACGGGGGTCGGCTCGGCGGCCGGGGCGGCCCCGTCGGCCGGTCCGGCGAGCGGCGAGGTCCGCAGCTCCAGCGGCTTGGTCAGGCCGCGCGCGCCGTAGACCAGGTCGGGGCGCACGGCGATCACGGCGCCGACGGTCAGCGCGGTGATCGCCGCCTCGCCGATCCCGATCAGCAGATGCACGCCGACCATGGCGGTGAAGACCTTGCCGAGCGGCACGTCCGCGGTCCCGCCGAGCGCGTAGAGCCCAGTGAAGGCGACCGCGGCCGCGGGCACCGAGAGCAGCGCGGCGACGAAGGAGGCGACGGTGACCGAGCGGCGCCGCCGCGGCAGCACCTTCACCAGGCCCCGGAACAGGCCGTAGGCGACCACGGTCGTCACGATCGCCATATCGGTGATGTTGACGCCCAGCGCGGTCAGCCCGCCGTCGGCGAACAGCACGCCCTGCATCAGCAGCACCACCGAGACGCACAGCACGCCGGTGTACGGGCCGACGAGGATCGCCGCGAGGGCGCCGCCCAGCAGATGTCCGCTGGTGCCCGCCGCGACCGGGAAGTTCAGCATCTGTACGGCGAAGATGAACGCCGCGACCAGTCCGGCCAGCGGCGCCGTACGCTCGGCGGCGGCCGCACCGGCCGGCCCCGCACCCGCCAGCTCACGCCGGGCACCGCGCAGGCTGACCGCCACCGCGACCGCGGCGACCACTCCGGTCGCCGCGGACACCGGCGCGTTGATGAATCCATCGGGTACGTGCATCTCGGCTTCTCCGCTTCAGGTGCTGCAACCCGCCAATGGTGGGGCCTCCTGCAAATAAGTTGCAAGAGCGCCCATGATGCGGAACGGCCTCGGCGCCCCTCGAAGGGGGGTCCCATCTGGGCATCCTCTTCCGGTGGCACATGCGCGCGAATGAGAGGAAATCGGCGTCGGCCCAGCACTCGATGAGCTGCTGTACGACGGCGCGGACCCCGGCCGTTATGGATGCTCTATAGTCCAGCTATGGCATCGACGACAATTCAGGTCCTTCGGGAGACCCGTGATCACCTTGCCGAACTCGCAAAGGAGCGAGGGGTGAGCATCGGCCAGCTGGTGCAAACTCTCGCCGCGGAGCAGCCGACTGCGGCACAGCGGGCGGAGCGGCTGGCTGCCGACCGTGAGGTCGTACGCCGCATGATGGGCGTGGACATCCGCGACGAGGAGTTCGAGCAGGCACCCGATGTGCTCGGCAACCTCTACAAGATCGCCGCCGAGAAAGTCCGGGCCGCCAGGGGCACTGCAGCGTGATCATCCTCGACACGAGTGCGGTCAAAGCACTCGCCGGCGGCCACAAGACGCTGAACCTCCTGGCGGGCAACATGGCGCATACACCCGGTGAACGCCTCAGCATCCCCGCCCTGTGCCTGACGCAGGCAGAAGCCGGTCAGGAGAACCTCTCGCAGCGCGTCCTCGCCCTCTCCTCCGTGGTGGTCGACAGTCTCGACACGATGGCCGCCGTCAGCGTCGGCACCATGATCCGCGACGGCTACGGCGGCCCCGACACCTGCCACGCCCTGTACTGCGCACTGCCACGCCCCGAGTTCACCGGGATGTCGATTCTGCTGACCGGCAACGAGGACGCCTACCCGCCGGGCGTGGTCACCGTCGACATCGACTCTCCCGGGATGCTGGGCTGCCACTGACGGGACCGCGCGGACCAGTGGAGGGGGCGACCGAGGCCGACATCACCCGACCGAGTTGCCGCCGCCTGCTCGTCCCGAAACGATGGGTGCGTGAGCGATGCACCCGAGGCCGTCGGGCCGCGCCCGGAGCCGAACCCCGCGAAGCCCCGCGGGCGGCTGCGCCGCATGCCGGCCCGGCCGGACCCGCCCGGCGGCTCGTATCTGCGCTTTCCGCATCTGCACGGCGAGCTGCTCTGCTTCGCCGCCGAGGACGATCTGTGGATCGCCCCGCTCGCCCCGGAGGGCGCGGAACCCGGCCGCGCCTGGCGGCTGACCGTGGACCGCACCCGCGTCGGCCACCCCCGCTTCTCCCCCGACGGGCAGCAGATCGCCTTCACCACCTGGCGCAGCCTCGACCCGGAGGTCCATATCGCGGCGGTCGAGGGCGGCCCGGCCCGCCGGCTGACGTACTGGGGCAGCACCGACGCCCGGGTCTGCGGCTGGACGCCCCCCGACCACGAGGGCCGGTCCCACATCCTCGCGGTCTCCTCGCACGGCCAGCCGTTCTCGTACTACTCGTGGGCCTACAGCCTGGCCACCGACGGCAGCCCCGGCGGCCAGCTGCCCTGGGGGCCGGTCTCCGACATCGCGGTCGCCGACATCGACGGGGAGCACCGCACCCTGCTGCTGACCGGCAAACCGCCGCACGAGCCCGCCTCCTGGAAGCGCTACCGGGGCGGTGCGACGGGCCGGATGTGGCTGCACGGCACCCGGCTGCTGCCGGATCTGCGCGGGCATCTCGACTCGGTGATGTTCGTCGGCGGCCGGATCGCGTTCCTCTCCGACCACGAGGGCATCGCCAACGTCTACTCCTGTCTGCCCGACAGCACCGATCTGCGCCGCCACACCGACCACACCGACTTCTACGCCCGGCACGCCTCGACCGACGGCGAGCGGATCGTCTACCAGTGCGCCGGTGACCTCTGGCTGATCGACGACCTCGGCCCGGACGCGGTACCGCGCAAGCTGGCGGTGCGGCTGGGCGGTCCGCGGGCCGGCCGGCGCAGCTACCAGGTCCCGGCCGCCGCGCATGTCACCGCGCTCGCGGTGGACACCACCGGGCGGGCCAGCGCGGTCGGCGTCCGCGGCAGCCTGTACTGGCTCACCCACCGCGACGGCCCGGCCCGGACCATCCACGACGTCCCGGGCGTACGGGTCCGGCTCCCCGAAATGCTGGGCGCCAGCGGCCGGATCGCCTACGTCACCGACGCCGAGGGCGAGGACGCGATCGAGATCACCAACCTGCCGCGGGCCAGCGCACCGGGCGAGCCGCGCCGGCTGGCCGCCGGTGAGCTGGGCCGGGTCCACGAGATGACCGCCGCCCCGGACGGCGAACGGCTGGCGGTGGCCTCGAACGACGGCCGGCTGCTGCTGGTGGACGTGGCCCGGCCCGAGGAGGGGGCGAGCGAGGAGGACGCCTCCGGCGGGGTCACCGAGCTGATCCGCTCCGTCAACGGCCCGGTCCGCGATCTGGCGTTCTCCCCCGACTCCCGCTGGCTGACCTGGTCGCACCCCGGTATCGGCCGGTCGCTGCGGCAGATCAAGATGGCCCGGCTGGCCGACCGGCACATCGTGGATGTCACCAACGGCCGGTTCGAGGACGAGCAGCCGGTGTTCACCCGCGACGGCCGCTATCTGGCGTTTCTGTCCTGGCGCGGCTTCGACCCGGTCTACGACGTGCACACCGGCGATCTGTCGTTCCCGCTGGGCTGCCGCCCCCATCTCGTCCCGCTGTCGTCGGCGACCCCGTCCCCCTTCGCACTGTCCCCGGAGGGCCGGCCCGCGGCGGGCGGCCTGGACCCGGACGAGATTCCGCCGGCCGGTGAGGGGCCGCTGCTGGTCGAGGTGGAGGGGCTGGAGAACCGGGTCACCCCGTTCCCGGTGGCGGCGTCCAAGTACTCCTCCCTGGAGCCGGTCAGCGGCGGCGGGCTGGTCTGGCTGCGCTGGCCGATCTCCGGTGCGCTGGGCGAGACCTTCGCCAACCCGGCCGAGACCTCGGGCCGCCCCACCCTCGAACACTTCGATCTGACCAAGGCGCGGCGCACCGAACTCACCAGCTCCCTGGACGGGTTCGCGCTCAGCGGCGACGGCTCCCGGCTGGTCGTCAACGACGAGGGCGAACTGCGCGCGGTACCGGCGACCGAACAGCCGGACAGCGACACCACCGTCTTCCTGGACCTGCGGCGCATCCTGCACGACGTCGATCCGGTCGCGGAGTGGCACCAGGCGTTCGAGGAGGCGGGCCGGATCACCCGGGCGTACTTCTGGGAGCCGCGGATGTGCGGCATCGACTGGGACGCGGTGCTGGCGCAGTACCGGCCGTTGCTCGACAAGGTCGCCTCCCCCGACGAGTTCGCCGATCTGCTGCGCGAGGTGATGGGCGAGCTGGGGACCTCGCACGCGTACGTCACCGGCGCCCGGCGCAACGAGGGGCCGCCGCACTACCAGCGCGCCATGGGCCTGCTCGGCGCCAACCTGGTGTGCCGGGACGGCCGTTGGGTGGTCACCCGGATCCTGCCCGGTGAGTCCTCGGACTCCAAGGCCCGTTCCCCGCTGGCCGGTACGGGCATCCGCGAGGGCACCGCGCTCACCCATGTCGACGGCCGCCCGGTGGACCCGGTGGCCGGCCCCGGGCCGCTGCTGGCCGCGGCCGGCGGCACCACCGTCGAGCTCACGTTCTCCCCGCCGGACGGCGACGGCCCGGCCCGCCGGGTCGCGGTGGTCCCGCTGGTCGACGAACGGCCGCTGCGCTACCAGGACTGGGTGGCCAAACGCCGGGCGGTGGTACGGGAGTTGAGCAGCGGCCGGTGCGGCTATCTGCACATCCCCGACATGGGCGGCTCCGGCTGGGCACAGTTCAACCGCGATCTGCGGATGGAGGTCTCCCGGCCCGCGCTGATCGTGGACGTCCGGGGCAACGCGGGCGGCAACATCTCCGAGCTGGTGATCGAGAAGCTGACCCGCACCATCATGGGCTGGGACCTGACCCGGGACGCCGAACCCGTCTCGTACACCAGCAACGCGCCGCGCGGCCCGGTCGTCGCGGTCGCCGACGAGATGACCTCCTCCGACGGCGACATGATCACCGCGGCCTTCAAACTCCAGGGCCTCGGCCCGGTGGTCGGCATGCGCACCTGGGGCGGGGTGGTCGGGATGACCGGCCGGCACCGGCTCGCCGACGGCACCGCGATCACCGTCCCCATGAACGCGGCCTGGTTCCGGCTCTACGGCTGGGGCGTGGAGAACCACGGCGTCGAGGTCGACATCGAGGCGCTGCGCTCGCCGCTGCACTGGGCCGAGGGCCGGCATCCCCAGCTGGGCGTCGCGATCCGTACGGCGCTGGAGCTGCTGGAGCGGCACCCGGCGGCGATGCCTCCGGACCTGTCGGACGTGCCGAACCTGCGGCGGCCGTCGCTGCCGCCGCGGAGCGGGGGCGCTTCGGCGGAGGCGGCGGGGGCCTGACGCGCCCGGCTCCACCTGATGCGGAGCATCCCCGACGCCAAGGGCCAGGGGCTCGCCAAGTCAGACACCAACTGCCCCTGGGGAAACGGGAGGTGGGGCCGTATCCCCGGGGAGGAACACAGCAACAGGGGAACAGCGGTGGGGCGCACCCGGTCGACCGGGTGCGCCCCTCACGCATGGCGCGTACGCCGCCGCGCGTGGTGTTCAGGACGTGCCGATGTCAGCTCTGGAAGCGGCCCTCGGCGGCGTCCATCGCGTCCTGGGCCGGGCGGCGGCCCTGCTGGCGGTCACGGGGCTGCTGGCCACGGTCCTGGCCGCCCTGGCGCCGGTCGCTCTCGCGCTCCGGGCGCTGACCGCCACGCTCGTCCTGGCGCTGACCGCGCTCGTGACCCTGCTCGCGAGCGTCGCCCATGGCCTTGTGCGCCTGGTCCTTGAGCTCGTTGGCCTTGTCCTGGAACTGGTCCTTGATGCCCATGCTGTTCACTCCTAGTGGGGTGTAAGGGGGGTTTGGCCCCGATTCAGCGTGACACGCCCGGACATTGCTCGCATTTCGATCACGATTGACTACGGTCCGTGAGGATCGCCGCTCATCGGCGGCGGCTCACCGGTCCGCCCGCGCCTTCTCGTCGGCCTCGCCGCCGGCGCCCACCAGACCGATCCGCATCCCGTCCAGCCGGTCCCCGAAGCGCCGTATCTCGCGCCGGCCCACCGTCCCGATGAGCCCGGGAAGGTATCCGCGGACCGACTGCATCCCGCGCAGCCACCACTGCCCGTAGACATGCGCCGAGCGGCGCTCGATGCCCGCGACGATCCGGTCGACGGCGGGGCCCAGCGGATAGGTCTTGTTCGACGGCCAGGGCAGCCGGGCGCGCAGCTCGCGCATGATGTCGTCCTGGTCGGCGCCGCGCACCATGTCGGTGTCCGTCCAGCTCAGATAGCCGACGCCGACCCGTACGCCCCGGTGGCCGACCTCGGCGCGCAGGCTGTGCGCGAAGGCCTCGACGCCCGACTTGGACGCGCAGTACGCGGTCATCATCGGCGCCGGGGTGATCGCGGCCAGCGAGGCGATCTGGAGGAAGTAGCCGCGGGACGCCGTGAGGAGGGGCAGGAACGCCCGGCCGGTGACGGCGCCGCCGATGAGGTTGACCTCGATGACCCGCTTCCAGGCGACCGGGTCGGAGTCGGCGAACGGGCCGCCGGTCGCCACCCCGGCGTTGGCGACGACCACATCGACCTTCCCGAAGCGGTCCTTGACCTCGCCCGCCACCCGGGCCATCGCCTCGTGGTCGGTGACATCGGCGTGCCAGTGGTGCGCCGGGCCGTGCAGCGCGGCCGCCACCCCGCGCAGCTCGTCCGGCTCCAGGCCGACCAGTGCCAGCGTCGCACCGCGCGCCGACAGCTTGCGGGCCAGCAGCGCACCGACCCCGCGCGCCGCACCGGTCACCACCACGACCTGCCCGGCCAGGTTCCTGCTCGCGCTCATACCGTCTTCTCCTTCTTCTGCCGGGTGCCGTGGGGGACTTCGGCGGTCACGGCACCCGTGGTGCCGGTGCTCCGCAGGTGGTCCTGTACGAGGGCGCGCAGCCGCCCGGAGACCGCGCCGGGGTCCTCGACCGGCGTCATGTGTCCCAGGCCCGGCAGCTCGGTCAGCCCCCGGAAGTCGGGCAGGACGGAGGCCAGCCGGCGGGCCTGCACCGGCGGGGTGAGCCGGTCGGCGGTGCCCGTGAGGACCGCGGTCGGCAGCTCCAGCCGGGCGGCACCACCGGTCAGTTCGAGACCGTCCAGCACCGTGCCCCAGCGGGCCCGTACCGCGGTCGGGCAGCCGTGCACGATGCGGGCACAGGCCTCGACCTGCTCAGCGGTGGCGGCCGGCCCCATCGTGGCGTACTTCAGAGCGCGCCGGGTGAGCGGCGATACGGGGCCGAGCGGGGCCCGTGAACGCAGCATCAGCCGGTGGGCGCGCCGGCGGCCCTGCGGGCTGCGCAGCGGGAACACCCGTGATTCGGCGGGCAGATCGGCGCTGCCGGTGCTGCACAGCAGCGCGGCCGCGGCCCGCTCGCGCAGCCGGTGCCGCTCGGCGGCGGCCATGATCGTCATGCCGCCCATGGAGTGGCCGCCCAGCACGGCGCGTTCGCCCGTCTCCAGGGTCGCCTCCAGTACGGCGACCAGGTCGTCGGCGAGGGCATGGGTGCTGTGGCCCGCCGGGCCGGCGGCGGGGCTGCGGCCGTGGCCGCGCTGGTCGTAGACGACGACCTTGTGGTCGGTGGCCAGCTCGCGGACGACCGGGGCCCAGAAGGCGGTCGAACAGGTCCAGCCGTGCGCCAGGACGACGGCCGGGGCGGACTCGGGGCCGTGGATCTCGGCGTACAGCCGGGCGCCGTCGGCCGAGGTGACGGTCCGGGTCGTACGCGGCACCGGCGGGGCGTACGGACCGCTGGTGACATGGGCGGGCCGGCGGCTCATGCGGCCACCTCCGCACGCTCGCCGGTGCTCTCGCCCGCGGCCTTCGGCGGCCGCAGCACCTCGTACTCCGCGAGGTCGACCTGCCGGGTGACCTTCTTGAACTCCCCGGTGGTGCCCGGCCAGACGGTGGTGTTGCGGCCGCTGGCGTCCAGATACCAGCTGTCGCAGCCACCGGTGTTCCACACCGTGCGGGTCATCCGCTCCTGGACCTTGCGGTTCCAGTCCTGGACGGCGGACGGCCGGGCGTCGAGCGCGATCTTTCCGCCGAGGACGTCCAGCTGGCGCATGAAGTCGGCGAGGTAGTTCAGCTGCGCCTCGATCATCAGGATCATCGAGCTGTTCCCGAGGCCGGTGTTGGGCCCGATGATGGTGAGGAAGTTGGGGAAGCCGGCCGCGCTGGCACCGCGCAGCGCCTCCATGCCGTCCTTCCACTCCTCGGCCAGCGTCGTCCCGTGGGCGCCCGTGACGCGCTGCGCGATCGGCATGTCCGTCACATGGAACCCGGTGCCGAAAACGATCGCATCGGCCTCCACCTCGCTCCCGTCGGACCCGACGAGGGTGCTGCCGCGGACCTCCGTCAGCCCCGCGGCGACCAGGTCCACATTCGGCTGCGCCAGGGCCGGGTAGTAGGTGTTGGAGAGCAGGATGCGCTTGCAGCCGATGCGGTAGCCGGGGGTCAACGCGGCCCGCAGCGCCGGGTCCTTGACGGCCTTCTTCATATGGTTCCGGGCCAGGAGCTCGATCAGGCCCAGCTCGTTGGGGCGCTTGGTGAAGGCGCTGACCTGCATCTCCCGCAGGCCCCAGAGCAGCCCGCGGCGCGCGGCCCGGGTCGCCGGGACCTTGGTGTGCAGCCACTTCTCGGCCGCGCTGATCTTGCGGTCGGCGCGCGGCAGCACCCAGGGCGGGGTGCGCTGGAAGAGCGTGAGGCGCTCCACGTCCGGCTGGATGGCGGGCACGATCTGGATCGCCGAGGCACCCGTACCGATCATGGCGACGCGCTTGCCGCGCAGGTCGTAGTCGTGGTCCCAGCGCGCGGAGTGCGAGACCTTGCCGGGGAAGGTGTCCAGCCCCGGGATGTCGGGCACCTTGGGGTCCGACAGCGGTCCGGTCGCCGACACCACCACATCGGCCGTCAGCGGCCCGCTCGCCGTCTCCAGCTCCCAGTGCAGCGCGTCCCCGTTCCATCGCAGGGCGCGCACCTCCGAGTGGAAGCGGAGGTGCGGGCGCAGCCCGAAGGTGTCGGTGACCCGCTCCAGGTACGCGCGGATATGCGGCTGTCCGGAGAAGTTCCGCGGCCACTCAGGGTTGGGCGCGAAGGAGAAGGAGTACAGGTGCGAGGGCACATCGCACGCACATCCCGGATAGCTGTTGTCCCGCCAGGTGCCGCCCACCGCATCGGCCCGCTCCAGGACCACGAAGTCGGTGATCCCCTGGCGCCGCAGCCGGACCGCCGCCCCCAGACCACCGAAACCCGATCCGATCACCGCAACCCGCACATGCCTGCGCTCGCGCTCGGCCATCCCGCCGCCTCCCGAGTTCGACGTTCTTCCCTGTCATCTTCGGTGCCGTGACCTACGGCGTCACAGCCGCCCGCCCAACCACGCCAGCAATCACTGGCGCAATGGGAGCGTAGGGCAGCCACGTACCGAGCGGTAGGGGGCGGACGGCAGGAAGTTACCGCCGGTCGTCCCCCGGCCCCGCGTCACACCCCCGGCATAGGCTGAGTCCGTGGCAGCGAACGAGAATCCCCAGGACGAGCGGACGGAGCCCGCGGGCCACCCCGCCGCACGCGAATTCCGCATGGCCGACCTGGCCGAGGAAGCCGGCATCACGGTCCGTACGCTGCGCTTCTACCGCGAGCGCAAGCTCATCCCGCCACCGCGCCGCGAGGGCCGGATCGCCTGGTACAACGAGCACCATCTCGCCCGGCTGCGCACCATCGGCGCCCTCCTGGAGCGCGGCCACACCCTCGGCGGCATCGCCGAGCTCCTCTCGGCCTTCGACACCGGCCGCGATGTGGGCGAACTCCTCGGCCTGGAGAACCCCCTGGTCCCGCCCTGGTCCGAGGAGACCCCGGTCCGCCTCACCCCCGAGGAACTGGCCGACCACTTCAGCGAGGACATCACCGCCGAGAACCTCAGCACGTCCCTGGACATCGGCTATCTCGCCGTCGACGGCGACGAGTTCGTCCACATCAGCCGCCGCCTCCTGGACGCCTCCACCGAACTCGTCCACCAGGGCATCCCGTTGGCCGCCGTCCTGGAGGCCGGCCGCCAGGTACGCGCCCACGCCGACGCCCTCGCCGAGGTCTTCACCGGCCTCATCCGCACCCACCTCCTCTCCGACGTCCTCAGCCGCATCGCGGCGTGCGAGGACGTCGCCCCCCAGGAGGCCGACCACATCGGCGCGACCATCGAAAAGCTCCGCCCGCTCTCCAAGGGCGTGGTCGAGGCCGAACTCTCCATGGCCATGGACCGCCGGGTCCGGGCGGAACTGGCGCAGTGGCGGCGCGAGGAGGAGCCGGGGGAGAAGTGACCGCGGACCACCGGGCGGCCGCGGCTCAGCACCGCCCCGGCCCGTACCACGCCAGATGGTCGCGCAGCCGCTGCCGGGCCAGGTCCCGCTCGGTCGGTGTCTCCTCGACCGCGACGAGCTGCTCGGCGTAGATACGCACCAGATCGCTCCGCAGGTAGGACCCCTGCGCCTGCTCCTCGACCAGGTGCGCGTCACCCAGTTCGGCGAGATGGCGGTACGTGCGTTCCGGATCGCGTCCGGCCAGTGCCGCGGCGGTGGGCGCGTCCACGTCCGGGCCGGGGTGCAGCCCGAGAAGGCGGAACAGCCGGGCGGCCCCGCTCGACAGCGCGCGATAGCTGAGGAAGAGGCTGGACTCCACCGCCAGATCGGCGTCGTGGGCGGACAACTCCTGAAGTCGGCGCCGCTCATCGGCCAGCTTCGCCGTCCAGTGCCCCAGCGACCAGTCGGGGTGCGCCATCAGCCGGGCCGCGGCGATCCGCAGCGCCAGCGGCAGTCTGTCGCACCGCTCGACGAGCGCCCGCGCGGCGTCCCGGTCGGCCTCGACGCGGAACCGGCCCAGCGCGTTGCCCAGCAGTTCCAGGGCGTCCTCCGCGGTGAACGGCCCCACCGTGAGCAGGGCCGCCCCGTCGCGGACCACCAGCCCGCTCAGCCGCCGCCGGCTGGTCACCACCGCCAGACAGCCCGGCGTCGCGGGCAGCAGCGGGCGCACCTGCTCGGCCGTGCCGGCGTTGTCCAGCACGACGAGCATCCGCCGGCCGGCGAGCAGCGAGCGGTACAGCGCCGAGCGCTCCGCCAGCGGCTCGGGGATCCGTGCCTCCGGCACCCCCAACGCCCGCAGAAACATGGCCAGTACGGTGGCCGGCCGCATCGGGGGCCGCTCGAAGCCCCGCAGGTCGACGAAGAGCTGCCCGTCGGGGAACTCGTCCTTGTGGGAGTGCGCCCAGTGCACCGCCAGCGTGGTCTTGCCGGTCCCTCCGGCGCCCGCGAGCACCACACAGTCCGGCCGCGGCAGCCGGTCCAGCTGCTGGTCCAGCGCGACGGTCTCCCGCACCCGGCCGCAGAAGTCGGCTATGCGAGGCGGGAGTTGGGCCACGGTCGGAGGCGGCGCCGAAGGGTGGCCGGAGCCGTACGGGGCGGCGGGGCCGTACGAGGTCCCCTGGTCGTGGCCGGGGCCGGAGCGCAGGCGGGGGCCGGAACCCGGGCGAGGACCGGAACCGGGGCCGGGACCGGCCGCCGTGCGACCGGCGAACGGCGGGGCGCCCGCGGGCTTCCCGCCGAGCACCGCCAGATAGGTCTCACTGAGAGCCGGGCCGGGATCGATGCCCAACTGATCCTTCAGATGCCGCCGGGTGCGGTGATAGTGGTCGAGGGCCTCGGCCTGTCTGCCGCTCGCCTGAAGCGCGCGCATCAGCAGCACGGTCAGCTCCTCGTGCAGCGGATACTCCGCGAGCCAGGCCGTCAGCTCCGTGATCAGCTCCCCGTACCGGCCGAGCAGCAGCAGCTTGGCGCCGAGCTCCTGGAACGCCGCCACTCTCGCCTGGGTCAGCCCGACCCCCAGCGTCCGCCGCACCCGTTCGCCGGGCACATCCGCCAGCGCCTCGCCCCGCCACAGCCCGAGTGCCTGGCGCAGCTTCGCGACGGCGGTCCGCGGCTCGGCCTCATGGGCACCGGACACCAGATACCGGAAGCGGTTGACGTCCACCGCACACGGATCGGCGATCAGCACATACCCCTGGCCGCGGGTGGCGATCTCGGCCTGCCCCACCAGCAGCCGCCGCAAGCGGTGCACATGGTTGTGGACCACGCCTCTCGCTCTGGCCGGCGGGTCCGCGTCCCAGGCCAGGTCGATCATTCTGCCGACCGTGATCACGTGATTGACCTCGCTGATCAGAATCGCGGCCACGGTACGCAGGCGGCCCGTTCCAAGGCTCAGCAGTCGCCCATTGTTCACTTCAATTTCAACCGGCCCTAGTAGCCGCAACTGAACCATTGTGACCCCGACTCCACGCCGCCGATGCAGGCACGGCAAATCGCCTCTTTTTCCAGAAAGACCGCCGAAGGGAACCTCGGGTTCCGTTTGCTTCAAATGCTCTCACTATGTGGACACCGTAAGTGAATTGACGAAATGTCAATGAAAAGCGCGGGCTGTCGCCAGAGTCCATGATCACGATGTGAGCGGATCATGAGCGCCGCCGTGAAACATCACGTCCGTGCCGGTGACCGCCGCTTTCCCCCGCGGCTGTCCGGGCCACCTCTCCGGCCCCCTCACCCGCATGGGGGCCGGAGGGGCCTGCCATCCGTATCCATGAAGGAGAACCATGTCCCACCTCGTGAAGAAGAGCCTTGCCGCGGCGGCCCTGTGCGCAGCCCTGGCCGGCACCGCCATCGCCTTCCCGGCGACCGCCTCGGCGGCACCCGCGGCCCCCGCCGCCGCGGCCGGCGAGTCGCCGGTCAGCGTCGGCGCCAACGCGAACCTCAACATGAACGTTGACGTTCTCGGCATCGCCAACAAGATCGAGGCGTCGATCAAGACCGCGCAGAACCGCGACGGCTTCGTCAAGAGCTTCATGGAGTCGGCGTTCTACGCGGCCGGCGGCAAGTACAACGTCATGGTCCACAACCTGAGCCAGCCGTACGAGGACCACTTCAACGGTGTGCAGTCGTTCGGCACCGCCACCTATGACGGTGTCGTCTACGGCATCTGGGTCTTCGAGGACGGCGAGTTCACGAACCAGGGCGACGGCGGCTACATCAACTGGGCCTTCCGCGGCGTCTGGGAGCGTCCCGACAACGGTGGCTACGTGAAGTTCTCCCGCGTCTCCTGACGCAGCGGTCGCACCACCCCCCAGCGTGACGGCCCGCCGGAATCTCCGGCGGGCCGTTTTGCTGTCCGCGGCCGCCGCGGACACCCCCTCCGGCCTCGTGTGCGTACCCGGCACCGGGAATTGCCGCGCACCCCGGCACCGGAATTCCCCGGCGACCCCGCCCACGGGAATGCCCAGCAGAATCAGACGTTTACCTAAACTGGCCGGTAGGAATGCGGCTCACCTTCCGAGCCAGACCTCGTCCAGGTCGCCCAGGGCACTTTCCGAGCGCCTGCCCCGGAAAAGGGACGCCCACAGCCCGTGATGGGGACCACGTGCTGGCGGTACGTCAGCCCGTCATCCATGGACATCGTCCCGACGATCCGGGCCTCCGGATGCAGCGCGCGCTGCACACCGACCTCCCGGTCCATCCCGCACCCCATGCCGTAGTCACCCAGCGCCCCTCGGCGTATCCCATGATCCGGAGAATAACTGCGAGGATTGACAACGCAGTTGGGCCCGCGGGCCGGCCACTTCCGGCTCACGGGCTCCTGGTGTCCGTACCGTCCGCCCGGGGCCTACCGGTCGAAGACCACCGTCACCGGCGCATGGTCCGACCACCGCTGGTCATAGCTGGCCGCCCGCTCCACGAACGCCTTCACCGCACGCGCGGCGAGCCCGGGAGTGGCCATGGCGTAGTCGATCCGCCAGCCCGCGTCGTTGTCGAAGGCACGGCCCCGGTACGACCACCACGAGTACGGGCCCTCGGTGTCCGGGTGCAGGGTGCGGACGACGTCCACGTAGCCGCCGCGGGTCTCGTCCAGGACGCCGGTCAGCCAGGCGCGCTCCTCCGGGAGGAAGCCGGACTTCTTCTGGTTGGCCTTCCAGTTCTTCAGGTCGGCCTCCTGGTGCGCGATGTTCCAGTCACCGCACACCACCACCTCACGGCCGTCCGCCGCGGCCCGCTCGCGCAGCCCGGCCAGGTAGGGCAGGAACTCCGCCATGAAGCGTTCCTTCTCGTCCTGCCGCTCCGTGCCGACCTCCCCGGAGGGCAGATAGAGACTGGCGACGGTCAGACCGGGCAGGTCCGCCTCGACATAGCGGCCGCTGGTGTCGAATTCCGCCGAGCCGAAGCCGATCTGCACGCGGTCCGGCTCCCGCCGGGTGTAGAGCGAGACACCGGCCCGACCCTTGGCGGCCGCCGGGGCGTGCACGGTGTACCAGCCCGCGGGCTCGCGCACCTCGTCCGGGAGCTGGGCGGTCTCGGCCCGGACCTCTTGCAGGCACAGCACATCCGCCGCGGTCTCCGCCAGCCACGGGACGAAGCCCTTCTTGGCCGCGGCGCGCAGCCCGTTCACATTCACCGAGGTCACGGTGTACACAACCCTCACCCAGCCCTTTCCCGGCCCCAGCACTTCTCCTCGGGCCAGGGGTCAGGCTCCCATACCCCCGGGCGCCCGGTCCCCGCGGGCCGCGGCCCCGCCTCGTCGCGCCCGGCACCCGCCCGTACGCTTTCCGGAATGGAGATACGCCCCGTCCCCTATGACCACCCCGACGCGGTCACGCTCGATGAGCTGGTGCAGCAGGAATACGTCCGGCGCTACGGCGACGGCGACATCACCCCGCTGGACCCGGAGATGTTCACCCCTCCGCACGGCACGTATCTGATCGCCTACGACGGCGGCCGCCCCCTGGCCACCGGCGGATGGCGGCGGCAGGAGGACACCGCGGAGGGGTACGCGGTCGGCGACGCCGAGATCAAGCGGATGTTCGTGGTCCCGGAGGCGCGCGGACGGGGGCTGGCCCGGCGGATCCTGGCCGCCCTGGAGGCCGACGCCCGGGCCGCGGGCCGCTCCCGCATGGTGCTGGAGACCGGCATCAAGCAGCCGGAGGCGCTGGAGCTGTACGCCTCGTGCGGCTATGTGCCGGTCGAGAAGTTCGGCCTGTACCGGACGTATGACGACAGCCGCTGTATGGCGAAGCCGCTGGTGACGGAGGACTGAGGGAGCCGGGGCGACCTCCGCCGCGCGCGCGGGCGGCCCCGCCACCCCTGCCCGCCCCCTTGTTGACATGCCTCCGCCCCGCTCTCCATACTCATTCCACTAATCAACTAGCTAAAGGGGGGATTCGGGTGAGCGACCCGAGCCCATGGGCCATCGAGGCCGAAGGACTGGGGAAGAAGTACCACCGCGGCTGGGCGCTGCGGGACTGCTCCTTCCGGCTCCCGGCGGGCCACGTCTGCGCCCTCGTCGGCCCCAACGGCGCCGGCAAGAGCACCTTCCTGGGCACCGCGACCCGGCTGGTGCAGCCGACCACCGGCACCCTGAAGCTGTTCGGCGTCCCCGTCTCCGACCCGGCCGTACTGTCCCGGGTCGCCTTCCTCGCCCAGGACAAGCCGCTCTACCCCCGCTTCACGGTGGCCGAGACGCTGCGGCTGGGCCGTGAGCTCAACCCGCGCTGGGACCAGGCGCTGGCCGAGCGGATCGTCCGGTCCGGCAAGGTGCCGCTCAGCGCCCGTATCGGCACCCTCTCGGGCGGCCAGCGCACCCGCGTCGCCTTCGCCCTCGCCTTCGGCAAGCGGCCCGAGCTGCTGCTGCTCGACGAGCCGATGTCCGACCTCGACCCGCTCGCCCGGCACGAGCTGTCCGGGCTGCTGATGGCCGAGGCCGCCGAACACGGCACGACCGTCCTGATGTCGTCCCACATGCTCTCCGAGATCGAGGTCATGTGTGACTACCTCCTCGTCCTGGCCGAGGGCCGGCTGCGGATGGCCGGCCGGACCGACGACCTGATCCCCGCCCACCTGCTGGTGACGGGCGTCGCCGAGGGGGACGACGGGGTGCCCGGGGAACTCCGCCGCCACCACACCGTCATCGAATCCCGGGTCACCGGGCGGCAGTTCAGCGCCCTGGTCCGCACCGGCGGCCCGTTCTCCGACAGCTGGGAGGTGCTGTCGCCGAGCATGGAGGAGGTCCTGCTGGCCTATCTGCGCGCGCCCGACGCCCCCACCCTCGTCATGGACGAGGCCGGCGCCGACGAGGCGGGGGAAGCCGCGGCATGAGCACGACCGACACGACCGGCCGGACCGCCGCGGCCGAGGGAGACGGCCCGGCCGGTACGGCCGGCGGCCGCCGCGGCCTGCTGCACGGCCTGCCCTGGCTGGTCTGGCGCCGGCACCGCGCCCTGCTGCGCACCGCCCTGCTGGTCACCGTCGCGGGCTGCGCCGCCTTCGCCTACCAGCGCATCGGCGTACAGGACTTCCTGCACACCCACGGGACCGCGCCCGGCCTCGACGGACGACTGGTCACCTCGTTCCAGAGCAAGTACGGCGCGATGTTCGAGAGCGACATCGCGCTCATGCAGGGCCTGCCCGTCCTCATCGGCATCTTCCTCGGCGCACCGCTGGTCGCGGGCGAACAGGAGCACGGCACCGTCAAGCTGGTCACCACCCAGTCGGTGAGCCGCAGCCGCTGGATCGCCGCCACGCTCGGCCTGCCGCTCGCCGTCGCGGTGCTGTGCACCACCCTGCTGTCGGCCGTCTTCACCTGGCTGTGGACCCCGGCCCACGCGCTGATCGCCACCGGCGACTGGCTGGCGGGCGGCCCCTTCGACAGCACGGGCCCCGTCCCGGTCGCCATGACCCTGCTCCTGACCTCCTGCGGTATCGCCCTCGGCATGCTGATCAAGCGGGTGGTGCCGGCCATGGCGGCCACCGCGGTCCTCGCCATGGTCGGCAGTGTGCTCTGGGCCGAGCAGATACGCCCCCGGCTCGGCACCCTGCGCAGCGTCAGCTACCCGTACGACTCCGACAACGGCCCCCGCCTGCCGTTCGACGCCGTACGGATGGACGACTGGGTGTCCACCGCGGACGGCAAGCTCTACGGCTTCGGCACCTGCGTCCACAGCGACGCCGCCGAGGCCTGCCGGGCCAAGCTGGGCATCGTCAACCGGGTGACCCAGTACTTCGACTACGGGCAGCTGGCCGGCATGCAGTGGCGGGGCGCGGCGCTCCTGCTGGCGCTGACCGCCGTGGTGCTGGCGTTCGTCGTCTGGCGGACCCAACGGCGGCCGCTCTGAACGGGCCACCGCGCGGCGGCCCATACGGGCGGCCGACCGCGCGTCCACACCGTACGGGGCACGCCCCGGGCGGCGCTTTGACACCCGGGACGGCCGGCCCGATCATCAAGCGGTCGGGCAGCCCGGCCCCGGCGGCCCCCAGGACGGCACGGGCGGAAGAAGCAGAGAGGTGGTGAGCGTCGTCGAGTTCCGGATCGACCGCCGCAGCGGTGTCGCCACCTACCTCCAGATCGTCCAACAGGTCCAGCAGGCACTGCGGTTGGGCGTCCTGGTGGAGGGCGACCGGCTGCCGACCGCGGCCCAGGTGGCCGCCACGACCAAGGTCAACCCCAATACGACCCTCAAGGCCTACCGCGAACTGGAGCGGGAGGGCCTGGTCGAACCACGCCCCGGCCTCGGCACCTTCGTCAGCCGTACGCTCGCCCGCCCCGAGTCCGCCGCGGACGCCCTGCTCCGCGAGGAACTCCGCTCCTGGATGGACCGGGCCCGCGCGGAGGGCCTGGACCGCGAAGACGTCCAGGCGCTGGTGGCCTCGGTGCTCCAGGACCGGTATCCGGCGGACGGCTGAGCCGGCCGGGCCCGGCGCCCGCCCTCCTCGAACGGCCCCGGACGGGGCGGGTCGCCCCCGGCGCCCGTCCCGTCCCGCCTCTCCTCCCCTCCCTGCCCGCCTCCCCGCCCCACTTGACCCTCACGCGACGTCAGGCCCCACTCTGAAGCCGCGGCACGGCCCCGGCCACCGGTGACCTCACCACCGGACGACGGCGGGCCGACCGGACACGACGGGACGAAAGGCGCTGCGATGGGCTACTCGGTCGGGCAGGTCTCCGGCTTCGCGGGGATCACGGTGCGGACCCTGCACCACTACGACAAGGCCGGACTGCTCTCCCCCAGCGACCGCAGCCCCGCCGGCTACCGCCTCTACAGCGACGCCGACCTCGCCCGCCTCCAGCAGATCCTCTTCTACCGGGAACTCGGCTTCCCCCTCGACGAGATCGCCACCATCCTGGAGGACCCGCAGGCCAACGCCCTGGACCACCTCCGCGCCCGGCACCGCCTCCTCAACGACCAGATCAGCAAGCTGCGACGGCTGGTCGAGGTCGCCGAACACGCCATGCAGGTCCAGCAGACCGGCGTGGAGCTGACCCCCGAGGAGCGGTTCGAGGTCTTCGGCGAGGTGACCTTCGACCTCACCTACGCCACCCAGGCCCACCTCAAGTGGCAGCATCGCGAGGGCCATCAGCGCTCGATGGCCCGGGCCGCCGCACACTCCAAGGAGGACTGGGCAACGATCATGACCGAGTCCGCCGACTGGCGCCTGCGGCTCCTGGCCGCCTTCGACGCCGGGGAGCCGGCGGATGGCGAGCGGGCCATGGACCTCGCCGAGGAACACCGCCGGCACATCACCCGCTGGTTCACCCCGTGCCCCACCGACATGCACACCCGCATCGCCGACGACTTCACCACCGACCCCCGCGCCTTCGCCCTGGTCGTACCCCCCACCGAACAACGCCCCGGCCTCGCCCCCTATGTGCGCACGGCCATATGTGCCAACGCGGTCCGGCAGTCGCCGGAGAGCGGGGACTGAAGGGGGCTGGCGGTACGGGGGCGAGGGCGGGTAGCTGTCGGTTACGGGGGTACCGGGCAGCTGCCCGCCGGGGGGGCAGGGGCCGGGCGGCTGCCGGTCACGGGGGTACCAGGCAGCTGCCCGCCGGGGGGCAAGGGCCGGGCGGCTGCCGGTCGGGAGGGCTGAGGGGCTCACGAGGCCGAGCACCAGGCTGAGCACGGGACGAGGCTGAGCGCCGCGCCCTGCCCGGCCCCTCACCTGCACGCCCGGATACCCGGCAACCGCATCTCGCCCCCACCGGCTCCGCACACCGCCCCCGCGCAAAGACAGCGGCACCCACCCGCCACAGCCACCCCTCCGCCGCGGCCCCACGCTCATCGCCTCCACCACATCGCCATGCCGCCGTGCCCACCATGCGCGGCATTCCCGCCACGCCTACGCCGCCCGCCAAGCACGGCATCCCCGCCATGCCCGCCATGCCCGCCCCTCAGGCGCATGCGCCCGCCCACCCGACCAGACCCGACCCACCCCGATACCCGACCCACCCCGATCCGACCCGACCCGACCCGAAGAAGGCTGACCGCCCATGCCAAAGATCCTGATCACGGCCGCCGGATCGTACGGCGACGTCGCCCCCTACACCGGCCTGGGCGCCCGCCTCCGCACGGCCGGCCATGAGGTCGCCCTCGCCACCCACGACAGCTACGCCGCGCTCGTACGGGCCGCCGGCCTGGAGTTCCGCCGACTGCCGGCCGACCCCCGCACCCGCCACGCCGCCACCGCGGACACCGGGGGCACCGGGGACACCGGGGGCACCGGGGACACCGGGGGCACCGGGAACACCAGGGATACCGCCCAGCCGGACCGCCCCTCGGGCCCCGGCGGCAACCGCGACCTCATGCGCCAGGCCGCCGCCTTCATCAAGGAGCTGGCCGGTGTCCTCGCCGACGCCGCCCGCGAGGACACCGGCCTGCTCCTGCTCTCCGCCACCACCGCACCGCTCGGCCATCACCTCGCGGAGGCGCGGGGCATCCCGTTCCTGGACCTGCCCCTCGTGCCCGGCGCCCCCACCGGCGACTTCGCCCCGGTGGTGAGCGGCGGCCGCTCACTGGGCCGCTGGGGCAACCGCGCCGCCGGCCGGCTCTCCCTCCGCATCATCGACCGCCTCTACGCCGACGCGGCCCGCGAGCTGCGCGCCCGCCTCGGACTGCCGCCCGCCACGCCCCGTACGGTCCGCCGCCGCGCCGAAGCCGCCGGCCGGCCGGTCCTGCACGGCTTCAGCGAGGTCCTGGTACCCCGCCCCACCGACTGGCGCCCCGGCCTCGACGTCGTGGGGAACTGGTGGCCCTGGCACGCGCCGGACGCCCAACTCCCGCCCGTCGTCGAGGACTTCCTGGCCGCCGGCCCGCCCCCGGTCTTCATCGGCTTCGGCAGCATGGCGGGCGGCGAGGGCGAGCGCCTGAGCACCCTTGTGGCCGCCGCGCTGCGCCGCGCCAAGGTCCGCGGCATCCTCCAGTCCGGCTGGGCCGGCCTGTCCGCCGGGCACACCTCCGCGGACGCCGACCTCCTCACCATCGGCGAGGTCCCGCACGCCCTCCTCTTCCCCCGGATGGCCGCCGTGGTGCACCACTGCGGCGCCGGCACCGCCGCCGCGGGCGTACGCGCCGGAGTCCCCACCGTCCCGGTCCCGGTCACCGCCGACCAGCCCTTCTGGGCCGCCCGCCTGGCCTCCCTCGGCGTCGCCACCGCCCCGATCCCCTTCAAGGAGCTGTCCGGGGACCGCGCCGTCGCCCGCCTGTCCCAGGCCCTCACCCAGGCCACCGCCGCCCCGGCCCGCCGCGACCACGCCCGCACCGCCGCCCACCGTCTCGCCACCGAAGACGGCGCCGCCGAGGTCCTCAGGGCAGTCGCCCACCTGACAGAAACCGAACACCCAGCGACCTGAGCCACCACCAACGCCGGCCGCCCGCCGCCCTCCCAAACTCGTACCCGTCGCCCACCCGGTCTCGCCCTCACCGACCGTCCGAGCTCGTCCCCATCACCCACCTGGTCTCGCCCTCACCGACCGCCCGAGCTCGTCCCCATCACCCACCTGGTCTCGCCCTCACCGACCGCCCGAGCTCGTCCCCATCACCCACCCGGTCTCGCCCTCACCGACCGCCCGAGCTCGTCCCCACCGTTCTCCCGAGCTCACCCCCACCAACCGCCCGAACAAGACCCGCCCGGCGGACGCTCCTCCACCCGTTCGGCGGCCCGGTGCCCCGCCCCGGGATGCGCGCGCCCGCCACCAGGCGTGGGCTCGCAACTATGACCACGTTCCGCAAAAGCACCTCGCTGCGCAGAATGCTGCTGCTCGCCATAGCCCCGACGGCCACGAGCTGCGTCCTCGCCCTGGCGGCCTCCCAGGTGGCCCTCGCCGCCCCGGCCGGCGCCTCGGGCGGCCACCCCACGAAGGCCCGCCACCGCCTGATCAGCTCGCCCTACGGCGTCCGCGGCAGCTGGCAGGCCGGTCACCACACGGGCATAGACCTCGCCGTCCGCACCGGGACCAGGGTCAGGTCCGTGGGCTCCGGCACCGTAGTCCTCGCCAAACGGTCGGGCGCCTACGGGAAGGCCGTGACGATCCGGATGAACGACGGCCACTACACCCTCTTCGGCCACCTCTCCCGCATCACGGTCCGCCTCGGCCAGAGGGTCCGCGCCCGCACCCACCTCGGCTACAGCGGCGCCACCGGCCGCGCCACCGGCCCCCACCTCCACTTCGAGGTCCGCACCAGCCGCCACTACGGCTCGGACATCAACCCCCTCCCCTACCTGGCCAAGCGCGGCATCCACCTCACCCACCCCACCCCCACGTCACACCCCAAGCGCCACCACACACACCACAAACAGCGCCACCACCCCCGCCACAGCCACGGCCACGGCCACGGCCACAGCCACAGCCATCATCACCCCCACCCTCACCGCCACCACCGCTAGGTCGTTTCCTTCGGATCATCTGGCTGACCAGATGAAGATGGCGGCGAGGTGGAGTCCGGCGAGGTAGATGGTGGCGGTCTTGTCGTAGCGGGTGGCCAGGCCTCGCCACTGCTTGAGTTTGTTGATGCAGCGCTCGACCGTGTTGCGTTGCTTGTAGGCGTCGCGGTCGAAGGCCGGTGGCCTGCCGCCGCGGCTGCCGAGGCGTTTGCGGTGGGCGGCCTGGTCGGCGGGCTGTGGGATCACGGCCCGGATCCCGCGCCGGCGGAGATGGGTTCGGATCGCGCGGGACGAGTACGCCTTGTCGGCCAGGATTACCGTCGGCGTGATTTTGGGGCGGCCGGTCCTGCGCGGGACCCGTAAACGGGTCATGACTTCGGTGAACGCGGGTGCGTCACCGGCCTGACCGGGAGTGATGACGAAGGCCAGCGGACGGCAGTGGCCGTCGGCGGCGAGGTGGATCTTGGTGGTCAGTCCGCCGCGGGAGCGTCCGAGGGCATGGTCGACGGGCTCACCGGCCGGGGCCCCTTTTGACGGGCCCCGGCGGCGTGCTGGTGGGCACGGACGATGGTGGAGTCGACCGCGACGACCCAGTCCAGATCGCCTTCGGCGTCGGCCTGAGCCAGGAGGGCGGTGAAGACCTTCTCCCAGGTGCCGTCAGCGGCCCACTTCCGCAGCCGGTTGTGGGCGCCCTTCCAGGAGCCGAAGTGCTCGGGCAGGTCCATCCACGGTGTCCCGGTGCGGTACTTGAACGCGATCGCGTCGATCACCTGCCGGTGATCCCGCCACCGCCCTCCCCGTTTCGGAGTCCGGTCCGGCAGCAACGGCTCAATGCGGGCCCACTGGGCGTCAGTCAACGACACACCAGACCAACGATCAGATGATCTGAAAGAAACGGCCTAGCCCCCACCGCCTACAGGCCCCCACCCCACTCCCCTTGACTGCCCCTCAGCCCACCCCCGGCCGGTCACCGAGGCCAAGCGGGGGCCGACCGGTGCCTCAACCGCCGCCCGATGACGGCGGCCGTCTCCCGCCCCAGTGGTTGCTGTACTTTCCTGCTGTACACAGGGGTGGGATGAGCAGGCTGGGGGACCCGTGGCAGCGTTCGGCTTCATCTTCGTCATGCTGCCGTGCGTCGCCATCGCCGGCTTCACGTGCTTCGCCGCATGCCGCGCCCAGCGCCACACGGCGTTCAAGCTCCTGGCCGGCGTCTGCCTGACCGTCGCCCTGGCCGCGGCCCTCACCCCCGTCGGCGCCCTGGTCTGGCTCTTCACCCTCTGATTCCCGCAGGGTGCGCAGCGGCAGTTCGGGGAGCGGCGGTTGGCACCCCGCCCCCGCCGGCACGGACCGGCATGACAGACGAAAAAGCCCCCACCGGATATCCCCGGCGGGGGCTTTGACGTGCTGTGGGCCGTTCGCGAGTGGGTCTGACCTGCAGTTACGGAGAGGTTCAACGGGGACTTCCCAACGTCCGGGGCCCAATTTCCCACATGGATGCAGCGGACAACTACACCACCCGAAACTCAGTGTGCGATACCCATGAGGCATCAGCAGCCGAGGGATCAGGTAGGCGGCGGCGAGCATCGCGGCGACCACGCTGGTGAGCGACGAAAGTTGGGTAGGGGACGTCGACATCCGTAAAACTGGGCTTGATCCGCTTTGACGGACATCTGAGATCAGGGGTTCTGCCCCGGAAGGATGTCCATCATGTAGAGCATGGGAAAGGAAGCCTCGGCCTCACCGTTCGTTCACGCCAGAGTTCAAGGCCGAGATCGTCGAGCTGTGCCGGCGCGGTGACCGCTCGGTCGGTCAGATCGCCAAGGACTTCTACCTGACCGAGATCGCGGTGCGACTGTGGGTCGGTCAGGCCGAGGTCGATTCGGGCGAGCGCGACGGGCTGACCAGCAACGAGCGCGAGGAGCTGGCCGCATTGCGGCGGGAGAACCGCCGACTGCGGGAGACGTGGAGATCCTCAATCGGGTCGCGGCTTCCTTCGCGAAGGAGACCCGGTGAAGGTGCATCCGTTCATCGAGGCGGAGAAGCGAGACGGTCACAATGTCAAGCGCGCGTGTGAACTGCTGCAGGTCCCCAAGCCGCCTTCTATTACCGCTGCAGTGGCTGGCCCGGTCCGCGGGCGGTCCGCGATGCCGAGCTGACCGAGAAGATCGCCGAAGTCCACGAGCGGTCCCGCGGAACCTACGGTCCCCGCGGTTCCACGTCGTCCTGCAACGATAGGGCGCCCGCCGGGCCGTTGGAGACGTCCGCCTCCAGCTCCTCGCCCCGCTGCTCCATGAGGCCGATCAGCTCGCCCGTCCAGCCGTCGTCGACGCCGTGCGGGCGGGAGAGCAGCATCGAGGCCATCCCGGAGAACACCGACTCCGGCATCTTGTTCAGCAGCTCGTCGTAATCCGCAGACAGCGCGGCGAACCCTGCGTCCGCAGCCTGCCCCAGATCCGCGTAGCGCGGATTCAGCGCGGCCGCACGACGCATGAGGCGGGAGATGCCACCCATGTCGTGGAAGGCGATGTAGTTGCCCGGCGTGATCGTGGAGGCGTTCCGGTCCGGGCCGATGCTGCCGAGCCAGCCGGCCTGTACGCCTTCGGGGCCCTCGGCGGTGACGGCGAGATCACGGAGCACCTCCGCGATGCCGAAGCCCCATGTGCCCGGGACGGCCTGGGCCAGCGTGTCGCCGCCGAAGACGCCGTGGGCCGACAGGCCCTGCGGGTCGGTCGCGATGCCGCCGAGGCACTCCTCGATGAGGAACTGGTGGTAGCGCTCATGCTGACCGGCGGCGGCGCGCACCCCACGTGCTGCGTTGTCCAGGGCCGAGACCTTGAAGAAGTCCGGCAGGCTGCTGGTACCGCTGGCGAGCGCCGTCGACGAGCCGTGCGTGAAGAAGTAGGGGATGTCGCCCGCGTTCAGTGCCGCCGTCTCGCTCTCCCGCAGGTAGGCGATCTGGTGGGGCTCCAGCTGACGGGTCTTGCGGCTCAGGAGCCCGTGCAGCCGGTCGGCCTCCGCCTGGGAGACGAGGTACTTGGGGTGCGTCGAGGCATCCAGGTAGCGGCTGTAGACCTCTGTGGAGCGCAGGACGGACCGTACCGGGATGTCCGGATAGGCCGCCAGCGTCTTCTCCACGTCCCCGGTGCGCAGGAACGCCAGGGCGTCGCGGTACCCGGCCATCACGTGCGGGAAGTGGTCGGCGATCGACTGCTGCTCCTCGCCGAGCGTCGGCACGTTCATGGTGTGGGAGTAGGAGATGGGGTCCCAGTCCACCCGGATCGCGTCGCTGTGCTTGTCGGTGACGACCGGCGCCCGCATCTCCGACTGCTGTTCCCCGATGAGGCCCGCACCCGACATGATGACGTCGATGACGGAGTCCGGGTTCTCCACCGGCAACAGCATCGTGGACGACACCGAGTTCTTCATCTGGTTGATCAGGATGTGCGGCAGCGAGTCGTTCGCCACGCCGCCGTCTCCCCTCAGCAGGGTCTCGGTATCGATCACGCAGGGGTACTCGCCGTACGCCAGCAGGTTCTCGTCGTGCAGATCGGTCGCTCCGATCGCGCTCAGCAGGCAAGTCAGAGCACCGAACCGGTAGAAGTAATTCGGTACCTGCCCGGCCTCGTGCATCGGCGAGGGATCGGTGAAGCGCTGCCAGCCGTGCTCGGCGACCGTGACCGATTCCGGTACGCAGGCGTCGAGCGAGTGGGTCAGGTGGCCCTCGGCCGCGCGGTAGAGGTCGCGCAGGAAGGCGTCTCCCGTGAGCGCGCGGGGCTTGTACACCAGGCGGTGTCCGCCGCTGGTGGTCAGGAAGACAACGCGCCGGTTGCCGTTGTGCGGGTCCGAGCTGGACGGTTCGAGTTCGGTGATGGCCTCACCCGACGGATCGAGCCCGAACGCCCCGGACAGCGCCCGGGTGTCCTCGCGGTAGGCGTCGAGCACCTCCCGGCAGGCCGCAAGGATGTTCTCCGTGACCGTCGCCAGCCGCTGGCGGAGCATGGGGTAGCGGTCCAGCAGCGCATCGTGCTGCGCCGGGTCCTGCAGCAGGGCGGTGAACGACTCCAGTGCGGCGCTGCTGCCGGCGTCGGGCTCCAGCCCCATGGCCTCACGGTGCTGGTGGAATTCACCGATCAGCGTGCGGTAGCTGTGCCCCTCCACGGTGCACACCAGGACGTCCCACATCCGGTGCACCACGGTGTCGCGGCTCTCCGGCGCCACCACCTCGTCGAGGAGGGGGGCGAGGGACTGCGCGAAGCTGTCCCTGGGGGCGATGCGCAGGTAGAAGGGGAGGAAGGCGGTTACGGATACGGACGGTTCGGTGTGGTTCATGCTGTCTCGCCTAGGAAGGTGGGGGCGTCCGCTTCCGCATAGAGGGCCGCGTAGGTCGCCTGGTTGTCCAGCAGCTGCTGATGGGTGCCGTACTCGGTCACGCGCCCGTCGTCGAGCACGTAGATGCAGTCCGCGTTCCGGATGGTGGCCAGCCGGTGAGCGATGATCACCTGGGTGGCTCCGGACTCTTCGATGAGCTTGGTGACGCGGCGTTCGTTGATCGTGTCCAGGGACGCGGTGGCCTCGTCCATCACGATGATCTCCGGCTTCTGCAGCAGGGTCCTGACGATCGCGAGGCGCTGCCGCTGGCCGCCGGAGAAGTTGGCTCCCAGCTCGGACACCAGCGTCTTCAGGCCCATGGGGAGGGCGTCGACGAAGTCGAGGATGCCCACCTCGGAGCAGTACGCGCGGACCGTCTCGGGCGAGATGTCCTGGCCGAGGGTGAGGTTCTCCAGGATGGTGCGGTTGTGCAGGTGCACTTCCTGCGGGATGTAGCCGATCTGGCGGCGGAGGAAGTCCTTGTCGTACTCCGGCATCGCGCGGCCGCCGAGCTCGATGGCGCCGCCGGCCGGGTCGTGCAGGCCGCAGACCAGGCGGCCGAGCGTGGACTTGCCCGACCCCGAGGCTCCCACCAGCGCCACCCGCGATCCGGCCGGGATGTGCAAGGACACCCCGTCGATCACCGGAGCGGCATGCCGGGTGTACCGGAACTGCACCTCGCGCAGGGTGATCGACGCGTCGTCCAGCTTCCGGATCCGGCCGCCGGAGTCCTCGCTCTCGTGCGCGGTGATGTCACTGAGCCGCGCCATGTAGCGGGACGCCTCCGTGAACTCGGTGAACATCTGGAAGACCGAGGTCGTCATGGAGAAGTAGGTGGCGGACACCGACTGAATGGCGATGGCCGACCCCAGCGACACGATGCCGTGCGAGACGAAGTACAGGCTGGCCAGCAGCAGCACCATAGGGCCGAACATCTGTGTCGTCGTGGCGACACCGGCGATCCAGCCCTGTTGCAGCCGCATGCGCTTCTTCATGGCGTCCAGCGACGACGTGTAGACCGTGGCCCACTCGTCGGCGAACTGCTGTGCGTAGCCGCCCATTTTGATGGTCGGGATCGACACGATGGCGTCGAGCTGGGTCGACTGGCTCCTGCCCAGCTGGCTCATCTCCGCGTCGGTGACTTCCTTGACCCGGGTGCGGGTGGCCCACAGGTACACGGCGTTGAGTGCGAACAGCACCGTCGCCATCAGCCCGATCCGCCACTCGGCGATGAACAGGTAGACGCTGATGCACACCAGGGTGCCGATGTCGAGGATGCCCTGGGCGATCCGCGACGACAGCAGATCGCGTACCGCGTTGACGGTGTTCAGGCGGAACAGCAGCTCACCGGGCTGCCGGGTGTTGAAGAACTTGTACGGCAGCGACAGCAGTTTGCGGAACGTGTGGGACATCAGGTGACGCCCCATCACCGCAATCAGCGAGGAGAGCACCGCCACCCGCATCAGCCACAGCAGCAGGTAGCCCAGGGCCGCCACCCCGACCGCCCCGGCGACCAGCGAGATGTCGCTCAGATCCTGCCACTGGGTCTGCCGGTCCACGGCCCATTTCGTCAGCGCCGGGATGCCCAGGACGGCGAGATAGCCGCTGAGCGACAGCACGGCGACCAGGGCGATGCGCGCGACGGAGCGCTCGGCGAACAGCGGAACCGTCCGCCAGTCCTTCGTCGCGGCCTGGTGCTGCCTGGCGAATCCGGGGCCGGGTTCGGCGGCGATGACGATGTCACTGAACCCGGCTGCCAGCTCCTCGCGGGTGAGACGGCGCCGTCCGACGGCCGGGTCCATGACCGTCGCGGTGCGGCCGTCGAACTTCTCCAGTACGAGGAAGTGGTAGTCCTCCCAGTACAGGATGACGGGGGCGGTGAACTGCGCCAGCGCATCCAGGCTCTTGACGCGGAACGCCTTGGTCTGCATGCCGCGCGAGCGCAGGAAGTCGGACAGCTGCTTGGCGCCCAGGCCGTCGCGTCCGGCTTCCAGGTCCTGGCGGACGGTGAAGAAGTCCTCACTACGCCCCCAGTACCGCATGACCGCGATGCAGCAGCACAGACCGCACTCGGTCTGTGTCACCTGTGTGACCGTTGGTACGCGCCGGCTCATCCCCGGGCTCCGCCGGTCAGCGACAGCGGCGAGAGCCGCATGCCGGGTGAGATCCGGTTGAGCAGGTGCAACAGGACGCCTGAGGTGCCGACCATGATGCTGTTGGTGTGCGCATACCGGCTGCGGCTGTCCGCGCCCTTGCGCAGGAACACGTCCGGCCGCAACAGGGTGTCCTCGATGGCGGACACCTGTCCGGCCAGCTGGCCGTCGCCCAGTCGCGCGGCGGCGTCGGACAACACGTCGTGGTTGCCCAGGTCCCCGTGACACCAGGTCAGGTTGCGGCCGAAGCCCTGCTCCACGGTGTTGGTGAGGGCCTGCCCCAGCCAGGTGCGGGCGCGCTCGTTGCCGGTGTGCTCGACGCAGGCCAGAAGAGCGAGGGAGATGCCGGCGGCACCGTGACACCAGCCGGTGGAGAACCGGTCCGGTGCACCGATGTTGGAGAACCAGTTGTCCTCCACGGTGTCGTAGAACACCGCCAGCCGGTCCAGCAGCAGACCGATGGCCGTATCGACCTGTCGCCGCAGGTCCTGGTCGCCGGTGTGCGGGCGCAGGACGCTGAGCGCGTGCAGGAGTCCGGCGACCCCGTGGGCGAATCCGGACTGGTCGAACCACGAACCGTGCCCGCCCTCGACCATCGTGCAGAGCATCTTCGTCAGGCCGGGCAGTGCCTGGGCCGCGTGCGGCCCGCCGACGGCGGCGAGCATGGTCGCGGTGCCGGCGATGCCACCGATGACATCGGCACCGGCCCGCTCCCCCTCGATCCCTTCCACGGCCAACGGGACGGCATCCTGCGCCGCCTGCCGCCAGCCCGGCTCCTCCAGCAGCCGGCCCGCCGTGTCCAGGGCGAACAGCAGACCGGTCAGACCGGTGTAGGCACCCGGTCCGGTCTGCTGCACACTGCGCTGCTCATAGCGCTGTCCGGCGAGGATCTCGGCACTGGTGGCGAAGATCTGCCGGGCGGCACCGCGGTACGTCTCGTCGCCGAGTACGCGCCCGGCAGCAGCCAGCGCCAGAGCCGGGCCGGTACGGCCGGTGTACAGGTCGTAGCCGAGGACCCCGCACGGCCAGACCCGCTCCGCCTGGGCGGAGGCCAGCGGCCCGATCCACGTACGGGGAAGGTGCGCGAACTTGTCCGGGAGTCCGCTCGCCACCAGGTTGTCGGCGATGTGCCGGGCGACGTCGTGCAGGCTGCCCCCGTGCGAGGTGGCCGGCTCGGCCTGCCAGGTTGTGGTGCCGGTGAGGTGGTTGTCGGGGAACCGGGAGCAGAAGGCGGAGTGCAGCAGCGTGAGCTGCTGGCCGATGGTGCTCTCGTCCAGCTCGGCCGCCTTCTCCAGGGCCCGTGCGAGCGGGGTCTGGGGCAGCCGTGCTCCGGTGTCGTTGCCGTCGGCGTCGTACAGCACCGTGCCCGTGGCCTCGGCGGCGAAGTAGGGCACATCGCGTTCGGCCATCTGCCGGAGCTCGGCGGCGATGATGCCGCGGTCCGAGGTCTTGGAGGTGATCGCGATCCGCTTGAGCAGGCCGAGGCTGGTGGCAGGGGCGGCCATGGCGGCGGCGGAGGCGGCCATCCGCAGGCTCTGCGCGTACAGCGCCGTCGGGTTGTGCACGTACCGCACGCGCATACCGCGCGCCACCCGGGTCAGCATCTCGGTCCAGGCATCCCGGCCGCGGGCCAACGCACGTGCGGTGGTGGCGAATCCGTCGGCCATCTCCTCGGCGAGGTGCTGGATGTCCTCTTCGCCGGCCGTCTGCACCACGGTGCTGCGCTGCCCGGCCTCCTCGGCCCGCAGCACCACCTTGATCTTGTCGGTGAAGGGGTTCTCGAAGACCAGTCCCTTGAAGGGGGACGTCCCCTTGTTCTCCCCGCCGAGGAAGCCCAGGTCGACGTGGCCGGAGTCTTCGTCCTTGCCGGCCATGACCAGCGGAAGGATGCCGATCCCGTACAGCGAGCGGGCGATGACGTCGTAGGCGTTGCCCTCCGCTTCCGGCCGTGGGCCGACGTGCACCCGGGCGGGGTGCATGAGGGTTTCCAGGTCGACCGGCACCGGTCCGCAGCGAAAGTGAGAGAGTCATGTTCGGGAAGAAGAGCAAGGGCCACGACCGCGAAAAGACTGAAGCGGGCCGTGCACAGCAGGGCGCCACGTCCAAGGACAAGCGCCCTAAGCGGAAGTCCGACCAGTGGTCCGACTCGGAGAAGGTCTCCGTCATGATCTCCGGGATCTTCTGATGATCTCGCGTGTATGAGGCACACGACGACAGCCACGGCCGGCTCGGCCGGGCTGGGATGACGTCGTGACGCTCGGGCCCGTCTCCCCCGCCCCGGCGGGAGACGGGCCTGCCGGCCGATCACCCGGAACGGCTGTTCAGTGCGACAGATGGCGGTCGAGCGAGGCGCTCGACCGCCCTTGTGTGGTCACCTTCCGCGGATCGCGTGCCCGCCGCGAGGTGCGCGCCCGGCACACGCCCGGGTAGCGGGTAGCGGGTAGCGGGTAGCGGGTAGCGGCCTGCAAACGGCTCAGAAGCTGTTCGGGAAATCCGAGAGGCCACGTCCGGCGCACTCCGTGCCGCGCACAGCCGTGGGCGCGACCGGGGGGGCGAAGCGGGCGCCTGAGGAGCCGGGCGCGCTCGCCCTCCCCCCCCCGCCAGCCGGAAGCCTCGGCCGAACGCCGCGGTCAGCCGTCCAGCCCGGCGACCTGCGGGGCGCGGGCCGTCGCCGCGATCCGCTCCAACGCCTCGGCATGGCACCGGAATTCCTCCCGCCCCTGCGGCGTGAGCCGTACGAGGGTACGGCGACCGCCGATGCTCTTGTGCTTGCGGACTTCGACGTAGCCCTTGGAGGCGAGTGCGGAGAGTTGCTTGGACAGCGCGGAGTCGCTGGTGTCGATCGCGTCCCGCATGAAACCGAACTCTGTCCAGCTCGCCGGGGCCAGCAGTGCAACGATCGCCAGCCGCGCGGGAACGTGCAGGAACTCGTTGAAGCCGTCGTCCATCAGCGCGGCCCGGCCTCTTCGCTCTCGCCGTGCGCACGCGCCACGACGACGGCCCGCCACCTGCCCGCGGCCAACACGCCCACCGTGCACAACACCGCGGCCACCACCGCGTGCGGGGCCGGTACGCCACCGGCATCCGCGACGCCCGACAACAACCGGAACAACGCCACCAGGGCAAGCCCGACCGCCACTGCAAGGTATGCCTCCTTGCCGGTGAGCGGCATACGGACGGAGGCCTGGCGCACGTAGACGGCGATCGTGCCCGCCAGCATCACCAGCGACGGGAACAGCACCGCCCCGCCCCACGGATTCGGCAGGTCGAAGGAGGCGAACGCCACGAACACGATCACCGCTCCGGCGAGGAGGTAAGGCCGGGAGAGCCCGTAACGCACGTACTCGGCGCGGGACTGCCCGCGCCGGCGTCGGACGTCATCCAATGCGGCCTGCGCGTCGTGGGATGTCATGTGGCCCCCTGTCCTCATTTGGCACACGTACTTTCCTCTCAGGAAAATACCAGGTTCTTTCCCGTGAGGAAAGCAGTCCCACCATGTCGTCCGCGAAACCGGACCGTGCGCGGTTCAACGAACCTGCGGAACAGCACCGGCGCCGCGAAGCGAGCGCCACCGGCACGACGGGGCAGCGGGGCTGCGGGGGCAGCAAGCATTACCGGTACCTGTGGTTGCGGTGCTTCACCGCTGCGCAGTCGTCACAAACTGCTCTTGGAGAGTCACTTCGCGCACAGTGATCTCGGAGCGTCACTTCACACACCCCGAGGCACCGTCAGGCGGCACCGCAAATCGGCCCCGCCACTTTCCGGACCCACGTGCGGCCAAACCGAAGATGAGCCCACCGACCAAAAGCCAGGGATTCCACAACAGCAGCCTCCACAACCGCTGTTCCGGGCTCACGCCCATTCCCCGGCCCGCAGCGCCGCTCAGTAGCAGCACCTCCACGGAAATGCCACGTACCAGCAGCACAGCACAGGCGCACCAGCCCAGAACCCTCACCACCCGCGCCGGGCGACGAGAGCGCGACAAAGGCGACCGCCGAGACACGCGCCCGCCCGCATCCCTGAGAAACAGCACGCCCACCATCCCGTCAGTCACCATCCATCCCGTCAGCCACCACACAGGAGCGAACACATCGGACTCATTCTGCTGGCGGAGCGCGCCCACGGCGAGCTCCGCCCCGCGAACAGGCCGGACAGCACCGCACGTCAAAGCCCCCACCGGGGATATCCGGTGGGGGCTTTTTCGCGCCGTATCGCAGCGAAGTGCCGCAACGTCGTCCGGTCGGCCGGGGGGCCGGGACGCTTGCCCAGCTTCTGCAGAGCCTCGGCGTCGATTCCGACGGCAGGTGCGTGTGGATCTCCATGGTCACTGCGATCTTGCTGGGCCGCAGGATCCGTATGGTGACCCGGGGCCCGCGCGTGCGTGCCGCCGGCGGAGTCGGCGCGAGGCCCGAATCACCGAAGGCGAGCACACGACGACCGGCTCGGCTCGCCCAGTGGGGCCGCCAGCTGTCCTACTCCGTCGGCATGACCATCCCAGACGCCACCCACCAGCGCGCGTAGCGAAGATCCCGCCTCCGCCTACACGGAGCACCTGGCCGCGAGCAAGCAGAGCGCGATCACCGGCCTCGACCTCGAGCCGAACCATGCCCTTTTGCCCTACCCGACGATCAGCTTGACGGTCCCTCACCGCTCCCAGGCGCTGAGCCGTAGCCCCTGAGCGGGCACGTTCCGGGCAATTGAAGATCGACACGTCGCGAGACCGCAGGAGCCTGCCTCCACGCCTGCGGTCCCCGCGGCATGTCCGCATCCCGACCCCCGGTCCGTTCCGACGCGGGCCGCCGCGCTTCCCGGCGGCCCGGCAGGCTGACTTTCACACAATCAGGAGCTCAAACGCCGAGATCCCGGTCAGACGGTGACCGTCTGACCGGGATCTCGTGAACAGTTCGTGGGCTAACCCGCGAACGGCCCTGCTGTGGACCTGAGGGGATTCGAACCCCTGACCCCCTCGTTGCGAACGAGGTGCGCTACCAGCTGCGCCACAGGCCCTTGCGACGAGTGAAACTCTAGCATCTCGGTCGCGGTGCTCGGAAATCGCTTCCGGTGCTGGTCAGCGGAGGGCCGTCACTCGTTCGCCGCGCGCGGGCGGTCCTCGTCCTCGTACTGGTCGAAGAGGGGGGTGCGGCCGCGGGCGCGGCGGCCGGGATGGGTGGGGCGGTCCGCCTGGGGGTCGTGGTGGGGGCGGTCGGCGGCGGCGCTGGAGCGGGCGGAGCTCCAGGCGTCGTCGGCGTCCAGGTCGACATGGCTGGTGGCGCGCGGGGCGACCGGGGCGGTGACGTAGGTGGGCAGGGGGACCGGGACCGGCTCCCAGCTGCCGGGGGCGGGGCGCTCGCGTTCGCGCTGCTGGTCGACCCACTCGGCGTGGTCGGTCTCCTCCACCAGGGCGCGGCGGCCCGCGGTGTGGGCGGGGGTCGCGGCGCGCGGCGGTTCCGGGGCGCCCTCGGCCGGGATGTCAGGGCCGGTCTCGGCCGGGTGCTCGTCGGCGGGCGGCTGGTCGGCCGCCTGCGGAGGGCGGCGCCGGCCCTCCCGCAGCCGCTGGGCCGCGGCCTCCGCCTTGCGCCGGTCCATGGTGAAGGTGAAGCGCCGCCGCTCCTGGGCGCGCAGGTAAATGATGTACGCGGTCAGGAGGAGGGCGGGGAGGGCGGGGGCCCAGAGGAAGGGGAGGCCGCCGACCGCGGCGACGATGGCGCCGACGGTGAAGGCGAGGAACAGGATGGTGATGGTGCGGCGGCGGCGGGCGAGGACCTTGGCGCGCTTGGTCCGCTCGGCGGCGGAGGGGCGCGGAGGGGCGGCCTGCACCCGGGTGTGGCCGGCTCCGTCCGGGTCCGCAGCGGGGTCGCCAAAGGCCCGGGCGGCGGCCTCGTCGGCCGGAGCGTCCGGGGCCGCTTCGTCGCCCGCATCGTCGGCGGGGTGCTCCCCTTGCCGCTTGTCGTAGCGGCGCTGCATCGCCGCACGTCCGGACAGCAGCCGGATGGCGGTGCTGAAGCGCTCGGTCGGACGGGCCTCGTTGAGCTCGTCCTGCCTACGGAGCCACATCGGCACCAAATAGGCAGCCCAGGCCCCGACGATGACTGCGTAGATGAGGCCGCTGCTTCTCACAACTCACACGGTAGAGGGGTTTGCATGGGGCCATCCGCCAATTGGGCCGGTGTGTCGCACGATCTGGCTGATATCTCGAACTTTTTTGTGATCGTAGAGATCAGCTCCTCCGCCGATCCGGTCAATCGGCGAATACATTCGAACATTTATTTTATTTGTGGGGTGCGCCGGGCGTCCGGGGTTTCCCCCGCCGCCAGCGGTTGAGCAGGCCTTCGGGCACCTCTTCCGCGGTGAGAACGAAGACCGCGTGGTCGCGCCAGGCGCCGTCGATGTGCAGGTAGCGCGGGCGGATGCCTTCTTCACGGAAACCGAGCTTTTCGACCACCCGGCGGCTGGGGATGTTCTCCGGGCGAATGCAGATCTCGATGCGGTGCAGGCCCACGGCCCGGAAGCAGTGGTCGACGGCGAGCGCCACAGCCGTCGGGATGACACCACGGCCGGCGACTTCCTGATCGACCCAATAGCCGATATGGGCGGAGCACATGGAGCCCCAGGTGATACCCGCGACCGTCAGCTGGCCGACCAGCCGGCCGCGGTATTCGACGACGAACGGCAGCATCCGGCCGGCGTGCGCCTCGCCGCGGAGATGGCGGACCATCTGACGGAACGTGGGGCGGTGCGGCGGCGCGAGGCCCGGCGGGGGCGGCGGGATGGTGGCTTCCCAGGGGCGCAGCCAGTCGCGGTTACGGCGGTTGACCTCGCGCCATTCCCGTTGGTCGCGCACCCTTATCGGGCGGAGGGTGACCTCACCGTCCGTCAGGACCACCGGCCAGGGCGCGTTCAGCTCGGGCTCCCGGAGGGTCTGGGGTGGTCGCCGCCGCGGATCTGGTCGACGGCGTGCGGCAGCAGGTCGGTGAGGACGGCGAGGCCGTCGCGGACGCCGCCGGAGGAGCCGGGGAGGTTGACGATCAGGGTCGTCCCGGCGACGCCCGCCAGGCCGCGGGAGAGCGCCGCGGTGGGGACCTTCGTGCGGCCGGCGGCACGGATCGCCTCGGGGATGCCGGGGACCTCGTAGTCCAGGACCCGGCGGGTGGCCTCGGGGGTGCGGTCGGTGGGTGACAGGCCCGTGCCGCCGGTGGTGAGGATGACGGCATAGCAGGCGGCGGAGACGGCGCCGCGCAGGGCGGCCTCCACCGGCTCGCCGTCGGGCACCACCTGCGGGCCGTCGACCTCGAAGCCCATGGCCGCCAGGCCCTCGGCGAGCAGCGGGCCGCTCTTGTCGGCGTAGCGGCCGGCCGCGGCGCGGTTGGAGGCGGTGACGACGAGGGCGCGGGCGGGGGTCATGACCGGCTCCAGTCGCCGGACTTGCCGCCGGTCTTCTCCTCCACGCGGATGTCGGAGATCACCGCGGCCTTGTCGACGGCCTTGACCATGTCGACGACGGTGAGGGCGGCGACGGAGACCGCGGTCAGCGCTTCCATTTCGACGCCGGTGCGGTCGGTGGTCTTGACCGTGGCGGTGATCTCGACGGCGTCGTCGGTGACGGAGAGGTCGACCTTGACGCCGGAGACGGCCAGCGGGTGGCAGAGCGGGATCAGGTCGGGGGTGCGCTTGGCGCCCATGATGCCGGCGATCCGGGCGGTCGCGAGGGCATCGCCCTTGGGCATGCCCTCGCCCCGCAGCAGCTCGATGACCTGCGATGACACCAGGACGCGGCCGCGGGCGCGGGCGGTGCGGGCGGTGACGTCCTTCCCGGAGACGTCGACCATCCGCGCCGCTCCCGCCGCGTCGAGATGGGTGAGGTGTTGCTGGCCGCTGCTCATCGTTCTCCCGGTACCAAACTGCCGCCTGTGGGACGACACCGTACCCCCGGCGGCAGCGGGCTATCCGAGCAGGACGACCTCCACGTCCGCGCCCGCGGGGACCTCGGTGGTGTCCTCGGGGACGATGATCAGCGCGTTGGCGTGCGCCATGGCTTTGATCAGGTGGGAGCCGGCGCCGCCGACGGGGGTGACCGTGCCGGCCTCGGCGTCGTAGGAGCCGCGCAGGAACTGGCGCTTCCCCTTGGGCGAGGAGGCGACGGCCTCGGTGCACCGGGCGGGAGTGGTGGGGCGGTGGACCTCGGGCAGGCCCATGAGGGCGCGGATGGCCGGGCGGACGAACAGCTCGAAGGAGACATACGAGCTGACGGGGTTGCCGGGCAGGGCGAGCAGCGGGATGCGGTCGGGGCCGATGAGGCCGAAGCCCTGGGGCTTGCCGGGCTGCATGGCGAGCCTGCGGAACTCGACCGTGCCGCCCGCGAGGGACGAGCCGTCGGCCTCCGTGGAGGACAGGGCGACCAGGGTCTCCTTGACGACGTCATACGCGCCGACGCTGACACCCCCGCTGGTGACAAGGATGTCGGCCCGGATGAGCTGGTCCTCCAGGGTGGACCGGAGGGTCTCGGCATCGTCGGCGACGGCGCCGACGCGGTAGGCGAGGGCGCCGGCGGCGCGGGCGGCGGCGGTGAGCTGGAAGCTGTTGGAGTCGTGGATCTGGCCGGGGCCCAACGCCTCGCCGGGCTGGACCAGTTCACTGCCGGTCGACAGCACCACGACGCGGGGACGGGGGCGGACCCGGACCGTGCCGCGGCCGATGGCGGCGAGCAGGCCGATCTGGGAGGGGCCGAGGACCGTGCCCGCCGACAGGGCCAACTCGCCTTCGGTGACATCGCTGCCGCGGGCCCGGATATGGGCGCCGGCGGCGGCCGGGCGGTGGACGCGGACCTCGCCGCCGGCGTCCTCGGGGGCGGCGCTGTGGGCGCGCATCGTGGCGGCCGGCCCCTGGCCCGTGCCGCCGTCGGTCCATTCGACCGGGACGACGGCCTCGGCGCCGGGCGGTACCGGGGCGCCGGTCATGATGCGGGCGGCCTGGCCGGGCCCGATCGAGGGCAGTTCGCCGCTGCCCGCCGCGACATCGCCGATGACGGTGAGGGCGGCCGGGGCGCTCTCCGTGGCGTCCGCGACATCGGCGGCCCGGACCGCGTAGCCGTCCATCGAGCTGTTGTCGAAGGGCGGCAGGGCGACGGGGACCGTGATGTCCTCGACCAGTACGCAGCCCTGGGCGTCGAGGAGTTGCAGCTCGATCGGGTCGAGCGGAGCGATCTTCGACAGCACGTCGTCGAGATGCTCGGCCACCGACCAGACGCGGTCCTGGTGGCTGGTCCGGCCGGTGGCGTTGTTCAACGTCTTACATCTCCTCGGTGACGTAACTGCGAAGCCAGGTCCGGAAGTCCGGGCCCAGGTCTTCACGTTCGCATGCCAGTCGGACAATGGCACGCAGATAGTCGCCGCGGTCGCCGGTGTCATAGCGGCGGCCCTTGAAGATCACGCCGTGCACCGGGCCGCCGAGGGCGGGGTCGGCGGCCAGCGCCTGGAGGGCGTCGGTGAGCTGGATCTCGCCGCCGCGGCCCGGGGCGGTCTTGCGCAGCACCTCGAAGACGGCCGGGTCGAGGACGTAGCGGCCGATGATGGCGAGGTTGCTGGGGGCATCGGCCGGGTCGGGCTTCTCGACCAGGTCGGAGACGACCACGACATCGTCGTCGCCGGTGGGGGCGGCGGCCGCGCAGCCGTAGAGGTGGATCTGCGCCGGGTCCACCTCCATGAGGGCGATGACGGAGCCGCCGTACTGCTCCTGTATCTCGACCATGCGCTGGAGCAGCGGGTCGCGGGGGTCGATCAGGTCGTCGCCCAGGAGGACGGCGAACGGCTGGTCGCCCACGTGGGGTGCGGCACACAGCACCGCGTGGCCCAGGCCCCGGGGGTCGCCCTGGCGTACGTAGTGCATGGTCGCCAGGTCGCTGGACTCCTGCACCTTGGCGAGGCGGGACTCGTCGCCCTTGCGGTGCAGCGCCTCTTCGAGCTCGTAATTGCGGTCGAAGTGGTCTTCGAGCGGGCGCTTGTTGCGGCCGGTCACCATCAGGACGTCGGAGAGCCCGGCGGCGGCGGCCTCCTCCACCACGTACTGGATGGCGGGCTTGTCGACTACCGGGAGCATCTCCTTGGGTGTGGCCTTTGTGGCGGGGAGAAACCTGGTGCCGAGGCCGGCTGCGGGGATGACAGCCTTGCTGATCCGTGTGTGCGATGGAGTCATGCGCGACACCATAACCGGCCCTATCGGCACGATGATGAGGGTCTGGTGAATAGAGCATGAGAGCGGGAGCAAGGGCGCACAGTGAGCATGGATCACGATAGGAAGCGCGGGTTGCGGCGGGATCTCCTGGAGGTGAGGAGAGCGTTGCCGCCGGATGTCGTCGCGGCGACGGGCGAGGCGCTGGCCACGCGTGCCCTGGAGCTGGACGAGCTGGTCCGGCCGGTCACGCCGCGGCCCGAGGCGCTGCCGACCGTCGCCGCGTATGTCTCGATGGGCGGCGAGCCCTCCACCCGCCCGCTGCTCGACCTGCTGCGGGCAGCCGGGGTGCAGGTGCTGCTGCCCGTGCTGCTGCCGGACAACGACTTGGACTGGGCGCTCTACGAGGGCGCCGAGGGGCTCGTACGGGCGGGCCGCGGGCTGCTGGAGCCGGACGGGCAGCGGCTGGGCCCGGAGGCCGTCACGGAGGCGGACGTGGTGCTGCTGCCGGGGCTCGCGGTGGACCGCAGCGGGCTGCGGCTGGGGCGCGGCGGCGGCTCCTACGACCGGGTGCTGGCGCGGCTGGAGCGGGCCGGGGCGCGGGCGTCGCTGGTGGTGCTGCTGTACGACGCGGAGGTGCTGGCGGAGGTGCCGGGCGAGCCGCACGACCGGCATGTGCATGCCGCGGTGACCCCGTCGGGGGTGCACCGGTTCACGGAGCCGGGAGAGTCTGCGGAGGACTGAGGCGGGCCGTCTACGGGCGGGCAGCGCGGCAGGGCAGCCGCCGCATACGGGCGGGCCGGCCGGGCCGCGCGGCCCGGGGCAGGAACCGGAAAGCCGTCGGGCGGACCGGATTCCTCCGGCCCGCCCGACGGCTCGGCGATCGGCTGGCGGCGGCGTGCCCGCCGCCCGCCCCTACGGCGACAGCGTCAGCGTGTCCTTGCCCGCGTTCTTCACGGCCTTCTCGCTGTACGCCCAGGGGAGCAGGTCGCCCTTGGCCCACTTGTCGGTCTGGTCGTAGTAGTGCGCGTCGTAGGCGTGCCCGGAGGCGCCGGTGAGGTTGATCCAGCGGGACTTGTCGAGGTCGGCGAGGTTGACGACCATCCGCATCGACGGGACCCAGGTGACCTGGTAGCCGCCGGCGGCGTTCCAGCCGGTGGCGTCGACCGCGGCCTCACCGCCGCCGAGGTTCCAGGGGCCGCGGTTGAACAGGCCCTGGAGCATGCCGGGTCCGTCGGTGCCCAGGGTCTGGTTCGTCAGGAACATCTGGTGCAGCCGTCCCCAGCTCCAGTTGTCGATGTTCTTGCCCAGCTTGGAGGTGAGCTCGTAGCGCGCGTCCTTCATGGCGTGTGCCAGGAGCTGGTCGCGGTTCTTGTCACCGGGGCGGTTGGGCCGGTCCTCGGTCTTCCACCAGGCGTTGTCCGGGTCGTCGAGGATGCCGCGGACGACCTCGTACCAGCGGTCGCCGCCGTCGGGCTGGGCGGTGTCCCCGGCCCGTTCGCCGCATTCGCGGATGTACTTGTCGTTCTCGTCGGCGGGGCCGGTCTCGTCGGCCGGGCGGACGGTGAGGCACTGCCCGTCGGGGCGCACCTCCTTGGGCATCTTGTTGCCGAAGGCGAGCTTGAGGGTGTTGCGCCAGACGGCGTTGAAGTAGGCGGCCGCGGCGGAGTCGGGCTCCTGGGTGAAGTCCCAGCCCTCCAGCAGCTGCTGGGCGTCGCGGACGTACTTGTCCTTGATGTCGATCTTCGTCAGGTAGGGCGTCAGCAGCCGGGCGATCTCGCTGCTGTTGTCCTTCTGGAAGGCCTGCATGTCGTCGGTGGAGACCTTGCCGCCGTCCTTGATCTTCGACTGGATCAGGTCGTTGATCCGCTGGCTGCGGGAGCCGTAGCCCCAGTCCTTGGTGAGGAGGTAGGGGTACTTCTCGTCGGTGACGGCCTGGTTGGCGGTGACGATGTAGCCGCGCCTGGGGTTGTACTCGTACGGCAGGGACTTCTGCGGGATGTAGCCGGTCCACTGGTACTTCGGGTCCCAGCCGGGCGCCGGGTAGGTGCCGTCGAACTGGCCCTCCCCCTTGCCGCGGACCGGGATCCGGCCCGGGGCCTGGTAGCCGATGTTGCCCTTGGTGTCGGCGTAGACCAGGTTCTGGGACGGGACCTCGAAGTGGGCTGCGGCCTTGCGGAAGTCGTTCCAGTCCTTGGCGCGGTTCATCTCGAAGACGGCGTCCATGGACTTGCCGGGGGCCAGCGCGGTCCAGCGCAGCGATACGGCGTAGCCGTCACCGCGGTCCGGGGCGGCGTTGCCGACGGGGGCGTCCTTGCCGACGTTGGCCAGTTCGCCGTCGCGGTCGGAGACGAGCGGCCCGTTCCTGGTGGACCGGACGGTGATCTCGCGGCTCTCGCCGCCGGCGACCTTGATGGTCTCCTTGCGGGTTATGAAGGGCTGCTGCTTGTTGTCGTAGAAGTACCCGTCGGCGTTGACCTTCTCCAGATACAGGTCGGTGACGTCGGCGCCGAGGTTGGTCATGCCCCAGGAGATGTCCTGGTTGTGGCCGATGACGACGCCGGGCATACCGGAGAAGGTGAAGCCGGAGGCGTCGTAGTTGCACTTGGCGCTCGTGGTGCGGCAGTGCAGGCCCATCTGGTACCAGAGCGACGGCATCTGGGGGGCCAGGTGCGGGTCGTTGGCGAGCAGCGGTTTGCCGGTGGTGGTGTGGGCGCCGGATACGACCCAGGAGTTGGAGCCGATGCCGTTGCCGTTGGGGCCGAGCAGCGCCGGGACCTCGTCCATCGTCTTGGACAGCGAGGACAGCTGCGACTGGAGGCCGGCGGTGACCCCGCCGGGGCCGGCCGGGGCGGCGTTCGCCGAACCGCCGGGCGTGAACCGCTTGGAGGCGGGGTCGACCGCGCCGCCCTCGACGATCGGCTTGTTCCGCTTGTAGGGGTATGCCGGGTAGAGCTGGGCGATCTGCGCGGGGGTGAAGCGGCTGGTCATCAGGGACCGGTCGATCTCCTCCTTCATGTTGCCGCGCAGGTCCCAGGCCATCGCCTTGAGCCAGGCCACCGAGTCGACCGGGGTCCACTTCTCGGGCTTGTAGTCGTTCTCGAAGTCCAGCGCCGCGTACTCCAGGGAGACCGCCGAGCCCTCGTGGTCCTTGAGGTAGGCGTTGACGCCCGCGGAGTAGGACTGGAGGTACTTCTTGGTGCTGGGCGACAGCT
This sequence comes from Streptomyces platensis, assembly GCF_008704855.1. Lineage (NCBI taxonomy): Bacteria > Bacillati > Actinomycetota > Actinomycetes > Kitasatosporales > Streptomycetaceae > Streptomyces > Streptomyces platensis. The sequence continues at coordinate 3,746,367 of NZ_CP023691.1, forward strand.
TGGTGTCGTACTCCTTCTGCGCCACCTCGCGCCAGCCGAGGGTGCGCAGGAACGAGTCGGTCTTGACCTGGCTCTTGCCGAACATCTCCGAGAGCCGGCCGGCGGTCATGTGCCGCCGTACGTCCATCTCCCAGAAGCGGTCCTGGGCCTGGACGTACCCCTGGGCGCGGAAGAGGTCTTCGTCGGTGTCGGCGTAGATCTGCGGAATGCCGTGGGCATCGCGGGTGACGTCCACCGGGTTGGTCAGCCCCGGGAGTTTGAGTGAGCCCGTGGTCTGCGGGAACGACGCACGGACGGTACTGACGCCCCAGAACGCGCCGAAGCCGATGCCCGCCACGAGCAGCAGCACGACCGTAATCGCGACGAGGCGGCCGCGCCGCCCCTTCTTCTTCCTGGGGACTGGGCCGGACTTGTTGGCGGGCATCTCTGTCCTTCGAGGGGCAGGGTGGGAGTGCTGGAGCAACCATAGGCGCACGGGTTCAAAGACCCCTACGCGGAGTCACCGCCAGCACAGCCAACATTCAAGTAATGGTAAATTGTTAGCCTCAGTAACTAGATACGGTAAGGAAAGCCACCCCGGAACCCGTGCGAGGAAGGATCAGCTCCTGTCTGTCGATCACCTCAATGAACTCCTGCTGATCTGCTCGCTCGTACTGCTCATCGCGGTCGCCGCGGTACGGCTCTCCTCGCGCAGCGGGCTCCCCAGCCTGCTCATCTACCTGGGGATAGGCGTCGCCATAGGGCAGGACGGGCCCGGCGGCGTCATCTTCGACAACGCCGAGCTGACCCAACTCCTGGGCTATACCGCACTGGTCGTGATCCTCGCCGAGGGCGGCCTGGGCACCAAGTGGAAAGAGATCAGGCCGGCGCTCCCCCGGGCCGCGGCGCTCTCGACGGTCGGCGTCGCGGTGAGCGTGGGGGTCACCGCGGCCGGAGCACACTCCCTGGCCGGACTCGACTGGCGCCAGGCGCTGCTGATCGGCGCCGTGGTCTCCTCCACGGACGCCGCGGCCGTCTTCTCCGTGCTGCGCAGTGTGCCGCTGCCGGCCCGCCTGACCGGCGTACTGGAAGCCGAATCCGGCTTCAACGACGCCCCCGTGGTCATCCTCGTCGTCGCCTTCTCCACCGCGGGACCGGTCGAGCACTGGTACACCCTGCTCGGCGAGATCGCCCTGGAGCTGGCGATCGGCGCCGCCATCGGTCTGGCCATCGGCTGGCTCGGCGCGTACGCCATGCGGCATGTGGCGCTGCCCGCGTCCGGTCTGTACCCGATCGCCGTCATGGCCATCGCGGTCTCCGCCTACGCGGCCGGCGCCCTGGCGCACGGCTCCGGCTTCCTCGCCGTCTACCTGGCCGCGGTGATCCTCGGCAACGCCAAACTGCCGCACGCCCCGGCCACCCGCGGTTTCGCCGAGGGCCTCGGCTGGCTCGGCCAGATCGGCATGTTCGTCCTGCTGGGCCTGCTGGTGACCCCGCACAACCTCATCGACGACATCGTCCCGGCGCTGGTGATCGGCATGATCCTGACGCTGGTGGCGCGGCCGACCTCGGTGTTCGTGGCGCTGATGCCGTTCCGGGTGCCGTGGGCGGAGAAAACCCTGCTGTCGTGGGCCGGGCTGCGCGGTGCGGTGCCGATCGTGCTGGCCACCATCCCGATGGTGAGCGATGTGCCCGGCAGCGAACGGGTCTTCAACATCGTCTTCGTGCTGGTCGTGGTCTACACCCTCATCCAGGGGCCGACACTGCCCTGGCTGGCCAGACGGCTGCGGCTGGGCGACGGCGAGGAGGCCGCCGATCTGGGCATCGAGTCCGCGCCCCTGGAGCGGCTGCGCGGCCATCTGCTGTCCACGTCCATCGGCCCGGCGTCCCGTATGCACGGCGTCGAGGTCGGCGAGCTCCGGATGCCCGCGGGCGCCGCGGTCACCCTCATCGTCCGGGACGGCTCCAGCTTCGTGCCGTCGCCCGCCACGGTGCTGCGGCGCGGCGACGAGCTGCTGGTGGTCGCCACCGATCCGGTCCGGGACGCGGCCGAGCGGCGGCTCCAGGCGGTCTCCCAGGGCGGCAAGCTGGCCGGCTGGCTGGGCACCGGCGGCCCCACGGGACGGTCACGCCACCGCCACCGCTGAGGTCCGTCCGCCCCCTGGACGGGAATGTGCTGCATCTCTCCACGGATCCCAAGGGATTCCGCGTGAAGCCCTGACTTATCCCAGGGCTTCACGCCCCGCGACCTGTAGTATGAAGAGGCACATCGACGAACCAACTCTGCCTGATGCAGAGCTGGCGCGACCGCTCGGCGGCCGCGGTCCCCCTGCCTTACGCAGCCACCTCTCCGGTGCGGACCACGCGGTATCACTCGGTCCTGCGCGAGAGGACAGCTCTCGGCGCGTTCCCGTGACGACCTCGCGGGTGGCGCGCTACCAGGCGGCAGAAAGGCCCGGCCGTGGCATCCGCGGTCAAGGACTCCCGTTCCGGATACGGACCACTGCTCCGCACCCCTGGTGCATGGACATTCCTGCTGCCCGGCTTTCTGGCCCGGCAGCCCTTCGCCATGCTGACGATCGGCATCGTGCTGCTCGTCCAGTCCACCACCGGCTCGTACGGCACCGCGGGCGCGGTGTCCGCCACGACCGGTGTCGCGATGGCCCTGTTCGCCCCGCAGAGCGGCAAGCTCGCCGACCGCTTCGGGCAGCGCGCGGTGCTGATCCCCGGCGTCCTGGCGCATGTCGCCGGCGTCGTGGCGCTGATCATCCTCGCCCTGGCCCACGCCCCCCTGTGGGCGCTGCTCGCGGTGGCGGTCCCCACGGGCGCCTCGACGCCGCAGGTAGGCCCGATGGTGCGGGCCCGCTGGGCCGCCCGGCTCGGTGGCAGTCCGCTGATGCCGACGGCCGCCGCCTTCGAGTCGGTGACCGACGAGTTCACCTTCGTGGTCGGCCCGGTGCTGGCGACCGCGCTGTGCACCGGCGTCCACCCGGCGGCCGGGCTGGTCGCCGAGGCCGTACTGACCCTGGCCGGCGGGCTGCTGTTCGCCGCGCAGCGGCGCAGCCAGCCGGCGGTGCACCGGTCGCAGGCCGGTGACCGGCCGCGGGTCTCGGCGCTGTCGGTGCCCGGCGTACGCGTTCTGATCGTGGCGTTCCTCGGCATCGGCGCCGTCTTCGGCGGGATGCAGGTCTCGCTGACGGCGTTCACCCAGCACATCGGGCAGCCCGGCATCAACGGCGTGCTCTACGGGATCTTCGCGGGCGGCAACATGCTCGCCGGTATCGCCTGCGGCGCCCTCGCCTGGAAGGTCGGCCCCCGGCGCCGGCTGCTGGTCGCCTACGGGCTGCTGGCGCTGGCCACCACCCCGCTGTGGGCGGTCACCGCGGTGCCGCTGCTGGGCGCCGTCGGCCTGGTCGTCGGCCTGTGCATCGCCCCGGCCCTGATCACCGGCTACACCCTCGTGGAGTCGCTGGTGCCGGCCGCCGCCCGCACCGAGGCCTTCACCTGGCTGACCGGCGCGGTCGCGCTGGGCCAGGCGGCCGCGGCCACCTCGTCCGGCCAGCTGGCGGACCGCTTCGGGCCGAGTATGGGCTTCCTGGTGCCGCTGGCAGGTACGGCGCTGGCCCTGACGGTGCTGCTGGCGCTCCGCGCCCACCTGCTGCCGCGCTCCTCGACCGTGGCCGCCGGCGCCCCGGCGGAGGGCCCCGAGGCCCCGGTCCCGGCCGTTTCCGAGGACCGCGAGCGGGAGCTGGCGCGCGCCTGACCCGGCGTGGGGTCGGTCACCGTCCGCCGGTCACGGTGGACTGGCGGGCGGGAATACTGCAATATGGAGCGTCGTTAGCACTCATCGAGTGAGAGTGCCAGGAGGAAGACAAGTGCCGACCTACCAGTACCAGTGCACCGAGTGCGGCGAGGGCCTCGAGGCGGTGCAGAAGTTCACCGACGACGCGCTCACGGAGTGCCCCGCCTGCAACGGACGCCTCAAGAAGGTGTTCTCCGCGGTCGGCATCGTCTTCAAGGGCTCCGGCTTCTACCGCAACGACAGCCGCGGCTCGTCGTCCAGCAGCAGCCCCGCCAAGAGCGCCTCCACGTCGGGCACGACGTCCTCCTCGGACTCGTCGAGCTCCTCGTCCGGCAGCTCCGACAGCAAGTCCTCCGCCCCGGCCGCCGCTTCGTCCACCGGCAGCAGCTCGGGCACCAGCTCCGCCGCCTGACCCCGCACGCGCCCGGACCCCGCCGTCACCGACGGCGGGGTCCGTCGTCTTACGGGTTTCTTTCGTTCCCGCGACCCGCCTTCCCCCGCCGCCGCGCCCCGATAGTGTGATCGGCATGGCTGACGCGGAGATTGGCGTTATCGGCGGATCGGGTTTCTACTCCTTCCTCGATGACGTGACCGAGATCACAGTGGACACCCCGTACGGGCGCCCGAGCGATTCGCTGTGCCTGGGAGAGGTCGCCGGCCGCCAGGTCGCGTTCCTGCCCCGGCACGGCCGCGGCCACCACCTCCCGCCGCACCGCATCAACTACCGCGCCAATCTGTGGGCCCTGCGCTCGGTCGGCGTACGCCAGGTCCTCGGCCCGTGCGCGGTCGGCGGACTGCGCCCCGAGTACGGCCCCGGCACGCTGCTGGTCCCCGACCAGCTCGTCGACCGCACCAAGGCCCGCACCCAGACCTACTTCGACGGCGAGCCGCTCCCCGACGGGAGCGTCCCCAACGTCGTCCATCTGACCTTCGCCGACCCGTACTGCCCCACAGGGCGACAGGCTGCCCTCTCGGCGGCCCGCGGCCGGGACTGGGAACCGGTCGACGGCGGCACCCTCGTCGTCGTCGAGGGCCCCCGCTTCTCGACCCGCGCCGAATCGCGCTGGCATGCCGCACAGGGCTGGTCGGTGGTCGGCATGACCGGTCACCCCGAAGCCGTCCTGGCCCGCGAACTAGGCCTCTGCTACACCTCGTTGACCCTGGTCACCGACCTGGACGCGGGCACCGAGACCGGTGAGGGCGTCTCCCACGACGAGGTCTTCCGGGTCTTCGCCGAGAACGTCGGCCGACTGCGCGAGGTCCTCTTCGACGCGGTCGCCGCGCTGCCCGACAACGCGGCCCGCGACTGCCTGTGCACCGGCGCCCACGCCGGCTGGGACCTGGGCATCGAGCTGCCGTAACGCCCCCGGACGCGCTCGGCCTCCCCCTCCCGGGTGGCCGAGTTGTCCACAGGAGCGGGGCCGTCCACAGCCCGGAGCGGGCGGGCGGAGTCTTCCGGCACGGTGGTGATCAGCGGTTCACCCGACCCCTCACCCCCTGGCGGTGCCCACCATGCTCCGGACCACTCCCGCTGCTCCTTCCCCGGCCCTCCCTGATCCCCTCTCCCCGCCGCTGCCCGCTCCCCCGCCGTGTGACGTGCCGCACTTCGCACCGGTCCGGGCGGGCGGCGGCAGGCACCGGTGGGGACGGCCCGCGCGGCAGCGCTTACTGGCCGCCGGCCTGGCGCTGACCGCCGCAGCACTGGCCGGCGGGGCGTCGTACGGTGCCGTACGAGACGCTCCGGGCCCCGGCTGCCCGTCGGTGGCGGCCCCGGGCGGGCGGTGACCATGCTTCAAGATCAAGTGGCCTCCGCGCCCACCCCACGCGAGACTGCTGCGCATGGCGGGGCACCCGCCGCGCGCCAATGGGGGCGCGCCCACCGCACCGGTACCGCGGTTTCCGTCCCGACGGCCCGCACGCTCGGCCCCCTCCCCCGGAACCACCGATTCCGTGCCGACGCACCGGCCGCTGGATGGTTCATGTCACACGACTGGACACCTCTGCCCTGCCCTGCCGTAAGTTGCGGTGCTGATTGTTGGTGCACCGTCCGTAGTGAGCATGGAAAGAGGCTGTCAGGTGAGCGAGAGCAAGGGCGTCCTTCAGGGATTCAAGGAATTCCTGATGCGCGGCAACGTCATCGAACTCGCGGTCGCGGTCGTCGTCGGTGCGGCCTTCACCAACATCGTCAACGCGGTGGTGAAGGGCATCATCAACCCCATCGTGGGTGCGCTCGGCTCGCAGAACCTCGATCACTACCAGGCCTGCCTGACCGCCACCTGCGCCAAGGACCCGAAGACGGGTGCCTTCACCGACGGGATCTACATCCTCTGGGGCTCGGTGCTCAGCGCCGCCCTGACGTTCCTGATCACCGCCGCGGTCGTCTACTTCCTCATGATCCTTCCGATCAACAAGTGGAAGGAACGCCAGACGGCCCGGCAGGCACTGGAGGCGGCCCCCGCCGACCCCACCGAGATCGAGCTGCTCACCGAAATCCGCGATGCACTGCTCGCACAGCGCACCGCCGCACCGTCCGCGCCCGCATCCACCTCGGGCACGATCGGCATCCAGAAGACCCGCGAGTAGCAGACGCCGCCCGCAGCCGGCGACCCACGCCGCCCGCTCACCTCGCTCAGAGGTGGTGGGGCGGCTTCTCATCGAGGAAACGGGCCAGATCGGCAGCGCTGTCGCCCCCGGCCGGGCGCTCGCCCCAACCACGGTCGGTGTCGTCCGAGGACTGCTGGCTCAGCGGGTCGTCGAAGATCAGCTTGGCTGCGGGCCGGGGGGTCGCCGGGCGGGCGGAGGGCGAGGACGCGGGCGCGGGGGGCTGCTCGGCGTCGGGAGACGTCTGCTCGGTGGCGGAGGGCGCCTGCTCGGCGTCGGAGGGGGTCTGCTCGCCGTCGGAACGCGCCTGCTCGGCGTCGGAGCCGTCGTGGGGCGCGGGCATCGGCTCGGGTTCGGGGGTGGGGCTCACGTGTCCAGGGTACGGGCGGGGCGGGAGCCGGTCAGGGGTGGTGGAGCGCCTGGGCGCGGGCCGCGTCGAGGGGCCCGTCCTCAGGGATCCGGAGGTAGTGGTTCACCTGCCACGCCTGGGTGGTGCGGGCCTGCCGATTGGTGGTCTCCACCCACGGCGGGTAGACGCGAAACGCCCGCTTTCCGCCGGAGCCGTTCCGGGAAACGATGCCGCGCTCACACAGCACCTCGCGCGGAAAGACGAAGTGCCCGAAGTGGTCGCCCTCGCGGGTGCTGATGACGAAAAGATCCACCGGATCCGCGGAGTCGAACGGCTGAATCGGCCCGCCGGGGCTCCGCTTCCACACCGTGACGAACTGACCGACCTTCGTCGGGGTGGTCTTGGCGACCCGGAACCGGACGGCGGAGCCGTCGAGAGTGAATTCATGTGCCGCGTACTCAGCACTCTCCGCTTCGGGAACCGGCCGTGAGCAGGTGAATCCGCAGGGGTCGTAAACCCGCTTCTTCGCCGCGAGGAGCTCAGCATGCAGGGATTCCCCCTCCGGCCAGGGCTCGGGAACTACCGGCCGGCACTCCGAGGATTCTTCGGGCTTTGTCACCATTCCCCCATCGTGTCATTGCCGCCCGCCAAACATTCCGGCGGGACGGGGGCATCGGTGTCCACGGCGGACACGGGCCCGGCCGGGGGCGCCCCATCAGTACGGCTACCAAACGAAACGACCTCCAAGAGGAGGTCGCACATGAAGAGTTCGGCCGACTTCAACTGAGCAGCGCCGAAAGATCGGCTCGACGGGCGAACGACGCCTCATGAGCGGATGGTGAGCCGAACATGAGCCAGGTGGCCAATTCTCGTGGTGTGCCGATCGCAGCGGCAATCCGTGTGTGCTGCGTAACCGGCAGCCCTTCCGTTCCGGCCGGTTCGGAACTCAAGCACACCGACGGGTGCCGCCTTCCCAGGACGGCCTCATCCGGAGCCGTGAACGGAATCGCAGAACACAATCCGCACTTCAGGTTGAGGCAAGGGAAGCAGAAATGAACGGACGAGTACGCAACGTTCTCCCGTCGTCCAGCAGGGGCCGACGGGCGAAGGCGGCCACGGTGGGGGCAATGGCCCTCGCGGCGTCGCTGTGCCTGACCATCACGCCGGCGCAGGCGGACGGAGGCGGAGGCGGCACCACCGGCGGAGGGCTCGTAGGGTCGGCGCCGATACCCAGCCTGGCCCCCGGCCCCGACCCGCTGGCCGACCCGCAGCAGCGCGCCGAGTTCCTCTCGACCTGTGGCGAGAAGTGCACCGTCACCGGCGGCGAGTTCGTCAGCGACCCGGTCGAGGGTACGCCGGAGCGGGTAGGGGAGTTCCACGACACCTGCGCCGCCACCGGCTCCTTCGCCTACAAGGAGGAGGAGACCAACGGCAACGGCCTCGTCGTGAGCATGGGGCTGAAGGTTCCCGCCGTCAAGGGCGTCGAAGTCCTGCCGAAGATCGACTACTCCCAGATCCACACCAAGACCACGGGCGTCACCGACACGGTCAATCAAGACCAGACCTACACCATCTACTGGCTGGACAAGGTTCCGATGACCCAGACCCTGAAGGGCACTTGGTCGTACGAAGGGGACTCCGTGAAGGCCATCCCGGCGCGCGAGTTCACGGATGTCGAGGCCGACGTGACGTACACCGCCTACCGGAAGCAGTCCCGCCCGATGACCGAAGAGGAGAAGACCTCCCGCTGCGGCAACGCCAGCCCCTCCTGAGGCTGCCGGACACACAAGCCCACCGTCCGCCTCTCCCCTCCCGAGGCGGACGGCACGGGCTTCCAGCCGAAGGCAGAGCCGGCCGCCCGGGGAGGCAAGGTGATCGACGCACGAGTCGTTGACGACGGGAATCTGGTGACCGCGGGCGGTGTCACCAGCGGAATCGATCCGGCGCTCTGGATGATCACCCGCGAGTGCGGAGCCTCCCTCGCCACCGGCGTCGAGTCCGTCATGGAGTACGAGCAGCGCGGTGTCGTCTGGCGAAGCTCCTGATCACCCTCGGATGGGAGCATCGTCGCTGAACTCGGCTCAGTGCACCGGCAGTCCGCGGGCCACCACCGATGTGCGCAGGGGTTCGCCGACCGGGTTGCGGCGTCGGCTGCACCGCGCGACGCCGTCTCACGCATCGCACGCCCCGGGATCGAGCTGAGCGAACGACCCCTGTCTCAGCGGCCCTTGTCGTGGGTGGGTCGGGGGTGCGGGCGATGCCCGTCATGGGGCCGGGTCGGCGGTCCCTGGGACGCGCCGCTACGCCTGAGGGGCCACCGGCTATCGCTGCCGGGCAGGGGGTGGCGGGGGTGCGCGTACTCATGACGAGCCATGGGTCAGCGACCTTTCCGGTGGGGGTGGGGCGGGGGTGGAGGGTGGCGGAAGGGGCGCCCGGCCGGATGCTTGGGCCGGCGCTTCACACGTGCTCCACGCTAGGCGCGGATGAGGCGAATGGCCCGTTTGGTGACCTGACTGGGTGAGGCCGCGCTTCCCCGGAGCCCCGCCCCCGCGCCGCGCCCCGGAGCGCCTGCCCTGCCCCACGGAGCCCCCGACCACCGCGTGCCCAAGGCCCCGGGCTCCCCCACGCCACGCTCCCCAAGCGCCGCCCCCCGAGGGCACGCCCCCACCCGCCCCGCTTCCCCACCGCCACCGCGCCGCGCCACCGCGCAGCGCCCCCGCGCCACGCTCCCCCGACGCGCCACGCCCCCAGCCCACCAGATCCCCCACGCCGGCCCTCCCCCAAGAGCCGTACTCCCCGAAAGGCCCGCGCACCCCAGACCACGCGCCCCCGACGAGTTCCGCTGAGGGCCCCCGCCCCCGTGAACCGACTCCCCCGAGAAGGTCACGCCCCCGCGAACCCCTGACAGGCGTCGCCCACTCCTGACGGTCCCCCTTGACGTCAGGCCGCGTTGTGCGGAGGAAGCAGGCCGCCGCCCGCTTGCCGCGATGGCGCGGTCAGTGGGCGGCGGACGGGACGCCCAGTGCCTCGTGCCACCACATGTCGCGGCCCGGCTTCCAGGAGACCGGGCGGGAGCAGCGGTTCACCACCAGGACGGTTCGGTCCATGGCACCGTCCGCGGCCGCGCTGCGGGCCAGGGCGTGGTCGAGCAGGGGCTTCACCGGCCGTACGGCGCCGTCCCAGAACGCTGCGTCGGCCGTGATCAGTACCCGGGCCGAGGACTCGCGGGTCCGCGCGACCAACTCGGGCACCGTCAGGGAGACCGGCAGCGTGGCGCGTATCGCGTCCAGCCGCCCGCAGGCGAGCGTGGCGATCACCGACTCGGGCACCAGCGGCAGATGCACCGCGACCCGGTCACCGGCCCGTACGCCGAGCCGCCTGAGGACGGCGGCGGCGCGTTCGGCCTGGTCGAGGAGCATGCCGTGCGTCAGCTCCTCCTGGCGCCCGGGCTCCCCACTCCAGGTGAGGGCGATCCGCGACGCCTCCGGCTCTTGCGCTTCCCGGGCGTCATCTGCATGCTCTGAAGTCACACGGCTCAACATGCGGTTCAGCATGGAGATCACCGATCAACGATCGCTGAACGTCCGTTGTACGGGGTCGACGCCACCCCTTCCCGCACCACGCGGCAGCAGAGCGCTGCGGGCCTGGCCTCTTTCGGTCGCCGCACCGGCCGTCCCGGCTCACCTCTCCGGTTTCCCCGGCCGTGCGCGCAATCCGCCCCCGGTTCCTGCCCCTTTCCGGTGCACTTCATCCCCCTCTCCCCTCCCCTTTCTCGTTTTCCTCCGCAAGCGCGCGGCGGACCCGTGAGAGGCGGCCCTGTGGGCGGCGTACCGGGGCGCCCCGCCACCGACGTGCCGGCCTGTCTGGCCCGCTGGTTGGAGCGTGTGCGCGGCCTGGGGACGGGCGGTCGGCGCGGGACTGCTGGGCGCGCTGTTCGTGGGGGCCGACCGGCGTTCGCCCGCCCCGTTGGGGGACCTCGTCCTGTTCCGCAACCGCCCGTATGTGGCATTGACAGTGGCCGGTGCCGTCGCCAACTCGGCGCCCGTGGCGCTGTGGTACGTGGTCCCGTGGACGCTTCAGCAGGCCGCGGGGTGGTCGGTGCGGGACAGGGGCGCGCCGGTCAGACGAGCGCCAGTCAAGCGAGCGCCCGTCGGGCCGATGCGGGGGAGGAAGTCGTACGGGGCGGATGTCGTACGGGGAGGGGCTCGTACGGGGCGGTGCTGCGGACAACGCCGTAGTGCGGTGAGGCAGTAAGGCGGTAAGGCGCGGGGGGACGGGCGTGCCGGCACAGGCGCTTACTGCGTGCCCGTACCCACCGCGTCGTACCCCCCGATGACATCGCAGACTTCGGCGAACCCGTGCGCCTCCAGCAGTGCTGCCGCGATCACCGACCGGTTGCCGCTGCGGCAGTACAGGACCACCGGGCGGGAGGGGTCCAGTTCGGCGATGCGGTGGGCCAGGTTGGCCAGGGGGAGGTTGCGGGCGCCGGGGAGGGCACCTGCCTCGTACTCGGCCGGGTTACGGACGTCGATCAGCTGGATGTCGGCGGGTCCGGAGTCGGTGGGCGAGGAGCCCGTCGGTAGGGCGTCGCCCGACTCCGCGCCGCCCGTCCGGCCCCCCTCGGCCTCCGCCACCCCCGCCGACCGGGCCTCCCCCAAACCCAGTTCCTCATGGCGGATGCGGCGGCTACTGCTGCTGAGCTCCGGCATGCGGTCCAGTACGGCGGCGGGGTCGGGGAGGTGGCCGAGGACGTGGTCGTAGCCGATGCGGGCGAGGCGGAGGCGGGCTTCCTGTTCGGTGCCGGGGTCGGCGAGCAGCACGATGGGGGTGCCCGGGGGGACCACGCTGCCGGCGTACTCGGCGAAGCGGGTGTCGAGGCTCGTGTGGAGTGAGCCGGTCAGATGTGCGCGGGTGTAGGCGGCCAGTGGGCGGCAGTCGAGGAGGACGGCGCCTTGCCGGTCGCGGGCCGCGAGGGCCTCGTCCAGGGTGAGGGCGGGCGGCGGGCCGGGCTCCAGGAGGGGGTGGCCGTCGCGGTTGAGGGCCGCGTCGTGGGCGAAGTAGCCGGGGGTGGCGGGCTGTCCCGCGGTGACCAGGCGGATGAAGTCGTCCACCGGCATGGGCTGGAGGGCGTAGTTGTACCGGCGCTGGTCGCCGATGGTGGAGCTGGTTTCGCTGGAGAGGCTGCGGCCGCAGGCGGAGCCGGCGCCGTGTGCGGGGAAGACCCGGGTCGCGTCCGGGAGGGTGAGGAGTTTGGTGTGCAGGGAGCGGTGCAGACGGGCGGCCATGTCCTGCGGGGTGTGCCCGGCGGCGGAGAGCAGGTCGGGGCGGCCGACGTCGCCAACGAAGAGGGTGTCGCCCGTGAGCACGCCGAACGGCACGTCGTCATCGGGGTGTTCACGCAGGACCAGGCAGATGGATTCGAGGGTGTGGCCGGGGGTGGCGAGAACGGTGAGGGTGACCCCCTGGCCGTCGTCCGCGCCCAGTGAGATGCGCTCGCCGTCCCGTAACCGCCGTACGGGGAAGCCGGTTTCGGCGGCCTCACCGAAGGCGATGGTGGCGCCGGTGGCCCGCGCGAGTTCGAGGTGGCCGGAGAGGAAGTCGGCGTGAATGTGGGTCTCGATGACGAGTTCGATCCGCAGGCCGGCGGCTTCCGCGTCGTGCAGGTAGTCGTCGATGTCGCGGCGCGGGTCGACGAGGACGGCGCGTCCGGTGGTCTTGTCGCCGATCAGATACGACGCCTGGGAGAGACAGTCGAGGTAGTACTGCGCGAAGTGCACGGTCGGCCTCCAGGGGTGCGCGGGGCCCGTGCGCGGCGGCCGGGGCCCGTTCGGGCGGGGTGCGTTGTGCGGATGCACGGATGTACGTACATTAGGTAGCCGGACGGCGGGCGACAAGCCGCGCAGGCCTGGACGCCCCGTCATCCCGTATGGAGCCGACATCACTTGATCGGGCATCAACTGGCCGATCGCGAGGCTTGCGATCGGCGTCCAGTGCCCCGGCATCACCCTGCACCCCCCGTACGCCCGCGGAGGAATCCACATGACGACCGAGCCGCCGCACGGCGCGCACGGGCCGCGTCCCCTGGACCGGCGCTCGCCGCTGCCCCTGTGGGCGCAGCTCTCCGCCGATCTGCGCCGCCGGATGGAAGCCGGCGCGTTCCGTGCGGAGTTCCCGGCCGAGCACCGGCTCACCGGCGAGTACGAGGTCAGTCGGCACACCGTCCGGGAGGCGCTGCGCAAACTGCGCGCCGAGGGCCTGGTGATCGCCGAACGCGGTCGGGCGAGCCGGCTGGACACCCGTCGCATCCAGCAGCCGCTGGGCTCGCTCTACAGCCTCTTCCGTGAGCTGGAGGGCCAGGGGGTGGAGCAGCGCAGCGAGGTGCTGCGGCTGGAACGGACCGTGGACGGGACGGTCGCCGGGCATCTGGGGCTGGTCCCCGAGGCGCCGCTGGTCGTACTGGAGCGGCTGCGGCTCGCGGACGGTGAGCCGCTCGCGCACGACACCGCGTATCTGCCCGCCGAGGTTGCCGAGCCGCTGCTGGAGGCTGATTTCGGGCACACCTCGCTCTACGGCGAGCTGACGCGGCGCTGCGAGGTGAAGGTCACCGGTGGCCAGGAGCGGATCCAGCCGTTCCTGCCGGACATTCGGCAGGCGTGGCTGCTGGGGCTGGCCGACCGGGAGGCGGCGTTCGCCATCGAGCGGCTCGGGCAGGCCGGGGAGCGGCCGGTGGAGTGGCGGGAGACGGTGGTGCGCGGCGACCGGTTCACGTTCGTCGCGGAGTGGTCCGGCGACAGCCGGGCCGTCGCCCTTGCGCCGCGGGCCTCGTGTCCGTCCTCGTAGCCCTGGCGGCGCTGCCGTGCGGGTTACTGATCGGGCTGCTGCTGGGTGCGCTCGGGGGCGGCGGTTCGGTGCTGGCGGTACCGGCACTGGTCTATCTGCTGGGGCAGTCGCCGCACGAGGCGACCGCGGGGGCGCTGGTCGTCGTCACTGTCGGCGCGGTGACCGGGCTGCTGTGTCACGGCCGGGCCGGGCGGGTCCGGTGGGCGGCCGGTGCGGCCTTCGGTGCCCTGGGGACGGCGGGCAGCTACCTCGGCTCCCGGTGGAGCGCGGCCCTGGACCCCACGGTGTTGATGGCGGCGTTCTCGGGGCTGCTGCTCGTGGTGGCGGCGATGCTGGTGTTACGGGGGCGGGGCGAGCGGCGGACGGCGGCCGAGGCCCGTCCCTTAGGGGAACCGAAGCAGGGCACGCCGTTACGGGACGCGCCGGAGGCGGTGCCCTTACGGGGGTCGGGGGAGCGGGATTCCTCGGCGGAGCCCGGGGAGAGGGATTCCTCGGGGGAGCCCGGGAAAGCGCCGGCCTCACCGGAGCCCGCAGCAGCAGCCTCCTCATCCGCGCCCCACGAGACGCTCTCCACACAAGAGGCCGCGGAGACGCTCCCCTTACAGAAAGCCACGGAGACCGCGCCCTTACAGGACACCGTGGCTTCGACACCCTCCGACACGGTGAACGACTCCGCCCGCCCCGCGCCCCCGCGGCCCGTCCGCTTTGCCGTGACCGCCTCCGCCGTCGGGCTGCTCACCGGGTTCTTCGGGGTCGGCGGCGGTTTCGTCGTCGTGCCGGCCCTCACTCTGGTGCTGGGGCTGGAGATGCCGGTCGCGATCGGCACCTCGCTTCTCGTCATCCTCATCAACTCCCTTACGGCGCTGGCCACCCGGGCCGGCACCGGGGCCCTGGACTGGCCGCTGCTGGCCGGCTTCGCGGCCTGTGCGGCACTCGGGAGCCATCTCGGCAACCGCCTCACCACCCGGCTGCGCCCCCAGGTGCTGGCCACGGCCTTCGCCTGCCTGGTCACCGTCCTCGCCGTCATCATGGCGGCCACCGCACTGCCCCGTCTCTGGTAACCACACGCCCCGTCCCCCGTACACCGACCACCCGATTCCCACCACCTCCAGGAGGAAGCACATGGCCCCCGCACCCGCCGCCCCGTCCCATCACCAGGTCCTCATCGTCGGCGGCGGCACCGCAGGCATCACCGTCGCCGCCCGGTTACGCCGTGCCGGTGTGCGGGACATCGCGCTGCTGGAGCCGTCCGAGACGCACTGGTACCAGCCGTTGTGGACGCTGGTCGGCGGCGGGCAGGCGCCGCTGCGTGCCTCGCTGCGCACCGAGGCGGACGTCATACCGCCGGGGGTGCGCTGGCTGCGGGAGCGGGCCACCGCCGTGGACCCGACCGCACGGACAGTGACCACCGCCTCGGGCCGGGTCCTCTCCTACGGGCGGCTGGTGCTCGCGCCCGGTCTCCAGCTCGACTGGGACGGGGTGCCCGGTCTCGCCGAGGCCCTCGGCCACGGCGGGGTGAGCAGCAATTACCGGCCCGATCTCGCGCCGCTGACCTGGGATTTGATCCGCCGGATGCGGAGCGGCACGGCGGTGTTCACCATGCCGTCCGGGCCGGTGAAGTGCGGCGGCGCCCCGCAGAAGATCGCGTATCTGGCGGCGGATCACTGGCGTAAGCGGGGGGTGCTGGGGGCGATCCGCACGATTCTGGTGCTCCCGGAGCCCGCGATGTTCAAGGTGCCGGTGTTCTCCCGTGCGCTGACGGAGACGGCCCGGCGGTACGGCATCGAGGTGCGGCTGAGTTCGGAGATGACCCGCCTCGACGGTGCGGCGCGCGAGGCGGTGATCACCGATCACACCACCGGCAAGGCCGAGACCGTGCACTACGACCTGCTGCACGCCGTACCGCCGCAGCGCGCCCCCCAGTGGCTGGCGGACGGCCCACTCGCCGACCCCGCCTCCCCGTACGGGTACGTCAAGGCCGACCGGGAAACACTTCAGCACCCGGATTTCCCGAATGTGTTCGTGCTCGGCGATGTCGCCAATCTGCCGACGTCCAAGACGGGCGCCGCGATCCGCAAGCAGGCGCCGGTCGCGGTCGCCAATCTCCTCGCCGGGCTGCGCGGCCGTCCCGCCGCCGCCCGCTACGACGGCTACACCTCCTGTCCGCTGGTCACCGCCCGGCACAAGATGCTGCTCGCCGAGTTCGACTACGACCTTCAGCCCACGCCTTCGATCCCCTTCCTCGACACCACCCGGGAACGCACCGACATGTGGTTCCTCAAGCGCTACGGGCTGCCGCAGCTCTACTTCAAGGGGATGCTCAAGGGCTTGGCGTAACCACACCCCCCACCGGGCAGGGCTCATGCAAGGGGCACACCTCCCCCCTAGGGGACCGCCCCCTACCCCGCCCTAAGCCCCCGTCATCTCCGCCACTACGCACGCCACGTTGTCCGGCGCCCCCGCCTCGCGGGCCAGCCGGATCAGTTCGCGTACGGCCTGGTCGGGGCCGTCGGCCGCGGTCAGCACCTGCTGGATGGTCTCGGCCGGCACCACCCCGGTCAGGCCGTCGGTGCACAGCAGATAGCGCTCCCCCGGCCGGGCCTCCAGGAGTTGCAGATCGGGGGCGAACTCGGTGGCCCCGTCGAGCGACCGCAGCAGTTGGGCGCGCTGCGGATGCGAGGCGGCTTCCTCGGGGGTGAGCCGGCCCTCGTCGATCAGCGACTGGACCAGGCTGTGGTCGTGGGTGATCTGGAGGAGGCCGGAGTCGCGCAGGACATAGGCGCGGGAGTCCCCGACGTGCAGCAGCGCCAGTTGGGTGCCGGAGCGGAGCAGTGCGGTGAGGGTGCAGCCGGTCGTTCCCTCCGCCGCCGGGGCCGCGCGATGGTCGCCGCCGGCTCGGTGGGCACGAGGGGCTCGGTGGGCTCGGTGGGCCGCCTCCTCCAGGGCGCCCAGCAGGTCCGCCGAGGTCAGGTCCTGGTCTTCCAGGCCCTTGAGTGCCTCGATGGCGGCCTTCGCGGCCCGGCCGCCGTCCGGGCCGTAGCCGTCGGCCACGGCCAGCAGCTGTGGACCGGCGTACGCGGCGTCCTGGTGCGCCGGGCGCACCAGCCCCTGGTCGGTCAGGGCGGCGCAGCGCATCGTCAGGGGCGTGTGCGGTGTGGTCATGGCGGTGTTCTTCCTCTCCAACTGGTCGACGAGGAAGGCGGCGAGGTCACGGCGGGCCGCGGTGTCGGCCTCGACCTGCGCCCAGTACGCGGCGACCGCCAGCGCCGCCGCGTCCGGTGCCAGCTCGCACACCTCGCGTATACGGGCCAGCGGCATACCGAGCCGGCGCAGCCAGGCCACCAGCCGGGCCCGTTCCAACTGGGCGGGGGCGTAGTGGCGGTAGCCGCTGTGCGGGTCCACATGGGCCGGGGGCAGCAGGCCGAGCTCGTCGTAAAGGCGCAGCGCCTTCGGCGAGAGCCGGGAGGCCCGTGCGAACGCCCCGATGGTCAGCAGCGCACCGTCGTCGTACGGCGCCGTGCGCCCGTCTCCGTCCACCCGTCCGTCCTCCTCGTACCGGGCGCCTCGCCCGGCACGCCCGATGCTGGGGCTTGCCCCAAGGGCAAGGTCAAACACGGCCATCGCCCCGCCCGGACCGGCCACCCCCTTCACGCCCGCCGCATCACCGCCCCCGTCACCCGGTCACCCCTTCCCCCCACCCCCAACCGACTGAGCGCCGCCGCCGTCAACGCCTCCACGCCCATGCCGAGCGTCGGCTGCACCACAGGAACGAAATGCGGCGAATGGTTCGACGGGATGTCCTGGGCGAGCCGCCCGGCCGCCAGTGCCGTCCGGAACTCCTCCGGGTCCCAGCCGCCCAGCCACCAGTAGTAGAGCGGGGCCCCGGCGGCGGTCGCCAGCAGGCCGGCGTCCTCGCTGCCGGTGGCCTGTTCGTAGGCGAACAGGCGCTGTGCGCCGAAGAGTTCGGTGAACTGCTCGTTGACCTCCCGCAGGGTCGTGGCGTCGTTGACGGTGACGGGGAAGGAGTCCAGGAGCTCGGTGTCGGGTGCGCGGTCGGCCCCGGAGGCGGCGGCCTCGGCGCGCGCGATGCGGTCGATGGCGGCGAGCACGGCGGTGCGGACCGTTTCGTCGAAGGTGCGGACGCTGAGCCGTACGACGGCGCGGTCGGGGATCACATTGGCGGAGTCCCCGGCGTGGAAGGAGCCGACCGTGACCACCGCCTGGTCCTTCGGGGCGACCTCACGGGCCACTACGGACTGCACCCGCTGGACGAAGGACGCCGCCATCAGGATCGGGTCGGTGGTGGTCTCGGGGCGTGAGCCATGGCCGCCGGTGCCGTGGAAGGTGATCTCCAGGCTGTCGGCGGCCGCCATGCAGGGGCCGGGGCAGTAGGCGATCAGCCCGGCGCCGAGAGGGACGACATGCTGGGCCAGCACGACATCGGGGGTGGGGACCAGGCCGTCGCGGTAGAGGCCGGCGTCGAGCATGGCGCGGGCGCCGCTGCCGACCTCCTCGGCGGGCTGGAAGAGCGCGATCAGAGTGCCGGACCAGTGGTCACGGCCCGCCGCGAGCAGGTCGGCGGCGCCCAGCAGGCAGGTGACATGGACGTCGTGCCCACAGGCGTGCATCCGGCCGGGGACCGTGGAGGCGTAGTCCAGGCCGGAGTTCTCGGTGACGGGCAGTGCGTCCATGTCGGCGCGCAGCAGGACCACGGGCCCGGGGCCGTTGCGCAGTACCCCGACGACGCCGGTTTCGGCGATGCCCGTGGTGACGTCATAGCCGGAGGCGGTCAGCCGGCGGGCGGCCTCGGCGGCCGTACGGGTTTCCTGGAAGCCGAGTTCGGGGTGGCGGTGCAGGTCTTTGTAGAGGGCCACGAGGTCCGCGAGACGGTCGTCGAGCGGGGCCAGGACGGCAGCGGGGGCGGAGCTGCCGCGGGGGTCGGCGTTAGCGGTCGTACCTGTCGTGTCGCTGTCGCTCATACACGCATTCGACCATGAAACCGCCCGCCGGCACCGGGCGATGGCCCCGGCATTCCCCGGAGCCGGCCCCTAAGGGCACCGGGCCCGCCCTGGCCGGACTTCGCGGTTGCCGTTCCCTCCGTTCGTGACACCGGAGCCCGGGGCTGCAACCGTGGATCACCGCCTGCGACCGGGATCAGCGGGACCGAGCCGATGACTGGAGGCTGACGTTGGCCACTTCCCCCAACCGACCGACCGGCGAGCCCCGCGACCTCACGGCTCCTCTGATGGACCTGGCGCTGGGCCATCTCTTCTCCGCCGCCCTGCGCACGGCGGCGCACCACCGCCTCGCCGACCATCTCGCCGAGGGGCCGCGCACCGCCGAGCAGCTGGCCGCGAAGACCGGCACCCACGCCCCGCATCTGCGCCGCGTACTGCGCTACCTCGCCACCCGCGGCATCTTCCGGGAGGACGCCGCGGGCGCCTACCAACTGACGCCGGCCGCCCAGCCGCTGCGTACGGATGTCCCCGACTCGCTGCACGCCGCCGTGCTGATGACGACCGACCAGCTGTTCCTGCGCACGTCGGCCGCCATGCCGGAGGCCGTGGAGCACGGCGGCGCGTCCTTCGAGCGGATCTTCGGGGCGCCGCTCTTCGCGCATCTGGTGTCGGATCCGGCCGCTCGCCGGCTCCTCGACGACGGGATGTCGTCGTTGTCCGCCCCGGTGGACGAGGCGGTGGCCGCCGCCTACCCCTTCCCCGCGACCGGCACGGTCGTGGACATCGGCGGCGGCCGCGGCGGGCTGCTGCGCGCCGCGCTGTGCCGCCACCCGCGGCTGACCGGTGTGCTCTTCGACCAGGCGCCGCCGCTGGCCCACCACCTCTTGGAGGGCGACGAGTTGAAGGGCCGCTGGCGCACCCAGGAGGGCGACTTCTTCGCGTCCGTACCGGAGGGCGGTGACCTCTATGTGCTCAAGCACGTGCTGCACAACTGGGCGGACGAACCGTGCCGGCGCATCCTGCGCAGCTGCCACCGGGCGATGGCGGCCGGCAGCCGGCTGCTGGTCATCGAATCCGTGCTGCCGCCGGGCAACGCCCCGCACTTCGGCAAGACCATGGACGTCGCGATGATGGCGTTGCTCGACGGGCGGGAGCGCACCGCGGAGGAGTTCGCGACGCTGCTGTCGGCCGGCGGATTCCGGCTGACGCGGGTGCTGCCGACCTCGGCCTTTCCCTCGATCGTGGAGGCGGTCGCCGAGTAGCCGCCGGCCCCGACACGCCGCGCCCCGCTCCCCTCGTTGGCGGTACCGCCGACCCGCGCTCTACTGAGGGCGGCCGCATCGGCCGACGAGAGGAGCTGACGTGCCGGTCCTCATGCAGGCGCGCCGCCGCGACGAGCGGCACCGCGCCGCCACGCCGCTGGAGCTCTTCTTCGACCTGTGCTTCGTGGTGGCGGTCGCCCAGGCCGGCCGCCAGCTGGCGCACGGGCTCGCCGAGGGGCATCCGGGCCACGGCATCTCCGGCTACCTGATGCTCTTCTTCGCCGTCTGGTGGGCCTGGATGAACTTCAGCTGGTTCGCCTCGGCGTACGACACCGATGACGTGCTCTATCGCGTGGTGACGCTCGTCCAGATGGCGGGGGTGCTGATCCTGGCCGCGGGCGTGCCGCGGGCCTTCGCGCACAGCGACTTCACCGTCATCTGGTTCGGGTACCTGGTGATGCGGCTGGCGATGGTCACCCAGTGGCTGCGGGCCGCCCACGGCAGCCGGGGCGCCGAGCGGCGCACCGCACTGCGCTACGCCCTGGGGGTGACGGTGTGCCAGATCGGCTGGCTGGGTCTGCTGGCGCTGCCCGAGCACGACATCCCCTGGGTGTTCGTGGTCGTGGGCCTCCTGGAGCTGGCGGTCCCCGCGCTGGCCGAACGGGAGCGGCAGACGACCTGGCATCCGCATCACATCGCCGAGCGCTACGGCCTGTTCACCATCATCGTGCTGGGCGAGACGATCGCGGCCGCCACTTTGGCCGTGCAGTCGGCGCTGGACAGGAACGACGCGCTCGACACGCTGCTGCCGATCGCGGGCGGCGGCCTGCTGCTGGTCTTCGCCGCGTACTGGATCTACTTCGCGGTGCCCATCCACCTGCACCTCCGCTCGAACCGTCAGGCGTTCCTGTGGGGCTATGGGCACTACCTGGTGTTCGGCTCGGTGGCCGCGGTCGGCGCGGGCATCGAGGTCGCGGTGGCGGAGTCCTTCGGCCGGGCGCATCTGTCGGCGTTCGCGGCGGCCGCCTGTGTCACGGTGCCGGCGGCGCTGTTCATGCTCACGGTGTGGCTGATCCACTCGCGGCACCAGAAGCGCGGCCCGGCCCAGCAGCTGGTGCTGCCGGTGTCGGCGCTGCTGGTCCTGGCGTGCACCTTCGCCGGGCACGGGGCGGTCCTGGCGGCCGGACTGGTGGCCTCCGCCACCGTGGCGGTCGGCGTCACCCTCGCCTCCCGTCAGGGCACCGCCCTGGTGGAGTGAACGGCCCGGCGTCACCCATCTCGACGATCCCCCCGGCACGGATCTCGCCGAAGGCGCGGCCGTCCGCGTCCGCGGGGCCTCCGGAGCCGCCGGGCCACTCCCCCGCCAGCAGACCTGACGCCCCGTCCGGGCCCCGTTCCTACCCTGATCCCGCATCAGATTCGGCCATCTTCGCCCTCCGCCGACCGAGGGTCCGTCATCAGCACGGGCACGGCCTCCAACCCACCCCATTGCCCGTCAATTACCCACCAATGGACCCCACTTCCCGCCACTTCGGGCTCTTGTTCCCCGCTGTTCACACAGGCCAGCGGAGGCGCATGGACGCGGAAGCGGTAGGGTGCAGATTGCCCTTTTTATGACAGGGGGTGTCCTTGTGGGAGACCCGCAGGAAGCCCCGGGACCGACCGCCGTCCGTACCTGAGGAGACGCCAGCCATGGCCCGCCACGCTCAGTCCCGCGCCCCGCGGACAAGACTGTCCCGGCGCAGCAAGGCCGTGAGCGGTCTCGCCCTCTCGACCCTGGTCGGCACCGCCCTGTGGGCGTGGCCGGCCTCGGGCGACGACCACAACAACGGGACCGACGCCAAGAGCACCATGTCGACGACGGCTTCCGGCCCGGACACGCCACGTACGCCCGTGTCCGCGCCGAAAACCGCCCCGAACGCCGCACCGAACGCCCCGGCCGGACGGCCGATCCCGGGCCTCAGTGACGCGGCCAGGAAGCGCATACCGGCCGACTCCCGCCAGGTACTGGTCGTCACGGGCAAGGACATGGACTCCTTCCAGTCCCGTGTCGTCCTCTACACCCGCGAGGAGGGCTCGGACGACTGGGAGCCGGGCCCCACCTGGTCCGCGCACAACGCCGCCCACGGCTGGACCGCCGACCACCGCTACGGCGATCTGCGCTCGCCCATCGGGGTCTACTCCCTCACCGACGCGGGCGGCCTGCTGGCCCCGCCCGAGGGCACCAAGCTCCCCTACGACCGCAACGGCAGCTTCGTCGCCGACGGCACCGGCGTCGAGGGCGAGCCGCTGGCCGGCGCCTTCGACTACGTCATCGCCATCAACTACAACCGCGAGTCGGGGACCTCTCCCCTGGACCAGCAGCGCCCGTGGGGCGCCGCCAAGGGCGGCGGCGTCTGGCTGCACGTCGACCACGACGGCCCCACCCAGGGCTGCATCAGCCTCAAGCCGAAGGTGATGCGGGAACTGCTGCGCACCCTCGACCCCGACCTGCACCCGGTCATCGTGATGGGACCGGCCGATTACTGAGCAGCCGACGGGCCGGCCGCACCCCACGGGGCCGCAGGACGCACTCACCGACGTCCTCGGCCTCCGGGTCGGCCACGCCCAGCGCATCGGTGACGGCTACCTGACCGGCACCACCGTCGTCCTGGCCCCCGAGGGCGGCGCCGTCGCGGCCGTCGACGTACGCGGTGGCGGCCCCGGCACCCGGGAGACCGACGCGCTGGACCCGCGCAACCTCGTCCAGCGCGTCGAGGCACTGGTGCTGACCGGCGGCAGCGCCTTCGGTCTTGACGCCGCGTCCGGTGTCGCCGCGTGGCTGGAGGACCAGGGCCGGGGCTTCCGCGTCGGCCCGGACCCCGCCCAGGTCGTCCCGGTCGTCCCGGCAGCGGCCCTCTTCGACCTGGGCCGCGGCGGCAACTGGCGGGCCCGCCCCGACGCCGCCCTGGGCCGGGAAGCGGCCGCCGCCGCAGCGGCCACCGAGCCCGGCGCCCCGGTCGCCCGGGGCAACACGGGCGCCGGCACGGGCGCGGTAGCGGGCGGCCTCAAGGGCGGCACCGGCACCGCGAGCGCCGTCCTCCCCTCGGGCGCCACCGTCGCCGCCCTGGCCGCCGTCAACGCCGCGGGCTCCGTCACCGACCCACGCACCGGCGCCCTCTACGGCCATCTGTACGAGGACCCCACCGCCCTGCCGCCCCCCGAGGTGCACGCCGCCGCCCTGCGCCGCCTGGCCGAGGCCCGGGAAACCTCCCTGACCCGTTCGGCGGCATCCGTCGGCCCCCCGCTCAACACCACCCTCGCCGTGGTCGCCACCGACGCCACCCTCACCCGCGCCCAGGCCCACAAACTCGCCGGCACCGCCCACGACGGCCTGGCCCGCGCCCTCCGCCCCGTCCATCTCCTCTCCGACGGCGACACGGTCTTCGCCCTGTCCACCGCCACCCGCCCCCTCACCCCCGAAGACCCCCGCACCGACCCCGCCTTCGGCATCCACACCGAAGCCGGCGCCCTGAACGAGATCCTCGCCACCGGCGCGGACGTCCTGACCCGCGCCGTGGTCAACGCCGCCCTGGCAGCAGAAACGGTGCGCGGCCCCGGCGGCATCTTCCCGTCCTACCGCGACCTGTACGGAACGGCCTGACGGGCACCGACGGCCGACCGGCCACAAGAACCCCCACCCGCACGCCGTAACGACAACCGCACGGCGGGACAGCCGCCCACCCCGCCCAGGCGTGACAACAACCGGGCCGGGCCGGGCCGCGACAACAACGGACACGATGGACGAGCCCCATCCGTCAGCACCCCCACACACACGGCCCACCCCACGCCTCCCGGAAAACCTCAAACCCCGACCGCCCCCAACACCGACCCCGCCGCATACGTCACCCCCATCGCCACCACCCCGCCCCCCACATTCCGCAACACCGCCCGCCCCACCGGCGCAAACCCCATCCGCGCACTGCTCCACCCGCACAACCCCAGCGCCGCAACCACGGCAACCACCGTGATCCACAACCGGTACGCGGCCGGCGGCAGCACAATCGCCAGCAACGGCAGCAACGCCCCCACCGTGAAGGCGAGAAAGCTCGCCCCCGCCGCATGCCACGGATTGGTGAGTGCGTCGGGATCGATGCCCAACTCCACCTCGGCATGGGCCCGCAGCGCATCGTGCTCGGTGAGCTGCTCGGCCACCTCCCGGGCGAGCTGCGCATCCAGCCCCTTGCCCTCCAACATCTGCGTCAGCTCGATGAGTTCCGCCTGCGGCTCGGTCGCCAGCTCCCGCTTCTCCTGCGCCAGCGCGGCCTTCTCCGAATCGCGCTGAGTGGAGACCGAGACATACTCACCGGCCGCCATCGACAGGGAACCGGCCAGCAGCCCCGCCAGCCCCGCCGTCAGCAACGCACCCCGTTCGTCGGTGGCTCCGGCGACCCCGACGACGAGCCCGGCGGTGGAGACGATGCCGTCGTTGGCCCCGAGGACCGCCGCCCGCAGCCAGTTGAGCCGGCTGCCGAGTCCGCCGCCGTGCGCCTCGTCGTGGTCCGGTGTCTGCAAGGTCATCGGCCGAGCGTCTCACCCGTACCGGCCGAGCCCCGCTCGACGCCCCCGCGCCGCCCCGGAATGGCCGGTGGTAGAAACGGCTTATGTCCGCACCGCCCCCCTCACCGCCCCCCTCACCGCCTCCCCCGCCGCCACCGCCCACGCTCGTCCAGCCGGCCCCCCGCAAGCCGGCGCCTCGTCGCCGACTGTGGTGGCACCGGCTGATATTCGGGCTCTGGTACCGCCCGGTGGAGGTGCTGGACGAGGCGCGGGACCGCAGCGCCTGGGGTGCGGCGGTGCTGCTGTCGCTGATCAGCGGCGCCATCGGGGTGCTGTCGGTGGACGCGTTCCACACCCAGTGGGCCGTCGACCACACCGCGGGCCTCCAGCTCATCGGGCTGGCCGAGGCGGGGGTGCTGGCCGCCAGCTTCGTGCTGGGCGCGGTCGCCCATGCGATCGCCCGCACGCTGGGCGGCATAGGCCGCTTCGCGCCGACCGCGAGCCTGTTCATCGTGCTCTTCTGGGTGACGGATCTGCCGCGGCTGGCGATCGCCGCCTGGCTGCCGACCGACGCCACCTTCGTCCAGGCCGCGACCTGGACGACCTGGGGCTTCGGCTATGTCCTCGCGATATTGCTCATACGGGGCCAGCACCATCTGTCGACGTGGAAGTCGGCGGCCGCGGTCTCCGTACAGATGCTGGCCGCCCTGGCCCTGCTGCGGCTGGGCCCGGTCCGCTGAACCCGGGGCCGGCCCACGCGGCCGGCCCCTCCACCCGGTCGCCCACGGCGGGCGCAAGAGCTACGACCGGCTCGAAGACGACCGGCTCAACTACCGCCGTCGCGACCACGACCGGGCGCCACTACAGCCGACGCCCTGCAACCGGCTCAACTACGGCTGCTGAGCTGCCGTACGAGCCCCTCGAAGGCCGCCCGCTCGGCGGCGCTCAGCTCCACGCACTCCGACGGCGGCCCGCCCGGCCCGGTCTGCCGCGGCACCGATCCGAGCAGCTCCGGCTGTGCGGGCAGCCCCGTCCCGGGCAGCCCCTCCGGCCCGGGTGCGGCGAACGAGCCACCCGGTGCGAAGCGTCCCCGCGACGCGTACCGCGCCCGCATCTCCCGCTGGTCCCGCCGCAGGGCGGCCTCGTACCGGCCCCGTCGCAGCAGTCTGGTGATCCCGATGGCCCAGACGACGCCCACGGCGACAAGGACGCCGAGGCCGATCTGCTGGAGAATCGGAGCGGAGGGAAGCATGTGGTCCTCCCGGAGGGGTGAGGCGCTGGGGCCAAGACTTGTCGGTGGACGCCGCGGACTGATCCGGGCCGATCGGAAAGAAACAGCCCGGAGGCCAGTAGACACCACGCTTCGGGACTTCCGACAGGAGATCTTGCGCCGTACGTCCCGAAGTGGCACATCTCCTATGACATATCGCCACATTCCCGGCACAACCCATGAAGGCGCCACCCCATGAGGCCGCCCCGGCAGGATTGCCCCTGCCCCGTTGGACACCCCGGAAGCTTCCGCCCGGCGAAGATCGTCCCGGACGATGACGTCACCCGTCCGCGACGTGAGGAGTACGCACGTGCCGCAGCCGCACCGGCCGCAGCCCCGGCCGCCCGCCGACGCCGCCCCCGGGCCCACCGACGCCACCCCGCCCGGTGCGCCGCCCGCCCGCGCCCTGGACGGCATCCTCGTCGCGGACTTCAGCCGGGTGCTGGCCGGACCGCTGGCCGCCGCGACGCTCGCCGACCTCGGCGCCGAGGTGATCAAGGTCGAACGGCCGGGCACCGGTGATGACACCCGCTCCTGGGGCCCGCCGTTCGTCGCGGACCCCCCGTGCGGCGCGAACTCCCCCTCCGGCGCGGAGCCGCCCCCGCACCAGGGCGGCGCACCGCGGCGCGGAACGGCCGCGTACTTCGACGCCGCGAACCGCTCCAAGCGCGGCCTGGCACTGGATCTCGGTGACCCGGACGACGCGGCCGCGGCCCGCGAGTTGGCGCGCCGGGCCGACGTACTGATCGAGAACTTCCGCCCCGGCTCGCTCGCCCTCCCCCAAGGACTCGACAAGCTCCGTCCAGGGGGGACCCCCATCGGCCTGGACCACACCGCCACCCGCGCCGCCAACCCGGCCCTGGTGCACTGCACGATCACCGGCTTCGGCTCCGGCGCGGGCGCTCAGCTGCCCGGCTACGACTTCGTCGTGCAGGCCGTCGGCGGGCTGATGAGCATCACCGGCGAGCCCGGCGGCACCCCGCTGAAGGCGGGCGTCGCGCTGGTGGACGTGCTGACCGCGAAGGACGCCACCACGGGCATCCTGGCGGCGCTGCGCCACCGCGACCGCACCGGTCAGGGCCAGCTGGTCGAGGTCAATCTGCTCTCGTCGCTGCTGGGCTCGCTGGTCAATCAGGCGTCCGGCCATCTGGCCACCGGCCGCGATCCGGGCCCGATGGGCAATCGCCACCCGAGCATCGCCCCGTACGAGACGCTGGCCTGCCGTGACGGGCAGCTGCTGGCGGTGGCGGTGGGCAACGACCGTCAGTTCCGGGAGCTGGCGTGGGCGCTGGGCGCCCCGGAACTCGCCGAGGACCTCCGGTTCGCCCGCAACGAGGACCGGGTGCAAAACCGCACAGATCTCATCAAAGCGCTGGAGGGTCGGCTGGCCTCCGACACCCCGCACGGCTGGACCGAGCGGCTGACCGCCGTGTCCGTGCCGTGCGGCCCGGTCAACACCGTCTCCGAGGCCCTGGAGTTGGCGGCGCGCCTCGGTCTCGATCCGGTGACACCGGTCGGCGAGGGGCGCGTCCCCCAAGTCACCAGCCCACTCCGCCTTTCGGGCACGCCGGTCGCCCAACCCTTCGCTCCACCCCGCCTGGACGAACACGGCACGGCACTGCGAACCTGGCTGTCGGGGCCGTCCGACGACCCCTTGCCGCCACGCATGTGACCTTCATCACAAGAGAGCCGTACCCGCAACCAAATCCGTCCGCTCGTGCTGTTTAGCAGCACGGAATCACAACACCCCTGTTATGGAGCAGCTCGTGACAACGCCGGACAACCCCGCGCCCGCTCGGTCCCGCACCCCGCACCAGCTGCTCCCGTCTGTCGAGCAGCCGGCGCCGGGCACGCCGCGCCGCAATCGGCGGATGCGCCGCACCCTCGCCGTGACGGCCCTGTTCGCCGCCGGCGCGCTGACCCTGTCCGCCTGTGGCGGGGACGCCTCGGCCGGTGGCAACGACGACGGCAAGAACGGCCAGGCCGGCGCGGACGCCGCGGCCGCCAAGAACGCCTCCGACGTCAAGATCAAGGTCTCGTCGGACGACGGCGCCACCAACGCCAGCATCAACGACACCGGGGTGAAGGTCACCGACGGCAAGTTGACCGAGGTGAAGCTCACCGACGCGAACGGCAAGGACGTCGCCGGCGCCATATCGTCCGACGGCACGTCCTGGAAGCCGGGCGTCCAGCTGGAGCGCGGGACGAAGTACCGGATCGTGGCGAAGGCCAAGGACGCCAAGGGCCGGGCCGCCACCGAGAACGCCTCCTTCACGACGGTCTCCTCCGCCAACAGCTTCATCGGCAGCTACACCCCCGACGACGGCAAGACCGTCGGCGTGGGCATGCCGGTGTCGTTCAACTTCGACAAGGTGATCAGCAACAAGAAGGACGTCCAGTCCCACATCACGGTGACCTCCAGCAGCGGCCAGAAGGTCGTCGGCCACTGGTTCGGCGCCCAGCGCCTGGACTTCCGGCCCGAGGACTACTGGAAGGCCGGCTCCAAGATCACCATGAAGATCGACCTGGACGGGGTCAAGGGCGGCCAGGGCATCACCGGTGTCCAGTCCAAGACGGTGTCCTTCACCATCGGGCGCTCGCAGGTCTCCACCGTCGACATGAACACCCAGACCATGACGGTCAAGCGCGACGGCAAGACCCTCAAGAACGTCCCGATCTCCGGCGGCAGCCCCGAGAACCCCACCTACAACGGCCAGATGGTGATCTCGGAGAAGTTCGAGCAGACCCGTATGGACGGCTCCACGGTCGGCTTCAAGAACAAGGACGGCAAGGGCGAGTACGACATCCCTGACGTCCCGCACGCCATGCGGCTCTCGGCCTCCGGCACCTTCCTCCACGGCAACTACTGGGGCTCCCCGTCCATCTTCGGCCAGGCCGGTACCAGCCACGGCTGCGTCGGCCTGCGGGACAACAAGGGCGGCGGCGGCGACACCCCGGGCAAGTGGTTCTTCAACGAGTCGCTGATCGGCGATGTCGTCATCGTGAAGAACTCGAAGGACGAGACCGTCAAGCCGGACAACGGCCTCAACGGCTGGAACATGTCCTGGTCCGAGTGGCAGCAGGGCAGCGCGGTCTGACGCACGACGACGCACCCGCGGAGCACAGCTGAAGGCGGTGGCCGGTCCCTGGTAGGGGCGGCCACCGCCTTGTGTGTGTACGGGGGCCATCCGCCCCCAGTCGAAGGGACGGCGCGTCCGTCCCTCCAGTGGGCGGGACGGCGTGTCCGTCCGGCCTCGGTCAGCCGCCGCCCGGGGGCGGCCCCGTCAGGCGCGGCCCTCGTCGGCCAGGGACACCTGCACCAGGAGGGCGGCGAGCGGCGCCAGCAGACCTACCGCACCGGCCCACAGCCGCCACGCGCCGTTGTCCGGCACGGCCAGCAGGGCCCCCATGATCGCCACCGAGCAGACCAGTCCGGCCAGCAGCGGCTTCGGCACGGTGGCGGACCAGGCGGCGCCGAGGTCCAACAGCCGGACTTGTCGCCCTGCCCCACCCTCGGTGACCGGCCCGCTTTCCGGGGCCGGCGCAGCCGCTGCCATGTCCTGCGCCACGTCCTGAGCCACACGCGCAGGCACCGCACCCGGCAACTGCCAACCGTCGTCACCGATCAGCTCGGCGAGCACGTCCTTGCTCCGACGCCGCTGCGGGTGCCACACCAGCAGCCCTGATGTTCCTGCAAGGACGGTCCCCGCGACGGTGCTGGACAACTCGCCGTGGAAGGGAACGGTCCGGTCCGTGCCGTCGACGGCGAGCAGCAGACACTTCAGCTGCCGGGTGTGGTCCCGGCGTTCGCGCGCGGTCATCTGATCCGTGCCCTCGGCCGGCGGGGCGTCGGTGTGCTTTCCGCCGCCCGTGACGCGGACCCGCAGGGCGACCCAGCCCTCACCGGTGCTGCGCGCACCCCGGCGCGTGACACCCTCCCGCCACCAGCCTGCGCAGAGTGCCAACGTCACCAGGATCCAGATACCGGCGGCCACCCAGGACGTCGAGGCTTCCACTGCCCGCCCGGACAACTTCCGTTCGACTTCGGCCCGTTGGTCATCACCCACGGCACCCAGCTCGGGGTGCCCTGGCACGTGGCCGACGTAGAGCGTCCCGCCGACCTCGTGGCGCCGTTCGGTGGCCGCCGTGAAGGTGGCCGGAACCCCGCGGCCGCCCTGCTGCCCGTTCGCCGGCGGAAGGAGAACGGTGTAGCCGGCCGTGGCGTGCGCCCGCCGACCGCGCCCCTCGGTCACCTCGTGCTCGATGGCGGCGATACGGAAGGTGCCGGTGACGGCGCCGGCTTCGCGCAGTGCCACCGCCCGGCTCCCGGAGTCCGGTTCCGCCACCGCGAGCACGATCCACAGGCACACCAGCGTCGGCAGCCCGATGAGCAGGCCGACGGCACGGAGCGACGGCCATGGTGTGCCGTGCAGCCGCGCCGGGAGGGCGGCGGAGCGGTCGCCTCCCGATGCCGATGAGGCGGCCCGCACCGCCCGTGCGTAGGTACGTCGCCGGGGCCCACCGGCCCGGACCACACTGCTTCCGACGGCCCCCAGGCACAACACCAGCACCCCGAAGGCAAGCCAGACCGCGGCCGTCCGCACCGGCCCGGCCCCGAGAAACAGCCCTGCCGCGGTGAGCGTCACCAGCCCGAGCGGCGCGGCCACGGTCACCCACCGACCACTGCGCACACCGGCCGCCCCGGCCGGAGCCGGCTGCCCTTGGCCGCCGGGCCCGCCGGGCTTGGAAAGGGTCGCCTCAGACGGCTGCCCGCTCGTCATCCGAACGCTCCGAACTTGTCCAAGGGCCGAGGTCAGTTCACCGGCCGCCGCCACTGTGCCACGGCCCCCGTCGCGGGCGAGCGACGGGGGCCGGGGGCTTCGGACCGGTCTTCAGGTACCGGGGCCGGACGTCAGGCGCCGGGGAGTGCCCCGTGCTTCACGGCGGAGACGAAGGACGCCCAGGCGGGCACCTCGAAGAGCAGGGCGGGACCCTGGGGGTCCTTGCTGTCGCGGACGGGGACGAGGGCGGGGAAGTCGTCGGAGACCTCGATGCAGTTGCCCCCGTCCGGGTTGCTGTGGCTGGACTTGCGCCAGGTGGCATTGGCCAGGAGGTCGTCGGAGACCTCGATGCAGTTCCCCCCGTCCTGGTTGCTGTAGCTGGACTTGCGCCAGGTGACGGTGCTCAGCTCGGGGTGGCGGACGGACATGGGACTTCCTCCAGTAGACGCCGTAGGAACTCCGCGGACTCGCGCGGGGACAGAGCATGGTCGCGCAACCGATCGTAACTGAACTGCAATCGCTCAACTCGGGCGTTTTCCTCGACCAGTTGACCGTCGTATCCCGTTTCCACCCAGCCCGTGGTCCGACCCTCGGGCATGCGCAGAAGGGCCGTGTCCGTGTTGGGCAACTCGCACAGCCCCGCGGTGAACGGAAGGATCTGAAGCGTCACGTTGGGCTGTGCGGCGACATCGGCGAGGTGCTTCAGCTGCTCCTGCCATTCGGCGCGGTCCAACAGCCCCCGGCGCAGCACGGCCTCGTCGAGGATCGCCCGGAATTCCGGCGCCTCCGGACTCGACAGCACCCTGCGGCGGTACATCCGTGCTTCCACTTGCTGATCGAGTTCGGCGCCGGGGACCAGTCCGCCACGCAACAGCAGTCGGTAGGCGTACGTTTCCGTCTGGAGCAGACCAGGCACCACGGCGGGAGAGTACTGCTGGATGCCCGCCGCCTTGGCCTCCAGCGCCATGAAGCGCCGGTACCGCTCCTTGAATTGCGTGGGGTCACCCGCCGCCAACTCCCACAGCGTCAGCAGCAGTCGATCCGTCCCGTAATACTGGTCCAGTGCCTGGGCGACCTCCGGGCCGCCGAGCGTCTGGCCGCTCTCCATCTTGCCGAACAGCGACCAGTCCCAGCCCAGGGCCTCGCCGAGCTGCCGGAGGCTGTCGCCTTTCTCGGCGCGTAGTAATCGCAGCTCCTCTACGAAGCGCTGGCGCGGCTCCTGGCTCCGACCGGTGACCGCTCGCCTGGGCGGCATGGCGACCTCCTCCGTGGAAGGTGTGGAACTAACGGTGCGTGGCGCAGAAGTACCGCCTACAAGCGGCATTCGCGCCCAATTCCGGGCCCATTTACGTAAGGGCCGGAATACGCACGGTAGTGGTCCGCCGAGGACTCGGGCAGGGAAACGGCACAGAAGCGGCAGGGATCAGGCGGCCGCCGGTACCTCGTTCGTGGTGTCGGCGGGGGTGGGCGCCGGGTGGGTGGGGGACGGCTTGCGCAGGCCCTTGAGAAGGATGACCAGGGCTGTGCTGACGCCCGTGCCCGCGGCGATGGCGAGCAGGTAGAGGAAGGGCTGGCCGATCAGGGGGACGACGAAGATGCCGCCGTGCGGGGCGCGGAGGGTGCAGCCGAAGGCCATCGACAGGGCGCCGGTGACCGCACCGCCGGCCATCGCGGACGGGATGACGCGCAGCGGGTCGGCGGCGGCGAAGGGGATCGCGCCCTCGGTGATGAAGGAGGCGCCGAGCACCCAGGCCGCCTTGCCGTTCTCCCGTTCGGCCTTGGTGAAGAGCCGGCCCCGGACGGTCGTGGCCAGCGCCATCGCCAGCGGCGGGACCATCCCGGCCGCCATCACCGCGGCCATGACCTTGAGGCTGCCCTCGTTGGGGTTGGCGAGGCCGCCGACCGCGAAGGCGTACGCCACCTTGTTGAGCGGGCCGCCGAGGTCGAAGCACATCATCAGGCCGAGGAGCGCGCCCAGGATGATCGCGTTGGCGCCGGTGAGACCGGACAGCCAGTCCGTCAGCCCCTTTTGCAGTGCGGCGATCGGCTTGCCGACCACGAGGAACATCAGGAAGCCGACGATCGCCGACGAGATCAGCGGGATGACCACGACCGGCATGATGCCGCGCAGCACCGGTGGGATGCGGACCCGCTGGATCGCCATCACCACGGCGCCCGCGAGCAGGCCGGCGATCAGGCCGCCGAGGAAGCCCGCGTTGATGGTGAGCGCGATGGCGCCGCCGACGAAGCCCGGAACCAGGCCAGGCCGGTCCGCCATGCCGTACGCGATGAAGCCGGCCAGGACCGGGACCAGGAAGCCGAACGCGACGCTGCCTATCTGGAAGAGCAGTGCCGCCCAGCTGGCGGACTCGGTCCAGAGGAAGTGCTCGGCGACGGACGGCGCCTTGTTGACCGTGTAGCCGCCGATGGCGAAGGCGAGCGCGATGAGCAGGCCGCCCGCGGCGACGAACGGCACCATGTAACTGACGCCGGTCATCAGCCACTTGCGCAGCCGGGTGGCGAAGTTGTCGCCCGTGTCGGCGCCCTTGTCCATGGGGGCGGTGGCGGGTGCCTGGGCGCTGGTCTCGCCGAGTGCGGCCTTCTGCCGTACTTCGGCGATGAGTTCGGCGGGGCGGTTGATGCCTGCCTTCACCCCGACGTCGACGGTCGGCTTCCCGGCGAAGCGTTCCTTCTCCCGGACCTCGACGTCATGGGCGAAGATCACGCCGTCCGCGTCCGCGACGATCTGCGGGTCGAGCCGCTGGAACCCGGCCGAGCCCTGCGTCTCGACGAACACCTCGACACCGGCGGCCTGCCCGGCCTTCTCCAGCGACTCGGCGGCCATGTAGGTGTGCGCGATGCCGGTGGGGCAGGAGGTGATGGCGATGATGCGGAAGGGGGTGGGAGTGGAGTTGGGGGTGGGAGTGGAGGGGGCGGGTTCTGCCGCCGACTGTGCGTCCTGGTCGGGCTCGGCCGCTCCCCGCACCTGGGCAGCGGATTCCGCCGCCCGGTCCGAGGGCTTCTCCCCTGGCCCCGCCTGCGCCTCGTCCGCCCCCGGCCCGTCCCCCCTGATCAGTGCCGCCGTACGCTCCGGGGCCGTGGCGGACCGCAGTGCGCCGGTGAAGGTCTCGTCCATCAGATGCCGGGCGAGGGTCGAGAGGATCGACAGATGGTCGGCGTCGCCGCCCGCCGGGGCCGCGATGAGGAAGATCAGGTCGGCGGGGCCGTCCGGTGCGCCGAAGTCGATACCGGCGGCGCTGCGTCCGAAGGCCAGCGTCGGTTCCGTGACGTGTTCGCTGCGGCAGTGCGGAATGCCGATCCCGCCGTCCAGGCCGGTCGGCATCTGGGCCTCGCGTGCGGCGACATCCGCGAGGAAGCCCTCCAGATCGGTGACGCGACCGGAGGCGGCCATCCGCTCGGCCAGGGACCGTGCGGCGGCTTCCTTCGTTTCTGCGGACAGGTCGAGGTCGACCAGTTCCGCGGTGATCAGCTCACTCATCGCGGGCTCCCTTGCGCGCGGTACCGCCGCGGGGGCGGTGGGGACGGGACGGGGGGTGGCTGAGGCGCCGCCCGGTGCGGGCCGGGGAGCGGCGGGGTGGCTGCGCGCTCCTCACTGCACCGGCTCCGTCAGCAGGCGGTCGAACGGCATCGCGTCGGTGATGCGGACCGCGGCGGTGTCCAGGTCGGCGGGGGTCGGCATCTGGCTGCCGGGGAGTTGGACGGCGGCCGCGCCGTGGGCCAGGGCGACGGCCAGCGCCCTCGGGCCCGTACCGCCCGCGGTGAGGAAGCCCGCCAGTGAGGCGTCGCCCGCGCCGACATTGCTGCGGACGGCGGCGACCGGGGCGCTGCCGTAGTAGGCGCCTTCCTCGTCGACCAGGAGCTGGCCGTCGGCTCCCAGGGAGGCCAGTACGGCGCGGGCGCCCCAGGCGCGCAGTTCCTCGGCGGCCTTGACCGCGTCGCCGAGGGTGGTGAGCGGGCAGCCGACGGCCTGGGCGAGCTCCTCGGCGTTCGGCTTGACGACGTCGGGGCGTTCGCGCAGCGCCGCGGTCAGCGAGGGGCCCGAGGTGTCCAGGGCGATCCGGGCGCCGACCCGGTGGGTGCGGGCGACCAGCTCCGCGTACCACTCGGGGGCCAGACCGCGCGGGAGGCTGCCGCAGCAGGCGATCCAGTCGGCGCCCACGGCCCGCTCACCGACCGTGGCGAGCAGCTCCTGCGACTCCTCTGCGGACAGCTCGGGGCCGGGCGCGTTGATCTTGGTGAGGGTGCCGTCGGGTTCGGCGACGGAGATGTTGGAGCGGGTCTGGCCGGCCACCGGCACCCCTGCCACCTCGATACCCTCGGCGCTCAGCAGCCCGGCCAGCGCCCCGCCGGCGGGTCCGCCGACCGGGAGTACGGCCAGGGTGCGGTGCCCGGCGGCGGCGACCGCGCGCGAGACATTGACGCCCTTGCCGCCGGGGTCGATCCGGTCGCCGGTGGCCCGGAGCACGGCCCCGCGGTCCAGCGCCGGGATCTCGTACGTACGGTCCAGGCTGGGGTTGGGGGTGACGGTGAGGATCATGCGCGTACTACTTCCGTGCCCGCACGCTCGATGGCGAGGGCGTCGTCGGGACTCAGACCGGTGTCGGTGATGAGCAGGTCCACGTCCGACAGCTCGCCGAAGCGGGCGAAGTGCTGCTGCCCGAACTTGGCGGAGTCGGCGAGGAGGACGACCCGGCGGGCGGCGGCGATCAGTGTCCGCTTGACGGCGGCCTCCGCGAGGTCGGGGGTGGTCAGGCCGCCGTCGGGGGAGAAGCCGTTGGTCGCGAGGAACAGCACGTCGGCGTTGATCTCGCGGTAGGCACGCAGCGCCCAGTCGTCGACCGCGGCCCGGGTACGGCGCCGGATGCGGCCGCCCACGAGGTGCAGGGTGAGCCCGGGGTGGTCGGCCAGCCGCGCGGCGACCGGCAGACCGTGGGTGACGACGGTCAGCTCGGCCTCCAGCGGGATCTCGGCGGCGAGCCGGGCGGCGGTGGTGCCGGCGTCCAGGATCACGCTCCCGGAGCTGCCGGCGCCGCCCTCGCCTCCGGGGAGCTCGGCGAGCGCGGCCCGGGCGATGCGCTGCTTCTCGTCGGCGGCGACGGCGTCCCGTTCGGCGAGGTCGGGCTCGAAGTCCAGCCGGCCGGCCGGGATGGCTCCGCCGTGCACCCTGCGCACCAGTCCGGCCCGGTCCAGGGCCTTCAGATCGCGCCGCACGGTCTCGGCGGTGACCTGGAACTCCTCCGCGAGGGAGAGCACATCGACCCGGCCGCCCTCACGGGCGAGCCGCAGAATTTCCTGCTGGCGCTCCGGTGCGTACATCAGCGTGTGTCCGTTCATGCCCGAGCCTGTGGTTCCAGCGCGACACTACGCCCGGATTCCTGCAAAGTAAACAGACCCGGGCGTCAGGCAGACTCAAACGGACATCCGGTCGGAGGTGTGTCGGCGCTGCCCCCGGCTCCGGACGCAACGGAGCCCCGGCGCCTCGAAGGGCGCCGGGGCTCGTCCGTCACAGACCGTGCCTCGGGTCGCGGCGCGCGCACCCGCGCGCTCGCTACGCTGCCGCGTCGAATCCCGTGTCATGCGCCATCCGCTTCAGCTCCAGCAGCGCATGCTTCTCGATCTGGCGGATCCGCTCGCGGGTCAGGCCGTGCTGCTTGCCGACCTCGGTCAGCGTGCGCTCGCGGCCGTCCTCGATGCCATAGCGCGCCTTGATGATCGAGGCGGTGCGGTGGTCGAGGCGGTCGATCAGGTCCTCCAGCTCCTCGCTGCGCAGCAGCGTGAGCACGGACTGCTCGGGCGAGGCCGCGGAGGTGTCCTCCAGCAGATCCCCGAACTGGGTGTCGCCGTCGTCGTCCACCGACATGTTGAGGCTGACCGGGTCGCGCGCCCAGTCGAGAACGTCGGTGACGCGGGCGGGCGTGGAGCCCAGCTCGCCGGCGACCTCCGCAGGCTCCGGGTCCCGGCCGTTCTCGCGGTTGAACTCGCGCTGCACCCTGCGTATCCGGCCCAGCTCCTCGACGAGGTGCACGGGCAGCCGGATCGTGCGCGACTGGTCGGCGATGGAGCGGGTGATGGCCTGGCGGATCCACCACGTCGCATACGTCGAGAACTTGAAGCCCTTGGTGTAGTCGAACTTCTCCACGGCACGCACCAGACCGGCGTTGCCCTCCTGGATCAGGTCCAGCAGGGGAAGCCCGGCGCGCGGATAGCGGCGGGCGACGGCCACCACCAGGCGGAGGTTGGAACGGATGAAGACGTCCTTGGCCCGGGCACTCTCCTCGACCAGCGCGGCCAGCTCCTCGCGGCCGGCGCCTGCGGCATTGCCGTCGGTGACTTCGCCGTCCAGGATCTGCTGGGCGTAGACACCCGCCTCGATGGTCTGGGACAGCTCCACCTCCTTGGCCGCGTCGAGCAGTGGCGTACGCGCGATCTCGTCGAGGTACATGCCGACCAGGTCGCGGTCGGCGATCTCCCCGCCTACGGCGCGAACCTTGTTGGCCCCGTCAGAACCGCTGCTGCTTTCCTGACGGCGGGCGACGGCACGGGTTGCCATGCGTGTGCTCCCTTTGCGATGAGTCGGTCGCGGGACGGTGGGCGGGCCGGGTGGTGGCATCGAAACCGATGCTCGCCGCGTGGCCCGTCCGAAGGAAACAACGGCTGGAATCCGGACAGAATTCCCAGGAGGCCCCGCTATTTTTCTGATCATGCAGTACCCTGCGGCTCCATTTAGGAGGCCAGATGCTGCAACGACACGGGGAAGTGCAGGTCAGAGCGGGCGTCGAGGCGGACCTGCCGGCCCTTACCGATCTTTACAACCACTACATCCGTGAGACCTCCATCACGTTCGACCTGGAGCCCTTCACTCCGGATCAGCGCCGCCCGTGGTTGCTCTCCCACCCCCAAGACGGCCCGCACCGTCTTCTGGTTGCCCAAGAGGCGACAGAACGGACGAAAAACCCGCACAACGGTCCGGCACACGATCCCCCCGCAGGCTCGGCGCCCTCCGGTCCCGGACACCCGGCCGGTGCGCTGCTCGGTTACGCCACCAGCAGCGCGTTCCGCCCCAAGGCGGCCTACGCCCCGTCCGTCGAGGTCACCGTCTACTGCGCCCCGCACGCCGCCGGCCGCGGCATCGGCACGCTCCTGTACAAGGCCCTGTTCGAGGCGCTGGCCGACGAGGACGTGCACCGCGCCTACGCCGGGATAGCCCAGCCGAACGAGGCCTCCCACCGCCTTCACACCCGCTTCGGCTTCCGGCACATCGGTACGTTCACGGAGGTGGGCCGCAAGTTCGACCGCTACTGGGACGTGGCCTGGTACCAGAAGGACCTCGGCTGAACCCGCCGGTCACCGGCTCCCCGCGCCGCCCGACACCCGACCGCCCGCCGTTCCGGTTGCCGCGGGCGGCGCCCGGGTGTCGCCTGGACAGGAGGGCCAGCGGGGGAAACCGAGAGGAGCCCGCCATGGACCAGCACGCCCAGCGGCACGGCGCGAGGGCCGCCCGCTCCCACGGCACCGTCGAACCCGAACACGGCGCGACCACCGACGCCCCTGCCCTGCCGCGGGCTTCGGGGATGGCCGGCATGAAGGAGCGGGCCAGGCACCTCCCGGCGACGGTGACGCTGCCGATCATCACGGCGCTCGCCTTCGGCTGCTTCATCATCTTCCGCACGCACACCGCCGGCATCAAGGGCGGCCCGGCCATGCTGTACGGGCTGGCCGGGGCGGTGGTGTCAGGCGTACTGGGCCTGCTGGTGGCCCACTTCCAGTCGACCATGATCACCGAGACCCGGGCGGCCGCCTACGGTGCGCTCTTCGGCTGCTCGATGGGCTGGGCCTACAGCCTCGGCGGCGAAGCCATCCTCAAGTCGTGCGCCTTCGGCCTCACCATGGGCGCCGTGATGTTCGTAGCCTCCCTCTACATCTTCCGCACCCATCGCGTCCGCGAGCCCCACGGCCTCCACCGGCCGCACGAGCACCACCGTCACCGGGGCGACCGGGCCCACCGACTGCCGGTGGCCACTCACTGAAGCCGCCCCTTGACCTCAATTGCACTTGAGGTCCTAGCGTCAGCGATATGACCACGCCCTCCCACGGCTCGACGCCGCACACCCCGGACACCCCGGCACCGGACGCCGCCGCCCCGCCCGCCGCGACGGCGTCCGCCCCCGGCACCACCGGGAAGGTCTTCACTCCCACGGAGCGCGCCTACCTCGCCGGCCAGCCGCTGGCCCGTCTGGCGACCGTCGGGCCGGCCGGCGGGCCCCAGGTACGCCCGGTCGGCTTCGTGCTGAACGACGACGACACCCTCGACATCGGCGGGCCCGCACTGCGGCGCAGCCAGAAGTACCGCAACGCCCAGGCCCGCCCCGAAGTCTCCCTGCTCATCGACGACATGGCCCCGGCCGACGACCCGGTCGCGCCCGGCTGGGGCCGCGGTGTGGAGATCCGCGGCCGCGCCGAACTACTGACCCTCGACGCGCCGCCGATGGCGCCCGACTTCTTCAGCAACGACGTGATCCGCGTCCATCCGCGCCGCGTCATCAGCTGGCACCTCGAACCGGACGACATCCGGTCCGGGGCCCGCGACGTCCGCTGAGCCCGGCCGCCCGCCCCCGCACTCCCCCTGCCGCGCCGGGTCGTTGGAGGTCCGCCGGATGGTGCGCGGCGCGCGGCCCGGCACCCAGGTCTCCACCACCACATACGGGGGCTCGGTGGACGTCCGCACCACTTCTGTCAGCTCCGCCCGGAAGAGATGGAACGGCTCCGGCGGCCGCACCGCCGCCGCATAGCGCGCGACCTGACCGGGGTCGGCCACCTCCACCGCCCGCCCGGACACCCGTACATCCCCGCCCGCCAGATCGGTGCCCGGCCCCGGATTGGCATGCAGCGAGAACCGCGGGTCGCGCCGCAGATCGGCCACCTTCCGCGAGCCGGTCATCATGCCCAGCCACAGTTCCCCGTGGCGGAAGTCCGCCTCCAGACCGGTGAGCCGCGGTGCGCCGTCCTTCCGTACGGTCGCCAGGACGTGGTGCCGGTACGCCCCGAAGCGCTCCCGCACCCACCGGGCGAGTTCCGGAACCGCTGCCTCCACCACCGACCAGCCGACCGCACGACCCTCGCCGCCCGCGCCGCTCCCGATGCCTTCCCCGCCTCTGCCCTCACGCGTCATGGCAGCACCCTCCCCCCAATACCCGACACCTCCTGTCCGGTATGGCCGCGGGACACCGGAGCCGGAACACGGGCTCGGGACACCGGACTCGGGGCACGGGGGCCCGGGACACGCGGGGGGCTCGGGACACCGGCCCCGGGAACCACCGCACCGCGCCGCAGGCGCACGCCCCCCCCCCGCGACCGCCCTCAGCAGCGGCCTTACGGCCGGCGCAGTAGGCCGTCGAGACCGGCGGCATAGGCCGCGAAGACCACCGGTGTAGGCCGGAAGCCCGTTACGGGACGCCTTCGCGCCGACCTAGCCTCGGGCCATGGAGACGACGAACGGCACCCTCGACGAAGCCCTGTTACGACTGCACACCGCCGGCCCCGAGTTCGGTGGCTATCTGAGCAATCACGGCCCGATGGCCGTCGAAGCCATGGTCCGCAACGGCCAGGCCCGGACCGTCCACCGCTGGCTCGACACCTACGCACAGCGGCTGGAGGACGTACCGGCTCCCCGTGCCCGTATCACCGACGCCAACTGGCAGCAGGCACTGGGCGATCCGGGCCGGGCCACCGACTGGACCGGCTACTTCACCGAGCAGATCGCCGAGCACCCCTGGCGCGAGCTCCTCGCCGTGTGGTGGCCCCGGCTGCTGCCCGGCATCGCCGGCGCCGCCACCCACCCCGTGATCCGCGTGGGCCATGCCGTACGCAGCCTGCTGACGGAAGGGGAGGACGAGGCGCGGATCGCGGAGCTCGCGCACGCCCTCGGCTACTGGGCCGCCCGCCATCTGCTCCTGCCCACCACGGTGCACCCCCGGGGCGGCGCCACCCCGGCCGAGGCCCTGGCCACCCTCCCCCGTATCCCCGAGCGGGACGTGACGCCCCTGGACGGTTACGCGCAACTCCCGCACCTCTCCGGCTGGTTGAGCGCCACCGAATCGCTGCACCTCCCCGAGGACCCCGAAGCCGCACGCGAGGGCCTGACCGCGCTCGTACGGGCCGCCACCCTCAACTACGCGGACCACGGCCACGGTGACGCCATCCTGCTGGTGCACGCCGCCACCGCACCGAACGCGGTGCTGCGCACCCTGCCCGCGCTCCCCCGGGAGCTCTGGACCAGCTCGTTCGCCGTGGCCTGGACGGCGGCCTCCGCTCTCACCACGCTCTACGCCGCGGACACCCCGCGCCCGGCACCGAGCGCCGAGGGGCTCACACCCGAGGAGGTCTTCGCGCGGGCGGTCACCCACGGCGACGCGCATGCGATCAAGTTCGCCGACACCGCTCTGGACGTCGCGGCCACCTCCGAGGACGGCGACACCCGTGCCCTGTCGGCCGCCCTGAACGCCATGGCGCTGATCGACAAGGCCGGCTGACGGACGCGGCACAGGTGCCACCAGATCGTGGGCTGCCCGTTACGGACATCGCCGCTCCACGGCGTCACACTTGGCAGTAGTGGTGCGGATGACCGCAACATCAACAGGACCATGTACTTGAAGATTCAAGTGTAAGGATTTGGGCATAATTCGACGTTGTTAAAACTTAAATAACTCTCCGAGTGGTGAGAGAGTGGATGGTATGAGCAACGAACCCGCAGCCGAGCCGCGCTGGCTCAGCGACGAGGAGCAATTCGCTTGGCAGTGCTACCTCCACGCCACCACGCTCCTGGAGGACCACCTCGACCGCCAGCTGCAACGGGACGCGGGGATGCCGCACGTCTATTACGGCCTGCTCGTCCAGCTCTCCCGGGCACCGCGGCGCCGGATGCGGATGACCGAGCTGGCTCAGAACGCCAAGATCACCCGCTCCCGGCTCTCGCATGCGGTCGCGCGCCTGGAGAAGAACGGCTGGGTACGGCGCGAGAACTGCCCGTCCGACAAGCGGGGCCAGAACGCCCTTCTCACGGATGAGGGGATGCGGGTCCTGGAGAAGGCCGCCCCCGGACATGTCGCCGCCGTACGCTCCGCGATCTTCGACCGTCTCTCCCCGGAGCAGGTCGGCCAACTCGCCGAGATCTGCCAAGTGATGACCGAAGGACTGCAACCGAAAGGCGCCGACCTCCCCTGGCTGCGCTGACGGACCAGCGGAACCGGGAGAGGCCGACGCCCGGGTGGGCGAAGGGCCGGGGCAGGCCGCGGCGGGACAGGAGTCCGGCCCGGCCCCCCAGCCCCACGCCGTACGGTCCGGCCCGGCCCCGCCCGCCCCCGTACGGTCCGGCCCGTAGCCGCCCCGCTCAGTGCGCCATGACCGGCACCTGGATCTCGCCCTCGCCCTCCGACGAACCCAGGACCGTGCTCTCGCCCTCGGCCGAGGAGGCCGCCGGCGAACCGGCACCCGGCCGCCCGGTGTTGATGAAGGTGAAGGCGATCACGCCGGCCAGGGCCAGGATGCCGACCGCCCACCAGATGGCGGTGCTGTAGCCGTGCACCATCGACTGGAGCTTGAGCAGGTCGGCCGAGCGGGCACCGGCCGCATGCGAGGTGGCGTACGCGGTGGTGGCGCTGGCCGCGATGGTGTTCAGCAGGGCCGTACCGATCGCGCCGCCGACCTGCTGCGAGGTGTTGACCATCGCGGAGGCGACGCCGGCGTCGCGCGGCTGGACACCGTGCGTGGCCAGCGACATGGCCGGCATGAACGCCGTACCCATGCCCAGGCCCATCAGCAGGAAGCCGGGCAGGATCAGCGCCGGGTAGGAGGTGTCCAGGTCGATCTGGGTCAGCACCAGCATGCCGAGCGCGGCGACCGTGAAACCGGGCGCCATCAGCAGCCGCGGGCGGACGCGGGTCATCAGCCGGGCGCCGATCTGCGTGGAGCCGGTGACCATGCCGACGATCATCGGGAGGAAGGCCAGACCGGTGGTGACCGGCGTGTAGCCCTTCACGATCTGGAGGTAGTAGGTCAGGAAGAGGAAGAGACCGAACATGCCGATCACGGCCAGGCCCAGCGAGGCGTAGACACCGGCGCGGTTCCGGTCGGTGAGCACCCGCAGCGGCAGCAGCGGGGCTTTCACCCTGGCCTCGACCAGCACGAACGCCAGCAGCAGCACGGCCGCCGCGACGAACAGACCGAGGGTCGGCCCGGCCAGCCAGCCGTCCGACTCGGCGCGGGTGAACCCGTAGACCAGCGAGACCAGGCCGAGGGTGGCCAGGATGACGCCGGGGATGTCCAGCCGGGACGGGTTACGGCTCCCGGCCGGCTCACGGATGACCAGGTAGGCGCCCGTTGCGGCGACCACGGCGAACGGGATGTTGACGAAGAAGGTCCAGCGCCAGTTCATGTACTCGGTCAGCACCCCGCCGAGGATCAGCCCCACGGCGCCACCGCCACCGGCGATCGCACCGAAGATGCCGAACGCCTTGGCCCGCTCCTTGGCCTCGGTGAAGGTCACCGCCAGCAGCGACAGCGCGGCCGGCGCCAGCAGCGCACCGAAGACACCCTGGAGGGCGCGGGCGCCCAGCAGCATCTCCTGGTTGGCCGCGGCCCCGCCGAGCGCGGAGGCGACCGCGAAGCCGACGAGCCCGATGATGAAGGTCCGCTTCCGTCCCCACAGGTCGGCGACGCGCCCGCCGAAGAGCAGCAGACCGCCGAAGGCCAGTGCGTAGGCGGTGATCACCCACTGCCGGTTGGCGTCGGTGATACCGAGATCCTGCTGGGCGGAGGGCAGCGCGATGTTCACGATGGTCGCGTCGAGCACGACCATCAGCTGGGCGAGAGCGATGAATATCAGCGCTTTCCAGCGCCGGGGATCGACGGACGGGACGGTTTCAGGCATGACGGGATCCACCTACTGGTGCAGTGAGCGAAAGGGAGCGAAGACGGGACGGGGGGGTGACGGTCGGCGGTGC
The DNA here is from genome assembly GCF_008704855.1 of Streptomyces platensis. Classification (NCBI taxonomy): domain Bacteria; kingdom Bacillati; phylum Actinomycetota; class Actinomycetes; order Kitasatosporales; family Streptomycetaceae; genus Streptomyces; species Streptomyces platensis. The sequence goes on from NZ_CP023691.1 coordinate 3,789,767, forward strand.
AGGGCCCGCCGGTTTACGAGCGGCGCCTCAAGTCATCCAAAGTGGCGGCGGCGCCGGGGAGTTCGGAGCGGGCGGGTGCCTGGAGACCGTCCAGGAACAGTTGCAGATGCCGGTGCACGAACTGGTCGAAGTTCGGACAGCGGCTGCCCGGCAGCGGCCGGGTGAGCTGGGTGATCGCGACCATCAGATCACCGACGGCGATGTCGGTGCGCAGCTGGCCGCTGTCGCGGGCGGCGGCCATGACGGCCTCGACGGCCGCCTCCAGACGATCCCGCGCGGCGCACAGATCGGGGTGGTCGCGGTCGACACCGTCGGCGAGCAGCGGGCACAACGCCCCGATCCGCTCCTCCACCGCGGCGTGGACAAAGCGCCTCAGCGCCTGGAAGGCATCGGCCTCCTCGGCGAGGGCGCTCTCCGCGCGGTCCGCGGTACGGGACATGACGGACAGCGTGACGTGGTGGATCAACTCCAGGCGATCCGCGAAGTGACGATAGAGCGTCGCATTACCGACACCCGCGCGCCGGGCGATCTCATCGAGCGGGACCTCGGCCCCGAACTCGACCATCGTCTCGCGGGCGGCCGCGATGATCCGCTCCCGGTTGCGCAGCGCATCGGCCCGCAGCCGGGGCTGCTGCTCCTGCTTCCCGGACTTCACGCATGCGGCGACGGCGGTCACGGCAGCTCACTCCCCTCATCTGGCGGTGCCTTTCGGCGGCTGGCCCTGGTGCGGTCTCGACGACCCGCACGAACCGGGGACAGGCTCCCCGTTTCACCCGGACGCCTGGTTAAACGGGGACACCCTCCCCGGATATTTCACGCCCGCACGTGACCTGAACCACACCCTTGCCTGCCGCGTCCGCCCCAGGCGTCGCGCCCGCCTCTTCCCTGCGCCGCGCTCCGCTCACACAAGGCCCGCTCCGGAGCCCCTCCCGGGCGCGACCACGTGCCGCGACCCACCCCACCCCGCCATGACTCCAGTTGACGTAATCCCGCGCGCGAGCGATCACCCGCCGACCCAAGGTGATTGATATGAAGCACAAGGTATCCGCGGTCCTGGCCGCCGGCGCGGCCACCGCCGCCGCGGCGATAGCCCTGGGCTCACCGCCCAGCGCCGTGGCCATACCCTCGGCGCCCGGCGCCCCGCCGCGCGGCCCGTGTGCGCTGCGCGGCATCAGCGACGACGTCGCCGAATCCGCCGAGACCCCCGCCGGTTTCTCCCGCTCGTCCGGCGCCGTGGAGGCCCTCACCCTCTTCATCGACTTCCCGGACGCCCACGCCACGATGTCCCCCGGCGACCGCTTCGCCGAGTTCTTCCCGGCCGCGACGGACTACTTCCGCACCAGCTCGTACGGCAGGCTGACCTACCGCCCCAGGCCGCTGCTCCGATGGATCCGTATGTCCCGGCCGCTCGCGGCGTACGGCATCCAGCGCGGCGCCGGCTTCGACCCGGCCTCGGACGGCGGCTACCACGCCCTCTCCCGGGAAGTCGTACGCGCCGTCGACCCCCTCGTCGACTTCCGCGACTACGACGTCATCAACATCATCGCCACCCCCAACGCGGGGCCGCCCGCCACCCGTACGGTCCTTTCGGTCACCTTCAGCGGTGGCGACATGGGGCTGCGGACCGCCGACGGGGTGCCGTTCCGGAACGCGTCGTTCATCTGGAGCCGGCAATCCGGGCTGAGCGCCTTCCGCGTCCTCAACCACGAGAACGCCCACAGCTTCGGCCTGCCCGACCTCTACTTCACGGACGGCCGCGACGCCCCGCCCCCCGCGGGGCACTGGGACCCGATGGACGAGGACTGGGGGCCGAGCAATGACTTCGTCGGCTGGCACAAGTGGAAACTCGGCTGGCTCTCCGCCGATCAGGTGCACTGCGTCCCGCACCGCGGGACACCCGGCGAACACACCCTCACCCCGGTCTCCGCCCGCGGCGGCACAAAGATCGTCGTCATCCCGACCTCCCCGCACACCGCCCTGGTGGCCGAGGCCCGCACCCGCGGCCTGCTGGACCCGACGGTCTGCCGCCCCGGCATCCTCATCTACCGCGTCGCCACCCACGTCCCCTCGGGCCGCGGCCCCCTCCGCATCGTGGACGCCACCCCGCACAGCGGCGGCTGCTACCGCGACAACAAATACGTCGACCCGGAACTGACCGACGCCACCTTCCGCCCCGGCGACACCTACACCGACCGCACCACCGGCGCAGCCATCACGGTCCTGACGGAAAACCCGGACGGCACCTATCGCGTACGGGTAACCCCGGCACGCGCCTAGCGCCTACCCCGCACCCTCCGCCCCCTTCCCCCTCCCCTCCGCCAGCCAGTGCCGCCGTCCGACGCTGATCAGCCGCAGCTGACGCCGCGCCACCCGTACGACCTGCTCGGCCGCCCCCTCCGCACCGTCCGCCTCGGCATCGAGCAGCGCCGCGGCCGTCGTCACCAACCGGTCCACATACAGCTCGGCCAGCATCCGCACATCGTCATCGCGCCAGCCCTCCGACACCGGCTGGGACTTGAGCGCCGCCGCGACCTCCTCCGCGAACCGGTCCAGCTCCCCCGCGATGGCCAGCCGCACATCCCGCACCCCGCCATGCCGCTCGCGCGCCACGAACCGGATGTGCAGCGGATGGTGGCGCACATGCTGCTGTACGACCGCGACCGTACGGTCGATCCGCTCCTCGGCCCGGTCCTGCTCGGCGAGGATCGCCCGCACCATCACATGCAGACTCCCCAACGCCTCCTCGACCAGGGCGACGCCCAGCTCCCCCATGTCCCGGAAGTGCCGGTAGAACGCGGTCGGGGCGACCCCCACCACCCGCGTGACCTCCCGCAACCCCAGGCTGCTCAGGCTCTGCTCCTCCAGCAGCCCGAGCGCCGCATCGAGCAACGCCTGACGGGTCTTCTGTTTCTGGGCCTGCCGGACTCCAAGACTGTGACTCATGTCATCCAGTAAACAACCGTTCTCCGAACTACTCCACCCGGCGGCGGTCGTAGACTGAAGGAACTGAGTGAACAACTGTCCTCTGGAATCGGAAAGGAAGATCATGCTCTTCCTCGTCGCAGCCCTCCTCCTGATGGGGGTCCTGCTGGGCACCGCGGCACACCTCCCCGTCCCGGTCACCCTCGTCGCGGCCGCCGCCATCGCCGGCTGGCTACTCGTCTTCTTCCTCCGCGAACGCCGCCACCACAACGAGGTGACTTCCCGATGACCACGCTCAGCGAAGCCATCCGAACGACAACTCCGGCCAAGCCGACCAAGCCGGCCCAGGCCGCAGCCCCGGCCGCCTCCCGCCTCCGCCGCCACGCGGACGGCATGGCCGTGGCCTCCTTCATCCTCGGCCTGCTCGGCACCCTGGTCCTCAACCTCCTCCTCGGCCCCTGCACCCTGGTCCTCGGCACCCTGGCCCTGGCCCGCGGCACCACCCGCCGCGGCCGCGCCCTCCTCGGCCTCACCCTCGGCGCCACCGACCTCCTCATCCTCGCCCTCCTCGTCACCACGGACGGCACAGTCAGCTGGCACATCGGCGGCTGACCCCCCGACGGCAGCACCCCCTCCCCAGCCACCGCCATCCCCGCATCTCCCGGGCCACGCCACTGCCTGTGCCGCATCCGTGGGAGCCCGCCGGGAGCCCAACTCTGGCTGGTGGCCCAGATATGCGTCATGGCTCCAGGGATCGCCCCCTGGAGCCATCAGCATGGAGCCCACGTGATCGCGATCGCCGGAGCAGGTCGCCGCTGCCGCAGGATCACGGAGACAGCGCCCGGCCAGGGCGCTGAGTGCGGCGTCGGCGGCGACCTGACAGAGGGTGCGGTCGCACAACTCGACGCGGGACCAGCCCACGAACGCGACCAGCCTGTCGCCAGGAGCACCCAGGGGCCCTGTAGTCCACGGTGAACAGGACAACGCTTGTTGAGGCGGCTGCCGTGAGGACCGCCCGATCTCCGCAGGGGAAGGGCGGTCGCCTCACGCCCGGAGACGGAGGCGGTGGTGCGATCCCTGAGGTTGCCACCCTGTCAGCTCTATCGCACTGCGTGATCATCGAACGTTTTGAGCCAGAATCCTTATGTCAGGGTGCTCACCCCGAGTTGGATGCTGTCCATATCTCGCCAATGTGGGCGCAGGTAAGCCAAGAGAAAGAGGCAGGAACGGGCCGCCTCGGCCGATACTGCCTCCACGCCATGGTGAGCTGTGCGCGAGGCGACCGATTACAGCAGTGAGGACGGGCCCCATGTGGTGGAAGCGGTTACCCCTGGATCGCAGGGCGGCGAGCACTCTGCCCTCCACGCGTATCGTCCACTCCGCCTCGCAGGCCGGAGCGGGCGGCGCTGCCACAAAGCGTTCGGCGGCGTTGAGGAAGTACCGTCGGCGTGCCGGGAGTTCGCGGCCTGGCGTGCGTGAGATGGAGCGGCGCCTGCGGCAGGAGCTGCGGGAGCTGGGCATCCAGCCGCCGCTGGACGTCGCAGCGCTGTGCAAGGCTCTGGGCACGAAGTGGGGGCGCGACATCGAGTTGCAGCCTGCGCCGCTGCCTCAGCCGGGCCCCCTGGGGCTTCTGGTCGAGACGCCCGAGGCCGACGTCATTCTCTACCAGGAGGAGACCACCCGTCTCCACCAAGATCACATCATCCTGCACGAGATCGGCCACATGCTGGCCCACCACGAGGGCGGCAGTGTCGATCCGGACGCCATGGTCCCGCGCGTGGAACCCGGGGGCGCACACAAGGTACTCCGGCGTTGTTCGTACGACGACCAGAAGGAATGCGATGCAGAACTCGTAGCGACAATCATTCTGGAGTGGGCCTTGGTGCTCGACAACGTGACCGCGCCCCTTTCCGCAGACCCCTCAGTCCGCCAGGTGCAGGCCGCCCTCGGCGACTACCGAGGGTGGTTGTAGATGGCGGTCCTGCTGCTCATACCGGTCATGGCCATGATGTGGAAGCTGTACCAGCTCTCCCGGGCCCCCAAGGACGCTGCACTGCGGTCGGTGACGCTGTCTCTGGTGTGCGCCTGCGCCTCGTACCCGTTGGCGATGCCCGGCGGGACACTGGGCGTCGACACTGTGGCCGGCGACGGCGCGGCCAAGATCGGCCAAAATGTGCTGCTCGGCGCGCCCCGCGTCAGTGATGCCGTACTCGCGGCGGTTGCGCGCGCCGGTGCCGGTGACCTCGATCAGGCCTGCCTCGCTGAGCTTGTCATGGTGAGCTGACGCTCCGCGCAGTCGCCGCACACCTCGTCCCACGCCGCGGGCTTCCGCCGCCGCAGGGCGCCCACCTGAACACGCCTCAGTTCGCGATGGACTCGTCGTGCCTTGGCGCATAGCTGAGTCACCCCCATCAACCCGCGGATGGAGGCGCTTCTCAACCCGCTGCTCAACCCAGGGTCTGACGATTGGCGTACACGGTCGGAGCAGTCTTACAGCCATGAACATCACCGATTACTTCGTCAACGGGATCCTCATCCTGCTCGTCGTACGCCAGGTTCGGGGCAGCCGACTGGACCTGATCAACCTGGTACTTCCCGTCGTGCTGGTCAGCGCCACCGCCCTGTACTACCTACGGTCGGTGCCGACAGGTGGCAACGATCTCGTCCTTGAACTCGTGCTGGCCGGCTCGGGAGTAGTTCTCGGGGTGCTCTGCGGGCTCACCACCCACCTTCAGCGCAAGGCCGACGGCATCTTCGCCAAGGCGGGGTTCACCGCGGCAGCTTTGTGGGTCTTCGGCATGGCGCTCCGGATGGGCTTCGCCTTCGCCGACGATCACGGCGCCGGTGACGCGATCTCCGACTTCAGCCGTACCCACGGAATCTCAGGTTCCCAGGCGTGGGTGGCGGCCTTCGTCTTGATGGCGCTCGCCGAGGTCGTGGCCCGGCTGGTGGCGATCCGGTACCGCGCCTACCGGTTGACTTCTTCCGCAGCCACCTCTCGCCCGGCTGCGGTGTGAACACCGTACGTCAGCAGCCGGGCCCAGTTTCTCCGGGACCGGCTGCTCCTATGCTGTACGTCATGAGCTCAACGCCGCCCGGCGGTCGTAGAGAGGACAGCCCAAGAGTGGCGGAGGCCCGGTCGCGTGCGGCCGAGCGTGCCAGGCGTCAGGGTGCGCGGATGCACCTGATGCTGTGGGTGGTCATGGTCCTCACCATCGCTTCAGTCCTGCAGAGCCGGCCGCACCCAGGAGTGACCGGCGAACGCCTCGTCATCAGCCTGGCGCTGGCCGGGTGCGTGCTGTCACTGACCATCGCGGCCCTGGCCCGCGACACCGCGAAGTCGGAGGCGGCCACGGCCGCACTGTCGTTGGTCCTCGGTGTCAGCGGCAATACGCTGGCGTTCCTCCAGTCGGCCTCCATGGCAGTCGTCCCCGTCTCCACTGCCGTGGCGCTGGTCTTCGCGCGCTTGCGGCCTCGCCTCGCCGTCCTGCTGGCCGCACCCCAGACCGTGGCGATCGCGGCCATCACCGCATACGTCAGTCCGTCCCGCAACGCGTTCCAGGTTGCGGTGGCCTGCGCGCTGCTCTGCGTGGTGCTCGGCGCCGTCTACGTCTTCGCCCGTCAGGCCCGGCTGCGACACGACCACACGGAGCTGCTGCTCGCCGAGCTCGAGGACTCTCGTGAGGCACAGGCACGTGCCGCCGCCGTCGCCGAACGCACGCGGATCGCCCGGGAACTGCACGACATCCTGGCGCAGTCCCTGTCCGCGCTTGCCGTGCAGTTGGAGGGCGCCCGCAAGCTCGCCGAGCGCGACCAGGTCGCCTCGGCCCTGCACCAGTTGATCGTACGCAGCGGCGAACTGACCCGGGAGGGCCTCTCCGACGCGCGAAGGGCCGTCGCCGCCTTGCGCGGGGACGACATACCCATGGCCGACCAGCTCACGACCCTGGTCGGCCGGTGCCGCCGCGACCTCGCGCTGCCGATCACACTGTCAGTGGCCGGGCAGCCCCGAACGCTGGCGCCGGAGACGAACCTCGCGCTCTATCGGGGAGCCCAGGAAGCGCTCACCAACATCGCCCGATACGCGGCCGGTTCACCCACCGCCGTGGTGCTGCACTACACCCCCCAGGCCACCGTACTGACCATCTCGGACCAGGGCCGGGCTGCCCGCACGGACAACGACGGCGCCGGGACCAACGGTGCCGTGACACCCGTCGAAGCGTGGACGGGCAGTGGAAACGGGCTGCGGGGCATGCGCGAGCGCATCGAACAGGTCGGCGGCGTCACCCACGCCGGGCCCGCAGGACAGGGTTGGATCGTGGAGATGGAGATTCCGGCATGAGCGATTCCGTGGCCCCTATCAAGGTGCTGGTCGCCGATGACCAGCGGGTGACCCGCGAGGGCCTGATGCTGCTGGTCGGCCTGAATGCGGGCATGGAGGTCGTGGGTGGTGCGGCCGACGGCGCGGAGGCGGTGGCGCTGGCCCTCGAGCACCACCCGGATATCGTGCTGATGGACCTGGCGATGCCCGGCACGGACGGTCTCGCCGCAACCCGGACGCTGCGCGAGGAAGCCCCGGCGATCGCGGTGCTGGTGCTGACGACCTACGCGGACGACGCGTCGGTCTTCCCCGTGCTGCGAGCGGGGGCGAAGGGATATCTCACCAAGGACGCGGGCGCGGATGAGATCGAACAGGCGATCCGGGCCGTCCACAACGGCCGGGTCTGGATGGATCCGGTGGTGCAGGAACGTCTGGTCACGGCTGTCACCTCGGGCCTGCCGCCCCAGTCCGAGGCGGTTCCGAACGGCGACGCGCCGGCTTCCCCGACCACCGCACCCGAACCAGCTCAGCCGAGGTGGGACATCCTCGCCCCGCTGCCAGAGCGGTTGACTGCCCGTGAGGCGGAGGTCCTGGCACTGATCGCGCAGGGGCTGTCCAATGCCGAAATCAGTGAACGCCTCTTCCTTAGCCGCGCGACGGTCAAGACGCATATCAACCGTATCTTCGCGAAGACCGGCGTACGTGATCGCGCACAGGCCGTCCGCTACGCCTATCGCGCCGGACTGGCGGACTGAGCGCTGTGCTCGGCTCCCTGGCGCAGCGGGCATTACCGACGCAGGGCGCGCCGAGCTGAAACGGTGGCGGACCGAGCCTGATATCGGCATTGCCCCCCGAAGCGCCACCCTCGCAAACTCGAACGCCGCGCCGGCCCGCCGACTGGTACCACGTGCTCGCCGTCCCCTGCCCCGCGGACCCACCAGCACCGCGAATCCGTCTGCGTCACCACCACCGGAGTGCGAGACGGAGGCCGCAGCGCCACCGAGACGAGCCTGCACCGCGCCGAACACCTGCTACAGATCCCCGACCACACTGCCGTCCGCCAAACCCTCTACGGCGGCCGCGAAGACACCGAAGCCGGCTTCCCCCAACCCGACCGCTCCCCGTGAACCGCCGCATGCTCGCCTTCGGCGCAGAAGCCCAAAGCCTCGTCGTCCTCGGCTTCCCCCTCGCCCAGAACGCCACCAGCGCAGCCCGCTACCAAGAAGACCCCACTACTCCGACACAGTCACAGCTGGCCTCAGCGGCGATCGACGAGAGCCTTCACGATCATGAACTGATCCGAGGTGCCCACCGCGCCCCAGCCCCATCCGCTACGCTGTCTGGGACTGCCGCACGCGGCGGTCCACTCCCTCGCCGGAACCGGATGAATCATCACGCAGAGTATTCATCCACGTTTCACGCAAGGCCCCGCCTCCGTAGCTCAGGGGATAGAGCACCGCTCTCCTAAAGCGGGTGTCGCAGGTTCGAATCCTGCCGGGGGCACCAGCACAAACGGCCCGGACCGATCACGGTCCGGGCCGTTTTGACGGCAGCAATTGACGGCAGTTGCCTCTCAGGCGGCCGGTCGGCGTCGCCTGAGCAGGTGGTCCATGTGGCTGATCGCCTCCCGCTGGGTGTCGTGCACAACGTGTGTGTACACGTCCATCGTGATGCTGATCTGGCTGTGCCCGAGGATCTCCATGATGACCCGCGGGGCCACACCGGCCGCGGTGAGCAACGTCGCGCAGCCGTGCCGCGCGTCGTGCAGCCGGACCACCCTCAGGTCGGCACCGGCAGCGACTCGGGTGAAGGACCGGTAGACGTTGCGCGGTTCCACCGGCCGGCCATTCCTCGTGGCGAAGACGTAGCCGGTCTCAGACCATGCGAACCCCGACTGTGCGAATGCCTCGCGTTGCCGAAGTCGGTGCCAGCGCAGCGGCGCGATGCATAGCGCGGGCATCGGCACCACGCGGCTTCGACGGCTCTTGGGGTCGTCGTCGTACAGCGTTCCCCTGCGTCGCTGAGTCTGCTGACGGACGTGGAGCACCCGGTTGTCCAGATCCACATCCGACCACCGCAGACCCACCAGCTCTCCACGGCGCAGGCCCATGGCCACAGCCAGTACGAACGCGGCATAGAGCGGGTCCCGACGCGCGGCCTCCAGGAAGGCCAGCGTCTCGTCCAAAGTCCAGGGGTGGATCTCCCGTTGCTTGACACGCGGTGGCTCCACCAGCGACGCGACGTTTCGCGTGATCAGCTCCTCCCGCACGGCAGCAGTCAGCGCAGTCCGCAGCACTCGGTGCGCTTCCTTCGCGGTCGCTGCCGTCTGGGCGTTCTGCACCCTGGTGATGAAACGGCGTACGTCGGCGACGCTCAGCGACTCCAGCCGCTTGGTGCCCAGCAACGGAACCAAGTACAGGCGCACGTGGGACTCGTACTTGTCGAACGTGCTGAGCTTTCGGCGCGGCTCGACGTACTGCTCCAGCCAGTACGGCAGCCACTCAGAGAGCTTGGCCGATCGGGTGGGGGTCGGGATTCCTTGCCGGTCGCGGCGGACCAGTTCCTGGCGCTTGGTGTCGCATTCTTCCCAGGTGGCGCCGTAGACAGTCTTGCGCTTGCGGGTCCCGTCGGGCTGGGGGACGTAGACGCGGGCTTCGTAGCGGCCGTCCTTGCGCTGCCAGATGCTGCCGGCGCCGTTCGGATTCCTCTTGCGCGCCATCAGGCGGCCTCCTCGATTCGCTCGGACATGAAGGTTCGAAGGGAGTCGGCAGCGATCCGGCGGGACCGGCCGATGGTGAAGCTTTCGAGCTGACGGGAGCGGATGAGGTCGTAGACCTTGCTGCGGCTGAGGCGCAGTGCCGTCATGACCTCCGGCACCCGTAGCGCGTCGATTGAGGTGGGCGGAGCTGTGCTCACGGCTGCCTCCACGGGCTGGCTCTCTTTTGAGTTGGTAGGTCGAACGCGCCCGTTTCCACGTGGCGTCTGTCCGAGGTGCGGCTTTCTGCGTCATCGCGTCATCAGCGTCATTTGCGCTTCTGACCTGCGGGTTTGTGGTGACGCAGAGGCTTGGGGGTGCGTCATCGGTGACGCAGGCGTGCGTCATGGGGTGACGCAGGTGACGCGGGATGACGCAGCCGAAGCCGTCCTGCGTCATCCCTGTTGCAGCAGCTCAGGGGCTGTTCTGGGCCTTCTGGTGACGCGGGTGACGCAGCTTTCCCTTTCTTAGGAAAAAAGAGGGGGTGTCTGTTGTGGTGCGGCGCCCGCTCAGGGCGTGAAGAAGGAGCCGCTTCGCGGCGCGTCCTTGGGGCGGCGTTCCGCCGAACAGCAAGAGGAGCACCTGGGGCCTTGTCGCCTGGGTGCTCCTCTTGCTTGTCCGCGCCGGTCGTGGCTGCCGGTCAGGGCATCGACTGTTGCTCGTGGGGCGGCACGGCCGGGCGTCGGGTCATTTCGATGTAGCGGCCTTCTTTGGTGCGGCCCCAGTCGATGAGGACGCCTCGGGCGGCGAGGGTGGGCTGAAGGCGCTTGAGGCGGTCCGAGAGGACTTTCCCGGTGGTGGGCCACCCTTTGGGCAGAGGACGGAGTTCGTCGCCGCTGTAGAGGCCGGTGAGGCAGTGCAGCCACTCCGAGGACGTCATCCGCGTTTCCGTGCCCGGGTCGAGGGTGGCGGCGTGCTTGAGGACGGTTTGCGCGAGCAGGTCGCCTTCGATGACGTCGTCGTTGAGGTCGTCCAGGCTGCTCCGGTAGGCGGGGAGCGTACCGAAGCCGGTCGCGGCGTCGATCTGCGCACACAGGTGCGCGAAGTCGGCCATTCGCAGGTCGGTGGGGATGTCGGCCTCGGTCGCCCGGACCTTGACGGTGAGGTCGAGGAGGGAGCCGAGGATGACGGGCAGGGCTGCTTCGAATTCGGTCCAGAGTTCCGCCTCGGTCCGCCGGACCCTGGGGCGCTCCAGGCGCAGCGGTAGAAGGCGTTCGGCGAGGTCGGGGCGGATGACGCCGACGTCGATGCCGGTCAGGAGCAGGGGGCGGCGGTAGCGGGAGCGGACGACGTCGCCGTCGCTGAAGAGGGCGCGCTTGATGCTCTCGGCTCCGGTGACGATGCAGCACATGAGGTCGGACAGGTCCGGGGCCAGGTGGCTCAGGTTGTCCAGGGCGGTGACCCATCCGGCGGCGACGGCGGTGATCAGGTTCTCTTCGTCCTTCGGGGCGCGGCGCAGGTCGCCGGTCATGCCCTCGATGATCCGAACCAGCATCCGGCCTGCCGTGGACTTGCCCGCGCCTTGCGGGCCGGTGAGGAAGGGCGCGGGAACGGGCACGGACGGACCGAGGCAGCCGATGAGCCAGGCGAGGGCCAGGCATTCGGTCTGGGCGGTGGCGAAGTTGGTCAGCCTCAGCAGGAGGTCGATGCCCTTGCCGTCGGTGTCCGTGGCCGGCAGGGGGAGTTCCCCGGTGAGCTGGGTGCGCCGCCAGCACACCTCGCGCGGGTCGGGGGTGAGGATGTCCCAGCCGGTGGGGTGGATGCGGACGGACTGCCCGTCGTCGCGGCCCAGGTCCAGCCACGTCGCCCCGTCGTATCCGGGGGCGACGCGGATGTGAGTGGGCTGGACGTCCTGGCTCAGCGCGAGCGCTTCGATCAAGTCCAACGCCTCCTTGAGTGACGTGCCGTTGAACACGCCGACCCCGTCGTTGAAGAGACCGACCATGAGTTCCTGGCGGTGGCTGCCCGTCGTGCCCTGGGAGCGGATCGGGCGGGCGACCGGGTGGCCGTTCTTCTGCGCGTAGACGGTGCCTTCCGTGGTGCGGAAGTACCGGAAGTGCGCTTGCGCGTAGTCGGTGATGACCTCGCGGGCCGGGTTCTTCTCGTCCTCGGACATGGCTCACATCCCCAGTGCGGTGCGGGCGTTGGTCCACGCGTCATTGCAGTGCCGGACGGTCTCGCCCTTGGCCTGCGCGGCGGCGAACAGCCGGGCCATATGGGCGTCGGTCAGGCAGCCGCACCGGCCGTGCGTGGACAGCACGGCGAGGAACGTGCGGTAGACGGTGGTGTGCACCGCGCTGCTCGCCTCGGAGATGCACTGCTCAGCCATCGCAATGCCACGGGCCAGATAGGTCGGCGTGCGGTGGCGACACTCCCCACCCCCGACCGGCACGGGCACCGTGACGGATCGCGGGACAGGGGCCGGCACCTTGACGATCAGAGCGCGCACGACGTCGGGCAGGGCGGTCATCGTGCCGGCGCCGGAACCGAGCCACCGGGCGTAGGCCATCGTGGACTTGATGTCGACGTCGTCACGGACCGCGTTCGCGGACTGCATCGCGCCCCAGTAGATCCAGTGCTCGCCCCGCGTGGTCGCCACGGTGCGGGTGGCGGGGAGCGTCCGACGGGCCCAGGCGACGGCTTCTGCGTCGTCCAGGTCGACGACGGTCAGCCCTGCACCGCCGGGGTGGTAGGCCACCGCCTGAGCCTGCGCCCAGGCCGACGCCCATCCGGGCCCGGTGAGGGTTGTGAGGTCGGTGGTTGCGGCGGCCCAGGCGTGGCAGGGTGCCGGGCACGTGCAGGGGCCGGGGTTCTTCATGTTCGGCCGGCCACCACAGGCGTTCTTGGCGCATCCCGGGCAGTTCCCGAAGGGAACCTTGCCCTTGCGCAGCGGCAGCACGGGCAGGCCGTAGTTCGCGAGACGGAGAGCCGTGCGCAGGTGCTCGCTCATGCCGCCACCTCCAGCGCGGCCTGGGCGAGGAAGGCGCGACCGATGAACTCGGCGAAGGCGGGCGGGATGGCCTCGGTCAGCTCCTCGCGCACGTCGGTCCACGGGATGCCCATCGCCTGCTGCATCTCCGCAACGGTGGCCTTGCCCCCGCCGGACCCGTAGGGGGCGACGTAGGGCCCGTCGCGGTAGACGCCGTGCCGATAGCCGCGCACGTACCCCCGGTGCTTGGGGTGTGCCGGCTGCGGCATCGTCCAGCCGCCCAACTCGAAGTTGCGGTGCCGCAGGACACCGAGGTGGAACATCTCTCCGCACAGCCACAGGTCGCGGCGGACGGGGGCTTTGCCGGTGGGCTGTTCGATGACGTAGGGCAGGCCGGTGGCGTCGAGGAGGGTGCGGAGTGCGGGGATGAGCTGGACGTGCTTGCGTCCCCAGCCGCGCGCCTTGTTGGTGCCGATGGTGAGGGCGCATCCGGCCTGGCACGGCGGGGAGGTGTGCACCGCTGCGAACCGGGCGATCTCCCCCGACGTGATCAGGCCGTCGAGGTATTCGAGCGCGTCGGCCCGGACGAACTGGTGCGGGTAGTTGGGGCGCTCGACGATGTCGATACCGATCACGTCGAATCCGGCCCGGTGGTAGCCGGCGGCCGCGCCACCGGCGCAGCAGAACAGATCCAGCAGTAAGGGCCGGCGGCATTCTCGCCGAATGTCGGTGGGTTGGGTCATGCTGGAGACCTCCAACAGGTCTGTTGACGACGGTTGGACAAGGGCGGCCCCGCGACTTTGGCGAGACGGAGGGGCCGCCCTTGGCGTAGCTAGCTGTGGAAGTGGTTGCGCTTGATGACGGCCTTGCGGATGTTGACCGTGGTCCCGCCGTCGCGGTGTCCGGTGGCGCCGAAGATCTGGACGGCGATCCAGCCGCCGAAGATGACCGCGGTCAGGATGATGAGCTGGGCGATGAAGGCGGTCAGGGCGGCGACGAACGTGGTGAGCAAGAACAGTCCGCCGCAGACCGCGCCGAACCCGATCCCGCCCAGGGCGATGTTCACCGCCGTGCGTGAAACGACCGGCCGCGCAGCGACCGGCATCGGGACGGGCGTGGGGGTGAGGGGGTAGCCGGTGACGGTCCGGCCGTCGGGGAGCACGATGCTCTGCACGGCCGGCGGGCCCGGCTGCACGGGCACGAAGGGTGCGGCGGGTGGGTGGATGAGCGGCTGCGGGTGGTGGACCTCGATGGCCGCGGGATGGTTGGGACGGTGCATGAAGCGTTCCTCCCTGGATGGCCGCGGGCCCGCGCCACGATGTGGCGCGGGCCCGCGGGGTGGGTGTCAGGCAGTGGTGTCAGGGGTGTCACGCCTGGGGCGTCACGGGTTTCTGACAGCGGGTTTGCCTAGGGTTTTGGGTGTCAGGCGGCCGTGACGGTGTCAGGTGTCAGGCGGCCGCCAGGAGGGGGACGATGCGCCACCGGCCGGTGGTGTTCGTCGCCTCCAACCGGCCGTCCATGGCAGCCTCCTTGAGTCGCTCGGAGACCCACGGGCGGGAGAGGTGGTGCCGGTCGCACCAGTCCATGAAGTCCTTCGGACCCACGACCATCTGCCCGGCGGCCTCGAACTCCACAAGCGCGTCCGCGAACAGCCGACGCGCCTCCTCGGGCGAAGGCTTGCGGCCGGTGTTCTGCCCGAAGATCGGGGCGTCGTCCCCCTCCTGCGGGTCGGGAAGCTCCGCCTCGGGGTCGATGTGCGCGTCTTCCGGGTCGAGCAGCAGGCCGCCGTGGTTCATGTCGTCTTCCTCCTCGATGGCCCGCAGAGCCGTCGTCTGCTCGGCGCTGTCGGGGGCTGTGCGGCCGGTGTAGGCGCGGCCTGCCACGCCAGAGACTGCCCCGGCGGTGACCGGGCCGGCGGGGGCGCCGTTGCGCTGCGCCCACGCGGCGAGCTGTTCCATCGTTTTCACCGCGCGGGCGGGGAAGGCGAGGGTGCGGCCCGGGGAGGGGTAGCGGTCCTCCGCGACGCCGGGCGAGACCAGGTAGCAGTAGCCCGGACGCCGGTTTCCCCACGCGCCCGGATGGGCTCCAGCGTCCAGCACCGCCTCCGGCAGGGAGAACCCTTCGTCGCGCGGGTCGCAGCCGAGCGCGATGACCGAGGGGAGGGAGGCGCGGGTGCTGGTGGACATCTGGTCGTAGGACGGCCGCTGCAACGAGACCACCAGCGAGATGCCCGCGCTGCGGGCTTCCTGGGCGATGCCGGTGAACGCGTCATCGCCCAGGTTCCGGAGGGTGTTGGCGGCTTCCTCGAACCAGGACACCAGGAACGGCATCCCCTCACACCCACACGCCCGACCATCCGACCGGCAGGAGTGCGCCGGATCGTTCTGCTGCTCGGCCGCGGCGGGAACCCACTGGCGGTAGCCGTGGGCACCGAGCCAGCGCGTCCGGGCCGGGATGACGGCCTTGACCGACTCCACCATGACTTCGGTGTCCGTGCCGCCCTCCGCGCTCCAGTCCAGGCCCGGCCGCAGCGGGGCGAAGTCCTGGAACGCCTTGGGGTCGGAGAACCACACGATCACGTCCCGCCGCGAAAGGATCTCCGACAGCAGATTCAGCGCCGTCTCCCCCTTGCCCGAACCGGTTCCGCCCGCGATGAGCAGGTGGGTGGAGTTCCGCTTGGTCTCCGGGTCGCCCGGCAGCCACACCTGAAGCGGCGCACCGTCGTCGTAGCGCCCGATGACCAGCGGCTCGGCAATCGAGCCCCCGAGGTTCGAGGGGCCCTCCCAGTCGGCGACGGTGGCCAACTGGTCCTCGGGGACGATGACCAGGTCGCCGCGGCGGGCGGAGCCGGGGTCGGCGTGGTAGCGGACCGCGGAGGTGGGAAGGTCCAGCGCGGAGGCGATCCGGGCCAGTGCCTTGGTCACGTCGTCGTTGGTTTGCTCCCCCGCCTCCAGCGCGACCGGCGCGGTGACGCGATTCGGCTCCACCTTCGCCTCACCGATCTGCGCCCGGGCCAGACCGACCTTCTCCAGCAGGCTGCCGTCCGGGTTGCTGTTGCCGGCGGATCCTTCGGGGTTGTGGCGCAGGACCATGCGGACGTTCCAGGACAGGGCCATGACGGGCCCGGCCATCAGATACAGGTCATCGACCGGCCCCGTCATCGGACCGGCCAGGCACGCGGCGGTCACCCAGGCGGACCCGGCGGCGACGGTGACGGCGGAGTGCAGGCGGCGCTGTTGGCTGGTCGACTTGCCCATCAGCCAGGTGGCGCCGGTCAGAGCCACCGACGCCAGGGTGAGGCCGACGCCGGCCGCGGCGCTCTCGCCCCACTGCCAGTGCCCCAGCGCCCCGACCAGGCCGGTACCGGCCCACCCGAGCCACGGCGGGACGTGCGGCTTGGCCCGGTGCAGCAGGTACTTGCCCACACCTCCGGCATCCGAGCCGCCCTGCAACTGGACTTCCAGCAGCTCCGCGAGCTGCCGCTGTGCATCACGCTCAGCCATGATGCGAACCTCCTTACTGCTGGGACCAGTTCATCTGCGGGACCTGGGGGCGCCGGGCCCGGTGCCGGACGCGGTTGATCTCTTCCTCGAACTCCTGCTGGAAGGCCGAGTAGCAGGCCCCGGCGTTCTTCGCGGCGTCGCGCAGCGCGTCGGCGGAGCGCTGCATCTTGCGGGCCACCTTCTGCGCGCGGATCCGTGATCCGAGCGCCCGGCCCTGCGGGTCCGGCACGGCCGCAAGGACGCCCTTGAGGATCTCGGCGGCCATGGCCACCTCGATGGACAGCGTCACCGCGGCGGCCCGCAGGGTGTTGCAGTACTCCCGCACCTGCGCCGGGGAGCAGAATTCCGGGGAAGGCAGCAGGGCCTCGGAGTGGGGACGCTTGCCTTGAGCACCGCCCCCACCGCTGCCGTTGTTGGTGGTGCGGTTCACCGTGATGTTGATCGGCGGGGCCATCGAGCTGCCCAGTCCGCCGACGAACCCGCCTGCGGCGGCGCCCGCGTTGGTGAACTTGTTCGGCTTGTCGGAACCGCCGCTGTCGTTGGTGCCGCGGTTGCGCGTCGGGGTTGCCATCAGACGATCTCCTCAGGTCAGTGCGTGCGGCGGACGATGAGCCAGGCGGTCTGCGCGGCGATCCAGGTCAGCAGCCAGACCAGCTCCAGCGGACCCGCGAGCGGGCCGAACCAGGCAGCCAGCGCCACCCACGCCAACGCGACCGTGGCGAGCACAGCCAGAGCCACGCGCCAGAGCGCCGCGGACCCCTGCGAGGGACGACGGAAGTGGACGAACCCGAGCCACAGCGCCGGGGCGACGGCCAGCGGCGCGAGCACCAGGCCGGACCACCACGCCAGCGCGTGCAGCAGCGCGGTGACGACGAATGCCAAGAGGGCGGCGCCGGTCGGGGCGAGCGCGCGGCGGTGGTTCCACAGGATCAGCGCCAGGCCGGTCAGTGCCTGGCGGGTCAGGGACGGGCGTTCGGGCACCACGATCACGAACGGGTCAGCGGCGCGGCGCCCACGCTGGCGCGGGAGACGGACAGTAGTGACACCCGCTGCCTGCGCGGTGCGGGTTCGGGAACGGCTGGACACAGCGAAACTCCCAGGTAGATGGGGTGAGTTCAGGCGGCGCGCTGTTCCTCGTCGGGAAAGGCGCAGGGCACGCACATGCCGAGGGAGCGCGGGATGCAGTACCCGGCATCAACGCGGCAGCTGGGGCAGAGGCGCCGGGCGGCGTTCGCCTTGGCGAGCGCGACCTGTTTGCCGGGCGTCATGGCACGGACCGGCTTGGCCAGGTCGGTGCGGTAGAGGTAGGCGACCAGCGGCCCACGCCGTCGGCGGGGTCGCTCCACCTGGGCGGTAACGGGCTGGCCACCGGGCCGCAGCCCCATGGCGCGGAGCTGCCGGCGCGTGGCCAGTCCGTCGGGCGCCAGTCGCCAGCGGTAGACCGGCACGGCGCCCATCAGCCGGTAGTAAGAGCCAGCTCGGTCCGCGCGCCGGTCTCGGGCTCGCGCTGCTCGGCGTAGCGGGAGGAGACCCAGCCGACCGACCAGCCGCACAGTTCAGCGGCGGCCCGCACTGGCAACCCGGCCGCGAATGCCGCGGCGATCAGCGCGCGGGCTTCGTCCTCGGGTAGCTTCTCCTCGGCCGGACCGCGGGACAGGAGCGCGGTGCGTTCACGCTCGGCCCGCTCCTCGCGCTCGCGCTGTTCACGCTCGCGGGCCTGGGCGCGCTCGCGACGCTCGCGCTCGGCCCGTTCGGTGTCCTGGCGTTCACGCTGTTCACGCTCGCGCTGCTGCTGTTCACGCTCGCGTTCACGGCGTTCACCAGCCTCCCTCTCTGCTTGCTCCCGGGCGGCGGTCTGCTCGCGCTCCTCGCGGCGTTGGCGCTCTTCGCGCTCGGCCTGTTCGCGGGTGAGTTGGGCTTCGTGCTCGCGCTGTTCACGCGCCAGCGCCGCAGCATGCTCCCGTTCCTCCGCCCGCTCCCGGCGGGCGGCTTCCTCCCGCTCGCGCACGGCATGTTCCCGGCGCTCGCGTTCGGCCTGCCGCTTGTCCTCCAGGGCGGTCACGGCGTGGGTGATGGCGCGGCGGTAGGCGAGTCCGGTCTCTGCCGTGACGATCAGCAGCAGTGGCGCCACCGCATGGACGGCGACGCCCACCGGGTCTTTGTTCAGGGCGGAGTCGGCGATGTTCAGGGCCAGGGTCATGGCGCCGGTCATCCACCGCAGGGCGATGGGCCACCGGCCGCCGTGCCCGCCCAGACGGGCCAGCACCGAGTCCAGGCGCACCACGATGACCACCGCGGCGTCCACCACCAGCGGCAGGATCGGCGCCGTCCAGGCCCACGCCTTGGGGGTGTGGGCGGACATGAGCGGCGTCACGGTCAGGATCGAGTAGAGCATCGCGCCGCCCACGATCAGCCATGTGCCGACGGACAACGCGCGCTCGGCTGAACGCACTTGGACACCGTTCACGAGTCGACCTCCGCCCGTGAACGCACCTCGCCGGGGGCGGGGATCTTGGTGTAGCCGACCAGGTGCAGCCGGGCGCCGGCGTAGTCGGCCCTGGCCTCCAGAACCCGGGTGCGGCCGTCGCCCTGAACGTGATGGCTGACGCTCTCGACCGCGATGCCCAAGGCATCCCGCCACGCCTCGAAACCGGCGAGGTCGTCGTGGAAGGACAGCGTCAGCAGGTCGGGGTAGACCGTGGACACTTCCAGGCACGGCGCGGGAAGGTGCGGGTACTCGGCGCTGAACATCCGCAGGAGCAGCAGCGGGGCGTTCAGGGCGCTCAGTGTCGGTGTGCTCATGCGGCACCGCCCGGCAGCGCCGTCGTGGCGCGGTTGGTCAGGTCGCGGCGGGCGGCCAGGACCCGGTTGCGGGCCCGGCGGATGCGCCGCTCGTCCAGCGCGGTGGCCGGGCGGTCCAGCAGCGGAATCTGCGCATCGAGCAACTCGACCTCCGCCAGGATCAGCGGCATCTCGGCCTCGATCGCGTCCAGCTCCGCAGCCGTCGGGCCGCCAACGGGCGGGTTGGCGGTAACAACCGCCTGAAGTGCAGCGATGGACTTCATTGGGTCGTGCTCCTCTCACAGTGGAACGGCCCAGAAAGCGGCCCCGGAGTTGCACCTCCGGGGCCGCGCGCCGTTGTGGAACCCTCCGGCTCCCCTCAGCCCCGCCCGTACGGACTCGTGCTCGACGTGGTCCGGACGGGCGGAGGAGGCAACCGGCGCAGCGCTAGCCGCTGCGATGCGGTGGAGTGGGTGACCGGTTGTTCGCTGCTGGTCGTGCTGTGCGCGAACGGTGTGCTGAACGGCGCCGCCGTGCCGGTCAATCACGGCGGTGCCTGCGTATGTCGGCGACCCATGACGGGTCTCCTCTCGGCGGTGTGGGTCTCGGGTGATCTGTGGCCGTCGGGCTCCGCCGGCCGGAAGGCCGGGGTATCGACGGCTCCCGCCTACTCCCGAAGGTCAGTGGGCGGCGCTCCTTTTTTCACCCCGGGGAGGTGAGTGGCCCCGGGCCGCCCGATAGCAGGGGGCGGTGTCCTGTTGCCCGGATCGCTCCGGGCTACCTCCCGAGCCTTGCGAGGGCTGGAGGTGGCCTCCCGGGCCCGGTGCTGCTGGGCCGAAGGCGGTCCCATCGACCACCCGTGCAGGTGGCTGGGACGGCACTCTGTTCACTTCTCAAGGCCCGAGTGCTTCCTTTCGCCCCCTGTCACCGGGGCGTCCGGGCACGCGATGCACGGAGCCCAAAGACTCCTGTACTCCTGTACTTATGTGCAGGAGTTGCTCCCATGAGAATGCCCAACTCCTGTACATGAGTCAACCCGCCGCGAGAGCTTTCTTCGCGACGGGCTGGGGAAGGTGAGGCTGCGTCAGTCTCCGGCGGGGATGCGGTAGTCGAGAACGAACTGGTCGGCGGCCATGATGGTGTCGCAGACCTCGACCACCCGGCCTTCCTCGCTTTCCGCGTTCCTGATCAGATGGATCACGGGCGAGCCAGGACTCAGGCTGAGCGCGCTGGTCTCCTGCTTCGTGGCAAGCCGGGCGCGAACGGTCTCCGTGAACTCCTTCAGGGTGTACCCGTTCTCCTCCAGGCGCGCGTAGATGCCGCCGCCTCCGGGGTTCTCCGCAAGCAGCTCGGGGATGGCCTCGGCGATGTCCCAGGGGAGGTACGACGTCGCCTCTTCCATCGGCGTCCCGTTGCTGAAGTACAGACGGCGACGGGCCAACACCTTCGTGCCGTCGGGGACGCCCAGGCGCTCGGCGATCTCGGCCGGCGCTTCCGTCGGGCCGACGTAGAGCACGGTCACGCC
Source organism: Streptomyces platensis (assembly GCF_008704855.1). Lineage (NCBI taxonomy): Bacteria > Bacillati > Actinomycetota > Actinomycetes > Kitasatosporales > Streptomycetaceae > Streptomyces > Streptomyces platensis. The sequence continues at coordinate 3,810,503 of NZ_CP023691.1, forward strand.
CGCGGTCTTCCCGGCCTGCTCGGACTCCGCGAGGTAGGCGGCCTTGCCGGCCTTGCGGTGGGACCGCCGAAAGCGGTCGGACGACTTACGGCGTACCGGCGGCTGACTCTTCACGAACGAGCCCTTGCCGTGGTGGGTGTCGATCAAGCCGGTAGGCCGGAGCTCCGCCACGGCCTTACGGGCCGTGCCCTGGGATACGGAGTAGCGAGCCATGAGCTCTGACTCACTGGGAACCTTGGTTCCAGGGGCGAGGACTCCAGACCTGATCTGCTGAGCCAGGTCTTCCGCGATCTGTAGGTACCGTGGCTGACCTGAGTCTCTAGAGGCTGCTGTGCCCATGTCCTTCAGTCCTCCTATGCTCCTGTACATGAGTAACGCTAACCGGGAGGGCCGGTCAATGTCGCTTCACTCGGTTTCGGTGGCCGGAGTGGTGGTCCGCGAAGACGGCCGCGTTCTCGTGATCAAGCGTGCGGACAATGGCGCCTGGGAAGCCCCGGGCGGCGTCCTTGAACTGGACGAACGTCCTGAGGACGGCGCCTGCCGAGAGGTTCTGGAAGAGACCGGCATCAAGGTCGAGACGGAGCGTCTGACCGGTGTCTACAAGAACATGAAGCGAGGCGTCGTCGCCCTGGTCTTCCGCTGCCGACGGGTCGGCGGCGAGGCACATACGTCAGACGAGTCCGTGGACGTGCGCTGGTTTACCCGCGACGAGGTCGAGAGCCACATGGTTGAGGCGTACGCCGTGCGGGTCCTTGATGCGCTTGACGCTGGGGAGCCGCAGGTGCGTGCCCATGATGGTCGTCGGTTGCTGAACTAGTTCTGTGGGTGGCTATGAGGCGCGGGAGATGCAGTGCTCGTGCGAGTACGCGCGAGCACCCGGAGTCGTGAGCCGAAAATCGGGGGGACGCCCACGCGTCCTCGCTAGGGCCCGTCCGGTCGATTAGGCGGCTGCTTGAACCTCCGCATAATGACCCATACGCCGATGCCTCTAAACAAATTGGTAGGAGCGCTAGCGAACTGTTCTGGCGTAGGTGTGGCGCCCTCAGAGTCGTTCTCCAGCTCGCGGATAGCGTCCAGCTCCCATGGCTCCAGCTCGCCTGCGCTGATCGCCTGTCCACCGGCGATGATCATCTCAAGATGGAACGCCAGCGCCTCCGGCGTTCTGGGGGGTTGGTCAGGGTCTTCCGGGTTCGCCAATGGGAGCAGCGCATCGGCTGTCTCGAATAGGGGCCGCGCCTTGGCGACGATGAGATCTCTGTCGAAGTAACCGGTGTACAGGGCTTCTGCAAGAGCATCTAGGAGTTCGCGCCGGCTGGGCCGTGTCCCTAGCCGCGGATCGTCCACATCAGACATGACCCAGGCCGCGACCTTCCGCGCCCAAGCCTTTGTGCGCCGAGGGTCACCGACCCATGTCTGAAAAGCGCGAAGCGCCTGATCGGTCGATACCCATTCGTCGCCACCGTAGAGCCAGAGCGACAGGGGAACCGAGGCAAGATCGGAGAGGCGGGGAGTGCTGACGCGTTCTCTCAGCAGGGCTATGAACAGAAAGCGTTGGTTCGCCGAATGAAGAGCCTTCTCTGAGCCGTTCGGCCCGGTACGGCGTCGTTGAGGCTTTCCGAGCAGCCCCTTAGAGACCCAGTCGTGCACGAGGCGAGACGTCGCACGGTAGCCAGCGGCTGTTGCGTCCTCAACGAGATCGTCGATGGTGCCAGGCTCAGTGAACTCCATGACCTGAGCGTAGTGAAATACCTAGATCAACTTGCCGTAGTTGGCGTCAAGTTGGCCTCTGGGCCAGTGGCTTTCGTGCTGGTCATCAGATCATCGAGCCTGTCGAATCCCCCACTGCTGGCTGGAAATTACATCGCCGACGCCTCGAAATTACATCGGTCCTGCGTCCTCAAGCTGTATGTCCGGGGTGCCTCAGCTCCTAGGCTCGGAGAAGAGCTCAGGGGACCGCCGAAGGCTCGAACTCGCCAGTGCTGCCGTCGACGGTTCCCTGATGGCACCACACGTCTGACAAGGAGACCGATGAGTAGTACCGCCCCCGACTGTAGGGCACCTATCCAGAAGCGTCACCAGAGGAAAGCTAGGCGCAGGTACGGGCGCCTCATTGGGCTTAGCGCCCTACGCGGGGCGGCCTCGGCCCTCGGATCGGCAGTGATCAGCGCTGTGCTGTGGTGGATGCAGTACCGCTGACGCTCGGCGGAGGGGCGAGGGGTCGGCAGGGGAGCCTCGAATGCCATGGCTGACATCAACAGCTGACATCAACACGGGCGCACAACGTCAGACGTGAGCGCCCTGGCGCGCCTATGTTGCGGCTGTCGATTGCCTGCCACCATCCGCTGATCTGTCTGCGGCACCCGCCTACGGATCAGAGGAGCGCAGGCCAAGGGCCCCGCCGGTGCGCCGGCGGGGCCCTTGCGCTCGGGCGCTACGTGCGCACGACCACTAGGCGTCTCTCCATGCCTGAAGGAATCGCTCCCGATCTTCCGCCGTTTTGTGCCTTCGGCGGCTGGCGAGCTCGACATGCCAGGCAGTGGTCTCGGCGTCACGCAGCCACAAGTTTCCGTAGTACTTGGCGTCACCGAGGACGTCCAGCTCACCCCCGATTAGTTCGGCGACGACGTCCCGTTCACCATCGTCGAGCTCGGCAAGAAAGCTGAGCACGCGCCCGGCAATACCCGCCTCGTTTCCCTTGATGAGGTAGTCAATGAAGGGCCCGCCAGCGTTGCCCGGATCGATGTACAGGGCGGCATCACCTGCCGCCCTGTACATCGATGACCAGAACTCACGCCCTCTGGTGGTGCCGGGTAGGGGCAGCTCAGCGAAGAGGTCGACCAGATGGCCGTTCGCCGCCTGGTCGTAGGAGACATCGCTGGCCGCTGCCGCAGCAATCTTCGCAACGAGTCCGGTATCCAGCTCTCCGCCCTCTGGCCAGTCGAGTGGAGCGTTCAGTTCGTTGGTGAGGTGCTGGGCTAGCTCACCGTCTTCGTCCAGGTGGAAACGGACAATCACAAGTTCCCCCAGTTCAGGGCCAGATGACGTACAACGCAGCGTCTTTCCGCCTGCCAGTCTGCCCAGCTAGACGGTGATCAGGTGAGGCATGTGGACAACGGCCAGAAAGTGCGGTGCTGTTGACCTGATGGGCTCTTCACCCGCTGCGTGGGTTGGTATCGCCTCTTCACCCCTCGCTGACGGCAATAGCTGACGGCAACGCCTGCGGACTCCGCCGTACGTGAGACCACGGGCCTGCACGCCTTGGGGTGAAGTAGCAGGGCGACTCGAAGGCTGGCGGGTTGCTTGATCGAACTCCTAAAGCGGGTGTCGCAGGTTCGAATCCTGCCGGGGGCACCAGCGCAAAGGGCACCTACCGATTTTCCGTAGGTGCCCTTTCGGCATCCAGGTCTGGCATCAACGGCGAACTCGTCGACGCAGTGCCGGCCGGACGGCGGCCGGACAAGTGGACCTGAAGTCCCGTCAACCCTCCTTGCCCAGCCGACCGGCTGATGGCGCGGTGTTCACAGCGCCGGGTGCCGTTCGCGGACCGGGCTGGCGGACTCCAGCAGGGTGCCGAGGCGGAGCAGCGCGTCCTCGGCGTACCACTTCGTCACCAGCTGTACGCCGATCGGGAGTCCCTCGGGGGTTGCACCGAAGGGGACGGAGAGTGCCGGCAGGCCGGTCAGGTTGAAAGGAACGGTGGCGCGCATGACGTTCCAGGCGGGCACCGTCTCCGCGTCGACGACGTACTCGGTCTGGCCGTGCGGGGGTGCGGGCATGGTCACGACCGGGCACAGCAGTGCGTCGTAGCGTTCGAAGTACGCCGAGAACGCCGACTTGAGTGCTTCGACGGTGCGCTGCGCCGTCACGTACTCGCCGAGCGGGACGTCCGGCAGCGACAGCGTGTGCCTGAGCACCGCATGCAGCTCGTCCTCCCGGCCCGCCGTGTGCTCCTTGAAGTACGGCAGGATCTCCGGCAGGAAGAGAGTGGCGCTCAGTTGCATGCAGTCGCAGGCTTCCAGCTCCGGCACGCGCACTTCCTCCACGTCGCAGCCGGCGCCGGCGAGCGCTTCCGCGGCGGCGGTCACGGTCGCCGCCACCGCGGGGTCCACGGGGCCGAAGCCGGGCTGCACCAGCCATCCGACCCGCAGGCCCTCCCGCGCGGCCGGAGCCTCTGCGGGCCGGGCGGCGACCGGGACGTCCACGGCGTAGCCGTCCAGGCCATCGGGGCCGGCGAGTACCCCATAGGCCACCTCGATGTCCCGGACGCTGCGGGCCATCGGGCCCACGTGCCAGTAGCGGCGCAGGATGTCCGGCCAGTGGCCGGTGAAGGGGATCCGGCCGTGGGTCGCCTTGAGCGCGACGATGCCGGTGTAGTGGGCCGGTCCGCGCATCGAGATCGCGACGTCGCTGCCGAGGCCGATCGGCGACAGCCCGGCTGCGATGGCCGCCGACTCCCCGCCGCTCGACCCACCAGGGGTGCGGTCCGGGTCCCAGGGGTTGAGGGAGCGGCCGGAGACGAGGTTGTCGCTCTCCGTCCAGTAGGAGAACTCCGGCAGGTTGGTCTTCCCGATCGGGATCGCGCCTGCCGCCCGGAAGCGGGCCACCGTAGTTGCGTCCCGGTCCGGGACGTGTTCGGCAAACAGGTGCGAGCCACGCATGGTGCGGACGCCGGCCGAATCGAGTGAGTCCTTGATGGTGAACGGGACGCCGTGCAGCGGTCCCAGCGGCCTGTCGTGCAAGACCGCCTCCTGTGCGGCCTTCGCAGCGTCGAGGGCCTGTTCGGCGGTCACCGTCACGACGGCGTTGAGCTTCGGATTGACCTCCTCGATCCGGTCGAGGTGCGCCTGGACGACCTCCAGCGGAGACAGCTCCCGCGTCCGGATCCGAGCGGCCAGATCGGTGGCATCCAGGAAGCAGATATCGGTCGATGTCATCGGCGATCACCACACCAAACCATGAACAACGGGACTCCCTCGCCTTGCTTCGAACGCGCGTGCGACAAGGCTACCTGGGGGTGGGCGATGGGATCGGCAGATGCCCGCCGGAGGGGACGGGGAGGTTATGAAGCCGGTGGGGTGAGGCCTGTTTGCCAGGCCCATGCGGCGATTTCGATGCGGTTGCGGAGTTTCAGCTGGCCTGGGCGTCGCTGGGTGCTGCCGCCGTCACCCCGCGGGGCCGCGGGCCGGCTGGCCATGCCGGACGGTGTGAGTTATCCACAGGGTCGACGAGGACCCCCGCGGAGCTCGTAGGCTTTCGGAATGGCTCTGGCGGACGTGGAAGTGGTCGTGGACATGGATGTGGAAGGCGCTTCGGACGCAAGCGAGGCGGTGCAGGTGCTGCGCCGGGTGTTCGGGTATGACGCGTTCCGCGGCAGCCAGCAGGAGATCATCGAGCACGTCATAGGGGGCGGGGACGCGGTCGTCCTGATGCCGACCGGTGGCGGCAAGTCGCTGTGTTATCAGATTCCCTCGCTGGTCAGAAGCGGTGTGGGGGTGGTGATCTCGCCCCTGATCGCGTTGATGCAGGACCAGGTCGACGCCTTGCGGGCGCTCGGTGTGCGGGCCGGGTTCCTGAATTCGACGCAGGACCTGGAGGAGCGCCGGCTCGTCGAGGCCGAGTTCCTCGCCGGTGAACTGGACCTGCTGTATCTGGCGCCCGAGCGGCTGCGGGTCGAGCAGACGCTGAATCTGCTCGACCGCGGGAAGATCTCCCTCTTCGCGATCGACGAGGCGCACTGTGTCGCCCAGTGGGGCCACGACTTCCGGCCGGACTATCTGGCGCTGTCGATGCTGCACGAGCGGTGGCCCGAGGTGCCGCGGATCGCGCTGACCGCCACCGCGACCGAAGCCACGCATACGGAGATCACCTCGCGGCTGCGGATGGCGGACGCCCGGCACTTCGTGGCGAGCTTCGACCGGCCGAACATTCAGTACCGGATCGCGTCGAAGAGCGAGCCGAAGAAGCAGTTGCTGGAGCTGCTGCGGAACGAGCATGCCGGAGACGCCGGGATCATCTACTGCCTGTCGCGGGCATCGGTGGAGAAGACCGCGCAGTTCCTGGTGGACAACGGCATCGCGGCGGTGCCGTATCACGCGGGGCTCGATGCGCGGACGCGTGCCGAGCACCAGGGCCGGTTCCTGCGGGAGGACGGGCTGATCGTGGTCGCCACGATCGCGTTCGGCATGGGCATCGACAAGCCGGATGTCCGGTTCGTGGCCCATCTGGATCTGCCGAAGTCCGTCGAGGGCTACTACCAGGAGACGGGGCGCGCCGGGCGGGACGGACAGCCGTCGACGGCCTGGCTGGCGTACGGGCTCCAGGATGTGGTGCAGCAGCGGAAGATGATCGACGGGTCGGAGGGCGACGAGGCGCACCGGCGGCGGCTGTCGGCCCATCTCGACGCGATGCTGGCGCTGTGCGAGACGGTGCAGTGCCGGCGGGTGCGGCTGCTGGCCTACTTCGGGCAGGAGAGCAGCGCCTGCGGCAACTGCGATACCTGCCTGGCCCCGCCGCAGACCTGGGACGGCACGGTGCCCGCGCAGAAGCTGCTGTCCACGGTCGTACGGCTCCAGCGTGAGCGCGGGCAGAAGTTCGGCGCGGGCCAGATCATCGACATCCTGATGGGGAAGAAGACCGCCAAGGTCATCCAGTTCGATCATGACGGGCTGAGCGTCTTCGGCGTGGGCGCCGACGTCCGGGAGGCCGAATGGCGGGGCGTCGTACGGCAGTTGCTGGCGCAGGGGCTACTCGCCGTCGAGGGTGATTACGGCACGCTGGTGCTCACGGAAGCGAGCGGCGAGGTGCTGGGCGGCCGGCGCGAAGTGCTGATGCGGCGGGAGCCGGAGAAGGCGGCGCGGGCGGCCCGGACGAAGGCGAAGGGCAAGCGCGCGGTACCGGCGGACCTGCCGGAGGCGGCGCTGCCGGTCTTCGAGGCGCTGCGCGGCTGGCGAGGCCGCACGGCCAAGGAGCAGGGCGTGCCCGCGTACGTGATCTTCCACGATGCGACGCTGCGGGAGATCGCCACGCTCGGGCCGACGACGATGGCCGAACTGGGCACGGTCAGCGGGGTCGGCGAGAACAAGCTCGCGAAGTACGGCCAGCCGATCCTGGATGTGCTGGCCGGGCGGGAGACTCCGGAGGGCGCGGGCGAGGGCGCGGACGTGCGCGTAGCCGCCGGTGCCGGTGCCGCGAAGGTGGCTGGGGCGGCCGAGGAGCATCACGCCGCACCGGAGCCCGAGGACGAGGAGCTGCCGGAGCCGCCGGATGACATCGACTGGTGAGCTGGAGGGAGAGTGTCGTAGCGGTCGGGGGTGAGAGCGGCCGGCGTGCCGGGGTGGGCGGACGGCTGGGCTCGGCCCGGTCAGGGCCGGTGGGCCGCTCGGCCCGGTGAGGACAGGCGGCTCGGCCCGGTGAGCTGATGAAGGTGGCTGACTGGTGAACGGCGACGGCTGAGCTTGGTGACGGTCGGTCCATGAAGTGCGACCGGAGGGGAAATTCGGTGGATTTGGACCGGCCTGCGCGGGCGTTCCTTCACACGACCGAGCCCAGAGATCTTGGTGACTGTTACACAACGGATGGGTCTCCGTTAAGGACGCTCCGTAGCGTGCTGACTCTCATCGCATTCTTTATCGCATCCCTACGGCGGCCCGAGCCGCCCACGACGAGGAGTACCCATGCGGGCCCAGCGCCGCTCCGTCATCCGTACCGCCACCGTCGCGACCGGTGCGCTGGCCGTGCTGCTGCTCCCCATGGGCGCCGCCTTCGCGGCCGAGCCGAGCGCGCACGCGGAGAGCCGGACCTCGATCATGCTGCCCGACGACGGGCTGGCCGGACTGGCGGAGAAGGCCGGCCAGCTGCCCAAGGCGGGCCTGATCGGCGGCGCCGGTGCGCTGGGCGTGGCCGCGACGGCCCTCACCGTCCACCGTCGACGCCACGGAAGCCGCGGCCGGCAGGCCTGAACCCGTACGCCGGGCCTGAGGCCGAACACGAGGCGCCCCCACGGCTCCCACGGACGAGCCCGGCCGGCAATCAGCCCGGCCCCCACCGCGAGCCCGGCTTCAGCGCCCTCGCGCCCCTATTCCTCCTCCCCCACCAGCCGCTGCACCTCCGCGTAGCCCAGGACCTCGCCGGCCGTCCCGGCCGCTTCCGTTGGCTGCCGGCCCGTGCGGATGGCGTCCGCCGCCGTGAGAGTGGCCTGGAGGGCGGTCCGGAAGAGCAGGGACCCGGTGCTGATGCGGCGTACGCCGAGCTCCGCCAGACGGCTGACGGTGTGCCGGCCGGGAGCGAAGAGGATGTTCAGCGGGGCGGGGATCCCGGCGACCAGGGTCGAGATGTCCTCGTCGGCGACGACGCCCGGTACGAAGACGCCATCCGCGCCCGCGGCCAGATACGTCTCGGCGCGCGAGAGCGTGACCGAGAGGGGCGGCGGGCTGTCCGCCAGCCAGTGGGTGTCGATCCGGGCGTTGAGGAACAGGCCCGGTGCCCGTTCCTTCACCGCGCTGATCAATTCGGCCTGCTGCACCGGATCCTTCAGCCCCTCGCCGCCGGGCAGCCCGTCCTCCAGGTTCAGCCCGGCCGCCCCTGCCTCCGCCAACTCGGCGGCCAGGTCCCCCACTTGGCCGGCGTCGCCGCCGAATCCACCCTCCACGTCGACCGTGTACGGGCAGGCCAGGCGACCGTTGAGCCGCAGCGCGAGCGCGACCGTGGCGTCCCGGACCTCGGCGAGCCCGCGCCCGTCCTGATAGCCGTGGGCCGCGGCGACGCCCAGGCTCGTGGTGCCGACTGCCGCGTACCCGGCCCCGGCGAGTGCGACCGCCGAGATGACGTCCCAGGCGTTGGGCAGCAGCAGCGGCTGATCGGCGTGGTGCAGCGCGTGGAAGTGAAAGGTGGCGTACTCCGGGGAGGTGCTCATATGGGCACCGTAGGCCGGAGTCCCTTCGGTAGGGGGCGAAGACTCGCGGCGGACGTTGGAGTCATGACCACTCCGGCGTACAGCCACCGTGCGCCACCGCCCCTCCGCCCCCGGCACCGCGGCACACCGCCCGGCCCGTGGCCTCGGCTCCTCCATCGCCGCCCGGCCCGCGCCCTCGGCTCCCTCACCCCCGCCCGGCGCGGCCCGCGCCCTCGGCTCTCCCACCGCCGCCCGACCCCGTGCCCCTCCCATCGGCTCCCCCACCGCGCCCGGCGGCTCCCGCGTCCCGTAATCACCGCGCGCCCGCCCACCCCGGCGCCATACCGTACGAGCATGATCCAGACGTCCCGCCGGAGCGAGACCGCGCCCGCCACCCTCACCCTCTGGCGTCCCACCGGCCCCGAGGAGCTCGCCCTGGTCGAGGCCTCCGGCTGGCGTGCCTGGCCGCCGCGCCTGCCCGACCAGCCGATCTTCTACCCCGTGCTCAACGAGGACTACGCGATACGGATCGCCCGTGACTGGAATGTGCCGGCCTCCGGCGTCGGCCATGTCACCCGCTTCGAGATCGAGGCAGACTTCGCCGCGCGCTATCCGGTACGGCAGGCGGGCGGCGAGACGATCCTCGAACTGTGGGTCCCCGCCGAGGAGCTGGCGGAGTTCAACCGGCACATCGTCGGGCGCATCGAGCTGGTCCGCAGCTTCCGGCCGGCGCAGGGGGAGTCATCGGAGAACGGGGAATGACCAGGCAGGGAGCGGCCGGCAGGGAGTGACCGAGCGGCCAAGCCGGGCGGGGAATGACCGGACGGGGAGCGGCCGGCAGGGAAGCCCCCGGCCTACCGCCCCCCACTCCCACCACACGCCCCCGCCCGCCCATACACCGTGACCCTGGCCCCCCGGACCTCCCTGCTGCCGCAGATCTCGAAGGCGGCACGCAACGTGGACCGCTTGGCGATTTCCTGGTCGCTGTCGTCGGCCGGCTGGTCGTCCGGGTCTCCGGCGACGACGATCCGGCGGGCGGTCAGCATCCGGTCGCGGATCGCGTCGCCGGAGCGCTCGGTGCCGTAGAGGGTGTGCGAGGCCAACGGGCTCTTGGCCAGCGCGAGATCGTGCAGCCCGCGGAACTCGTGCGGCAGGGTCGCGCGCCAGATCCGCCGCCGGGACGGCATGAACAGCAGCCCGTCGCCGGGCTCGGCCATCGCGCGTACGGCATGCGCGACCGCGGTGACATCGTCGACCCGGCTGTCCGGGCTGCGCAGATGGACGTTGACCGGCAGCAGCGCCGCCGGCAGCAGCGCCACCGCCGTCGCCCGCCGCAGCCGCCGGCCACGGGTCTGGCCCCGTTCGCCGGCCGGCCGCAGCAGCCGCGCCAGGGCGGCGCCCGCGAGCAGCGCGAACCCGACGACGTAGTAGAGGACATAGCGGTCCACATACGCCGGCTCGACATGGGAGAGCAGCAGCAGGAGGAGGGTGGGCAGAAGCAGCAGCGGGATGCCGAGGGTCCGCAGCCCGATGGGGCCGCGCGAGCGGATCCGGACGCGAGCGCAGGCGATGCCGAGGGCGGCGAGCACGGCGAACGTCAGCAGCTGGAGGGGGTCCGGCCACATGAGCCAGCTGATCTGGGCCGACTGCCGGGTGCTGAACACCGCGAGCGGCGCCAGACCGGCGAGGACGGTGGCCGAGGCGAGCAGCCAGGCGCGCCGTACGCGGCGGGGCAGCCGCGCCAGGACCACCGCGGCGCCGTGCGCGGGCAGCGCCAGACACGCGAACTCGTGCAGCAGGCAGGCGGCCAGCATCAGCGCCGTATAGCCGGCCCACAGTCCTTTGCGCGGCCGGGACGCGGCCGACACCAGCACATACGTGGCCCAGACGACCAGCGCGCAGACCGTCGCGTACGAGCGGCCCTCCTGCGCGTACTGCTGGACGACCGGGATCAGCGCGAAGGTGAGGCCCGCCAGCAGCCCCGCCCGGCGGCCGACCAGACGCTGCCCCAGCAGCGCGACCCCGGCGGCAGCGACCGTCATCGCCACTACGGACGGCAGCCGCAGACCGACCGCATCGCCGAACGCACCGCGGAGCGTGGCGTCGTATCCGGCGAACCAGAGGTGCATCAGCAGGTAGTACAGGCCGTGCACGACATCGACGTGCTGAAGCGTGTGCCACAGATCGGCCAGGCCGCGGTGCGCCATGTCGTAGGTGACCGCCTCGTCCCGCCATATGGCGTCCTGGCGGCGGATCCCCCACGTCCCCAGGAACAGCATCAGCCCCGCGGGCATCAGCACCACCGCGCACTGCGCCACCCGGGAACCGCGGGCGGGCACGGCGGACACGTACGTCTTCTGCGCTTGCGCTACGTCGATGACGGGCTCCGGTCACGCGCGGGACGGAGGAACATGCCTACTGCGCGGCCGACGGAAGGCCCCGGACTCCGGTGCCGAGAGCCTCTGAGGCCACCGGGGCCTTTGATGACCAACGGCCGGGGGGCTCCGGGCCGACCGCCGGAGCCCCCCGGTCCGCTCAGGTGATGCGGACCAGCTTCGCGCCGAAGGTCGGCTCGACGAGGTCCTTCTGCAGGGCGACCGGGACCTTCTGGCTGCTCTCGCTGTTGCCGACGGTCAGCACACCGACCTCGGTACCGGCCTTCGCGGTGTGCGGGACGGTCTTGCCCCCGTCACCGACGCTCAACGTCAGCTTCTGGCCCGGGACTCCGACCGCCTTCAGGTCCTTGGTGGCGACGACCGGCGTGCGCCCGTTCAGACCGTCGTCGACATAGCCGACGACCTGGCCCTTCTTCACCGCCGTGGCCGAGGTCAGCGCGTTGCGTACGGCCTCGATGACCTTCTGGCTGTTGTTCTTGACCAGGGTGAGGCTGTTGGAGCCGTCGGGGTCCAGGCCCTTGAAGTGCTGGTCCATCATCGTGCCCAGTATCAGCTGGTCCTTGCCGTCCACGGTCTTGTAGGCCGCCCAGGACAGCGTGCCGCCGGCCGCCGTGCTGGAGCCGGTCTTGATGCCCTTGATGCTCAGCCCGGCCAGCAGCAGGTTGTCGATGTTGCTGTTGATCCGCTTCGGCAGGCCCGGGATGTCGGTGTTGGGCGTGGCGACGATCGGCCGGAAGGCGTCGAACTTCATGACGGCCTCGGCCAGCTTGAGCTGGTCGACGGCGGTGCTCACGGTCTTGGGGTCCAGGCCGCTGGGGTCGGTGTAGGTGGTGTTCTTCATGCCCAGGTCCTTGGCGGCGGCGTTCATCTTCTTGACGAACGCCGCCTCGTTGTCGGACTTGGTGTCCCAACGGGCCAGCAGCCGGGCGATGTTGTTGCCGGACGGGATCATCAGCATTTTGATCATGTTCTGCTGGCTGAACTTCTGCCCGGCCTTCAGCCCCTCGATCCGGGACTCGTGCCTGGAACCGCCCTCGGTCACCGCCTTGGCGTCGACCTCGATCTGCGGGCCCCCCTCGTCCTTCTTGAGCGGGTGATCCCGGAGGATGACGTAGGCCGTCATGATCTTGGCCACGCTCGCGGTGGGCACCGGCTTCTGCGGGCCGAACGTCCCCACGTCCCCGGAGCCCACCACCTTGATCGCGGCCTGCCCCTTCGCGGGCCACGGGACGGCGAGCTTGCCGCCCTCGAAGGTGAACGAGGACTTGGCGTCGCCGACAGTGAGCGTCGGGTTGGGCAGCGGGCGCACCGCCTGGGCGACCACAAAGACGATCACCAGCAGCACCGCCAGCGGGGTCCAGATCTTGAACCGGCGGACGACCGAACGCAGCGGGGTCTCGGGCGGCGGCGGGGTGTTGGTGAGCTGCGCCAGGAGGTCGAGCGGCGGCAGCGGCTGCTGCTTGGTGCGCTCGGCCTCGGGCAGCTCGGCGGGGGCGGCGGCCTTGTCGCCCGTGGTGGCGGGCGGCATGGCGCCCGGCCGGTCCGCAGGCTTGGGCGCCGCGGACGGCTTGGCGGACTTGGCGGGCTCGGCGGCCGGCAGCGCGCCGGTGGCCTTGCCGGCCGGCTTGGCACCGGCCTTGTCGGCCTTGTCGGCCGCCTTGTCCGCGACCTTGCCCTCGGGCTTGTCGGCTGCCTTGTCCGCGGGCTTGTCGACTGCCTTGTCGGGCGTACGGGCGGGCGTCTTCGGCGCCGTCTTGCCCAGCGACTTGCCCGCCGTGCCGTCGTCCGCCGACTTCAGCGCCACGAACTGGCTGGTCCGCTCCGAGTCCCGCTCGGCGACCTTCGCCGCCTTGGCCTCGTTCTTGCCGTCGGCGTTCTTGTCCTCGGCGTTCTTGTCCTTGGCGTCGGCCGCGGCGTCGGCCTTGCTCTCGGGCTTGTCCTTGGCCTTGCTCTTGGCCGCGTCGCCGTCCTTGGCGGGCGGGGAGATCTTGAACGCGGTGGTCGCCTGATCGACGGCCTCCGCCTCCGCACCCTTCTTCGGCTTCGCAAACGCAAAGACGCGCGTCGCCTCATCGACCGCCGACTCCTCGGCCTCAGCCGCTTCGCCGCCGCCCGCGCCGTCCCCGTTGCCTTCACTCGCCGCACCGGCCGCCCCGCCGGACTTGCCCTTCTGCGGCCCGACGGTCTTGAACACGGCGGTCGGCTGATCGACAACCTCGGCCTTGGACGGCGACGCGGGCTTGCCCTCGGAGTCGGGCTCGCCCTGGGCCTCAGGCTTACTCCCGGACGCGGGCTTGCCCTCGGCCTCAGACTTGCCCGCAGAGTCGCCCTTCCCCTTGGGCTCGCTCTTGCCCTTGGGCTCGCTCTTGCCCTTGGCCTCGCTCTTGCCCTTGGGCTGGGACTTCGCCTCGGACTGCGACTTCGCACCGCCCTTGGAGCCACCGCGACCGGCATCCCCGTCGGCGCCGGTCTCGCTGTCGGCGTCCGTCCCGGCGTCGGCGTCAGCTCGGGAATCGGCGTCGACGCCGGCCTTCGCCCCGGACGCGGCAGGCTTCGCCCCGGCCTCGGACCCGGCCTTCGCCGCCGCCCCGGCCTCAGCGCCCTCGTCCGCGCCCTCCTCCGCCTTCGCCCCGGACTTCACCGACCGCTTCGCACCAGACTTCGTATCGGCCTTTGCATCGGCCTTCGCACCAGACTTCGCTTCCGGCTTTGCGGCAGCATCAGCACCAGCCCCCGTGGCTTCATCCGACCCAGCGGCCGACTCCGCCTCTGCCTCGGCCTCGGCCTTCACCTCGGACGCCGACGCCGCGGCAGCGCCGGCATCACCGTCGCCATCGTCACCCGCCTCGGCGCCTTCGGCTCCCTCGCCGCCCGCACCGTCCTCATCGCCGCTGCCCGCGACCCAGGCGGCCACAGCGGCCCGCAGACGGGCGTCGCCGCCCTCGGCGCCCGCACCGCCCTCCTCGGCCTCCTGAGGCTCCTCAGACGCGCCCTCGGGCGCCGTCCCGGCCCCGGGCTCCGCGTCACTCGCCGTGGCGGACTTCCCCGCCGACGCGGACTTCGCCGCGGCGACCGGTTCCGGCTTCGCCGCGGGCTTCGACTCCGCCGCGGCCTCCGCCCCGTCGTCCGCAGGCTTCGGATGCTTCCCGGCATCCGAAGCCTGCGCCGATTCGTCCGGCTCCCCGCGGAAGGCCGACAGCCGCGGATCACGTTCGTTCCGCGCCGTCTTCCCCGACGACTGCTTCTTGTCCGACTTGTCGGGGGACTCGCCCGCCACCGATGTCTCCTTCATACGTCCCACTGCTGCCTGGCCCAGTGTTCCCAAGTGTCCTGTGTCCACGTGGCCCCATCTCGCCGCCACGCGTACCGGTAGGCGCCGCACCCCTCAGAAAGATGTCGCCGACGTGCAAGACGAGAACGACATACCTACCGGTTCCATACCGAACCCCCCACGCACTCTCGACAGATGAATGTGAGAGGGGTCACCCTGTCATTCATCCACGCGGGGAGGCATGGATGGGCAGGAGCCGCAGAACAATTCCGGAGGAGCTTCTGCTGCTCGCTTTGGACCCGACCACGGGCACCACAGCGCAGCCGCAGTCGCTCGACCTCGGCCTGGCCGGGGCACAGCTAGTAGAGCTGGCTCTGGCAGGACGGATAGCCCCAGACGGGGATCGTATCGCCGTGGTGATGGCACGGCCGACAGGAGATCCAACTCTGGACTCCGCGCTCGAACTGCTGCGCCGACGCGGCAGTCCGGTGCGCGCGGTCCACTGGATCGGCGGGCCCCGACTCGGGCTGCGCCAGACCTACCTCACGCATCTCGAACGGTGCGGCATGGTGCATGCCGTGGCGGGACAGATGTGCGGGGTGCTGCCGACGACGCGCTACCAAGCGACGGAGACGGCCATCAGCCGGGAAATCAGGGCCCGGCTGGACAACGCGATCCGCACCGGCGTACCCCCGGACCCGCGGACCGCGGCGCTCGCCGCGCTGGCCCATGCGGTCGGCCTCGGCAAGCATCTGTATCCAGGGAACGAAGGGCGGTCATCGCGCTCCCGTCTCCGGGATCTGATCCGGCACGACCCGATGGGCGGACTGGTCGCACACGCCGTCATGGATGTGCAGAACGGTGTCGCGGCACAGCCCCGGCGGCAGCAGGCGGCCGTCGCGGGACCGGTCCGGCAACCGGCGGCACGGGCCACGGCGGACCCGGCCGGCGCACCGGTCCAGTCGCGGCACGGCCACGGCCGGATGGCCCGGGTAGGCGCCCGCTGACGCCGTAGAACGCGTACGCCCTCTCGCACCACCCAGCGCAGCACTCGTACCACGCGTCACCCGCACCACCGTCCCCAAATTCCCGTACGGGAGCCGCAGCACCAAGCGCGGGGTGGCGGACCGACCGTTCCAGACAACGGCCGGCCCGCCACCCCGCGCCTCTGCTCGCTCGCCTTCTGTGTGCGTTTCACTGCGCGGCGTCACCCCGGAGTGGCAGTCTGCTGAAAAGAAAACGACAGCAGTACGGAGCCGGAGGTGCACGTCCCGTGGCGTCCAATGTCAATCCCACCGTCAGGCGACGCCGGTTGGGCCAGGAGCTACGAAGGCTCCGTGAGCTCAAAGGCATGACGGCGGAAGAGGTGGCCGAGCGGCTGCTGGTCTCCCAGTCGAAGATCAGCAGACTGGAAAACGGCCGCCGCAGCATCAGTCAGCGCGATGTCCGCGATCTGTGCGGGGTCTACGAGGTCGAGGACCACCGCATTGTGGATTCACTGATGCAGATGGCCAAGGATTCGCGCCAGCAAGGTTGGTGGCACGCCTTCGGCGACATCCCCTACAGCGTCTACATCGGCCTGGAGACCGAGGCGGCCTCGCTGCGGATTTACGAGTCCCTGCTGGTGCCCGGTCTGCTCCAGACCGCCGGTTACGCCGAGGCGGTCATCCCCGGCACGGTCCCCGAACTGGCGCCCGACCATCTGGAGAAGCGCATCCAGGTGCGGATGCGCCGCCAGGAGCGGGTCACCGACACCGAGCGCCCGCTGCGGCTGTGGGTGGTGCTGGACGAGAGCGCGCTGCGGCGGGTGGTCGGCAGCCATCTGATCATGCGCGAGCAGCTGGACCATCTCGTCGAGATGAGCCAATTGCCGCATGTGACGGTGCAAGTCCTGCCGTACAACACCGGTGCGCATGCCGGAATGTCTGGAACGTTCTCCATCCTGGAATTCGACGATGCCGCCGATTCCAGCGTGGTGTACATCGAGGGCGTCACCAGTGACCTCTATCTGGAGAAGACCAACGATGTGCACAAATACACGATCATGTATGAGCATTTGCGCGCGCAGGCGTTGAGCGCGGAGCACAGCCGGGAGTTCATCGCCGCTGCGGCGAAATCCCATGCGGACGCCATGGGATGACATCCACCAGGAAGTCAATGGCGCGGAATCCAGGATTCCGGGGAAAGGGATCGCACGGTACACCTGCCGTCGCCCCCATGAAAAGAGATCAAGAAATATGCCCTTCGTACGGGTGAACGGCCTCTGCGGCTCGTGATGTTGGCGCGTAGCGTCGTCAGTACCGAATCCCCGGTAACTCAGAGTGAGCTGGAGTGAACATGGCCGTGCAGCCCAATTCCGCATTCTCCTGGACCAAGTCCTCGTACTCCGGTGGCAACGGCGCTTGCGTGGAAATCGCCGTGCCGACCGCGGCAGCCATCGCTGTGCGCGACTCCAAGGACCCCGAGGGTCCCCGCCTCACCTTCGACAACTCCTCCTGGCGCCACTTTGTGTCGGACGTCGCCGGTGGCGCGTTCGACGCGGCGTGACCTGAGCTATCGCCCTCCGCAGTTCGCAGTTGTGAGCCCTCTCGACTGGATCGCCGTCCCGGCCGAGGGGGCTCGGCCATGCCCGGGCCCCCGTTCCGGCGGGCCGGCGGCCGTCCGCGTACGACCGCCGCCGGCGTCCGTCAGCGCAGCTCGGACACATAGCGGTCCGTCCCGGGTACGGTCGGCAGGAACGGTGCCACCAGCTCCACCCGCCCCAGCCCCGACTCCGCGACCTCCTCCTCCAGACCGGCGAACGGCTCCGGCCAGCCGTCGCGCGGGTCCTGCTGGAGGAACCACAGCAGGGTCAGCCGGGTGTCGACGCCCTCGACCTGCCGCACATACGACATCCGGTCGCCCGGCAGCGGCGTCGGGCGGAAGACCGTGACCATCGCGGCCGGGGAGCCCGCCAGCCGCCGCGGCAGATGCCGGGCACAGAGCCACTCCAGCAGCTGGTCCCGCCGCTCCGGACCGTCCGCGTCGATCACCTCCAACACCAGCCCGGCGTACGGGTGGTCCAGTGCGTGGAGGTCGCGGGGGCCCGCCGCACCGTCCCGGTACACCGTCGCCAGGTGGTCCTGGAAGGCCGTAAAGACATGAGTACGGTCCCGGTAGACCCGGCCGTCCCGGTTGAGGCGCTTGTTGATGCCGACGGTCCACTTCATGTGCTCGTCGTAGCGGCCCGCGGTGATCCAGTACGTGGAGAGATAGCAGCCCGCCGTGACCGGCTGGGCGACGGCGGACTTCTCGGGGCGGCGCAGCAGTTGCAGCTCGCGGGTGGCGACCCAGCGGCGGCCGGCGAAGATCCATGGCATCGCCATCGCGCCCGCGATGTAGTGGTCGTCCTCGTACCAGCGGTTGTAGGCGTATTCATGGCCGGGATGCGGTTCGACCATGGTGATCAGCGCATGTCCGGGGTGCACGCCGTACGGGCCGACGGCGGCCAGCTCGGCGTAGGCGGCGGGCCCGGTGCCGACGGCTGCGGCGGTGGTGACCTCTGGCGTTCGTTCGCTGTCTGCGGTCATGACAGACAGGTGTAGCTGACGTGTCATCAGATGGGGAGGGGCGGAGCGCGGATCGGTGCGCGAATCGTCAGGCATCGAGCGCGCGGGGCCGCCCCGGCCCTTACGCGGCTCCCGGCCCTGCCCCCGGAGCCCCGTCCGCACCCGCCCCGCATCCTCGTCCTTGCCCTTGCCCTTGTCCGCCCCGGCTCATCATCCGGTCACCCCTGCGCCCCACCCCCCGGCCGCTTAAGCTGCTGGGCATCTGTGGCCGGCGATGGTCGGGCGCAGAACACGAGCGAGGGGAGTCGTCATGCCGGACGCGATAGTTGGCCGTGCCACCGCCCCCGTCCCCGGGCTGGCTGCCCGGGCGGCGCGGACCGGGAGTTCGCCGGTGCGGGACATCCTGGCGCTTACCGCGCGGCCGGAGGTCATTTCGTTCGCGGGTGGGCTGCCTGCGCCCGAGCTGTTCGATACGGAGGGGCTGGCGGCCGCGTTTCAGCATGTGCTGGCGGAGGATCCGCTGCGGGCGCTTCAGTACTCCACCAGCGAGGGCAGTCCGGCGCTGCGTGCGGCCGTCGCGGCGCGCACCACCGTGCGCGGGCTGGCCACCGACGCCGACGACCTGCTGGTGACCACCGGCTCCCAGCAGGGGCTGACGCTGCTGGCCACGGCCCTGCTGGAGCCGGGGGACGTGGTGCTGGTCGAGGACCCCTGTTACCTCGCGGCGCTCCAGATCTTCTCCTTCGCCGGTGCCCGGGTGGTGCCGGTGCCGACCGACGACGAGGGGCTGGACCCGGTCGCGCTGGACGAGATCACCGCGCGGGAGCGGCCCAAGCTGCTCTATGTCGTGCCGACCTTCCAGAACCCGACCGGCCGCACGCTGTCCGCCGAGCGCCGGGCCGCGGTCGCCGAGGTCGCCGCCCGGCGCGGGCTGTGGATCGCCGAGGACGACCCGTACGGGGAGCTGCGCTTCGAGGGTGAGCCGGTGCCGTGGGTCGCGTCGTTCCCCGGGGCCGAGGACCGTACGGCGCTGCTCGGCTCGTTCTCCAAGGTGATGGCGCCGGGTCTGCGGCTGGGTTCGCTGCGTGCGCCGGCCGCGCTGCGGCGCGCCTGTGTCATCGCCAAGCAGGCCGCCGATCTGCACACCTCGACCGTCGATCAGGCCGCGGCGGCGCGGTATTTGGCGGTCTCGGATCTGGACGCGCATCTGGGGCGGGTGCGCGACGCCTACCGTGAGCGGCGGAACGCGCTGGTCGACGGACTGGCCGCGGCACTCCCCGAGGGCTCGCGGTGGAACCGTCCGGCGGGCGGCATGTTCGTGTGGGCGACGCTGCCGGAGGGGTATGACGCGACGGCGCTGCTGCCCGAGGTGGTGCGGCATGACGTCGCGTACGTCCCCGGCGCGCCGTTCTTCGCCGGGCCGCCGGACCCCACGGCCGTCCGGCTGTCGTTCGTGACGCATTCCCCGGAGGAGATCCGCGAGGGGCTCGACCGGCTGAGGAAGGCGCTGGACGGGGCGGGGCGGCGGCACGGCTGAGGGAGGCGCCGGCGGGGGCGCGGTGGCGGCACGGCTGAGCGCGCGGGGGCGGCATGGCCGATGGTTACGTGCCCTGGGGGCGGCTGCCTCTGCGCGGCTCCGTCTTGGCGAACGGCTCTGGCCTTCCCGGGGCGCCGGGCCTAATCTGACGCCCCATCAGGCGTGCGCGGAGCGGCCCGGCCGGGAGGCACACATGCTGCTGCGGAACAAGACCGTCGTCATCTCAGGCGTAGGCGCCGGGCTCGGCCATCAGGTCGCGGCGGCCTGTGTGCGGGAAGGCGCCTCGGTGGCGCTGGGGGCCCGTACGGAGGCGCATCTCGCCAAGTCGGCTGCGCAGCTGGATCCTTCCGGCGCGCGTACGGCCTGGCGGGTGACCGATATCGGCGACGAGGCGCAGTGCGCGGCGCTGGCCGCGCTGGCCGTGGAGCAGTTCGGCGGGATCGACGCGGTGGTCCATGTCGCCGCCCTGGACTCGCTGTTCGGGGGCCTGCGGGAGGCCGACTTCGACTCCTGGCACCGTGTCGTGGACGTCAATCTCTTCGGCACGCTGCGGATGACCCGCGCCTGTCTGCCGTCGCTCACGGCGCGCGGCGGCGGCTCGGTGGTGCTGATCGGCACCCAGTCGTCGGTCGCCGCGCCGTCACAGGTGCAGCAGGCGGCGTATGCGGCGTCCAAGGGCGGGCTGGTCTCGGCGATGTACTCACTGGCGCGCGAGCTGGGGCCGGACCGGATACGGGTCAACACCGTGCAGCCCGGCTGGATGTGGGGCCCGCCGGTGGAGGCGTACGTACGGTTCCAGGCGCGGAGTGAGGGCGTCCCGGAGTCCGAGGTGCTGGCCCGGCTCACCGAACGGATGGCACTGCCCGAGCTGGCGACGGACGCGGATGTGGCCGAGACCGTGGTCTTTCTGGCCTCCGACCGGGCGCGCGCCATCACGGGGCAGTCGCTGTTGGTCAATGCGGGGGAGGTGATGCGGTAGGGGCCTCGTCGGGCGGGGGCTTTTCAGGCGGGGCCTCTTCGGGCGGGGGGCCTGTTCGGGCGGGCGTCTGGCGTCCGGCGGGCGGTGGGCCGTGGGCGCCGGGTGGCCGGTGTTCCGTCGGCCGGTGGGGTGTCAGGCGGGGGGAGGGTGTTCCGCAGGCCGGTGTGGGCGGGTGGCGGGTGCCCCGGCGGCCGGTGGGCCGGTGGCAGGCGTACGACGGACGGGCCCGGTGCCCCTCCCGGCCGTCGTGGCATGAGGTGCACGTCGCCGGGCGGCGCCTGAGCCGCTGCCTTTGCGGCCGTCCTACGCCCGCGGGTAACGGACGAGCCAGCCCGGCGATGATCCGGCCGGGCCGTGCAGTGCGGCGCCCTGCGTCATCTCCATCGAGAAGTCATCGGCCAGCTGAAGGATCGTGTCCCGGCCCTCCAGCTCGACCAGCCAGTTCGGCGGCAGTGCTGTCTCGCCGTACAGGGTGCCCAGCAGATTGCCGCAGATCGCGCCGGTGGAATCGCTGTCCCCGCCGTGGTTGACGGCCAGCAGGAGGCCGTGCCGGATGTCCTCGGCGACCAGTGCGCAGTACACGCCGATCGACAGCGCCTCCTCGGCCGTCCAGCCCTCGCCCAGGGACTCCACCCGGGCGGGCGTCGGCATGCCCTGCCGTACGGCGCCGAGCGCACGCTTGAGGGCGTCGGTGGTCTCCTCGTGGCCGGGGCGGGTGGCCAGGTGGGCCAGCGACTTCTGTACGGCGCTGTCGAGGTCGTCGCCACGGGCCAGCGAATGGCTGATCACTGCGAACGCGCCGGCCGCCAGATAGCCGGTGGGGTGGCCGTGCGTCTGCGCCGCGCACTCGACGGCGAGCTGGAAGACCAGCTGCGGCTCCCAGCCGACCAGCAGACCGAACGGCGCGGAGCGCATCACCGCGCCGCAGCCCTTCGAGTCCGGGTTCTTGGGGCTGCTGAGCGTGCCCATCACCTCGTCGCCGAGACCGCTCAGACAGGCCCGGCCCGGTGCCCGCCGGGAGTACAGCCACTCCTCGCGGGCGAGCCAGCCGTCGTCCTTCCTGCGCTCGTCCGGGCCCCAGTCGCGTTGGGTGGCGGACCAACGCAGATAGGCGCGGTGGACGTCGGTGGGCGGATGCCAGGCGCCGGTGTCGCGGCGTACCTGGGCCCGGATCAGGCCGTCCACGGTGAACAGCGTCATCTGGGTGTCATCGGTGACCGCGCCGCGCCGCCCGTAGGCGGGTACCAGATCGGTCACGCCCTCTTGGCCGTGCGCCTTGCGGATCGCGTCGAGCGAGTCGAACTCGATACCGGCGCCGAGCGCGTCGCCGATGGCGCCGCCGAGCAGGCAGCCGCGTACCCGGCTGCGGAAATCCTGCTGCTCCGCGCGCCCCCAGATGGCGCCGCCGCCCGCTGCGCTCATGCCGAAACCTCGCTCCACTCGGCCTCGCATCCGCCCGGCGCGCACCTCTGAACGGCACGCTCGCTGCGCTCGCTCACTGCGCCCTCCTGAAGCTCACTACGTCCCGGGGCCTTGCGGGGCCCCTGGCGCAGCACTGTAATCGACCGAGAATGATCAAATTTTGGCCAGGAGTGTATTGCGAATAGTCATTCGTAAGGAGGCTTTTGGTCGGTGGCGTCCGATGGGTACGGGTCGGGGTGAGGGCTGTTTCCAGCAAGCGGTCGAAGACATCACGGCCTTCCTGGTGGGCAGGCCGAGCCGTCAACCGGGCTGGGTGGGGGCCGGTCATCCGGACGTGGGACCCGCCCCCACGGGCTGACGGTCCCGGCCGGCCTGACCTGCCGCCCGCGGTCGCGCGGAAGTGGCCACCCCGCACGGTCCTGCGGGCCTCGGCCGACGCCCTCGCTCCCGGCTGCTCGGGCGGCCCACCCCTCGGGCGGGACGCGCAGCCGCCCCCGTGCGCGTCCGCGCCCTCGTCCCACGAGACGTCCGGCACCACCCCTGTCCCGCCTTCCCCTACCGCCCCCACCTGCGCGCGCATCCGTTCGATGATGGCGGCGGCGCCCGTTGGGCATGCTCTCCCCATGTCCGAGTACGAGTGGGATCGCACCACCATGGCTGTCGTCGCCTCCGCCCTCTCCGGCGACAGCGACGGCGCGGTGGAACTCCTCCGGCCGCTCCCCCAGAGCGATGTGTGCCATATCGCCGTACGGCTCGCCGCCATGGCCGCCGACGCCCTGATCGTCGCCGCCCAGGACAGCGGAGGGGACCGTGAGGAGGCCCTGTCGCAGTGGCAGCAGTGCATCCTTCAGCACGAGGCGGAGTACGAGGGCGGCGTGGGGGAGTGAGTGCCGGGGGCCGCAGCCGCGGTCGCTGAGGCCGTCTTGGCCGGGGGCATGGTCGCGGACGCTGAGCCGGTCCTGGCGGGTGGCATGGTCGCGGCTGGTGGCACGATGCCGGTCGGTGGCAGGGGCCGGTCGGTGGCAGGGGCCGGTCGGTGGCAGGGGCCGGTCGGTGGCAGGGCCCCGGATGGGTCCGGCTCAGTGGGCGCTGGGGGTAGCAGCGCCCACCCGGGCCCCTGCTCGCCCTGGACCGACCGTCACCCGGGCCGCGGTCACCCCGGGCCGGCGTCACTCCGGCACGGCAGCCGTCATCCGCAGGTGGCGTATCAGCCCGCTGCGTATCGCCTCCAACCGCTCGGTATCCGTGCCCGGCAGACGCACGAGATCCCGCAGCCCCAGTTCGGTCTCGGCAACGGCTTCCCATAAGCCGCCATCCAGCAGTTCCGCGATGAGGGCCTCGGCCCCCGACCAGTCGCCGAGGGCACATCGAACCAAGACGGCGACGGACTCCATCGATATGAGAGCCGTCTCCAGGAGAGGGGTTGGGGCGGAACGGGCGTTGCTGCCGTGCAGAGCGGACGCACGGTCGAGGTTGGTGATGGTGCTGTTGTTCCTGTCATGGCCCGAGGGGCCGTCGCCGAAGGCCCGGGCAAAGCGCTCGTCGGCTCTCAGCGCCGCCCCGGGCCCTCCGGCCGTGAACGCGGACGCGGCGGCATTCACGGTGCCGTCCACGGGCGCAGCCATGGCCCCGGCCCCTGGCTCAGTCGCGCTTCCGCCGAGCATGGCGGCAAGCAGCGCCCCCTCGTAGCGAACAATCAGCCCCGCGTCCGAATCACCGCCCGAGCCGGAATTCATCGCGTCCCGGGCAGCCTCGATCGCCTCCCGAGCCGCGTCCAGGTGACCGGTCCGGCGCAGGGAGCCCGCCGTGAGGGACAGGAGGGTGGCGGTGGCGGACGGGTCGGCGTCGGCGTCGGCGTCGGCGAGGGCTTGGTTGAAGTCGGTGAGGGCTTGGGGGGTATCGCCTCGTAGGAGGTGGGTTTTGCCGCGGCGGGCGAGGGTGTGGGTGGGGGCGTCGCCGAGTTCGAGGGCTCGGTCGAAGTCCGCCAGGGCTTCGGTCAGTCGGCCGGTGAGGAGGTTGATCGTTCCGCGGGTGGCCGTGAACCGGCTCGAATCGGGGGTGAGGCGTACGGCGGTGGAGAGTTCGGAGCGGGCTTCCTCGATGCGGTCCAGAGCCGTCAGCGCCAGGGCACGCTGCCAATGGGCGTGGCCGTCCACGGGGTCCAGGGCGATCGACCGGTCGAGGTCTGCGAGGGCCTGTTCGTAGCGGCCCAGGTGGCCGCACACCGCGCCCCGCAATCCCCACACCCTGGCGTCGTCCGCGTCAGGTTCCAGGGAGCGGTCAAGTGCTGCCAGTGCCTCGTCGTGGCGGTCCAGGGCGTGCAGTGCGGTGCCGCGGGCCCGGTGGGCCCAGGCGTAGCCGGGGTCGGCGGCAAGGGCCCGGTCGGCCTCCAGGATTGCTTGCTCATGCCGCCCGCTCTCCAGGCAGGTGTGGCAGCGCTCCGCCCATACCCAGGGGTCGTTCGGCTGGAGTTCGGCCGCGCGCCCGAGGGCGTCGAGGGCTTCGTCGTGGCGGCCCATCACTCGCAGGGTGATCCCCCGGCGGGCGTGGGCCCAGACGTAGGTGGGGTTGACGGCGAGGGCGCGGTCGAACTCGGCCAGGGCCAGGTCGTACTGTCCCGTGTCGCGGTAAGTGGCGCCCCGTTCGGCCATTGCCCAGGCGTAGTTCGCGTTGATCTCGATGGCGCGCTCCAGGCCCGCCAGTGCTTCCTCGTGGCGGCCGAGGCGGCGCAGACAGACGGCGCGGCTGCCGATGCTGAAGGCGTGACGGGGTTGCCGGGCAAGAGCCCGGTCGAACTCGGTGATGGCCTGCTCGTAGCGGCCCAGGAGGCGGTAGGCCTCGCCGAGTTGGGAGGCGGCTTCCAAGGAGTCCGGGGTGATCTCCAGGGCGCGGGTGTAGTCCTCGGCGGCGCGCTCGAAGCAGCGCATATAGCGGTGGGTCAGACCGCGGCCGAGCAGGGCGGAGGCGTTGCGCGGATCGAGTTCCAGGCAGCGGTCGAAGTCGGCGAAAGCCGGTTGCCAGGCCTCGGCCTTGCGGTGTTCGCGACCTCGGACGTGGTGGATGCGGGCCTGTCCGTGCACGTCGAGGCCGGGGTGGCCGAGCAGCGCGGTGAGGAGCACGATCAGGCCGCCGCCGTCCTCGGTGAGCGCGGTGGTCATACGGTCGCCCCAGTCGCGGACCTCCGGGTCGCCGGCGTCCTCACCGGCCTGGCGGATGGTCTCGGCGACTCTGCGCACGGCGGTCGGCGCGTGTTCGGCGGCGTCCAGGGTGTCGGACAGCGCCGGGGTGAGGGACGGCTGTGGGTCCGCACAGAGGGAGTGGTAGATCTCCCGCAGCCGGTACTCCAGTTGGCGTTCGTCGGACCAGGAGTCCGCGGGGCTCTCGTCGGGCGCGTGGTCCGTGCGGTGGCGCCGGGCGGCCTCGGCGAGACGGCGGTGCCGGGCCGTCCAGGTCTGCGGTGATCTACGGCGCTGGAGGCGCAGCATCGCCGTCCGCACCACCTCGTGGTACTGCCAGCGCCCGCCCCGGTCGGCGACGAACGGCAGCCCGCACAGCCAGCCGAACTGTTCGGCGGCGGCCGCATCCACGACGGCCCGGAAGATGTCCTCGTCCACATGGCGCGGCAGGGCGGCCGCCAATGCGGCCTCCCTGCGCACCGGGTCCGTCTCCCATTTCAAAAAGCGCTCGACGGCGGTGTCACTGGGGTCGTCGACGGCCTCGACGGCGCGCGGGCGGTTCTCGGCGAGGGTGGAGACCAGCACCGGAAGGCCGCCGGACAGCCGCAGGATCACCTCGACGACGCGCTCGTCGGTGATGTCCCTGGTTGCCAGGAACTGGCGTGCCTCGTCTTCGGTGAAGGCGTCCAGCGGCAGATCCGTCACACAGTCCAGGCAGTCGGCCCAGCACCGGCGGTCCAGCGCGGTCTGGCCGGCCAGCGTCACCACCACGTTGGGCGCCAGCGGGCCGTAGCGATCGCTGACCAGGACGTCACGCAGCCAGATGTCGAGCAGCGGGCCCGTCCGCTCGTAGGTGTCGAAGAAGAGCGCCACTGAGGGCGACTCGTCCGCGACGGCGCTCACTTCACGGACGAAGACGGGCGTCAGGACCTCCAGCGGCGCCATCACCAGCTGCACCTCGTCATGGCTGCGCAGCCGGGCGCTGAGCAGCCCGCGCAGCCGGTCGGCGCCGCGCGCCACCTGGCGGGGGTCCAGTCCTCCGGTGAGGGCACCGACGCCGGGTAACAGCCCCAGGCCGGCCAGCCCGGCCTGGGCGGCGATCATGCTGCCGGGCGAGGGGGCGACCCCCTGGGGGTCGTCCTGGTCCGCCGGGCCGGGCGCCGCCTCCGCGGTGACGGCCGCCGCTTCGGCCTCGTGACGCCGCTCCCGGTAGGTGGCGAGCAGCTTGTCGAAGACCTTCAAGGGGGTGTCCCTGCGCGGCGAGTTGACCGCTGATGGCCGCCATGGCCTCGGGGACGTCGTGCACCGCCTCGTCGACATACGCGGTCGGCGCGCCCTGCTCGCGCGCGGTCTCCTCGAACTGCCGGACCAGTGACGTCTTGCCGACGCCCGCCTGGCCGTGCACATGGAAGAGGAACTGATGTGCCGGATCCTCCACCGCGCGGGCGAAGTTGTCCCGGAACGCGGCGATCTCGCCGCGCCGCCCGATGAACCCCTCCCGCCGCCGGAGCCGGATCAGCTCCTGCCGCGAGAGCCTGTTGCGCGCCATCGAGTCCACCCCCTCCGCCCCGGCGTTCGCCGCGGTGCCGGCTTTTCTGACCTGCTCCCGCAGATTAGCCGCCGGCGGCGGTGCGGGAAGGGGGCTGTGGATAACCGCGGATGGCGGCCGCCGCCGGCTACTCCACGACCGGCAGCAGCTCCGGCAGATGTCCGTCCGACGCCAGGGCGGCCGCCTGGCGTTCCTCGGTGACCGGGGCGTAGGTCGTGGTGCGGGGGCGGGCCGGGCGGCCGGCGAGGTCGGCGATGGCGATGAGGTCCTGGATGGAGCGGTAGGAGCCGTAACTCGAACCCGCCATCCGGGAGATGGTCTCCTCCATCAGAGTGCCGCCCAGGTCGTTGGCGCCGGAGCGCAGCATCTCGGCGGCGCCGTCCGTGCCGAGCTTGACCCAGCTGGTCTGGATGTTGGTGATGTGCGGGTGCAGCAGGACCCTGGCCATGGCCGTCACCGCGCGGTTGTCACGGGTGGTGGGGCCGGGGCGGGCGATACCGGCGAGGTAGACGGGGGCGTTGGTGTGGATGAAGGGGAGGGTGACGAACTCCGTGAAGCCGCCGGTCTCCTGCTGGATTTCGGCGAGCAGGCGGAGGTGGCCCAGCCAGTGGCGGGGCTGGTCGACATGGCCGTACATCATCGTCGAGGAGGAGCGGATGCCCAGCTCATGGGCAGTCTTGATGACCTCGACCCAGGTGGCGGTGGGCAGCTTGCCCTTGGTGAGGATCCAGCGGACCTCGTCATCCAGGATCTCGGCGGCGGTGCCGGGGATGCTGTCGAGACCGGCGGCCTTGGCCTCGCTGAGCCACTCGCGGACGGACAGCCCGGTGCGCGTCGCGCCGTTGACGACCTCCATGGGCGAGAAGGCGTGCACATGCATACCGGGGACACGTTCCTTGACGGCGCGCGCGATGTCGAAGTAGGCGGTGCCGGGCAGGTCGGGGTGGATGCCGCCCTGCATGCAGACCTCCACCGCGCCCACGTCCCAGGCCTGTTGGGCGCGGTCGGCGACCTGGGAGAGGGAGAGGGTGTAGGCGTCGGCGTCCGTGCGGCGCTGGGCGAACGCGCAGAAGCGGCAGCCGGTGTAACAGACGTTGGTGAAGTTGATGTTCCTGGTGACGATGTAGGTGACGTCGTCGCCCACGGTGTCGCGGCGCAGCTCGTCGGCGATGGTGCAGAGCGTGTCCAGGGCGGGCCCGTCGGCGTGCAGCAGCGCCAGGGCCTGCGCGTCGGTGAGCCGGGTGGGGTCGTCGGCGGCCTGCGCCAGGGCCTGGCGTACGTCGGAGTCGATGCGCTCCGGTGCCATCCCGGGGGCCGCGGCCTCGCGCAGTGCCTCCCAGTCGCCATAGACCTCGTCGAAGTCGTCGCGGCGGTCGGCGGTGCGGCCTTCGGTGTCGATGGTGTGGTGCAGGTCCGTACGGCCCGAGGAGCTCATCGTGAAGCCCTCGTCGGGCTCCTGCCAGGGGCGGCCCACCACGGGGGCGTCCTCGATGGCCAGGCCCGTCTCCGGGTCGGCGAGGGCGCGGACGTGCGGCAGCAGGCGCGGGTCGAGCCAGGGCTCACCGCGCTGGAGGAACTCCGGGTAGATGGGGAGCCGTTCCCGCAGCTCGAAGCCGGCCGCGGCGCAGCGCTCGGTCAGCTCGTCGATCTGCGGCCAGGGGCGCTCGGGGTTCACATGGTCGCGGGTCAGCGGGGAGACGCCGCCCCAGTCGTCGATGCCGGCGTCGATGAGCAGCTGGTATTCGCCGTCGACGAGGTTGGGCGGTGCCTGGATACGGGTCGAGGGGCCCATGATGTGCCGGGCCACCGCGATCGTCGCGGCCAGCTCCTCCAGTTCGGCGTCCGGCATTCCGCGCATCGCCGTGTCCGGCTTGGCGCGGAAGTTCTGCATGATCAGTTCCTGGATGCCGTGGTAGGCGCGCTGGATACGGCGCAGCGCGAACAGGGACTCGGCGCGCTCCTCATACGTCTCACCGATGCCGATGAGCAGCCCGGTGGTGAAGGGGACGTTGGAGCGGCCGGCGTCCTCCAGGACACGCAGCCGGACGGCCGGTTCCTTGTCGGGCGATCCGTAGTGGGGACCGCCGGGCTCGCTCCACAGCCGCTCGGCGGTCGTCTCCAGCATCATCCCCAGGGACGGGGCGACGGGCTTGAGCCGCTGGAAGTCCGTCCAGGACAGCACCCCGGGGTTGAGGTGCGGCAGCAGGCCGGTCTCCTCCAGGACGCGGATGGCCATGGCGCGGACGTAGGAGAGCGTGTCGTCGTAGCCGTGCGCCTCCAGCCATTCGCGGGCCTCGGGCCAGCGGTCCTCCGGCTTGTCCCCCAGGGTGAACAGGGCTTCCTTGCAGCCCATTTCGGCGCCGCGGCGGGCGATGTCCAGCACCTCGTCGGGCGACATGAACATCCCGTGGCCGTCCCGGCGCAGCTTGCCGGGGACGGTGACGAAGGTGCAGTAGTGGCACTTGTCCCGGCACAGGCGCGTCAACGGGATGAAGACACCACGCGAGTAGGTGATGACCCCCGGGCGGCCCGCGGCCTCCAGGCCGGCGTCCCGCACCCGGGCCGCTGAGGCGCACAGGTCCCTGAGGTCCTCGCCGCGTGCCTGGAGCAGCACCGTGGCCTCGCCGGCGTCCAGCGCGACACCGTCGCGGGCCCGCTTGAGCGCGCGGCGCATGGCGTTCGCCGTGGGGCGGCCCGCGGCGGCGGGCCCGGCGTTCGTCTCGCGGTCGGTCCCTTGGTCGGATGCCTGGCCGGGTACCTGCGCGCTGGAAGTCATCCTCCGAGCATACGAGCGCCCGCCGACAGCCCCGCCGCCGGAGAAGGCGCCGTTGCTGTGCCGCTGATCACTGCGGACGAAGGTTCCGTCAGGGCATGGAGAGGGCACTTCCCGGCAGCGGCGCACCGCACGCTCACATGCTTGCCAGCAGCTCGTCGGAGTACGTCCTGGTCAGGAACTCCATGTTGTGGCCGTCGGGGTCAAGGATGTAGACACCGCGGCCGCCGTCGTGGTGGTTGATCTCCTGAGGCTTGGTGTGCATGGGGTCGGCCCAGTAGGAGAGCCCGCGCTCCTCTATGCGGCCGAAGATCCCGTCGAACTCCTCCTCGGTCACCAGGAACGCATAGTGCGTCGGGACGAATTCGCCGCCTGCGACATGCTCGGCGTAGTCGAGGGCCACCCCGTTGTCCAGCTTGAGGGCGGCGAAGGGGCCGAACGCCTTGGGCTCGGGCGCACCGAGCAGACCGGCCAGGAACCGGGCGGAGGCGAAACGGTCGGTGCTGTGCACGATCGTGTGGTCGAGGCTAGGCATGGGGTCTCCTTGATCTCTCTGGTCCCGTGCTCGGCGTGGTCCCCTGATCTGCGGGATCGTCCGGACCGTGGCTCTTTCGGGACCGTGGCCCGTTCTCCTTGGACCGTTGAATGCGGGTTGGTTCACCAAGCCCTCACCTCCGACGCTACGACTGGACGGGGCGGGCGCGAATCGGCCTCCGGTACCGATCCTGGGGGACGAGGGCCTTACACCGCTGGTCCTAGGCGTGTCCGGTCCGGCGGCCGTCCACCAAGCCCTCAGGCGGCCCGTCCGGTGTCGTCACGCATCCGGTACGGCACGCTGCCGTACGTCACAGGAACTGCGCGAAGTCGTCGAGCGTCCGCAGTACCTCCGCCTCCCCGGCCGGCGGCAGTTGCAGAACCACCTCTTGCAGTCCCAGCTCGCGGTAGTACGCCAGCTTCCCGGGTGACGGATGGACCGCGTACGGGACCACCACCGGTTCACCCGTGCGCCCGGCGTCCGACCACGCCTGCCGTAGTACCGGAAGGGTCTCGGTCAGCCCCCGTCCGCCGATCGGCAGCCACCCGTCCGCGTACTCGGCGATCTGCCCGAAGAGCTTGGGCCCGGCCCCGCCGCCGAGGAGGATGCGCGGCGCGCCGTGGGCCGGCTTGGGGTGCGCGAAGGACGCCCGTACGGACCCGAAGGCGCCCTTGTACGCGGTCGGTTCCGCGGCCCACAGGGCGCGCATCAGCGCCACCCGGTCCCGGGTCAGCTCCCGCCGGGTCGACCACTCCACCCCGTGGTCGGCGGCCTCTTCGACGTTCCAGCCGTAGCCGATGCCCAGGGTGAAGCGGCCGCCGGAGAGGAAGTCGAGGGTCGCGATCTGCTTGGCGAGGTCGACCGGGTCGTGCTGGGCGACCAGGGTGATGCCGGTCCCGAGGGCGAGCCGCTCGGTGACCGCGGCGGCCTGGCCGAGCGCGATGAACGGGTCGAGGGTGCGGCCGTACTCGCGGGGCAGCGGCTCGCCCATGGGGGCGGGGGTGTCCCGGCCGGCCGGGATATGGGTGTGCTCCGGGAGATAGAGGCCGGCGAAGCCGCGCTGTTCCAGCTCGCGGGCCAGCCGGTCCGGCCGGATCGTCTCGTCGGTCAGGAAGATCGTGGTCGCGATCCGCATGCTGGGAACACCTCCGCGTCGGGCGTGTGCGTGACCGCATGTTGCCTCACCGCCCGACGGTTATCCACAGCCCTTTCCCTCGGTGTCACACCCGCGTACAACAGTTTTCACGCGGTGCGACGAGCCGGCCGCGACGCGGCACTCATCCGACACGACATGACGCGGGGGCGGGGATGGAACGACGCGACGTTCTGAGACTTTCGGCGGTTGCGGGCGCGACGGGCGCGCTTACGCTCGGACGTGTGAGCTTCGCCGACGCGGCGCCCACGGACGGGCGAGCCGGAGGCGGGCCGGGAGAGCAGACCCGGCGGGTCACCGGCCATCTGCCCACGGGCTCACCCGACTTCGTGTACCTGCCGGTCGAAGTGCCGGGCGGGGTGCGCGAAATCGCCGTGGCCTACCGCTATGACAAACCCACCGTCCCGGAGGGCACGGCCGGGAACGCCTGCGACATCGGCATCTTCGACGAACGGGGCACCGGCCTCGGCGGCGCCGGCTTCCGCGGCTGGTCGGGCGGGGCGCGTACGGAGTTCTTCCTGCGCGCCGACGAGGCCACCCCCGGCTATCTCCCGGGCCCCGTCAACCCCGGCACCTGGCATATCGCCCTCGGCCCGTACACGGTCGCGCCGCAGGGCCTGTCCTACGACGTCACGGTCACCCTGAAGTACGGCCCCCAGGGGCGCACCCCGGCGCCCGTCCATCCGCCCGAGCGCGCCCGGGGCCGGGGCCGCGCCTGGTACCGCGGCGACAGCCATCTGCACTCCGTGCACTCCGACGGCAAACGCACCCCCGCCGAGATCGCCGCGCTGGCCCGCGCCGCCGGGCTGGACTTCATCAACACCTCCGAGCACAACACCACCTCCGCGCATCGCGCCTGGGAGGGGCTGTGGGGTGACGACCTGCTGATCCTGACCGGCGAGGAAGTCACCACCCGCAATGGGCACGTGGTCGCGATGGGCACCGACCCGGAGGTCTTCATCGACTGGCGCTACCGGGCCCGCGACAACGCCTTCGGGAAGTACGCACGCGCCATCCGGCGGGCCGAGGGCCTGGTCATCCCGGCGCATCCGCACGCCACCTGCATCGGCTGCAACTGGAAGTTCGGGCTGAACGAAGCCGATGCGGTGGAGGTCTGGAACGGGCCGTACACCCCCGACGACGAGGTCACCCTCGCCGAGTGGGACAACACCCTGGTCGCCCACGTCCAGGGCCGCGCTGACTGGCTGCCGGCCGTCGGCCACAGCGACGCCCATCGCGACCCCGATGTCGTCGGCCTGCCGCAGACCGTGGTGCTCGCCGACGATCTCTCGCGCCGGGCTCTTCAGAACGGCATCCGGGCCGGCCGGGTCTGGATCGCCGAGTCGTCGAAGGTCGACCTGGCGTTCTCCGTCACCGGTGAGCGGGGCGAACACGCCGGAATCGGCGAGCGGCTGGCGGTCTCCCGTACGGCGAAGGTCACCGCCCGGCTGACGGTCTCCGGCACCCCCGGCTGCACGGTCTCCTTCGTCACCGACCAGGGGCGGCTGTACTCCACCGCGCTGCCGCCCTCGGGCGACGGCACCGTCAGCTGGCAGACCACCCCGGATTACGCCGCCTACATACGCGCCGAAGTCCGCCACCCCTCGACAACGCCGGGCCTGCCGGGCCCCATGGCCGCCATGACCAACCCGGTGTTCCTGGGCCGCTGGGGCTGAGCCCGGCGGAGCGCGGGGCGAACGGTGCCCTCACCCCGGCCAGACGATCGCCTGAAGTTCGCTGTAGGCGTGCAGCGCGTACGAGCCCACGTCGCGCCCCACCCCGCTCTTCTTGAAACCGCCGAACGGTGCCTCCATGTTCCGGCCGACCGTGTTCACCCCGACCCCGCCGGCCCGCAGCTGCCGGGCCACCCGGAAGGCGCGGGCGATATCGCCGGACCACACGTAGTCGATCAGCCCGTAGTCGCTGTCGTTGGCGAGGGCGACCCCCTCGTCCTCCTCGTCGAAGGGCAGGACGACGACGACCGGACCGAAGATCTCCTCCCGTACGACCCGCATGTCCGGGGTGCAGTCGGCCAGCAGCGTCGGCGCGACATAGAAGCCGCGCTCCGGAGCGGACGGCCGTTCGCCGCCCGCCACGACCCGGGCGCCTTCCTTCCGGCCCAGCGCCACATACGCCTCGATCCGGTCACGGTGCGCGGCCGAGATCACCGGCCCGACCACCGTGCCCGGCGCGCGCGGATCGCCGACCGTCAGCCGCCCGAGGTACCGCGTCAGCCGCTCCACCAGCGCCTCGTACACGCCTCGCTGGGCGAGCACCCGGGTCGGTGCCGTACAGATCTGCCCGCTGTAGAAGGAGAACGTCGTGCCGATGCCGGCCACCGCCGAGTCCAGGTCCGCGTCGTCGAAGACCACCGCGGCGCCCTTGCCGCCCAGCTCCATGAGCTGGCGTTTCATCCCGCGGCCGCACACCTCGGCGATGCGCTGCCCGACGGCCGTGGAGCCGGTGAAGCTCACCATGTCCACATCCGGCGCGTCCACGGCTGCCGCGCCGACCTCCGCGGAGGCTCCGCTGACGACGTTCACGACCCCCGGCGGCGCCCCGGCCTCCGCCAGCGCCGCGGCCATCCGGTACACCGACAGCGGGTCCTGCGGGGCGGGCTTCACCACGACGGTGTTGCCCATCGCCAGCGCCGGGGCGATCTTGCCCGCCGGGTTGGCCCACGGGTTGTTGTACGAGGTGATGCAGGTGACGACGCCGACCGGCTGCCGTACCGCCAGGGCGCCGAGCACGCCTGCCTTCCCCTCCCCCATTGCCTTAAGGGCATGGGAGGTGCCCCCACGCCCGGCCTCGTTGATCTGCGGCGGCAGCCCCTGCTCCACGGGCTCCAGAGCCCCCTTCGCATACCGCCGGAAGCGCGCCACCCCGACCGCGACCTGCATACCGCGCGCCGTGCCGGTCGTCGCGCCGCTCTCCGCCTGCGCCACCTCGGCGTGCGCCGCGAAGTCGCGCTGCATCACCTCCGCGGCCCGGTCGAGGATCGCGGCGCGGCGCTGCGGCGGCGTACGGGACCAGGCGGGGAAGGCTCCGGCCGCCGCGGACGCCGCCGCGTACACCTGCTCCCGGCTCGCCTCGGGCGCGAGCCCGACAACGTCCTCCGTCGCCGGGTCGATGACCTCATAGTGGCCGCCGTCGGGCTCGGCCCATTCCCCACCGATGAACAGCCGCCCTGCGGAGCTCACTTGACGCTCACCGCCACCGGCCCCCGCCCCACATGCCGCCGTCCACGCCTGCCCCGCCCCACGAGCGTCAGCTCACTCGCACCCCACCCCACGACCAAAACCTCACCCGCACCCGGCCCCACAACCGCCGCCTCCCCCACACCCCGCCCCGCAACTGCCAACTCACCCACACCCCACCCCACGACCAGCGCCTCGCCCGAAACGGTCCTCACTTCGTGCTCACCGTCCTCGTGTCCCGCCCCGACCGCAGCACCGTCCCCGGGACCACGCCGGTCACCACGTCCTCGCGGATCGTCTCGACGCCGTTGACCCATACCGCGTTGATGCCGATCGCCCGGGAATCCAGGCGCGGGCTGTCGCCGGGCAGATCGTGGACGAGGGTGGCCTTGCCCGCGTCGATCCGTACCGGGTCGAAGAGCACGAGGTCGGCGTGCCAGCCCTCCTCGATGCGGCCCCGCTCGCGCAGCCCGAAGAGCTGGGCGGGGTCGTCGGTGAGCATCTTCACGGCCTGCTCCAGACCCATCAGCTTCCGGCCCCGCAGACAGTCGCCGAGAAAGCGCGTCGTATACGGGGCGCCGCACATCCGGTCCAGGTGCGCGCCCGCGTCCGAGCCGCCGAGCATGACGTCCTCGTGCTGCCAGGTCTCGGCGCGCAGCGCCCAGGAGTCCGGGTCGTTGTCGGTGGGCATCGGCCACAGGACGGTGCGCAGCTCGTCGTTGGCGCAGATCTCCACCAGGCACGCGAACGGCTCCTGGCCGCGCTCGGCCGCGATGTCCTGCACGACGCGGCCGGTCAGGCCCTCGTTCGCGGCGGAGTAGGTGTCCCCGATGACATAGCGGCCGAAGTGGGTGAGCCGCCGGAAGACGCCCGCCTCCTTGCTGTCCGCGCGCCGCAGCATCTCGGCCCGGACCGCGGGGTCGCGGAGCTGCTCGATCCGTTCGGGGACCGGCAGGCCCAGGATGTCGCCCCAGCCGGGGATCAGATTCAGCGCGCAGAAGGTGCCCAGGGACATGTTCATGGGGGTGAGGATCGGCATCGTCAGGGCCACGATCCGGCCGCCGGCCTCCCGGGCCCGTTCGCCGGCGGCCAGCTGCCGTGGCACCCGTTCGGGCACGGCCGCGTCGATGGTCAGCACATTCCAGTTCAGCGGGCGCCCGGCTGCCGCGCTCATCTCGACGAGCAGCTCGATCTCGGCGTCGCTGAACTGGTCGAGGCAGCCGGCCACGATCGCCTCGATCTGGGTGCCCTCGTGCGCGGCGACGGCCCGCGACAGCGCGAGCAGCTCCGCCGGCGCGGCGTGCCGGGAGGCGACCGGCTGCCCGTCCCCGTCGGAGTGGGTGGCGGACTGGGTGGTGGAGAAGCCCCATGCCCCGGCCGCCATCGCCTCGTGGAAGAGCGCCAGCATCCGCTCCAGCTGCTCGGGCGTCGGCTGCCCGCCGATGGCGTCCTCCCCCATGACATGGCGGCGCAGTGCGCAATGCCCCACCATGAAGCCCGCGTTGACGGCGATCCGGCCCTCCAGGGCATCGAGGTACTCGCCGAACGAGCTCCACGACCAGGGCGCCCCTTCTTCGAGCGCCACCAGGGACATGCCCTCGACCTTGGCCATCATCCGGCGGGTGTAGTCGGCGTCGGCGGGCCGCGCCGGGTTCAGCGGGGCGAGCGTGAAACCGCAGTTGCCGCCCGCCACGGTCGTCACCCCGTGGTTGAGCGAGGGCGTGGCGTACGGGTCCCAGAAGAGCTGGGCGTCGTAGTGGGTGTGCGGATCGACGAAGCCGGGGGCGAGGACGAGCCCGGTGGCGTCCTCGCTGCTCCGCGCCTCTTCGGTGACGGTGCCGGGCGGCGCGATGACAGCGATACGGCCGTCGCGTATGCCGACATCGGCGGTGTACGAGGGCGTGCCCGTCCCGTCCACAACGGTCGCGCCCTTGATCAGGTGGTCGAGCATGGGGTGCGCCCCCTTCCCCTCGGCGGAATTCAGCTGCCCGTGGCCTGCCGGAACCGGGTCGTGCGGTGCACCGGATCGGTGTCGATCTTCGGGATCACGTGCTCGCCGATGAGCTTGATGCTGTTCATGGTGTCCTCGTACGAGACCCCGATCGGCAGCCCGAAGCTCAGCTGGTCGGCGCCGGCCTGCTCCCAGCGCTTGCACTGCCCGAGCACCTCGTCCGGGTCGCCGCAGATCATCAGCTCCTCGGCGATCAGCAGCTCGATGATCTCGGTGGTGTAGTCGGGCAGCAGCTCGGGCCACTCGGGGATGCCGTCGGGCCGCGGGAAGGTGTCGTGGTAGCGGAAGACCAGCGACTGGAGGTAGTTGAGTCCGCCGTTGACCGCGATCTCCACGGCCTTGTCGTGCGTCTCGGCACAGATCGCGGTGGACGTCACCATCACGTTGTCGTTGACGAAGTCACCGATCGGCTCGGCGTCCCGGATCGCGGTCTTGTACTGCTCCAGCACCCACTCCATGTCGGAGACCTTCTGCACGCTGAAGCCGAGGACTCCCAGGCCCTTCTTCGCCGCCATGGCGTACGAGGTCGGCGAGCCGGCCGCGTACCACATCGCCGGGTGCGAGGCCCCGTACGGCTTGGGGAAGATCTTGCGCGGCGGCAGCTGCCAGTGTTTGCCCTGGAACCCGACGTACTCCTCCTGGAGCCACATCTTCGGGAACTCGGCGATGGTCTCTTCCCAGATCTCCTTGGTGTGGTTCATATCGGTGATGCCCGGCAGGAACCCCAGGATCTCGTGGCTGCCGGCGCCCCGGCCGCTGCCGAATTCGAAGCGTCCCTCGCTGAGATGGTCGAGCATGGCGACCTTCTCGGCGACCTTCACCGGGTGGTTGACCTGGGCGAGGGGGTTGAAGATCCCGGAGCCCAGATGGATGCGTTCGGTCGCGTGGGCCAGATAGCCGAGGAAGACGTCATTGGCGGAGAGGTGCGAGTACTCCTCCAGGAAGTGGTGCTCGGACGCCCAGGCGTACTTGAAGCCGGACTTGTCCGCCTGGATGACGTACTCGGTCTCCTCCATCAGCGCCTTGTGCTCCGCGAGCGGGTCGGTCTCGGCCCGCTTGCCCACATATCCCTGTACAAAGAGCCCGAATTCCAAGGAGGTTCACCGTCCCTGATGGCTATATCTGACGTAGCGTCAGATTCGATGTGCCGACTGTTCCACCGCGCCCGGAGAGCGTCAAGAGCCGTCGCCGCACTTGCCTGACGTGCCGTCAGAAGACACTGACCCCCGCCAGCCACCCGCCGTCGACGACGAACGGCTGCCCGGTGATGTACGACGAGTCCTCGCACGACAGGAAGAGCGCCAGCTTGGCGACCTCCTCGGGCTGTCCGATCCGCCCCAGCGGCACCAGCTTCTGGTAGAGCTCGTCCACGGCCCGCTTCGACTCGGCCGGATCGACGGCCGGATCGAGCGCGGCCGGGTTGGTCATCGGGGTGTCCACCGCCCCCGGGCACACCGCGTTGACCCGGATCTTCCTGGCCGCCAGCTCCACCGCGGCGACCCGGGTCAGCCCGAGGACGGCATGCTTGGTCGCGGCATACGCGCCGACGAAGGCCATCCCGGTCAGCGCCGTGTACGACGCGGTGTTGACGATCGTGCCGCCGCCGGCCGCCTCGATCTCCGGCGCCACCGTACGGATCCCCAGGAAGCAGCCGACCTGGTTGACCTGCACCACCTGCTGGAACTCGTCCAGCGGCGTCGACACCAGCTCGTTGAAGCGCAGAATCCCGGCGTTGTTGACCAGTCCGTCGATCTTCCCGAAGGTGTCCTTGGCCGCCACGACCGCGGCCTGCCAGTCCGCCTCCCGCGTCACATCCAGCGGGACGTACCGCGCGGACGCCTCCCCCAGTTCCCTGGCGAGCGCCTCGCCCTGCGCGTCCAGCACATCGCCGAGCACGACCTTCGCGCCCTCCGCGACGAACAGCCGCGCCTCCTGCTCCCCCTGCCCACGCGCCGCACCCGTGACGATGACGACCCGCCCGTCGAGCTTGCCCATACCCGCACTCCTCCGCTGGTGAGTTGCTCCGCGCCCGTCCGGGCCGTCAGCCGTTCAGCAGCGGCGCGACCTCCGAGCCGAACGCCACCATCTGATCGGTCAGTTCACCGCGGCTCCGGCTGCGGAACCGCACCTGGACCTGCTGCACACCCATCGCGCGGTACTCCCGCAGCGAGTCCGCGATCCGCTCCGCCGCCCCGGACAGCGTCCGCCGGCCGACCTCCCAGCCCGGCTCACCGACGTACAGCGGCTCGGCGATGGTGCCGATCACGACCGGCTCCCCGATGCCGGCCGCCTCCCGCAGCCGCCGCAGCCTGGTGATCTGGCCGGGCAGCTGATCGCGCCGGTCACCCTGCGGAAGCCAGCCGTCGCCGCGCTCGGCGGCCCGGCGTACGGCGGCGGGCGAGGAGCCGCCCACCCAGATCGGCGGCCTCGGCGTCTGCACCGGCCGCGGCGCCTGCCCCAGCCCCTCGAACGCGAACCGCTCCCCCGCGAACTCCGGGAACTCCTCGGGCCCCAGCGCCACCTTCAGCGCGTCGAGGGTCTCGTCCAGCACCGCCCCACGCCGCCCGAAGTCCACCCCGAGCACCTCGAACTCCTCCGCCACGTGCCCGGCGCCGACCCCGAGGATCAGCCGCCCGCCGGAGAGCCGGTCCAGCGTCGCGTACTGCTTGGCCGTGATCAGCGGATGCCGCAGCCCGGCCACCGCCACATGACTCAGCAACCGGACCCGCTCCGTCACGGCGGCCAGATGCGCCAGCGTGGCCACCGGGTCGTACCAGACGGTGCTCATCGCCTCGGCCAGCCGCCGCGGAATCGCCAGATGCTCACAGCAGGCGACATACGCGAAGCCGCACCGGTCCGCCACCCGCGCGATCTCGACCAGCTCAGCGGGCCCCGCGGCCGCCTCCCAGCT
The DNA here is from genome assembly GCF_008704855.1 of Streptomyces platensis. Taxonomy (NCBI): domain Bacteria; kingdom Bacillati; phylum Actinomycetota; class Actinomycetes; order Kitasatosporales; family Streptomycetaceae; genus Streptomyces; species Streptomyces platensis. The sequence goes on from NZ_CP023691.1 coordinate 3,849,851, forward strand.
CTCCGCGAACAGCGTGCTCTGCGACTGCACCGGCAACTGCATGCCGTACACCAGCCGCCCGTCCTCCGGCCGCCACACCCCATCACGCACGCCGTCCACCGGCCCCTCCAGCTATATCTGACGTACCGTCACATAGCTTGCGCGGGACATCGTGGTGCCTGGCGCGGCATCAGGCAAGGGCGGCGCCGGTGCGCAAGGGGCTACGCGGCGCCCCGGGAGGCCCGCCACATCGTGTGTTCGCGACTGATCGCCTCCTCGGCGTCGGCCACCTCCTGCGCCCAGTCCGACTCCTCATGGGTCGCGGACAGTCGCTGGTGCACGATGCTCAGCTCGGTGGCCGCGAAGGTGTAGGCGCGGCCGAGCGACTCGTACTGCCGCACCGCCAACCAGGCGGCCCCGGCACCCAGCACCGCCGCCAGCACACCGGGCAGATCGAAGTCGATGACCTTCATCAGGCGCAGCACGGCGGCGAGCACACCCAGCCCTTCCACCACGATCAGGCCGATCCGCCAGCGCCGGGCCAGGGCGATGTTCATGGCCGCCTTGGTCCCGTACCACTGCTGCTGGTCCGCGATGCGCCCGGCGAGGTAGGCCTGCTTACGGACCGCGAACGGACTGCGGCGCAACTCGCCCATGGCCGGGGTGGCGGCCATCGAGCCGACCGGAACGATGCTGTCGGCCGGCGCCTCCCTGAGCAGGACCTCCAGCCGCTCGTGGAACCTGCGTTCCGCGGTGTCCACGGGCAGCGCGGCCGGGAACGGCTCGCCCGCCACCGCGTACCGCCAGGACAGCGTCTTCGCCGACTCCGCCAGGGCACGGCCGTCGTACCAGGCACGCTCCGGCCGCTCCGCGAGCATCCACACCTCTAAGTAGACGGTCGCCAAGAAGGCCAGGAGCACCACCGCCACCGCCGCGTCCTTGCCCGACACCGCGCAGACGGCGGCCAGGACCGTCAGCACCAACCGCCATTTCGTGCCCCACATGTGGCGGCGCTGCCCCGTAAGAGAAGCGGCGTCCGCCGACCGGAACACCGCCGGAAAATCCGCTTCGCCGAGTGGTTGCCCCTCGCTCACCGCAGCCCGCCCCCTCGCATCCCGCAACATCAGTCCGAAATACGAAGGAAGTGTAGAGCCGATCGACCAGGCCATCCCGGCATTCAAGAAAGGGAGCCGGGCCGGGAACGAGACGGCGTGGCGCTGCCAACTTCACCACTGCAAGGCGCCGTTGCACCTCGCCCCGGCGGTGTGGATGATGCGGCGACGGGGACGTGCGGCGCCCCCGTGCCCGACCTGACAACGGGGGAACCGGAATGGCTGGTCAGAACGTTTCACAGCGCACCCACCGCTACGACGCCTTCCTTTCCTACAGCCATGCGGCCGACAGCGCCAAGGCTGATCATCTTCGGCGGGGGCTACAGAATTTCGCGCGCAGCAGCTGGCGGCAATTACGCGCACTGCGCATCTTCCTCGACAATGCCTCGCTGTCGGCAAACCCGGGGCTGTGGCCCGAAATCGAGCGGCATCTCGCGGATTCCGGCGCCTTCATCCTGCTCGCCTGCCCGAGGTCCGCCGGATCGGACTGGGTGCAGAAGGAGATCAACTGGTGGCGCGCCGGCCTCGGGGCGCGGCGGATGCTGATCGTCGTCACCGGTGGCGAGCTGAAGTGGGACCACGGGGCAGGGGACTTCAACTGGGAGCACACCACCTGCCTGCCGCGCACCATGGCGGGGATGTTCAGCGACGAGCCGCGGTGGGTCGATCTGCGCTGGATGTCGGAAGCGGATCCCGGTTCGCTGCGGGACTCGCGCTTCCAGCAATGCGTGGCCGACCTGGCGGCCCCGCTGCACGGGCGCCCCAAAGAGGATCTGATCGGTGCGGACGTCACCCGGCAGCGCAGGACGAAGCGGCTCGTGCGCGGTGCGCTCGCCGTCATCACCGCTCTCGCCGTTGCAGCGGGCCTGGGGTGGGTGAACGCCGTCCAACAGCGGGACGAGGCCCAGCGGCAGGCCCTGCTGGCGACCTCGCGGCAGCTGGCCGCGACCGCCCTGAACCTCAAGGACGGAAACCTTCGGCTGGCCTCGCTGCTGGCGATCGAGGCGTACCGCATGCAGGAGTCGCCCGAGGCCATCGCCACGCTGAACCGGCTCTCCACGGACAGCCCTCATCTGGTGAGCATGATGTCGAGCGCGAAGGACATCAGCGCACTCGCCTTCAGCACGGACGACAAGACGGTCGCCGTCGGGGACGAGGGCGGTGCGGTGGCGGTGCGGCGCGCCGACAGCCGCGCCCTGCGCGCCCGGACCTCGCTGCCGGGCCGTATCACGGCAGTGGGCTTCAGCCAGGACGGGAAGCGGCTGGCCGCCGGGGACAGCAAGGGCAATGTGGGGGTCTATGACCTCACGCGCAAGACACTGCGACGGCTCGCTCCCCGGCCGAAAAGCGTTTCCTCACTGGGATTCGGCATGGCGGGACAACTGGCCGTCGTGGACGAGGCCGGCACGGTGGCACTGTACGAGGAAAGCGGAAGGATGGTCCGCGCGAAGCACACCGGGCACTCCGGCACCGTGACCGTCTTCCAGAACGTCGACTCCCACCTTCTGGTGCGCGACAGGGTGGGTGGCGGCGCTCTGTACACCGTGCCCGAGCTGCGCACGGTCCTGGAAAGCAACGAGTTCTCCCTGCCCGCCGGCCAGTACGTGCAGGCCGTCTCGAACGGTGGCCACTGCTTCGGCTACCTCAAATTCGGGCAGTTCATCAGCACCGGACTGCCGAAACGCAAGGGCCACGAGTCCCTCGCCGACACCTGCCCGGACTTCCCCGCGCTCCCCAACGAGGAAGCCAGGTTGCTGGCGCTGTCCGACAACGGCCGGATGGCCGTGGGCACGGCGTCCGGCATCACGGTGGCCGACGCGCAGACCAAAGGGGAGACCGGTCGGCTCCGCACGCTCACCGGTGTCGGCCGCCCCTCGCTGCTGCGGTTCTCGGATTCGGGAGAAAGGCTCGCTTCCGCACACGGCCGGACGGTCGCGCTGTGGAACCTCCAGCAGTCATCCCGGACGGCCCATGCACATGGCCTGCCCCTCTCGGATGACGAGACCATGATCCACAGCCCGGCGCTGGCCGTCGGCCCGGACGGCCAGGTCGCCTGGGACAACCCCCTGCAGGACGACACCTTCGGCAAGGAAACCAGGCTGCACGTCTGGAGCCCGAAGCGCCGCGGCATGCTCGTGGGCGGGGAGGATGCCCTCTACGACGCGCTCGCCTTCAGCCCCGACGGCCGGACCCTGTACGCCGGCCTGTCCGGCGGCGTGCAGTCATGGCAGATCCAGGACACCCGCCTGGTGAAACGGCGCACGGTGGCCTTCTCCGGACCGCAGGACGACTACCGGGACCCGATCGCGATCAGCCCGCGCGCGGACGGCTCCCTGGTCCTCACCACGGACGACGGGGCCGTCCATGTCGCCGGCCCGTCGGCGCAGCGCACCCGGATCGCGGTACCACGCGGTACCGGCGACCCTCATCGCGGCCTGCTCTCCTCATTGAGCGACGACGGCCGGACGGCCGCGGTGGAGAACACCGACGGCGCCGTCGACCTCTACGACGTCGACTCCGGCCGGAAGACGCAGTCGGTTCGCCTGGACGGCGAGAAGGTGAATGCGCTCGCGCTGGCCGGCGGGGGACACGCGCTGTTCCTCGACGGCAGCAGAGGAACCTTCGCCCGCTGGGACCTGGACACACAGCGGTTCCGCTGGCGGAGCGACGAACCGAACGGGGCCCGGGTGACGTCGAGCGCGGACGGCCGCACGGTCCTCACCCTGGCCGACAGCGGCGCCTTGACCAGGTGGGACGCGGACACCGGGGACCGGCTGGGCGGCCCCGAGATCCCCATCCCGCTCCATACGATGTCCGGCAACGGCGGCATCGGGGAGCACACCGGCTTCGTGATGGACAGCGCAGGCACCCTGTGGACAGCCACCGAAGGCGGCGAGGTCCTCTCATGGGACTTCTCGGTGGCCTCCTGGATCGAGGGGCTCTGCCGGATCGCCGACCGCAACCTGACCGACGCCGAATGGCGCCGCTATGTGGGGACCGCCCCGCCGTCCCGGCCTACCTGTGGCTGACGGCGGAGCGGCGTGCGACCGGTCAGGAGGCGACGGCGGCCGGTGGTCGACAGGCAGGCCTGCGATGCACCTGAATCCCGCCGTCACCCCGCCGGCTTCGGAGCGGACGGCCCCCAGAGCCCCTCCCCCGTCAGCCCCAGCAGCGAGATCGCGTTCCCGCGGACGATCCGCTCCACCACGTCCGGCGCCAGGTGGCCCATCTGGGACTCGCCGACCTCCCGCGACTTCGGCCAGGTCGAGTCCGAGTGGGGGTAGTCCGTCTCGTACAGCACGTTCCCCGCGCCGATCGCGTCCAGGTTCTTCAGGCCGAAGGCGTCGTCGAAGAAGCAGCCGTAGATGTGCTCGGTGAAGAGTTCGGACGGCGGGCGGAGGACCTTGTCGGCGACGCCGCCCCAGCCGCGGTTCTCCTCCCAGACCACATCCGCGCGCTCCAGGACATACGGAATCCAGCCGATCTGCCCCTCGGCGTACATGATCTTCAGGTCCGGGAAGCGGTCGAACTTACCGCTCATCAGCCAGTCGACCATCGAGAAGCAGCAGTTGGCGAAGGTGATCGTCGATCCGACGGCGGGCGGGGCGTCGGCGGAGGTCGAGGGCATCTTGCTGGACGAGCCGATGTGCATGGCGATGACCGTGCCGGTCTCGTCGCAGGCGCGCAGGAACGGGTCCCAGTAGTCGGTGTGGATGCTGGGTAGCCCCAGGTGGGGCGGGATTTCGCTGAAGCAGACGGCCCGGACACCGCGGGCCGCGTTGCGCCGTACCTCCGCGGCGGCCAGCTCGGCGTCCCACAAGGGGATCAGCCCGAGCGGGATCAGCCGCCCGCGCGCCTGCGGGCCGCACCACTCCTCCACCATCCAGTCGTTGTAGGCGCGCACTCCCAGCAGGCCCAGTTCGCGGTCCTTGGCCTCCGTGAACGTCTGGCCGCAGAAACGGGGAAAGGTCGGGAAACAGAGCGCCGACTGAACATGATTGACATCCATGTCGGCCAATCGGTCGGGCACGCTGAAGGAGCCCGGCCGCATCTGCTCGTAGGTGATGCCTTCGAGTTTGATGTCGTCGCGCGCATAGCCGACGGCCGTGTCGAGGCGGGTCAGCGGACGGTGCAGGTCTTCATAGACCCACCAGTCGGCTATCGGCCCGTCGTCACCGACGGCACCCATCTTTGGAGCGAATTTTCCGCCCACGAAGCTCATTTCCTTCACCGGCGCCCGAACAATGCGCGGGCCGGTGTCCTGGTACTTCGACGGGAGCCGGTCCCGCCAGACGTTGGGGGGCTCCACCGTGTGGTCGTCCACCGAGATGATCTTCGGGAAGGTCTCCATGGCGGATACGGTAGCGCTGATCTGACGATGCGTCAGCTACCGGAAGAGGCGGACCGCATGGCAGGGGGCGCACGGAAGCTTCACCTCCGCGCCCCTGCCCTGCGCCACCCCGCCTCCGTCACCGATCGTCCGAGGAGGCTTTGTGGACGGTCCGGACCCCTACTGACGTAAGCAGCCGCGACAAGGCAGACTGGCCGTTGCACACAGCGAGGTAGTGCGCACAGCGCGAACAGATGCCACACACGGCAGGGGGGCACCATGGACGACGGTCCGGGGCGGGAGCGGCTCCGCTTCACCGTGCTCGGTCCCGTACGGGCCTGGCGCGGCGCAACACCGCTGGCAGCGGGCTCCCCGCAGCAGCGGGCGCTGCTCGCTGCGCTCTTGCTGCGCGGCGGCCGCACCGCCACCGCGCCCGAACTCGTCGATGCCCTCTGGGGCGACGAGCCGCCGCATGCCGCGCTCGCCGCGCTGCGCACCTACGCCTCCCGGCTCCGCAAGGCCCTGGGCGCCGACGCCCTGGTCAGCGAGTCCGGCGGCTATGCGATCCGCCCGGTGGACGGCCGCCCGCTGGACCTCGACCACGATCACGCCGAGCAGTACGCCGCCGAGGCGGAGAAGGCCCGGGCGACCGGCGACCGCAGCCGCGCCCGTGAACTCCTCGACAAGGCACTGGCGTTGTGGGAGGGCGAACCGCTGGCCGGCCTCGCGGGCCCGTACGCCGACACCCAGCGCACCCGCCTCGACGAATGGCGGCTGTCCCTCACGGAGTCCCGCCTCGAACTCATACTGGAAGCCGGCTGCCACGCCGACGCGGTGTCCGAGCTGACCGCGCTCACCGCCGCCCACCCGCTGCGCGAACGGCTGCGCGAACTCCTCATGCTCGCGCTGTACCGCAGCGGACGGCAGGCCGAGGCGCTCGCGGTGTACGCCGACACCCGCCGGCTGCTCGCGGACGAGCTGGGGGTCGACCCGTGCGCCTCGCTCTCCGATCTCCAGCAGCGGATTCTTCAGGCGGACCCGGATCTGGACGCGCCCGCCGTCAGCTTCGACACCGACCCCGCCGCCTCCGCGGTGGTGCGCCCCCAGCAGCTTCCGGCCACGGTCGCCGACTTCACCGGCCGCGCCGCCTTCGTCACCGAGCTCGGCGACCAACTCGCCACCGCCGAGGGCAGCGTGATGGCCGTCTCGGCCCTGACCGGCATCGGTGGCGTCGGCAAGACCACTCTCGCCGTGCATGTGGCCCACGCCGCCCGCGACCACTTCCCCGACGGACAGCTCTACGTCGACCTCCAGGGCGCCGGCCACAACCCCTCCGAACCGGTCGCCGTCCTCGGCGCCTTCCTGCGCGCCCTGGGCACACCCGACGCCTCCATCCCTGATGGCCTGGAGGAGCGTTCGGCGCTCTTCCGCTCCATCCTGGCCGGCCGCCGGGTGCTGACCCTCCTGGACAACGCCCGGGACGCCTCCCAGGTCCGGCCGCTGCTGCCCGGCACGGAGGGCTGCGCCGCCCTGATCACCAGCCGCGCCCGCATGATCGACCTGGCCGGTGCCCATCTCGTCGACCTGGACGTGATGAGCCCGGAAGAAGCGCTCGCGCTCTTCACCCGCATCGTCGGCGAGGAACGTGTCACCTCGGAACGGCAGGCCGCCATGGCCGTCGTCGGGGCCTGCGGCTTCCTCCCGCTGGCCATCCGTATCGCCGCCTCCCGGCTGGCCGCCCGCCGTACGTGGACGGTGTCCATCCTGGCCCGCAAGCTCGGCGACGAGCGCCGCCGCCTGGACGAACTCCGGGCCGGCGACCTCGCCGTGAAGGCCACCTTCGAGCTGGGCTACAAGCAGCTGGAGCCCGCGCAGGCCCGTGCGTTCAGGCTGCTGGGGCTGGCGGACGGCCCGGACATCTCACTGGCCGCAGCCGCCGCCGTGCTTGACATGGACACTGAGGACACCGAGGAACTCCTCGAATCCCTCGTGGACAGCTCGCTCCTGGAGTCCGCCGCACCGGGCCGCTACCGCTACCACGACCTGGTACGGCTCTACGCGCGTGCCTGCGCCGAGCGGGACGAACACCCGCCGTCGGAGCGGGACCTGGCGATCTCCCGGCTGCTGGACTTCTATCTGGCGACCGCCGCACGGATGTACGCGCTCGAACGCCCGGGTGACCGCCTGATCGACCACATGGAGGCCACCAACTACCCGGGCCTCGTCTTCGCCGACCGTGCGGCGGCCCTGGAATGGCTGTTCAACGAGGCCGGATGTCTGCTCGCCTGTGCCCGGCAGTCCAGCAGCCCGGACACCCTGCGACGGGCCGCCGATCTGTTACTGCTCACCAAGGACCTGGCCGAATCCGGTGCCGACGCGCTCCAGTACGAGCAGGCCAACGTCACGCTGCTGACGGCCGCCCGGGAGGCCGGGGACCAGCACGCGGAAGCGCGCTTCCACCTGGCGCTCACGTACGTCCGCACGCTGTCGGGACGGCTGGACGAGGCCGATGAGAACGCCAAGTCCGCCATGCTGCTCGGCCTTGCCTCCGAGGACCCCTACGTCTCGTCGTCCGCTCCCAATGACCGCGGGATCATCGCCAACGCGCAGCACCGCCATGCCGACGCGGAGGGTTATCTGCGACAGGCCCTGTCCGCTTTCCGCGACGACAAGAACCGGCAGGCCGAGGCCAGCGCCCTGTGCAATCTCTCCCGTGTCCATCTGGACACCGGGCGCGTGGACAGCGCGATCGACCTGGCGGAAGAAGGGCTCTCGATATACCGCCGGCTGGGGGCCAAGCGCCGGCTCGCGAACGGTATGTACGCCCTCGCTCTCGCCTACACCCAGGCCATGCGCCTGGAGGAGGCGACCGAGCAGCTGACCGCCGCCCTGGCCATCTTCAGGGACAGCCGGCAGCGCTTCTGGGAAGGGATGACCAACTTCCGGCTCGCCGAGGTCGAGCTCGCCGCCCACCGGCCCGCCACCGCCGCCAACCATGCCGAACAGGCGCTCACCGCGCTGCGCGGCATCGGCGGCGATTCCTGGCGCGCCACGGTCCTGACCACCCTGGGGCGCGCGCTGCACGCCCTCGGGCAGACCGGCCGTGCAAGGGTGTGCTGGCAGGAAGCACTGGCTACGTTCGAGCGCCTGGGTTCCTCTGACGGCACCGCTGTGCAGGCACTTCTCTCGCCCACCGTGATCGCATAAGCGCGTTCACCGGGCGGTGGACTCCGACGTTTATCGATCGTTCATCGCGTCGGGCCACTCTTAACAACATCGATCCGCCGCCTCGGGGGGCAAGCGGCTCGGTGCCCAGGCCGCACAGTTATCGTAAGCGGCCATGCTACGCCCGTCCGGCGGCCCACGGGGGAGTCGCCGGCCGGGTGACCAAGCAGTAAGCGCCCACACAGGAGTTGATCCAAGTGAACGCCGACAACAAGGCCGCAGTCCCAGGTGAGCGGGACATCATCCGGCCCATGGACAACCACCAGCCCATCAGCGGAGCCGGCGTCAGCACGCAGGTGAAGAAGTCCGAGGACCGGGATGTCCTCAAGCCCATGGACAACCACCAGCCCATCAGCGGAGCCGGCGTCGGCACCCAGGTGAAGAAGTCCGAGGACCGGGACGTCCTCAAGCCCATGGACAACCACCAGCCGATCGCCACGCCCCTGACGGACGACAATCACCAGCCCACTCCGGGGAACGGCGTTTCCAAGAAGGACTGACGCCCGTTCACCACGACTCCGAGTGAGGGCCCGTCAAACCAACGGGGGGGTATTCGGGGGATCGCAGGGGCCGGTTTCGATGGCGCGGAGGGGATGCCATCGAAAACCGGTCCCTGCGGCGTTTTTGCCTTCCACCGCAAAACTGGCGATATTTCTCGCATTTCCATGATGATCGAACATCTGCCCGCAATTACCGCTAGCGTGTTTCGTGAACGTCAACCTCCCCTCTTCTCCAAGGAGTTGGAATGACCCACGCAAAGAAGGCCTTTATCGTCGCCGGTATCGCGGCGGCCGCATTGGGCGTCGCCACGCTGCCCGCCACGGCCGACAACCACATGCCCGGGCCGCCGCACTCCCTGACGGCCCAGGCCGGCTCCCCGGCGATATCGCTGGACCGCCACGCCCCGCTGTCGCCGCCGGACAACCACATGCCCTGATCGCTCCACGGCGCGCACGCGGCATATCGCCCAGCGCCCTGGCCGCCGGCATGCGAGGCGAGGCGTAACGCAGAGCGGGGGCCGGGCTGACGCCCGGACCCCGTTGCCCTTTTCCACCCTGTGGGCGGGCGCGTGCCGGATCAGCCGTCGCCGCCGGATTTTCCTCCTGCCCCACATCTGACGACTCGTCAGTTCCGGTGCTACAGTGCCGCGGCACTCATCTGCCCTGCCAGCAGCCAGGAGGCGCCCCATGTTCGACCCCGCCCGTATACGGACGCTCTGGGAACTGGTCGAGTACCGCGCGCGGGCCTCGGGCGGGAAGCCGATGTTCTTCGACGGGGACGGGCGGGCGGCCACCTTCGACGGTGTGCGGGACGAGGCGCTGCGGGTGGCGGCCGGGTTGCGGGAGCTCGGGGTCGGGGCCGGGACGCGGGTGGCGTGGCAGTTGCCGACGCGGGTCGGGACGGTTGTCGCGTCGTTGGCGCTGGCCAGGCTGGGTGCCGTGCAGACGCCCGTGATTCCGCTGCACCGGGAGCGGGAAGTCGGCTTCATCCTGGCGGAGTCGGCAGCGGAGTTCGTGCTCGTACCGGGCGTGTGGCGGGGGTTCGATCACACCGCGATGGTCCGGAAGCTCGCCGGGGACGGCGTGCGGGTGCTCCCGGTCGGGGACGGGCTCCCCACGGCGGACCCGGCCGGGCTGCCCGCCGCGCCGTCCGGCGGGGACAACGGGGCCACCACCTGGATCTACTACACCTCCGGCACGACCTCCGCCCCTAAGGGGGTGGAGCACACCGATGCGTCGCTCATCGCCGGTGGCGTCGGGCTGGCCACCGCGCTCGGCATGTCCGCGGACGACATCGGCTCGATCGCCTTTCCGTACGCGCATATCGCCGGTCCGGACTATGTCATCGCCATGCTGGTCAGCGGCTTTCCCGCGGTCATCCTGGACACTTTCGAGCCGGGCCGCGCGGCCGCCGTCCACCGGCGGCACGGGGTCACCATGGCGGGCGGCAGCACCGCGTTCTACCAGGCGTTCCTGGACGAGTCGCGCCGCTACCGGCAGCAACTGCCGCACGCCGGGCGGCTGATCCCCTCGCTGCGGCTGCTCTCCGGTGGCGGGGCGCCGATGCCACCGGAGCTGTATGCGGCGGCGGGGCGGGAGCTGGAGTGCGCGATCGTGCACGGGTACGGGATGACCGAGTGTCCGATGATCGCGATGGGGACGCCGTACGACAGCGACGAGCAGCTCGCGCGGACGGTCGGCAGGCCGGTGGTGGGCGCGCGGGTGCGGATCATCCGGCCGGACGGGTCCGGGGCCGGGGACGGGGAGAGCGGTGAGGTGACGGTCGAGGGGCCGATGCTGTTCCGGCGCTACACCGATCCGGCGCTGACCGCGGAGGCATTCACCGCCGACGGCGCCTTCCGCACCGGTGACCTGGGGTATCTGCGCCCCGACGGGCATCTGGTGCTGACCGGGCGGCTCAAGGACATCATCATCCGCAAGGGCGAGAACCTCTCCGCGCAGGAGATCGAGGAGCTGGTGCGCACCCATCCGGCGGTGGCGGAGGCCGCGGTGATCGGACTGCCGGACCGGGAGCGCGGCGAGCGGGTGTGCGCGGTGGTCACGCCCGCCGATCCGGCCGCACCGCCGCTGACCCTGGACGGGCTGACCGCGCATCTGCGGGCGGCCGGGCTGATGACACAGAAGCTGCCGGAGCAGCTGGAGACCGTCGGCGAACTGCCGCGCGGCGGGCCGCTGCACAAGGTGCTCAAGTCGGTGCTGCGGGAGCGGTATACGGAGTAGAGGCATGGCCCGGATAGGCCGGACACAGGCGGCGACTTGAAAGACCGCGCGCCGGGCAGCCGCTATGCGGGGTCAGGAAGTCCGGGTGTGGTGGTCCAGCAGGCGGGTGAGCAACTGTACGAGCTGGTCGCGTTCGGCCGGGCTCAGCGGTGCGAGCAGTTCGTCGTGGAGGTCGTCCAGGACCTTGTCGAGGCGGGGCAGGCGACGGCGGCCCCGGGCGGAGATCGTGATGATGTTGCGGCGCCGGTCGTCGGGGTCCGGGACCCGCTCGACGAGGCCGCGCTCGGCCAGTTCGTTGAGCACGCCGACCATGTCGCTGCGGTAGATGCCGGTGCGCCGGCTCAGCGTCGCCTGGCTGGCCGGCCCGTACTCCACCAGTGAGGCGAGCACGGCGTAGTGCCACTTGCGGGCGTCGACCCGGCCCAGCCCCTCATTGATCAGCCGGTCCGACCGCACGGTCAGCTGCGACAGCAGCCGGCTCGCCCGCCGGCGCAGCCTGCCGGGCGTCTCGCGCGCTCCGTCGTCGGGCAGGTCCGCGGCTTCGGCTCCGGTCATGGCGCCCATCCTACCCATTGCGTTAGTCAGACTAACGATGTACGTTCGCCTCCACCGAAAACGTTAGTGCAATAAACGTTCATTCGGTGAACACCGAGGAAGGAAGACCCGCTATTCCCACCAAGATGGTGCAGATTCCCACCACGGACGGCCAGGCCGACGCCTTCGCCGCCTTCCCCGACCACGGCGAGCGGCACCCAGGGGTGCTGATGTACGCGGACGGCTTCGGCATCCGGCCCGCGCTGACGGCGATGGCCCGCGAACTGGCCGGGCACGGGTACTACGTGCTCGTCCCCCACCTCTTCTACCGGCACGGCCCGGCACCGGTGATCGAACTTCCTGAGCACCTCGGAGAAGAGGACCGGCCCGCGGTCTTCGCCCGGCTGATGCCCTTGATCGAGGCGCACACCACCGAACGTGCCCTGCGCGACGCCGAGGCCTATCTCAGGTTCCTCACCGCCCAGCCGGAGGTCAGCGCCGGACCGGTCGGGGTGACCGGCTACTGCATCGGCGGCCTGCTGGCGATGCGCACCGCCGCGGCCCACCCCGGCCAGGTGGCCGCCGTCGCCGGATTCCACGGCCCCGTGGCCGCCGACGGGCCGGACAGCCTGGCCAAGATCACCGCACAGGTCTACCTCGGCCACGCCGCATCCGACGTGACGCCCGAGGCCCTCGGCGAGCTCAACCAGGACCTGGACGCCGCGGGTGTCGACCACCTCTCCGAGATCTACCCCGGCACCGTCCACGGCTTCACCATGTCCGACACCGACGCCTTCGACCCCGCCGCACTTCAGCGTCACTGGGACCGCCTGCTCCCGCTCCTCGGCCGCACCCTGGCCAACGGCTGAGGCACCGGCCCCCCATGCCCCGGGCCCGTCCCTGCTCCGCCAGACAGCCCCGGCCGGGGCCGGGCCGCGGTGTGGCGATGAGTTCCGGGGCCCGGTGGAGTCTTCACTGGGAGTGGCAGCGCGTGTGGGACGGCCGCACCGGTGGCGGCCCGGCAGCACGCACCGGCAGGACGGAAGGACCGCACGATGACCGAGACGATCGACTTCGCGGCGCAGGCCCGGCTGGTGTCGCAGCTCGCGGCCCGCACCGCCGATGAGCAGCTCGAAGCCCCCACGCCCTGCGAGGCGTACGCGGTGCGCCATCTGCTGGGCCATCTCGTCGGCCTGACCGCGGCCTTCCAGGCGGCGGCGCGCAAGGACCTCGGGCCGATGACGAACGTCTCCCCCGATACGTCGGTGCCCGATGTGGAGTCCGGGTGGCGCACCGAGCTGGACCGGAATCTGGTGGGGATGACGGAGGCCTGGCACGCCCCGGAGGCCTGGGAGGGCGAGACGCGGGCGGGCGGAGTGGACCTGCCCGCGGCCATCGCGGGCCGGATCGCGCTCAACGAGCTGGTGCTGCACGGCTGGGACCTGGCGCGGGCCACCGGCCAGGAGTACGCGCCCGATACGGCGAGCCTCGGGGTCTCGTATGCGCTGCTGGCGCCCTCGGCCGAGGGCGGGGACCGCGGGCCGTTCGGCCCGCCGGTGGCGGTGGCGGCGGATGCCCCGCTCCTCGACCAGGTGGTGGCGCTCAGCGGCCGCCGGCCCGACTGGACGCCGCCGGCGTCGTAGCCGGGGTCCTCCGACGGCCGACGGGCGGCCCGGTCATGCGGCGGGCGCGGGCCCCGGACGGCCGGCGGGCGGCCCGGTCACGCGGCGGGCGCGGGCCCCGGGGCGCCCTCCCGCAGCCGGGTCTTGAGGATCTTGCCGCTGGCGTTGCGCGGGAGGGCGGGGACGAAGGCGACCTCCCGCGGAACCTTGTAGTTGGCCATCTCGCGGCGGGACCAGGCGATCAGATCGTCGGCGGTGAGCAGCGAGCCGGCGCGGCGGACCGCATAGGCCTTGCCCACCTCGCCGAGGCGGGGGTCGGGGATGCCGACGACGGCGACCTCGGCGATGTCCGGGTGGCGGCCGAGGAGTTGCTCTATCTCGGCGGGATAGGCGTTGAAGCCGCCGACGATGAACATGTCCTTGATGCGGTCGGTGATCCGGAGGTTGCCGTCCGCGTCGAGCACACCCACGTCGCCGGTGCGCAGCCAGCCGTCGGGGGTGATCGCGCGGGCGGTTCCGGCCGGGTCCTCGAAGTAGCCGGACATCACGTGGTAGCCGCGGACCAGCACCTCGCCGGGGTCGCCGGGCGGCACCGGGCGGTCCGCGGCGTCGACGATCCGGACCTCGGTGCCGGGGAGCGCCCGGCCGGAGGTCGCGGCGATCACCTCGGGCGGATCGCCGCGGCGGCACATCGTGACGACGCCGGAGCTCTCCGAAAGACCGTAGGCGGTCAGAACGGTGGAGATCTTCAGCTCGCCGCGCAGCCGCTCGACCAGCTCCAGGGGGACCACGGCGGCGCCGGTGACCACCAGGCGCAGCGCGGAGAGGTCGTGCCGGGCGCGGGCCGGGTGGTCGAGGAGCTGCTGATGGAGGGTGGGCGGGCCGGGGAGGACGGAGATCCGTTCGGCGGCGATCTTGGCGAGCGCGGTCTCCACGCTGAAGACCGGCTGCGGGATCATCGTCGCGCCGCGCAGCAGACAGGCGATGATCCCGGCCTTGTAGCCGAAGGTGTGGAAGAACGGGTTGATGATCAGGTAGCGGTCGCCCTCCCGGAGGCCGGCCAGTTCGCTCCAGACGTCGTAGGCGCGCAGGGTCTGGGCATGGGTGATCACGGCGCCCTTGGGGCGGCCGGTGGTGCCGGAGGTGAAGACGATGTCCGAGGGGGCGTCGGAGCGCAGGGCGTCGGCCCTGGCGCGGACGGTCTCCGCGGGCACCGCGGCGCCGTCGGCGAGGAACTCCTGCCAGGTGGCGAAGTCGGCGGGGGCGTCGTCGGAGAGCACCACGACCTTCTCCAGCCGCGGGAGTCCGGGCAGCGGGCCGGGACCGGCGCCTTCCCGGGCGGCGCGGCGGAGTGCGGCGATGTAGGACGTGCCGAGGAAGGTGCCGGTGATGAAGAGGAGCTTGGCGCGGGTGCGGCGCAGGACGTAGGCGGCCTCGGTGCCCTTGAAGCGGGTGTTGACGGGGACCAGGACGGCGCCGGCGGTGACGGCCCCGAGGGCGGAGACGATCCAGTCCAGGGTGTTGGGCGCCCATACGGCCACCCGGTCGCCGGGCGCGACCCCGGAGGCGATACAGGCGGCCGCCGCCCGCTCCACCCGCTCGCCCAGCTCGGCGTACGTGACCCGGGTGCGGCCCTCGACCACGGCCTCCCGGGAGCCGTACCGCCGGGCGGCCGCGCGCACCAGACGGGGGATGACGCCGTACTCCAGGTCCGCCCGCGCATCCACGTCGTCGTGCATCGCACTGCCTCCCGCCGAAGAGCTGTACGCCACTAGCTGACTGACCGTCAGATTAGCGGTAGCCTCCTCCGCTGTCAGCACTGGCGACCGACCACGGAGGTGGCGATGGGGGCGACCCTCAAGGACGCTACGGCGATAGCCGGTATCGGACAGACCCCGTTCGCCCGGCAACTCCCGGAATCCGAGAAGACGCTGGCCTGCCGGGCGATCGTCGCGGCGCTGGACGACGCCGGAATCGCCCCCTCGGAGGTGGACGCCTTCGCCTCCTACACCATGGAGGAGACCGACGAGGTCGAGATAGCCAAGGCCATCGGCGCCGGGGACCTCACCCACTTCTCCAAGGTCGGCTTCGGCGGCGGGGGTTCCTGCGCGACGGTGGCGCATCTGGCCGCCGCCATCGCCACCGGCCAGGCGAGCGTCGGCGTCGCCTGGCGGTCCCGTAAGCGCGGCTCGGGGCCGCGCCCCTGGAAGAACACCCAGGTCCAGCTGCCCACCCCGGGACAGTGGACCCGCCCCTTCGGGCTGCTGCGCCCCGCCGACGAGATCGGCATGCTGGCCCGCCGCTATATGCACGAATACGGCGCCACCCGCGACCACCTCTTCAATGTCGCACTCGCCTGCCGCAACCGGGCCAACCAGAATCCCGCCGCGATGATGTACGAGCGCCCGCTGACCCGCGAGATGTATATGACCGCCCGCTGGATCAGCGAGCCGCTCTGCCTGTTCGACAACTGCCTGGAGACCGACGGGGCGCTGGCCTGCGTCGTGGTCTCCGCCGAGCGCGCCCGCGACTGCCGGCAGCGGCCCGTCTACGTGCACTCCGCCGCCCAGGGCCTGCCCGCCCAGCACCACGGCATGGTCAACTACTGGACCGACGATCCGCTCACCGGCCCGGCCTGGACCGCCGCCCGGCACCTGTGGAAGGGCGCCGACCTCGGACCGCAGGACGTCGACGTGGCACAGATCTATGACGCCTTCACCCCCCTGATCCCCCTCTCGCTGGAGGGCTACGGCTTCTGCGGACGCGGTGAGGGCGCGGCCTTCACCGAGGGCGGCGCGCTGGAGATCGGCGGCCGGCTCCCGCTCAACACCGGCGGCGGCGGTCTCTCCGAGGCGTATGTGCACGGTTTCAACCTGATCAATGAAGGCGTCAAGCAGCTGCGCGGCACCAGCACCGCGCAGGTCCCCGACGCCGCCACCTGTCTGGTCACCGCGGGCGAGGGCGTGCCCACCTCGGCCCTGCTGCTGAGGAGTTGATACGCCATGAGCCCTCGTGATGCCGCGCCCGAGTCCGTGCGGGAAAGCGTGCGGGAGCCCGTTCGTGAGTCTGAGTCAGGGCCCGAGCCCGTTCGTGAGTCGGTGCGTGAGTCCGTTCGCGATGCCATGACACCGAGCGTGGCACCCGCCACTGACAATCGCTCCGACAGCGCCGCCGGCCTGCTGCTTCCCGTCCCGGACGACGACGGCGCGCCCTTCTGGGAGTACGCCGCCCGGGGCGAACTGCGCATCCAGGCCTGCGCCGACTGCGACGCCCTGCGCTTCCCGCCCCGGCCCTGCTGCCCGCACTGCCGGTCCTTCAGCGCCCGCTGGCAGCGGATGAGCGGCCGCGGCCGTATCTGGTCCTACGTCCTGCCGCACCCGCCGCTGCTGCCCGCGTACGCCGAGCAGCCGGGCTACAACGCGATCATCGTGGAGCTGGCCGAGGCCCCGGGCATCCGCCTCGTCGGCAACCTCGTCACCGCCGCCGATGCCCCGCTCAACTCCGTCGACCCGGCCCGGCTGCGCATCGGCGCCCCGGTGAAGGCCGTCTTCCACACCATGCCAGGAGGCGTGACCGTACCCCGCTGGCTCCTGGAGCGGCCATGACGGTCCGCACGGAGAGCGCCGACGGGGTCACGCTGGTCACCCTCGACCGGCCCGAGCGGCACAACGCCATCGACCTCGCCACCGCCGACGAACTCGCGGGAGTCTGGCGGGAGTTGCGCTTCGACGACACCGTACGGGCCGCCGTGCTCACCGGCGCCGGCGGCCGGGCCTTCTGCACCGGCATCGACCGCTCCGTCGACGTCCCCCAGCCGTCCTCCCCCTACTCCGTCGACGACCCGCTGCTCCACATCGGCCCGAAGGCCAACGACCTGTGGAAGCCGGTCATCGCCGCCGTCGAGGGCATGGCCTGCGGCGGCGCGTTCTACCTCCTGGGCGAGGCCGAGTTCCTCGTCGCCGCCGAGAACGCCACCTTCTTCGACCCGCACACCACCTACGGGATGGTCAGCGCGTACGAGGCGGTGTTCATGGCACAGCGGATGCCCTACGGGGAGGCCGCCCGGCTGGCCCTGATGGGGACGGCGGAGCGGCTGGGCGCGTCCCGGGCGTACCAGATCGGCCTGGTCTCCGAACTGACCGCACCCGGCGCCGCGGCCGAGGTGGCGCTGCGCCGCGCGGCCGTGCTCGCCGCGCAGCCGACCGGGGCGGTCCAGGGCACGGTACGCGCCCTGTGGACGGCCAAGGAGGCAGCCAGATCGCAGGCCCTGGCGCACGCCCCCCAGCTGATCGCGCTGGGCAATCTGCCCCCGGACCGCCAGGCCGGACTGTTCGCCGGCCGGAAGCGGGAGGACGGCCGGCCCGGCGGGCAGAGCGGTCCCCCTTTGGTCAGGTGACCCCTCACCTACGGGCCCTGGGCCTCACAGACGGGTCTTGTGCGCCCGGGTGATCTCGCAGGTGAACCAGAACTGCCCGATGGAGGACTGGTTGACGGTGTACTTGGCGGTGTACGTCTCGGTGTCGCCGGGACCGACGGTGATCGAGCGCTCGTGCAGCCCGTACGCCTTGCCGTCGGCCGGCTTCGCCTTCATCCAGTTGACGGCCATGTCATAGGAGAACGAATCGTTCATGGATGGGTTGGTGATGGAGACCGTGTAGGTGAACTGGCGCAGCGAATCGGAGAAGTCACAGCCGCTGCCCCTGACATCCGACCGCCCGTCCGGGTCGTAGGTCTCCTGGGTCGGCGAGGGCGAGTAGGTGGGCTCGTACGCCGGGGACGCGGACGCGGACGCGTCGTACGAGCTGGAGTACGTGGGGCTCGGGAAGGAGACCGGCACCTTCACCCGGGGCCGGCCGAAGGCACAGCCGCTCACCGTCGCCACCGTCACCAGCGCCAGTCCGGCCGCGACCGCTGCCCTGATACCCGTACGGGTGCCCCCGCGGATGCCCGTGCGCATGCGCTGCTTCATTCTGCCCATCCCCCGTGAAAACTCTGAGCTCATCACTCTTCAATTGACGCGTGCACGGCACCCTAGCAAGCGCGGGTGACACCCCTTACGGGCCCCGGCAACGCGGGCGGGCGTACGTGGCTCGCGCCTACCAGGGCTCAGGCGTAGCGTCGGTCCCGGAGGATGACCGGACGACCCGAAGCGAGGCGACGCCCGTGGTGCGCAACGTTCTCGGGTCGCTGATCGCCCTCGCCGGAGCGGCGGCCGCCGTCTGGAGCCCCTTCCGTCCCTGGTACGACGGCCGTCACGGTAGTGACGTGCGGATCGAGGACCTCTTCGACGGGGTCACCCACAACAGCGCCGCGCTCTTCGGCTCCATCCTCCTCCCCATGGCCTTCGCCGCTCTGCTGACCCTGATCGGTGTCGCCCTGCGCTCCCGGGGGCTGGTCGCCCTCGCGGGCCTGGTGGTGCTGGGGTTCACCATTTTGTGGATGGTCCGCCAGGGCCAGGCCGCGAGCGAACTCACGGCCGGCGCCCGGGGCCTGGGGGTGGGTGTCGCCAACGCCCTGGGCGGCGGCGCACTGCTGCTGCTCGGCGCCCTGATCATGCGGGGCCGCCCCAGCCGGGTCTACGGCTCGGACTACGACGACCGGCCTTACGACGACGGCCGCTACGGCCGCTCTCCGCACGACGAGCGGTACGACGAGCGCTACGACGAACGCGGGCCCTACGACCCGTACACGCCCTACCCCCCGGGGACGCCCGAACCGTGGGACGCGGGACGCCCCGGGGCCGAGGAGTGGAATCCGGAGCCGTACCCGACCGGCCCCACCCCCGCCGCCGGACCCCCGGCCGGTCCCGGCGGCCCCGGAGGCGGCCCGTACGGGCCGGGGCAGGACACCCCCACCACTCCCCTGCCGGTCACCCCGCCCCCACCACCGCCCCCGCAGCAACAACAACGGACGCAGGCACAACAACAGCCGCAGCAACCACCCCCGCAGCAGCCACAACAACAGCGGCCGCCGCCCCCTCCTCCGCCGCCGACCCGGCCCGGCCATCAGCAGCCGCCCACACCACCGGTGGAGTGGGGCAGGGAACACCGTCAGCCGCGCCCCACCCAGGCCGAACCGCCTGAGCAGCCCGAACCGCCCGAACAGCCCGACCGGCGTGAACGTCCCCCGGAGGAACGGGAGTAGGCCCACGGGCAGATACGGGACGGCGAACGGCCCGTCCCCTGACGAACAGCCCGTCCCCTAGGTGTATTGATCACGAGCGTTGTTAACAGTCGCCGGGCTTGATCATGGCGAAGACCTCCGGTGTGGTGGAGGTGTCTAGGACTACACCGCACGGAGGTCTTCGTGTCCCACCGTAATGCCCGGCTGACCGTTTACGGCAGGCGGCTGCTGGTCGAACGTGTCCGCGCCGGACGGCCCGTGGCCCACGTCGCCGCCGAAATGGGCATATCGCGGCCCACAGCTCACAAGTGGATGCGACGGTGGCGGACAGAAGGAGACGCCGGCCTGCAGGACCGCTCCAGCCGACCGCACAGGACCCCCCACCGCACGGCGCCTGACGTCGAAGACCGTGTCTGCGCGCTTCGGCAGACCCGCAAGCTGGGCCCGGCCAGAATCGGTCCGATCCTCGCCCTCCCGGCCTCCACCGCCCACCGCATACTTGCCCGCCACGGCCTGCACCGGTTGGCCTGGCTCGACCGGCCCACAGGCGAGCCGATCCGCCGCTACGAACGGTCAGGCCCCGGCGAGCTGGTCCATGTCGACATCAAGAAACTCGGCAGTATCCCCGACGGAGGCGGCTGGCGCACGGTCGGCAGGACCGCGGGCGCCCACAACAAGCAGGCCACCACCGACCAGCGCAAGAGCTCCAAGCCGGTGATCGGCTACAGCTACATCCACTCCGCCGTCGACGACCACTCCCGCCTGGCCTACAGCGAAGTCCTCACCAACGAACGCAAGGAAACCGCCATCGCCTTCTGGCAGCGGGCCCAGGCATTCTTCGCCCGCCACGGCATCACGGTCGAGCGTGTCCTGACCGACAACGGCTCCTGCTACAAGTCCAAGCTGTTCACCCAGACCCTCACCGCGGCCGGCATCGCCCACAAACACATCCGCCCCTACCGGCCACAGACCAACGGCAAGGTCGAACGCTTCAACCGCACCCTGCTCGACGAATGGGCCTACCTACGGCCCTACACCAGCAACGACGAGCGCACCGCCGCACTGGACACCTTCCTGCACAACTACAACCATCACCGGTGCCACACCGCACTCGGAGGCAAGCCACCCATCAGCCGCGTTAACAACCCTCCGGGTCAATACACCTAGGCGACCGGCCCATCCCCTACGGGAGGCGCCCCGCCGCCCGTCCCCTACGGGAAGCAGCGCGGGGCCCGCCCCCGCCTCACGACCGCCGCGCCAGCCCCGTCCCCTTGGCCGCGTCCAGCGCGTACACACAGCGGTCCTTGCTGCACGCGTACACCACACCGCCGACCGCCACCGGCGAGCCGGTGATCTCGCCGCCGGTCGCCAGCTTCCAGCGCAGCTGGCCGCCCATCGCGTCGAGCGTGTAGAGGCAGTGGTCGGCGGAGCCGAAGTGCACCCGGCCCTCCGCGACGACCGGTGCGCCGATGACCTCCGCGCCGGCCTGGAACCGCCAGCGCGGGGTGCCGGTCACCGCGTCGAGGGTGTAGAGCGCCTTGCCGCTGCCCAGATGGACCGCGCCGTGCGCGACCAGGACGGGTTCGGTGGACTGCCGGGCCTCGGTGGCGATCCGCCAGCGGTCGCGGCCGTCCGCCGGGTCCAGCGCGTAGACCGTGCCGAGGTAGTCCGCCAGATAGACCCCGCCGCCGGTGACGGCCGGGCCGGGGGCGAAGGCAGGCGGGCTCAGGAACACCGCGGGCGCCTCGAAGTGCCAGCGCACGTCGCCGCGTGCGATGTCGATCGCCAGCACCCGGGTACCGGCCACGACATAGACCGCACCGTCCGACGCCGGCAGCAGCCGCATCGGCACCCCGCCGCAGGCCGCAGCGTCGCCCACCGGATACGACCAGCGCTCGGCGCCGGTCCGGGCCTCCAGCGCCTTGAGCCGGGCGTCGGCCCACACGAAGACCGTGCCCTCGTGCACCACGGGCCCGGCCTCGGCGGTCTCGAAGTCGGTCTGGACGCCGCCGGTCTCCCACAGCAGCTCGCCGTTGGCGGCCTCCCATGCCTGGATGCCGCCGCCGCGGGTGCTGGTGACGACGGTCCCGCGGTCGACCTTGAGGGCGTAGACCCAGCCCTCGGTGTTCAGCCGCCAGAGCTCGGTGCCGTCGCCGGCGTCCAGCGCGTACAGGCTCGGGCCGTCCGAGGCGTGGATCCGGCCGTCCGCGACGGCCATCGCCCAGGCGACGTCACGGGTCTTGAACTTGCGGCGCCCGCTGGCCACATCGAGCGCATGCACCTCGAAGGAGGTGACGTAGAGCAGGTCGTCGGCGACGGCGGGGGTGCCCCACACATCGTTCGACATCCGGAACCGCCAGGGGCGCCAGCGGCCCGCCTCGGGCGGGGCCTCGGGCGGCGGGGGCGGCGCGGCCTCACCGCGGGGCGGGCTCTCCCCGCCGTTGGCCGGGCCCTGCGGGGGCACCCCGGTCGTGGGCCCGGCGCCGGGCGGCCGTACCCAGTTCGTCGCGGCACCGGCCTGCGCGCGCGGCGGCGGAGCGTCGGCGCGCGGCCCCGGCCCTATGGGAGCGGGCGAACCACCGAGCTGTACGGGACCGGCGGCACCGTCCCCGGTGGCGGAGGAGGGGACGGGCGGTGCGGCGGACAGCGCGGCGGCGGGCGGCGGCGCGGAGACCGGGGTCGCACGGGCCGTCGAGGCGTCCGGGCCGAGCACCGCGGGCTGCGGCATCGGGCCGGGGTGGCCACTGCGCGGGTCGCCGCCGCGGTGCGCGCCGGGGCCCGCGCCGATCTGGCCGGGCCAGCCGGACTCCGCGGCGGCGGGGACGTTTCCGGCCGCCGCGGCGCGTGGGCGGGCTGCGCGGCGGGCATCGGGGGTGACGCGGGCGGGGCCGGCGGCGCGGCGGGCGCCGGGCGGACGGCGCCACGGCCGGAACCGGCCCGCTGACCGTTGCCCGGCACGGTGGTGCGGCCGCCGCGCCGGCTCTCGATGAGGCCCACCGCGCCGGGCGGCAGCCAGGCCGAGGCGGTACCGCTGTCGTCGCTGCCGGAGCCGAAGAGGTGCGGCGCGAGCTGGGACTGGAGATCGGCGGGGGACGGCCGCTGGCCGGCCTCCATCTGCATACAGGACTCCATGAGCGGGCGGAGTTCGTCCGGCAGGCCCGCCAGGTCGGGGCCCTCCCGCAGCAGCATGAAGACGGTCTCGACGGGGTTGGCGCCATGGAACGGCGCATGTCCGGTGGCGGCGAAGACAAGCGTCGATCCGAGGGAGAAGACATCGCTCGCGCCCGTGACACTGCGCGAGTCCCGGGCCTGTTCGGGCGACATGTAGGCGGGCGTGCCGACGGCCACATTGGTCATCGTCAGCCGGGTGTTGGACACCCCGGAGGCGATACCGAAGTCGATCACCCGGGGGCCGTCCTCGACGACCAGCACATTCGACGGCTTCAGGTCGCGGTGGACCAGGCCCGCGCCGTGGATGGACTGAAGCGCCTCGGCGATCCCGGCCGCCAGCCAGCGCACCGCCTGGGCCGGGAGCGGCCCGCACTCATTGACTATTTCCTCGAGGGAGGGCGCGGGGACATAGGCCGTCGCGAGCCAGGGCACCGCCGCGCGCGGGTCGGCGTCCACCACCGCGGCCGTGTAGAAGCCGCTGACCGCGCGGGCCGCCTCGACCTCGCGGGTGAAGCGGACCCGGAACAGCTGGTCCTCGGCGAGCTCGGTACGCACCGTCTTGATCGCCACGCGCCGCCCGGACGCCGAGCGCGCGAGATAGACCAGTCCCATACCGCCGGCCCCGAGACGACCGAGTACCTCGAACGGGCCGATCCGCCGGGGATCGTGCTGCGTCAGCTGCTTCAGCTGCTCCACCACTTACCTGCCACCTCCCCGTGGGGCATAAAAAGAGACTCTCACTAGCCACGAGCCGCCGAGAGCCACTGCCCCGTGCAGCGTCTCACCGCCTGGCCGAAACGGCCGTACGCGTGCTGATTCTTCCTGGCCGAGCCGACGGTTGCGAACCCGGGGCCTGTCCGTCGTGTCACGGCATACCTCCCGTAGCCCGCACCGGGCCCGTTACCCGATGTCACCCCACCCCGCCTGACGTGCTCCGATACGTCCGCCGACGGGCGATTGACCACAGGGTTACCGATCGGTTCCGGGTCCCCTGCGCGGGGCACCGCCGACTATCTGGACGTTCACCATTCCGTTTGACGCGCACATGAGGAAATCGGTTGAGTCCCCGGAGCATCCGGTGGCCGCGGTGGCCGGAACCATGCCGTACCACCGACCGCACGCACCCATCCCCCACCGGCCCTGCCCTCCCCGTCGTCACTCGCGACCCCCGGCCCCAATTCTGCGCGTTCGAAGGTCATTTCGGTGCCAGCGCGCCGGGCGTGGCGCCTTGATTGATATGCGGGCAGCGGACAGCGGCCGCTGCCGCGGCGGCGATATGCCCAAGCTAGCGCCGGTTCGCACGGTCCGCCCGACGGGGAATCGAACGGGAAATCGAGTCCGGTGACAGGAGGGGAGGGTGGCGGGGGCGGCGGAGGGCAGGCCGTGAAGCCCAACCGGCGGTCGTCGGCGTGCACTTGTCGCACGGACGGTGACCGCTTATCCACCAAAGTTGTCCACAGGCTGTTGATAACACCGTTCACTGGTTCGGACCAAGCGGCGCCATATAAGCCGTGACCACGTCCGGGCCCGCCACCAGGGCACTCCCCGGGGCCATGCACCCTTAACTCCCCCATCCCCATTTGCAGGCAGCCAAATCGCGCTCCGATCACCCCTCGGTAAGCTGACGGCATGACAGGACAAGTTCGAACCGTCGACGGCAGAGTTGCCGGCCGCCGCGGACAGGCGACGCGGCAAAAGCTTCTCGACTGCCTCAGTGAAATGCTCAGTTCGTCCCCCTATCGGGACGTCAAGGTCATCGATGTAGCCCGAAAAGCGGGGACTTCACCCGCAACGTTCTATCAGTACTTCCCGGACGTCGAGGGCGCCGTCCTCGAAATCGCCGAGGAGATGGCCAAAGAAGGCGCCACTCTGACCGATCTTGTCGCCGGACGCTCCTGGGTGGGCAAATCCGCCTGGCAGGCCGCGGAAGATCTGGTCGAGGGCTTTCTCTCCTTCTGGCGCAAGCACGACGCGATTCTGCGCGTCGTCGACCTGGGCGCGGCCGAGGGCGACAAGCGTTTCTACAAGATCCGCATGAAGATCCTCAATGCCGTCACCAACTCCCTTACGGACTCCATCAAGGACCTCCAGAGCAAGAACAAGGTCGACAAGGACGTGAGCCCGGCCGCCATTGCCGGCTCGATGGTCGCCATGCTGGCGGCGGTCGCCGCGCACCAGAAGGGCTTCCAGAGCTGGGGCGTCAAGCAGGCCGAGCTCAAGCCGAATCTGGCGCTGCTGGTGCACCTCGGTGTCACCGGAAAAAAGCCGACCAAATAACGAAGCCACCGCGATAGCAGTCGGGGAAGCGGCCGGAGAAGCTGCCGCACCTCGAAGTCCCGGGGCTCCCGGGACGGTTCGCCATCGGTCCTGTGTCCGTCCTGCCATAGCTGTACACCACACGCAGCGGGCGCCGCGCGACCCTCCGGGGTCCGGCACGGCGCCCGCTGCGCGTTGCCGGCCCACCGGCCGGCGTTGCGCACCGGTCCGGTCAACGCCGCTCCAGCCGGAACAGCCGGATCTCCCGCGTCACCCGCGCCTGATACGCCGCGTACGGAGGCCAGAGCGCCAGCGCCGCCCGCCAGGCCCGCGCCCGCTCCTCACCGGACAGCAGCCGGGCCCGCACCGGTATGTCGCGGCCCCGCCAACTCACCTCGGCCTCCGGATTCTTGAGCAGATTCCCGGTCCAGGCCGGATGCCCCGGCCGCCCGAAATTGCTGCCGACCAGCAGCCAGCTGCCGTCGTCCTCCGGTACGCACGCCAGCGGGGTCCGCCGGGGCCGCCCGCTCCTGGCCCCGGTCGCGGTCAGCACCACTCCGGGCAGCATCCGGGCGCTGAGCAGCACCTTTCCACGGGTCAGCCGGTGTACCGCACGGTCCAGCGCGGGGATGACGTACGGCGCGGTCCGGGCGAACGCACGGGTCGCGGAGACCTTCATGAGCAACCGCTCACCCGGGCGCATCAGACCTCCACCGCCTCCGGCGCCCGGCCCGCGAGGGGCGCACCTCCCGGCTCGCCCGCCCCGTCCGGGAACAGCCCCGCCTCCTCGGCGGCCCGCACCCGCAGCCGGTGCACGGGCCCCAGCAGCAGTTCGTCGCAGGCCGCGCGCTTGAAGTACAGATGCGCCTCGTGCTCCCAGGTGAAGCCGATACCGCCGTGCAGCTGGACCGCCTCGGCCGCCACCGCCCGCAGGGCCTCCAGCGCCTGGGCGAGCGCCAGCGCCCCCACCCCGGGCTCGGACGCGTCACCCTCGGGTCCGCCGCCCGCCGACCAGGCCGCGTAGTACGCCGCCGAGCGGGCCGCCTGGAGCGCCACATACAGATCGGCGAGCCGGTGCTGCACCGCCTGGAAGGAGCCGATGGGCCGGCCGAACTGCACCCGCTGCTGGACATGGGCGACCGTACGGGCCAGCGCCGTATCGGCCGCGCCCACCGCCTCGGCGGCCAGCGCCGCGGCCGCCACCACCCCCGTCGCGGCGAGCGCCCGGGCCACCGCCGCCGCGTCGCCGTCCCCCTCGCCCAGCAACTCGGCGGTAACGTCGCGCAGTTCGAGGCGGGCCTGCGGCCGGGTCTCGTCCAGCGCGGTCTGCCGGGTCCGCAGCAGACCGGTCACACCGGGCTCCGCGCCGGGCCGGGCCGCGCCCGCGTCCGCCGCCCGTACGAGGAAGAGCAGGGTGCGGCTCTGCGCGAACCCGCCGGTGTGCGCGGCCACCACCAGCACGTCCGCGGTGTGCCCGTTGAGCACCTGGCCGGCCTCGCCGTACAGCCGCCAGCCGCCGCCCGCCGCCTGCCCGCCGTTCCGCGAAGGGGCCGCCGCGCCCTCCGCCGGCACTCTCCTCGCCTGGATGCCGCCGGCCCGGCCGCCACCCGCCCAGTCGCCGTCGTTCGGCCCGGTCAGCGCCAGTGCGGTGGCGAGCTGTCCGCCCGGGACGGCCAGCGTCGCGGTCAGCTCCCCGGCGGCGAGGGCCGGGAGCAGGGTGGTGCGCTGGCGCTCGCTGCCCAGCGCGAGGAGGAGCGGGGCGGCCAGCGCGGCGGTCGCGACCAGTGGTGAGGGAAGGACGACGCGGCCGGTTTCCTCGCAGGCCAGGGCGAGTTCGGTGGGCCCGCAGCCCACCCCTCCGTACGCCGTGGGCAGCGCCAGACCGGGCAGCCCGAGCCGGCCGGCGAGCTGCTGCCACAGCTGGGTGTCGTACCCCGGTGGGGTGCGTACCGCCGCCTTGACCTCGTCCGGACCACAGCGCTTGAGCAGCAGTTCGCGCAGCGTACGGCGGATTTCGTGCTGCTCCTCGGTGAACGCGGCATCCATCGGCGGGCTCCTCCCGGCCGTGCGACAACGCCCGTCCGGTCCGACGGGCCCCCGCTTCCGATCTGACGGGCCGTCATAGTAGGGACGGGGGGTGCACTTTCCTAGGGGGTGTCTTCAAATATCACGCCCACATCAGGAGCGAGGCGAGGGTGACGGCGGCTTGGTAGGACTCGGTGGTCTTGTCGTAGCGGGTGGCGATGCCGCGCCACTGCTTGAGGCGGTTGAAGCAGCGTTCGACCACGTTGCGCTGTTTGTAGAGCTGCTTGTCGAAGGTTGGCGGGCGTCCGCCGTGGCTGCCGCGCCGGAGGCGGTTGCGGATCTGGTCGGCTCGTTCGGGGATGGTGTGGCCGATGCCTCGTCGCCGCAGCCAGGTCCGGATGGCCTTGGAGCTGTAGCCCTTGTCGCCCAGCACGTGGGCGGGCCGGACCCGTGGCCGTCCGGGGCCGGTTCGGGGCACCCGAATCGCGTCCATCACGGCGGTGAATTGGGTGCAGTCGTTGGTGTTCCCGCCCGTGACGAGGAAGGCGAGCGGACGGCCGGTGGCGTCGCAGGCGAGGTGAATCTTGCTGGTCAGACCGCCCCGGGAGCGTCCGAGTCCGGGGCTTTGGAGCCCCCTTTTCGGGCCCCGGCGGCGTGCTGGTGGGCACGGACGACGGTGGAATCGACCGACACGAGCCAGTCGATGTCCCCCGCCTCGTCCGCCCTCGCCTGGGCGGCCTGCAGCATCCGCTCGAAGGTGCCGTCCAGGGCCCAGCGACGGAAGCGGGTGTGCAGCGTGGCCCACGGGCCGTACCGCTCAGGCACATCCCGCCAGGCCGTGCCGGTCCGGAACTTCCACACGATCCCGTTGAGCACCGTGCGGTCATCCAACCGCTTCCGCCCCCGCAACGATTCAGGCAGCAGAGGCCGGACGAACTCCCACTCGGCATCCGACAGTTCATGGCGACGTATCACCCCACCATGATCCACCACCCGAGATCATTTGAAGACACCCCCTAGGCCGGGTTCGCAATGAGCGCCAGGACGCCATGGCTTCCGGGCAGCGGAGCGCAGGACGGAGCCGGGTCACGTCACCGCGACCCGGCTCGCCTCGCACCCCGCCGGTCAGCGGATGAGATGGACGGTGAGGTTCGTTTCCGTGTCACTGACGTTGTCGCCGTGGATGTGGCCGTGCGCCGTGCGGTAGCGCCCGGTGCCGCCGGTGATCGCGAGGTCGATGTCGCCGGGGCCGGCGGACGTGACGGTGAACCGGCCCTGCACGGTGATCTGCCCCAGGGGAAGCGCGAGATCTGCCGCGCACTGGAGGTCGAACTCGTCGTTCGGCGCGGTCCGGGTCAACGTGCAGATCTGGCTGTAGGTGCCGACCGGGACGACGCCGCGGAAGAGATTGCCGGTGATGACGAATTCGTCGCCCTGGCTGGGCCCGGACGACCCGTCCACATCGACGAACGTGCCCTGGGTCTGCTTGGCGACCAGCTGGAAGATTTCCTCTCTCGGGGGGAAGGAATCGGCGCCGGCACCGCTTGCCGCGGCTGCGGCGGGTGCGCAGAAAAGGAGGGCCGACACTCCGGTGGCCGCGCTCAGCACGATCTGCTTGAAGGGACGCACAGTTTTCTCCTCTGGGACTGAAAGGGAATTGCTCGGACGCGATGCCGTGAGGTGCTCTCCTTCCCGGCCGCTCGCGCGTGGACGGCATGGCCCCGCGCCGTCCGCCCGGCCCGTCGGCCGGGCTTCCGGTCGGCCGGAAACTCGGTGTGCCGGTGCCGCGCCGGCCGGGTCCGCCCGGCCGGCCGTCCGGCATGTCCGGTGTCAGATCTCGGGATCGGCGACGTAGGTGAACGAGCCGCTGGGCATGTCGCCGGCGGGGCCGGTGAGCACGACGCTGACGGTGCCGGCGGCGCCGCTGGGCGGGGACGTGGCGGTGACGGTGGTGTCGGAGACGACCCCGAAGGGCGCCGGCGTGCCGTTGAAGGTGACCTGCTCGGTGTAGGCGAGACCGGTGCCGGTGATCGTCACGATCGTGCCGCCGGACGTCGGGCCCGTATTGGGGCTGACGTCGGTGACGGTGGAGGAACTGACGTAGGTGTAGGTCAGCCCCCCGGCGCTGCCGCCGGCGGTGGTCACGGTGACGGCGACGCCGCCGGGCGCCGGGGCACCGGAGGCCCGCACGGTGAGCTGGGTGTCGGAGGCGCTCTGGATCACGGCGCGGCTGGTGCCGAAGTACACATCGATCGCTCCGGCCAGGTTGCGGCCGGTGATGACGATCTCCTGGTCGCTGCCGGCGACCGGCCCCGAGGCGGGGCTGATGCCGGTGAGGGCGGGCGGCGGCACGTAGTAGAAGGTACCGAGGATGCCGGTGCCCCCCGCGGTGGTGACCGTCACGGGGACCGCACCCGAGCCGGCGGGCTCGGTGACGGTCAGCGAGGTATCCGTATTGGCGGTGATACCGGCCTGCGCGGTACCGAAGCGCACGGCGGTGGCGTTGGCCAGATGGTGACCGGTCACCGTCACGGTGCCACCGCCCGCCGTCGACCCCTGGTCAGGGAGCACGGTCGTCGCGAGGACGCCGACGGTGTTGGCCTCGGAGTTGACCACATAGGCGCGCGTCCCGTCGGGGGAGAACACGAGGCCGGTGGGGCCGGCCCCCACGCCGATGTTCTCGACGACGGTGAGGGTGGCGGTGTCGATCACACTCACCGTGTCCGGGAGCGAGTTCCCCACCAGCACATGGGCGCCGTCCGGGCTCACCGCCGGAAACCGCGCCTGAGCGCTGACGCCGACGTCGTCGATGACGGTGTTGGTGGCGGTGTCGACCACACTCACCGTGGCGCTGCCGACATTGGTGACATAGAGACGGGTCCCGTCAGGGCTGAGCGCCAGCAGGATGGGGACATCGCCGGTCGTGATCGTCGTCGTGACGGTGTTGGTGGCGGTATCGATCACGCGGACGCCGGCCGAGAAGCACGCCACGTAGGCGCGGGTCCCGTCCGGCGTGATGACCACGCCGGACCCCCCGACCCCGACCGGGATCGTGGTCGTGACGGTGTTGGCGGCCGTGTCGATCACGCTCACCGTGGTGTCGGCCTGCTGTGTCACATAGACCCGGGTGCCGTCCGGGGTGACCGCCGCCATCACCGGTCCCGCCCCTACGGGGATGTCCGCGACGAGGGTGTTCGTGGCGGTGTCGAGCACGCTCACAACACCGGCGTCCGCGACGGTCACATATCCGCGGGTGCCGTCGGGGCCAAGGGCCACGTATACGGGCCCGGCCCCCGTGGGGATGGTGGCCGTGACGGTGTCGGTGGCGGTGTCGATCACACTGACCGTGTTCGAGCCCCGGTTGCCGACATAGGCACGGGTTCCATCCGGCAAAAGGGTAATTCCCTGGGGCAGCGTGCCCACCGGGATAACGGCCCCTGCCACGAATTCGGCCCGTAATCCGGAAGCCCGCGCCTGCGCCGGCGCCGGAATGTGTGGTGTAAAGGCGAACATGACACTCCCTGAGGCAGGCGGAACGATCTTTGTCCCGCACACGGAAATGTCTGCTTCACCGCATGGGCAAACAGCGAGCAGTCAACCGGCCGGAAGCGGCCGGTGAATTGCACAAAGCGATGTGAGAATACCGTTCTCCGGAAGCCTTTTAAAGGCCGCCGCATATCTCCGATTCTCCGATAATCGCTTTACGTTGGCTTCCCCGGACGGCGTCCGCGCCGGGCAGCAGTCACCTTCCGGCCACCGGGCACGGCGGCCGGCCGGTGGCGGCGCACTCCGCGCCCTGCCCGCCCCACCAGATCTGATGTACCGTCAGATTCATGACCTCAGGGACCACTTACGGGAATCGCAAGGTCGCCGTCGCCGGAGTCGCGCTGTCCGACTGCGGACGCGTGGACCGGGTCACCCCGTACGCCCTGCACGCCCAGGCCGCCCGCCGGGCACTCGCCGACAGCGGGCTGGACCGGGCGGTGATCGACGGCTTCGCCTCGGCCGGTCTGGGCACCCTCGCGCCCGTCGAGGTCGCCGAATACCTGGGACTGCGCCCCACCTGGGTCGACTCGACCTCGGTCGGCGGCGCCACCTGGGAAGTGCTCGCCGCGCACGCCGCCGACGCGATCGCCGCCGGCCACGCCAACGCCGTACTCCTGGTCTACGGCTCCACCGCCCGCGCCGACATCAAGGCCGGGCGGCGCACCGCGAACCTGTCCTTCGGCGCCCGTGGACCGCTCCAGTTCGAGGTCCCCTACGGGCACACCCTGATCGCCAAATACGCCATGGCCGCCCGCCGCCATATGCACCAATACGGCACCACCCTGGAGCAGTTGGCCCAGGTCGCGGTCCAGGCGCGCGCCAACGCGGCGGCCAATCCGGACGCCCTGTACCGCGACCCGATCACCGTCGACGACGTGCTGGACGGGCCGGTGATCGCCGACCCGTTCACCAAACTGCACTGCTGCATCCGCTCCGACGGCGGCTGCGCGGTCCTGCTCGTCGCCGAGGACTACGTCCCCGACCTGGCCAAACCCCCGGTATGGGTGCTCGGTTCGGGCACCGCGGTGTCCCACACCGCCATGTCGGAGTGGGACGACTTCACCGTCTCCCCCGCGGCGGTCTCCGGCCGGCTGGCCTTCGACCGCGCCGGGGTCCGCCCCGCCGAGATCGACCTCGCCGAGCTCTATGACGCCTTCACCTATATGACCCTGGTGACGCTGGAGGACCTGGGCTTCTGTGCCAAGGGTGAGGGCGGGGCGTTCGTCGGGGAGGGGCGGCTGCTGCGGGACGGGGCGTTGCCGGTCAACACCGACGGCGGCGGGCTGGCTGCCTGCCACCCCGGGATGCGCGGGCTGTTCCTGCTGGTCGAGGCGGTACGCCAGCTCCGCGGCGAGGCCGGCCCGGACCGCCAGGTCCACAAACCCGGCGGCCGGCTGCCCCAGCTCGCGGTCGCCTCCGGCACGGGCGGCTGGTTCTGTTCGTCGGGGACGGTGGTGTTGGGGCGGGGGTGACGGGCCTCGGGGCCCGGATCAGCCGGCGGGCGGGCGGGTGATGACGCTGAAGGACGTTCCGAAGGGGTCGGTGAGCGCGGCGATGCGCCCGTAGGGGGCGTCCTCGGGGGTGCCGGCCGTTCCGCCGGCGGCTAGGGCGCGGGCCGCCACGTCATCGGTGTCCGCCACCTCGAACACGGTCTGCCAGCGGGACGCCCGCGCCGCCGGATCGCCGAAGACTCCGCCGACCTCATGCCCGTCGGGCCGGCGCAGGAAGGTGAAGTCGAAGCCGGGGAGATCGTCGTTGCCGTCGAGCGTGAAGCCGAAGACGGCGGCGTAGAACCGGCGGGCGGGCCCGGGGTCCGGGGACGCGAGGTCGTTGCGGACCAGGGTGTTGGGCTCGTTGACCAGCTCACAGCCCGGCAGCGGCTGTCCCTGCCAGAGGCCGAAGCGGGCGCCGACGGGGTCCGCGACGACGGCCGTACGGGCCGACCCCGCCACGTCCGAGGGCGGCAGCAGCACCGTCCCGCCGCACTCGGCGATCTGCTTCGCCACGGCGTCGCAGTCGTCCGTGGCGAGATACGGCAGCCACCAGGACTCGCCCTCGATGTCCGCGGCGGAGACCGGCCGCAGCGCCGCCACCCGCCGGCCGCGCAGCAGACACAGGATGAACGGGCCGGTCGCCGCCGACCGCTCCTCGTACTCCCAGCCGAACAGCGCGCGGTAGAACTCCTTCGCCCGGTCGAGGTCCGGAACCCCGAGATCGATCCACGTCGGCGTACCGAGCGGCTGATTGATGCTGATCTCGCTCAACGTCTGCTCCTTCGCAGTGCCCTTGCCCGGACGTACGTATCGACGGTAGCGAGCATCTAGGACAGGTCACGTCCTAGAGCCGCCGGAGACCCGGCCGCCCCTCGAACCACTTGAACAAGCGTCATAGACAAGCGTTTAAGACGCTCGTATAGTCGCGGTACCGGTCAGCGAATGCACCACGACCGAGCGCCGCCGCCGCGTGGCGCAGTGCATGCAGGAGCACCACGACCCCGAAGGGAACCCCGCCATGTCCGGCACCGTTTCGCCGTCCTCCCGCACCAGCCCCCGGACCGTGCTGATTTCCGGCGCGAGCATCGCCGGTCCGGCGCTCGCCCACTGGCTGCACCGCTACGGCTTCGCGGTGACTGTCGTCGAGCGCGCCCCCGAGCTCCGGACCGGTGGCTACAAGGTCGACATCCGGGGTGCGGCGGTCGAGGTCGCCGAACGGATGGGAATTCTGGCGGACATCCAGCGCGCCAGTACGGACATGCGGACCGGCGCGTATGTGAACGACGACGGCAAGCGGATCGCCACCCTCCCCGCCGCCATCTTCGGCGCCCGGGTCGGCCGGGACGACGAGATCATGCGGGGCGACCTGGCGCGCATCCTCTTCGAACGCACCCGGGCGGACGTCGAGTACGTCTTCGGCGACTCGATCACGTCCCTCACCGAGCGGGCGGACGAGCACGAACACGGCCACGGCCACGGCTCTGACGGCACCGGCGGCGTCGAGGTCACCTTCGAGCGGGGTGCGCCGCGCCGCTTCGACCTCGTCGTCGGCGCGGACGGGGTGCACTCGAACGTCCGGCGGCTGGCCTTCGGCCCGGAGGAGCAGTTCGTACGGCACCTCGGGGCGTATATCTCCGCGTTCTCGCTGCCGAACGACCTCGGCCTGGACCGCGAGGAGTTGTACCACGCGGTACCCGGCAGGCTGAGCTGCGTCTACAGCTCGGCCGGGGACCCGGCGGCCAAGGGTCTGCTCACCTTCCGCTCGCCGCGGCTGGCCTACGACCACCGGCAGCCCGACCGGCAACTGGCGCTGCTCGACGCCGCGTTCAAGGGCGTCGGCGTCCGCCCGTCCGAAGGCTGGACGCAGATCCCGCGGCTGCTCGAAGCGGCCCGTGCGGCGGACGACTTCTACTTCGACGGGCTCCAGTTGATCGAGATGGACCGCTGGTCGCGCGGCCGGGTGGTGCTGCTCGGCGACGCCGCCCACTGCGCCTCGCCGGCCTCGGGACAGGGCACGGGGATGGCGCTGGTCGGCGCGTATGTGCTGGCGGGGGAGCTCGCGGTGGCCGGCCGCGGGCCGGAGGAGGCGTTCGACCGCTACGAGAAGGAGATGCGCGGCTACGTCGCGGTCAATCATGCGCTGGCCGAGAAGTTCGCCAAGGACATGACGGCGGACACCCGGCGGCAGATCCGGTTCCGGCATCTGATGATGCGGATCCTGCCGTACATGCCGTGGAAGAACCTGGTCGCGAAGAAGATCGCCGAGGAGGTGCAGCGGGGCGCCAACGCGATCACCCTCCGGCACCGGTCGCGGCCGGCAGGCACGCTCCGACCGCCGGGCGTGCTCCGGCCGCCGGAGGCCCGACGTACGCTGCCTGACATGAGCGATCACCGCGCGCACCAGGACTCTCCGGACGCCCGCCCCGCCGGCGCCCCGGCGCAGCACGCCGACGACGCGGACGCCCAGGCGTTCCGCGAGCTGCTGCACGGGCTGCGGGTCTGGGATGTCGCACTGCCGTCGTTCGACCCGGCGACGGCCCCGGCCGAGCCGCTCCCCCTGTTCCGGCAGTGGCTGCGGGAGGCCGCCGAGGCCGGTGTCCCCGAGCCGCACACCATGACGCTCGCCACGGCGGACGAGGCCGGCAACCCCTCCGTGCGAACCCTGATGCTGCATGACGCCGATGAGCGCGGCTGGCACTTCGCCTCGCACCGCGGCAGCCGCAAAGGCCGTGAACTGGCCGTGCGGCCGCGGGCGGCGCTCGGCTTCTACTGGCCGGCGGTCGGCCGCCAGGTGCGGGTCAGCGGGCCGGTGACCGTGGCGGGCCCCGAGGAGAGCGCGGCCGATCTGCACCACCGCTCCACGGGCGCGCTGGCCGCGGCGCTGGTCGGCCGGCAGAGCGAGGTGCTCGGCTCCGTCGAGGAGCTGGCGCGCGCCTCGGAGGCGGCGTGGGAGCGCGCCCGGAGCGAGCCGGCGGCGCCGGTGCCGAGCTGGACGCTGTATGTGCTGCGCCCGGAGGAAGTCGAGTTCTTCCAGGGCGATGCGCAGCGCCGGCACGTACGGCTCAACTACCGCTACGAGAACGGGCGCTGGAGGCAGGATCTGCTCTGGCCGTGAGGCGTGAAGCGTGAGCAGGGTCTGCTCCGGCCGTGAGGCGCGGCCGGCGCGGGTGGCACCGGCCCGTCCTCACAGCTGCTGGTACATGATGTGCAGCCCCACATAGCCCTTGGTGGGGTGCCGGAAGCCCTCGGGGAGGGTCGTCATGATCTGGAAGCCCAGCGACTTCCAGAGCGCGACGGCGCCGGTGTTGGTCTCCACCACGGCGTTGAACTGCATCGCCCGGTAGCCCTCGGCGCGGGCCCAGGCCAGGACGTGCTCGCCCAGGGCCCGGCCGACACCGCGGCCGCCGCACTGCGGGTCGACCATGAAGCTGGCACTGGCGATGTGCGAGGCGCCGCCCATGTGGTTGGGGTTCATCTTGGCCGTACCGAGGACCGTGCCGGAGTCGTCGACGGCGACGACCGTGCGGCCGGGCGGCGTCAGCAGCCAGCTCTCGCGGGCCGTCGCCTCGTCCATGTCCCGCGGATAGGTATAGGTCTCCCCGGCCGCCACGATGGCGTGGAAGAAGGGCCAGATGGCGGGCCAGTCGGCCGCGGTCGCCTCACGGATCTGCACGGCCACAGCATGCCTCGGGCCCGGCGGGGGCGCCACCGGAATACGCGGGGGCGGGGTGGGGCGCTGTGAGCGGGGACGAGGCGCTGTGGACCGGGCCGGGGCTCCGGGGTGGGGCCGGGCGCCGTGGGCGGGGCCGGGGCCCGGGGGCGCGGGTTCACGCCGGGCGGAAGACGGGGACGGCCATCGCGGCAGCCTCGGCCCCGCCCTTGCCCTCGGCCCCGCCGATGCCTTCGCCGCCGCCCTCCCCCACTCCCCGGAAGTGCACCACGAGCGGCATCCCGATCCGCAGCTCCGGCTCCGGGCAGTCGGTGATCTCGGTCATCATCCGGGGGCCTTCGGCGAGATCGACCACGGCCGCGACGTACGGGACCCGGTCGCCGAACGGCGGGAGATCGTTACGGTGCACGACCGACCAGGTATAGAGGGTGGCGCGGCCGGTGGCCGGCTCCCAGCCGACGTCCTCGCTCCAGCAATACGGACAGAATTCGCGCGGGTAGTGGTGGGCCGCGCCGCAGCCCTCGGCCCGGCAGCGGCGCAGCAGCAGCCGCCCCTCGGCCGCAGCGTCCCAGTACGGCCGGGTGAAGTCATCCACCTCCGGCAGATCGAACCGCGCGACGCTCCGTGCCGCGCCATGTGCCGCGCCCCGAGCCTCCGCACGCCGCGTCTGCGTACTCCGCGTCTCCGTATCAGCCCTGGCCCTCACCGGAACACCCCCAGCACCTCGTCGAACGACCAAGCCCGCCCGCCCATCGCGCACAGGGCGGCGACCACCAGTCCTGACGGTACGTCAGTTCAACCGAAGCGAGCCGGGCGCGCAAGGGGACCGGCGCGATCCCCCGGCCCCTGGAGCGGCGACCGGGGACCGGGGACCGGGGACCGGGGACCGGGGACCGGGGACCGGGGACCACACAAGCTTTCCCCTGCAACCCCATTCCTGACAGAGCGTCAGTTCAAGTAATCTGACTATGCGTCAGTTATGGAGAGCCGTCACACAGGAGCGGGCGTCTGCGATGCTTGGATCGACTCACGGCACCCTCACCACTCACTCCCGGCCGGCCCGCGTCGTGGCCTGTGGGGAGCAACCACCACACACCGTCCACGGCATGAGTGAACCGCATCGCGGCGGCGGGGGCCAGGGCGCCTGCCCCGTCGACCGGGATGTCAGCGGCCGGCCGCTGCACGCTCCGGTGCCCGACCTGGACCGGTTCTTCCGGCCCGAGTCCGTGGCGGTGATCGGCGCCTCGGACAGCGAGGGCCGTCCCAATACCGGCATCACCCGTCAGCTGATCGCCTGGGCGGAACGGGTCGGCGCCCGGCTGCACCCCGTCAACCCGGGACGCGCCCAGGTCTTCGGGCAGCCCTGCCATGCCTCCGTCGCCGATCTGCCGGAACCCGTCGACCTGGCGGTCCTCCTGGTCGGCGACCCGCTGCCGGTCATCGAGCAACTCGCCGAGGCCAAGGTGAAGTTCGCGGTGGCCTTCGCCTCGGGGTTCGCGGAGACCGGTGAGCGCGGTGCGGCCGCCCAGGAGCGGCTGGCCGAGGCCGTCGCCCGCTCCGGGCTGCGGCTGCTCGGCCCGAACACCAACCTCAACGCCTTCGAGAGGTTCCGTACGGACCTGGACGGGCCGGCCATCGCCCTGATCACCCAGTCAGGCCACCAGGGCCGTCCCGTCTTCAGCCTCCAGGAGCTGGGCATCCGCCTTTCGCACTGGGCGCCCACCGGCAACGAGGCCGATCTGGAGACCGCCGACTTCCTCTCCTACTTCGCCACCCGCCCCGAGGTCGGGGCCATCGCGGCGTATGTGGAAGGGCTCAAGGACGGCCGCAGTTTTCTGCTGGCCGCCGACCGGGCCGCCCGCAACAAGGTGCCCGTCGTCGCCGTCAAGGTCGGCCGCACCGAGACCGGCGCCCGCACGGCCGCCTCGCACACCGGCAAGCTCACCGGCGCGGACGAGGTCGTGGACGCCGCGATGCGGCAGTTCGGGGTGATCCGGGTCGACGGGCTCGACGAGCTTCAGGACACCGCGGCGCTGCTGGCCCGCGCCAGGAAGCCCACCGCCGAGGGCGTCGCCGTCTATTCGATCTCCGGTGGCACCGGCGCCCACTTCTCCGACCTGGCGACCGCGGCCGGTCTGCGGCTGCCCACCCTCGGCCCCGCCAAGCAGGCCGAACTGCACCAGTGGATACCGGAGTACCTGCACGTCGCCAACCCCGTCGACAACGGCGGGCACCCGGTCGGCGACTGGCGCGGCCGCAAGATCCTCGACGCGATCCTGGCCGACCCCGCCATCGGCGTACTGATCTGCCCGATCACCGGCCCCTTCCCGCCGATGAGCGACAAGCTCGCGCAGGATCTGGTGGACGCGGCGGAGCAGACGGACAAGCTGGTGTGTGTGGTGTGGGGCTCGCCGGTCGGTACGGAGGACGCCTACCGCCGCACTCTCCTCGGCTCCTCGCGGGTGGCGACCTTCCGCACCTTCGCCAACTGCATCACCGCCGTCCGCGCCTACCTCGACCACCACCGCTTCGTCGACGGCTACCGCTCGCCCTTCGACGACGCCCCGCGCGTGCTGTCCCCGTCCGCGCGCAAGGCGCAGGCCCTGATGCGTCCGGGCCAGCAGCTCAGCGAGCACGCGGCGAAGCAGCTGCTGCGCGCCTACGGCATCCGGGTCCCGCGTGAACAGCTGGTGACCAGCGCGGCGGCGGCCGTACGGGCCGCGAGCCTGGTCGGCTATCCCGTGGTCATGAAGGCCTCCGGGCCGCAACTCGCGCACAAGACCGAACTCGGCCTGGTCAAGGTCCAGCTGACCTCGGCCAGCCAGGTCCGGGACGCCTATCGCGAGCTCACCGACATCGCGCGCTACGAGGACGTGCCGCTGGACGGGGTGCTGGTCTGCCAGATGATCGAGCGGGGCGTCGAGATGGTCGTCGGCGTCACCCGGGACAGCCTCTTCGGGCCGACCGTGACCGTCGGCCTCGGCGGGGTGCTGGTGGAGGTGCTGCGGGACGTCGTGGTGGGCGTACCGCCCTTCGGGGAGGACCAGGCACGCGCGATGCTCGACGAACTCCGCGGCCGGGCCCTCCTGGACGGTGTGCGCGGAGCGCCGCCCGCGGACCTCGACGCGCTGGTCGAGACCGTCCTGAGAGTGCAGCGGATGGCGCTCGAACTCGGCGACGACCTGGCCGAGCTGGACATCAATCCGCTGGTGGTGCTGCCGCGCGGCCAGGGCGCCGTGGCCCTCGACGCACTCGCCGTCTGCCCTTGACCACCCCCGCACCCGCGACCACACCCACATCACGGCCCGCACCCAGGCTGCCGTCCACCGGACCGCCGGCCGCCGTGCCCACCCCGACCGCACCCCCTGGAGCCGCTCCCCCATGACACCCTCACCGTCCCCCGGTTCCGTTCCCCCCGCCGCGCCCGACGATCCCGACGAGCCGGCCGCCCGCGCGGACCCCGTCGATACCGTCGATACCGTCGATACCGTCGATTCATTGGTACTGCACGCCACTGACAACGGCGTCTCGTGGCTGACCCTGAACCGGCCCGACGCGATGAACGCCGTCACCTGGGACCAGCGCGAACGCCTCATCGGCCGGCTCGCCGACGCCTCGGCCGACCCCGGTATCCGGGCCGTCGTGCTCACTGCGACCGGTAAGGGCTTCTGTGCCGGTGCCGATCTGCGCGGCGCGCCGCCGGCCGGCGAGCGGGTCGCCGGTGATGTCGCCCGGATGATCCGGGGCGGCGCCCAGCGGCTCATCACGGCGGTGCTGGACTGCGAGAAGCCGGTCATCGCCGCCGTCAACGGCACCGCGGCCGGGCTCGGCGCCCATCTCGCGCTCGCCTGCGATCTGGTGCTGGCCGCCGAATCGGCCCGGTTCATCGAGGTGTTCGTCCGCCGCGGCCTGGTACCGGACGGCGGCGGCGCCTACCTCCTGCCGCGGCTGATCGGTCCGCAGCGCGCCAAGGAGCTGCTGTTCTTCGGGGACGCCCTGTCGGCCGCCGAAGCGGAACGGCTGGGTCTGGTCAACCGGGTGGTGCCGGACGGGGAGCTGACGAAGACGGCCCGGGAGTGGGCCGAGCGGCTGGCGGCCGGCCCGACCCGCGCCCTGGCCCTGACCAAACAGCTGGTCAACGCCTCGCTCGACGCGGACCGGAGCACCGCCTTCGCTGCCGAGGCCACCGCCCAGGAGATCAATATGACGACGGCGGACGCACAGGAGGGCGTCGCCTCCTTCGTGGCGCGCCGCCGCCCGACGTTCCGGGGCCGCTGACCTCCCGGAGCCCCCGTGGGCCTACCTCACCTCCGCCGGGCACTCCGGCACCTCACGGGTGTTCCGCGTCCGCACCCCCGGCAGCCAGCCCCGCGCCCCCTGCCCGCTGGTGACCAGATACCAGCGGGTGGAGGTGACGCCCGCTTCGTCGCGGACCATCCGGCCGTCCGTCACCACACAGCGTGCGGCCAGCGCATCGCCGTGCCAGACCCGGCCCGCGGAGTTGCCGCGTGCGGCGTACTCGGCGCGCGGATCGTTGGCCAGCCGCAGCGCGCACTCCAGGGAACGGCCCGTGCGGCAGGCCTGTTCGCTGTTGTAGACCGTGATCTTCACCGTCGGGGTCGGCCCCGCCGGCTGGACGGAGACGGGCCCGGGGCGCACCAGCCACCACACCCCCAGTGCCACCGCGGCCACCGCCGCCGCCACCACGAGCACGACCATCCGCGGCCGCCTCCGGGGCAGCGGCACCACGGCCGGTGCCCGCGCGGTACCCGGCTCCCGGATGCGGTCCCACAGGCCGGGCGGTGTCTCGATCTGCTCGTCCGCGAGCCGGAGTCGGGCGCGCAGCAGCGCCTCGGCATCGTCCCCGCCGCCGTCGCCCCGGCCCCCGCCGTAGCCCGGGCCGTCACCGCCCGCCGCGCCCGCACCGCCGTCGTACCGTGGCCCCACGTCCACCGTGCCGCTCACCTCCCGGCCTGCCCGTGCTCCGATTCAACGAGGTAGGCGCGCAGCCTGTCCAGCGCACGGGCGCGATGGCGGGCGGCGGTGCCACGATGCACCTTCATGATCTTGGCGGCCTGGTCGATGGTGTAACCGTCGAGGTCGACGAGGATGACGATGCCGGCCTGCCGGTGCGACAACTTCCCCAGCAGGCGCACCGCTTCGATCTCGGACTGCCGCCGCTCCACCCCGCCGTCCCAGCCGCCCGGCGCCCCACCAGGCGCTCCCCCGGCGCCGCCGCCCGCACCGGCCTCCTCGACGCCCTCCAAGCCGTCGACCAGCACCTGGCGCCGGTCCTTGCGGTAGGCGTCGCGGGCGACGTTGAGGACGGCGGTGAAGGCATAGGCGTAGGGCTCGGGATGGGCCAGGAAGCGCTGGGGGCGGGCCGCGAGTTTGAGGTAGGCCTCGTGCACCACGTCCTCCGCGGACTGTCGCGATCCGGCCAGCATCACCGCCCTTCGGTACAGCCGGGGCAGCAGCCCGCAGAAGACCTCGTCGAAGGTGGGTGACGCGGCAGACGAAGCTGACGGCGCTCTCGCATCGGCCATGTACCGGAACTCTCCCCCGTGCTCGGCTACGGACGCGGCCGCAGTGGACGCTACCCGCGCGAACGACACGCAATCAGGAACCCAGCCCCCAATCTCCCCCGATTCCACCGCAGATCATCCCGGAAGCACGGGAAACCACACCTGCGGGTGGCGCCCGCTCCGCACGCCTTCACATCTGACGCTCCATCAGATTCAATGGGAGACATGATGGGACATGCGGGAATGGCGGCCACGGTCGTGCGGTACCTACGCTCCGTCGGCGCGCCCACCACGGCGGCCGCGCCGTCCCCCGCCACCGCGCCACCACGGCCCGCGCTACGCGCCGTACGCGAGGACGAGCGCGCGCCTCTGGACCCGGCGGAATTCCGCTCCGTTCTGGGGCACTTCGCCAGCGGCGTCACGATCATCACGGCCCCGGGGGAGCCGGGCCCGGCCGGGTTCGCCTGCCAGTCCTTCGCCTCGCTCTCCCTCGACCCGCCGCTGGTCACCTTCATGGTGGCGCGTACGTCGGCCACCTGGCCGCGGATCGCCCGCGCCGGGGTCTTCTGCGTCAATGTGCTCGGCGCCGGGCAGGGCGGTCTCTGCCGCGGGTTCGCGGTCAGCGGGGGCGACAAGTTCGCGGGTGTCCCCTACGGGACCGCGCCGGTGACCGGTTCGCCGCGGCTGGCGGACGTCCCCGCCTGGATCGACTGCACGGTCCAGGCCGTCCACACCGGCGGCGACCACCTCATCGTGGTCGGCCGGGTCGAGGCGCTCGGCACCGACCCGGCCGCCGCCGAGAACGGCCCGCTCCTCTTTCACCGGGGGACCTTCGGC
Source organism: Streptomyces platensis (assembly GCF_008704855.1). Lineage (NCBI taxonomy): Bacteria > Bacillati > Actinomycetota > Actinomycetes > Kitasatosporales > Streptomycetaceae > Streptomyces > Streptomyces platensis. The sequence goes on from NZ_CP023691.1 coordinate 3,892,040, forward strand.
CACTTCCGTCCGTAAATGCCTGCCAACTGAGGCAGCCCGCACGCCACTTTCAGCCCCCCGCCGGGCCGGAACGGCGAGCACGCACCCCGCCACGACCCGCGCCCTACCCGGCGGCCACCCGCCCGTCCGCGGCGCCCGCCCGCCCCTGCCGGATGACCAGGGCCATCAGCGCCGCGACGGCGCACAGTGCGCCCGACGCGTACCAGACCGGGTTGTACGTGCCGAACGCATCGCGCGCCAGGCCGCCCAGGAAGGCGATCAGCGCGGCGCCCACCTGGTGGGCGGCCAGCACCCAGCCGAAGACGATCGCGGCGTCGTCCCCGTAGTGCTCACGGCACAGGGCGAGGGTCGGCGGGACGGTCGCCACCCAGTCAAGACCGTAGAAGACGATGAAGAAGACCATCGGCGGGTGGACGGTGTCGGACAGCAGCAGCGGCAGGAACATCAGCGACAGGCCGCGCAGTCCGTAGTAGGTGGCCAGCAGCCGGCGGGTGTGGAAGCGGTCGGTGAACCAGCCGGACGCGATGGTTCCGGCGATATCGAAGATGCCGATCACCGCGAGCAGTGAGGCGGCCGCCGTCATCGGCATGCCATGGTCGTGCGCCGCGGGTACGAAGTGCGTCTTGACCAGGCCGTTCGTCGTGGCACCGCAGATCGCGAAGGTGCCCGCCAGCAGCCAGAACGGACCCGTACGGGCTGCCGAGACCAGGGCGCGCAGAGCACGCCGGGCCGCGCCCCGCTGCGGCGGCGGCTTGGGGACGAACTCCGCCGCCCCGTACGGCGCGACGCCCACATCCGCCGGGTGGTCGCGCAGCAGCAGCCACACCAGCGGGACGACGGCGAGCGCGGCGAGCGCGACGGTCACCGCGGCCGGCCGCCAGTCGTACCGCTCGACGATCCAGGAGAGGGCCGGAAGGAAGATCAGCTGTCCGGAGGCGCCGGCCGCGGTGAGGATGCCGGTGACCAGCCCGCGCCGGGCGGTGAACCAGCGGCCGGTGACCGTCGCCGCGAAGGCCAGCGCCATCGAGCCGCTGCCCAGCCCCACCAGCACACCCCAGTACAGGACGAGTTGCAGGCTCGTCGTCATGAAGACGGTCAGCCCGGCACCGACCGCGATCACCGTCAGGGCGACCGCCACCACCCGCCGGATGCCGAACCGGTCCATCAGCGCCGCGGCGAACGGCGCCGTCAGCCCGTAGAGCGCGAGGTTCACCGACACCGCGAAGCCGATGGTGCCGCGTGACCAGTGGAACTCGGCGTGCAGCGGCTCGATGAGCAGGCCAGGAAGGGAGGCGAAACCTGCCGCGCCGATGAGGGTGAGGAAGGTGACGGCGGCGACGGACCAGGCCCGGTGCGGGCGCCGCCGACCGGGCACGGGGGCAGGCTCGGGGGCCGCCTCGCGCAGGGGCAGTTCAGGTGTCTGGGTCACCGGAGCAGCTTCGCCCGTCACCCCGGGCGGAACGAGTGGCCGGAAGGCCAGGGTTCATCAGGATCGGGCCAGGGTCGCCCCGGGGTCCGGCCCGAACGTCAGCACCCCCCGGGCCACCCGCCCGTGATGGGCGTCGTCCGCCGCCCGCGCGAAGTCCTCCACCGGATACGTCCGGGTCACCAACTCGTCCAGCAGCAGCCGCCCTTCGCGGTACAGCCGGGCGTACAGCGCGATGTCCCGCTGGGGCCGCGCCGACCCGTAACGGCAGCCCAGGATCGACTTGTCCAGGTACATCGACGACACCAGGAACGACGCCTCCGCGGTGGCCGGCGGCACCCCGAGCAGCACCGCCTGGCCGTGCCGGTCCAGCAGATCGATGGCCTGCCGGATCAGCCGGGTGCTGCCCACGCACTCGAAGGCGTGGTCGGCGCCGGTCGGCAGGATCTCCTTCACCGCCTTGACGCTGTCGGCCACCGCCGACGCGTCGATGAAGTGCGTCGCCCCGAACTGCCGGGCCACCGCCTCCTTCGCAGGGTTGGCGTCCACCGCCACGATCACCGACGCCCCGGCGATCCGGGCCCCCTGGAGCACATTGAGGCCGATCCCGCCGGCCCCGATCACCACGACGGAGTCCCCGCGGTCCACCTTCGCCCGGTTGAGCACCGCCCCGACGCCGGTCAGCACCCCGCACCCGATCAGCGCGGCCGAGGTCAGCGGAATATCCTCGGCGATCTTGACGGCCTGCACCGCCTTGACGACCGTACGCTCCGCGAACGCCGAGTTCGACGCGAAGCTGAACAGCTCGCGTTCGCCCCGCCGGAACGGCTTCTGCGGCATCCCGATCGCCTTCCGGCACATCGTCGGCCGCCCCCGGTCGCACTCCGCGCACGCCCCGCAGTTGGCCAGCGTCGACAGCGCGACATGATCGCCGGGCACCACATGGCCGACGCCCGCGCCGACCGCCTCGACCACCCCCGCGCCCTCGTGCCCCAGCACCACCGGCACCGGGAACGGAATGGTCCCGTCGATCACCGACAGATCGCTGTGGCACAGCCCCGCGGCCCGGATCCCGACCAGCACCTCACCCGGCCCCGGGTCCCGCACGGTCAGATCGTCCACGACCCGGGGCTGCTCGCCGTCGAATATGACGCCTCTCATCACCGCTCCAGTCTGGGCAGGCCGAGCACACGCTCGGCGATGATGTTGCGCTGGATCTCATCCGAACCGCCGTAGAGGGTGTCGGCCCGGGTGAACAGGAACAACCGCTGGAGCGCGTCCAGTTCGTACGGCGCCCGGGCACTCCAGTCGACGGGCCCGAGCGCCGCCGCGGCCCCCCGCACCCGCATCGCCAGCTCCCCGAGCCGCTGATGCCAGCCGCCCCACAGCAGCTTCGCCACACTCGGCGCCCCCGCGTCCCCGGCGGCGCCCAGGGTCCGCAACGCGTTCCACCGCATGACCCGCAACTCGGCCCACTGCCGTACGAGTTGCTCCCGCAGCACCGGATCCCGCACCGCCCCGCCACGGACCGCGGCGGCGACCACGGCGGCCAGCTCCGCGGCGAACCCGATCTGCTGCACCAGCGTGGAAACCCCCCGCTCCCGCGCCAGCAGCCCCATCGCCACCCGCCAGCCCGCGCCCTCCCCGCCCACCACATGCGGAGCCCGCGCCCCGTCGAAGAACACCTCGTTGAACTCCGCCGTCCCCGACATCTGCCGGATCGGCCGCACCTCGATCCGCCCCGGCTGATCCATCGGCACCAGCAGGAACGACAGCCCCCGGTGCCGACGCTCCCCCGGATCGGTCCGGGCCAGCACGAAGCACCAGTCGGCCTCCCCGGCCAGCGACGTCCAGATCTTCTGCCCACTGACCCGATAGCCGCCACCGTCCCGGACCGCCACCGTCCGCAGCCCCGCCAGATCCGACCCCGCCTCCGGCTCGCTGTAGCCCTGACACCACAGCTCCTCCCCCCGGGCGATGGCCGGCAGAAACCGCCGCCGCTGCGCCTCGTCCCCCGCCGCGATCAGCGTCGGCGCCAGCAGATTCTCACCGATGTGCCCCACCCGCCCCGGCGCCCGGACCCGCGCATACTCCTCGGCCCACACGACCTGCTGCGTCAGACTCCCCACCCGGTTCCCGTACGCCCCCTCCGCACACTCCCACCCGAGCCCGATCCACCCCCCACTCCCCAACTCCCGCTCCCACTCCCGCCGCACAAGGGCCCCCTCATGCTCACTCCCGGGCCCCCCGCCCCCGCCAACGCGGCGTAATCCCCCACGAGATGGCCCGTCAGCCACTCCCGAGCCTCCACCCGGAATTCCTCATCCGCACCCCCGAACCCAAAGTCCACAAGCCCCTCCCACCCTCACCCACACCGACGCCCACCGACACCGACGCCCACCCCCACCCACCTGCACTCACTCCCCCAACGGGAGGGGACGGGCCGGAGGGGCCTGGTGTGTGGACGTAAAGCGAAGCAGTCCACACACCAGGCCCCGGAGGCCCGTCACCGCACCCACAGCCCCGCGCAGCGGACCCGGCCCGCCGCAGGCGCAACGGCGAACAACCACCACGGCGGGACAGCCGAAAACGCACGCAGGCCACCTACCGCTTCGGCCGCGCCTCCGCAGCCGCAGACGCCATCGCCGCCACCCGGGAAAGCATCGGCATCGGATCAACCCCCACCGCCCCCGGCAACACCTCCGCCACCCGCTCCGGCGTCCACCCACCCCCCTCGGCATACACGGAGCGCAGCTCCACCGGCTGGGCCCACACGGCGATCTTCGGCCCGGCGACCGTATAGACCTGGCCGGTGATCTCCCGGGCCCGCTCGCTCAGCAGATAGACGACCAGCGCCGCCACATCCTCCGGCTCGCCGATCTCGGTCAGCTCCATCGGCACCTTCTCGGACATCCGCGTCCGGGCGACGGGCGCCACCGCGTTGGCCGTCACCCCGTATTTGTGCAGCCCGAGCGCGGCGCTCCGTACGAGCGAGATGATCCCGCCCTTCGCGGACGCGTAGTTGGCCTGGGACACGGAGCCCTGGTGATTGCCGCTGGTGAAGCCCAGCAGAGTGCCGGATTTCTGGCGGCGCATCACCGCGGCCGCGGCCCGGAACACCGTGAACGTCCCCTTCAGATGCGTGGCGACGACGGGGTCCCACTCCTCCTCGGTCATGTTGAAGAGCATCCGCTCGCGCAGGATCCCGGCCACACACACCACACCGTCGATCCGTCCGTACTGCGCCAGCGCGGTGTCCACGATCCGCTGGCCGCCGGCCATGGTCGACACATCGTCGGCGACCGCGGTCGCGACGCCGCCCGCCGCCTCGATCTCCTTCACCACGGACTCGGCGATCTCGCTGCTGGGTGCACCGCCGTCGATGGCGACCCCGTAGTCGTTGACGACCACCTTCGCGCCCTGTTCCGCGCAGGCCAGGGCGACCGCCCGGCCGATGCCGCGGCCCGCCCCCGTTACGGCGATCACTTTGCCGGCCAAGAAGTTCCCCATGCCGTGACCCTTCCCGCAGTTTCTGACGGACCGTTAAATTTTTGAGCAGACCCGGTACGAACACAAGACCCCGGGCCGAACCGGCCCCGGCCGCCCCGAGGAGGCCCCATGCCCCTGCCGCAGGAGTTCCATGACATCGCCAAACGCGTGAACAACTGGGGGCGTTGGGGCGCGGACGACGAAATCGGGACCCTCAACCTGATCACCCGTCAGGTCGTCCGGGAGGCCGCCGCCAGCATCCGCAGCGGCCGCCGGATCCCGCTCGCCCTCCCCCTCCGACAGGACGGCGTCCAGACCGGCGTGATCCCGGGCCGGGTCAATCCGCTGCACACCATGACCGCCATCAACCAGGAGATCTTCGGCCCCGGTACGGTCGCGACCTCCGACGACGCGGTCACCATGGGCCTCCAGGCCGCCACCCACTGGGACGGCCTGGCCCATGTCTCCCACTCCGGACGGCTCTACAACAACCGCCCCGCCGACTCGGTCACCGCACACGGCGGCGCCACCGCGCTCGGCGTGGAGAAGGCCACCCCGATCGTGTCCCGCGGCGTCCTCCTGGACGTGGCCCGGGTGCACGGCACCGAAGGGCTGCCCGGCGGGCACGCCGTCACCCCGGAGGACCTGGACGCCGCCGAGGAGCTGGCAGGGACGAGGGTCCGGGCCAGCGATATCGTCCTCGTCCGTACCGGACAGCTGCGGCACTATCTCGCCGGCGACCGGCAGGGCTACGCCTTCCCGTCACCCGGGCTGTCGCTGCGCACCCCGGAGTGGTTCCACGCGCGTGATGTCGCGGCGGTCGCCAACGACACCCTGACCTTCGAGATCTTCCCGCCGGAGATCGAGAACCTGTGGATGCCGGTGCACGCCCTCCACCTCGTGGAGATGGGCATGCTTCAGGGCCAGAACTGGAATCTGGAGGAGCTGTCGGCGGCCTGCGCGGAGGAAGGCCGCTTCGCCTTCCTCCTGTCCGCGGTGGCCGAACCGTTCGTCGGCGGGTCCGGTGCGCCGGTCGCCCCCGTGGCGATCCTCTGAGGCGGCCGCGCCGAGTCGCCGACCGCACCGGCCGGCGACTCGACGGCGCCCGGCCGGTCAGGCGGCAGGTGCCGGGATCTGCCGGAGGAGCGCCGGTGGTGCGCCGATCGGATCGATTACGCCTGGTGCGTCACGGTGCGTGACGCGGCACAAGAGGGCTCATACGCCCCGAGGTCGGCCCCCGCCGCCATCAGCAGCGGGCGGCCGCGGTCCACCTCGCACCAGATCCGCTTGCCGGTGCCCTCCTGCTGCCAGCCCCAGCGGTCGGCGAGACCGTCGACCAGCTCCAGGCCGCGGCCGTTGGTGTCGTCGCCGTCGGCGTGCCGCTGGCGCGGCGGGCGGGCGCTGACGTCCAGCACTTCGACCCGGACCGTGCCCACCACGGCGCCCGAGCCGGAGAAACACATCCGCAGCTCGGCCGCCGCGCCGGTGTGCACCACGGCGTTGGTGACGAGCTCGGAGATCAACAGGATCAATGTCTCCGCGAGTGGCTCATCGACCCCTATGCCGGAACCCGCGAGCCGCGAGCGGGCCCACCGCCGGGCCCGCCCCACCTCCGCGGGGTCAGGCCGTACGTCCAATTGCACCTGAAGCACCTGCACCGCTCACACCATCCGAACCGGCGGAAACATCGCCTCGCGCCTCCACGGAGTCACGGTGCGTGACCCCGGCGAAGCACAGCATGGTTGACGTTGAGTCACCCCAACAAGCGCTTCGGGCATATTCCAGCGCAAGGGAGTATGCGTCCTGCATACTGTGCGACGCACTTTGCGGGGAGTCGAACATGGGGGGCAACCCGGGCCCTGCCTGAGGCGAGCGGCGCGCAGTCCGTACCCCGGAGCCGTCCTTCCGACGGCACCGGGTCCGTTGCGCCACAGAACCACTCGCACCCAACGGAGAGTACCCGAGCGGAACGCCGACTCCCCCCTGTGACGAGTCACGCCTAGGACACAACCCGATATCGACACTCTGTGACCGCTTCTGCGTGGTGAGGTCCGACATTCCGTACACGGAGTGCCACAGTCTGACATCGGCAGCCGCCACGCACCCCGCAACGGCCTCCGCCTCCGTGCCGTCAGGCGATCAAGCCCGCGGCCAGCAGCTCCTCGGCCCCGCCCGCCGTTCCCCAGCGCTCGGCATGCCACCAGGCCCGCTTGAGGTGCAGATGGACATCGGCCTCCCAGGTGAAGCCCATTCCGCCGTGGACCTGCAAACAGTCCCGGGCGTTGCGCACCGCTGCCTCGTCGGCGAGCAGTTTCGCGCCCGTGATGTCGAGAGCACTCTCCGTGACCGATGCCGCATACACCGCACTTCGGGCGATTTCCGCGCGTACCAGCATCTGCGCGCACAGCTGCTTGACGGCCTGGAACGAGCCGATGGGGACGCCGAACTGCTCGCGCTCGCGGGCGTGGCCGGCCGCCATCTCGACCGTGCGGACGGCGCTGCCGAGCTGCTGGGCCGCGGTGAGCAAGGCGGCCTCGCGGCGGAGCCGGGGCACGTCCACGGCCACGGGTTCGGTGCGCGGCAGGTCCAGAACGCGGGCGAGCGGAGTGAGGGGGTCGACGGAAGCAAACGGGGCGCAGGGCACCCGGTCCGGCGCGCTCCGGTACGCACCGCCCGTACGCCCCGGTGCGCCCTCCGCCCGGCCGTCGGCCTCGCCCCCGGCAGGGCCGTCGTCGCCCTCCAGCAAGATCAACTCATCGCAGCCGGCCGGGTGTTCCCACAGCAGCGGCTCCCGCGCCCCGTCGCAGAGTCCGGCGATCCGCTCACCGGTCGCGACCCCGTCCACCAACCCGGCCAGCAGCAAGCACGCCACCAGCGGCCCCGGCAGCAGCGCCCGCCCGGCCTCCTCCAGGACCAGCACCGCCTCCGGCAGCCCCAGCCCCACCCCGCCGTCCCGCTCCGGCAGCCGCAGCGCGAAGAACCCGGCCGCGCCCAGCTCACGCCACAGCGCACGGTCCGGTGCGGGCTCCTCGACGGCCGCCCGCAGCCGGTCCCGCCCGAACCGCCCGGCCAGCAGCTCCCGGGTGCCGTCCTTCAACGCCCGCTGCTCATCGGTGAGTTGGAAGTCCACCGCCCGGTCACCGCCCCTTCGGCAGGCCGAGGATCCGCTCGGCGACGATGTTCTGCTGGATCTGCGAGGTACCGGCCGCGATGGTGTACGAGAGGGACGACAGCCGGTCCGCGACCCAGGCGTGGTCCGCGTCCAGCGCGCCGGCGCCCAGCACCTCGGCCGCCGCGTCGTACAGCTCCTGGCGGGCGTGCGAATAGCGCAGCTTGAAGACCGAGCCGCCGGCGCCCGGGACGCCGCCACTCCCCCGCTGCCCGCCGCGCGCGGCGCCCCGCATCGCCTCGCTCACATTCCACTGGGTCAGCCGCCACAGCGCCGTGAACTCCGCGCTCAGCCGGCCCAGTCTGCGGCGCAGCACGGCATCGTCCCAGCGGCCGTTGGCGCGGGCGGCCCGGGCCAGCTCGCCGAGCACCCGGCGGCAGGCGACCACTTCGCCGACGAAGGCGGTGCCGCGCTCGAAGGACAGCGTCACCATCGTCACCCGCCAGCCGTCGTTCTCCGCGCCGACCCGGTGGGTGACCGGGACCCGCACCTCGTCGAGGAACACCTCGGCGAACTCCGTCGAACCGGCGAGGGTGCGCAGCGGCCGGACGGTCACCCCGGGCGCGTCCATCGGCATCGCCAGCCAGCTGATGCCGCGGTGCCGGGGCGCGGCCGGGTCGGTGCGGACGAGGAGTTCGCACCAGTCGGCGACCTCGGCGTGCGAGGTCCAGATCTTGGCGCCGCTGATGACGTAGTCGTCCCCGTCGCGGACGGCCCGGGTGCGCAGCGCCGCGAGGTCGGATCCGGCGTCCGGTTCGCTGAAGCCCTGGCACCAGATCTCCTCGCCGCGCAGGATCGGCGGCAGCCAGCGGGCGCGCTGCTCGGCGGTGCCCTCGGCGGCGAGGGTGGGTCCGGCGTGCAGCAGTCCGACGAAGTTGGCCCCGACGTAGGGGGCGCCGGCGCGCTCGGTCTCCTCCAGGAAGATCAGGTGCTGGGCGGGGGTGGCGCCCTGCCCGCCGGCGTCCCGCGGCCAGTGCAGGCCCGCGTATCCGGCGTCGTACAGCATCCGCTGCCAGGCGGTGTCGTACGCCCGGCGGCCGGGCCAGTCGGTCGCGGCGGGCGGTGCGGGCAGCTTCGGCAGCACCTCGCCGAGCCACCGGCGCAGCCGGGCCCGGAAGTCCTCCTCCTCCGGTGTGCAGCTGAGGTCCATGGCGGCTACTCGCCGAGGCCCGGGCCGGGCCCGCGGACCGTGGTGCCGCACCGCGGCGGGTGACCCGTCGCGTCGTCGACGCCCTCCACCGGATTCGCCATCGTCGCCCCTCGTCCGAATCTGATGCACCGTCAGAAAGAGGCTAGCCCGGCCCCTCTGGACCGACAAGGCACCGGCATCTACTCTCGGCAGGCATCTGACGAGGCGTCAGCAGACGGCGACGGGAGGGACGGGTGACCGGCACCACCCTCTGGGACCTGGTGGCCTGGCGCGCCGCCCGTACCCCCGGCGCCCCGGCCCTCATCCAGGGGGACGGGTCCGCCCGGCAGGAACGGCGGATCAGCTTCGGCGCCCTGCACCGGCGGCATGGGGGCACCTCCCATGCCCTTAAGGCATGGGGGAGGGTCGCGGCCGGCCTGTACGAGCGGGGCGTACGGCCCGGCAGCCGGGTCGTCTGGCAGCTGCCGACCCTCCCCCAAGCTCTTAAGGAGCAGGGGGGACCCCCACCGAGACCGTGCTGTTCAGCCTCGCACTGGCCCGGATCGGCGCCGTCCAGAGCCCGCTGCTGCCGCTCTACCGCGCACACGAGACCGGCCAGGTGCTGCGCCGCACCCGCGCGGCCTTCTTCGCCGCCCCCGGCGTCCGGCGCGGCTTCGACCACCGCGCGATGGCGGACCGCCTGGCCGCCGGCCTGCCCCGTCCGCCCACCGTCATCGACGCTGACGACACCCTGCCCGACGCCGACCCGGCCGTCCTGCCCCCGCCCCCGGCCGACGACGACGTGGTCCGCTGGATCTACTGGACCTCCGGCACCACCTCGGCCCCCAAGGGCGTGCTGCACACCGACCGCAGCCTGCGGACGGCCGGGCACTGGCTGGGCGCGGCCCTGCGCCTCGGCCCGTCGGACATCGGCTCGATGGCCTTCCCGTACGCCCATGTCGCCGGGCCCGACTACACCGTCATGCTGCTGGAACACGGCATCCCCGCCGTCCTCCTGGAACACTTCGCGCTGCCCGGCGCGCTGGCCGCCTACCGCCGTCACCGGGTCACCCTCGCCGGCGGCTCCACCGCCTTCTACGCCCTCTTCCTCGCCGAGGCGCGCAAGCTGCCGCCGGGCCGCCGGCTGCTGCCGTCACTGCGGCTGCTGGCCGGCGGCGGCGCGCCCAAGCCGCCCGCGCTCTACCACGAGGTCACCGCCGAGCTCGGCTGCCAACTCGCCCACGGCTACGCCATGACGGAGGCCCCCATGGTCACCATGGGCGACCCGTATGACAGCCCCGGACATCTGGCCCACACCGACGGCCGGCCGCCCGCGGGCATGGAGATCCGGATCGCCCCCGAGAGCGGGGAGATCGCACTGCGCGGCCCGGCCGTCCGCCGCGGCTACCTCGACGAGCCCGCCCCCTTCGACGCCGACGGCTTCCTCCGCACCGGCGACCTCGGCCACCTCACCCCCACCGGGCACCTCGTCGTCACCGGGCACCTCGTCGTCACCGGCCGCCTCAAAGACATCATCATCCGCAAGGGCGAGAACATCTCCGCCCAGGAGATCGAGGAACTCCTCTACCGCCACCCGGACATCGCCGACGCCGCCGTCATCGGCCTGCCGGACCCCGAACGCGGCGAACGCGTCTGCGCGGTCGTCGAACAGCCCCCAAATGCCGGTGAGTTGGCCCTGGCCACCCTCTCGGCGCACCTCCTCACCCAGGGCCTGGCCCGGTACAAACTCCCCGAACAACTGGAGCTGCTGCCCGCCCTGCCCCGCGGCGCCACGCTGCGCAAGGTCCTCAAACAGGAGCTGCGGGAGCGGTTCGGGGGCGGCGGGGCCGGGTGACGCCGCCTCAGCCCGGCCGGTAGGCGCTCGTCGCCTGGGTGTAGAGCTGGTCGATCTCGTGCCGGCCGCGGTCCGGGCCGATGACGAGGACGAGGTGGTAGCGACCCTTGTGGATCATCGCCAGGTTCCGTACGTACACCTCGCGGCCGCTGCCGTCGCGCCAGGAGAAGGTGCCCTCGGCCATCGCCGTCTTGCCGACGTCGATCCGCTGGAGGCCGGAGGCCGAGGCCCAGCCGGAGGAGCGGTACGGGGCCAGCTCGGCTTCCTTGTTCTGGAGATACGCCATCGGGTCGGTGCCGAAGCGCGCCGTGGTGTCGCGGCCGGGCACCACCACCAGCTCATAGTCCCCGCCGACGTACCGCACCTGGCCCCGGTCGTTGGCGCCGCGCCGCTGCCAGCCCTCGCGGACCGCGACCTGGAAACCCTCCGGGTCGTTGCGTACCCCGAAGCCCTTGGCGACCTCGGCGGGCGCGGTGGTCTGCGGTGCGCCGGTGCCGGCCGAGGCGTGGTCGCCCTCCTGGTCCCCGGACGGTGCCGGACTGGCGGGCGCCGCACCCGAACTGCCCGTACGGTCCCCGCCGCGCTCGCCCGCCTTGGAGTCCGGGCCGGACTTCGGCAGGAACGCCAGCGCATAGACGACCGCGCCGACGAGCAGCAGCAGGATCGCGGTGAGCAGCAGCCGGCCGAGGTGGCGCGGCGCGCGCGACGGGCGGGAGGCGGTGTCCGGGCCGGAGGGGTCCGGCGTCCGCTGGTCGTACGGCTCCCGGTCCGCGGGGCCGCTCTGTCCGGACGCCGGTCTGCCGGACCGGGCGGTGCGGGCCGGTCTGGACTGCCGGAGCGGCTTCGGCTGCTTCGGGGGGCGCGGCGGGCGGGTGGTGGAGACGAGCGGGGTGGGCTGCTCCGGGGCCGGCGCCCGCGGAACGGGCGGTGCGGCCGCGGCGGCCCCCACGGCGGCCGGGGCCGGCTGCGGCCGGGTGCGGCGGGCCGTCCGGGTCTTCTTGTGCCGGCCCTTCCGTACGAGTTCGCCGCGGCGCCGCACGATCGGCAGCCGCCGCGGATCGGCCCCCTCCGCGGGCATCGTCACCAGCCGGCTGCCGACCGCCGGCTCCGGTGCCGTACGGATCAGGGAGCGCAGCCAGCCGTTCAGCTCCTCGGCATCCGGGCGGTCGGCCGGGTCCTGACGCAGCAGCGACTCGACGACCGGCCGCAGCGCCCCGCACTCCTCGGCGTCCGCGGGCGGCTGCGAACAGACCAGCTGCGCCAGCTCCACGGCGCTGCCCTCGGGGAACGGCGCCTGCCCCTGCACGCTCCGGTAGAGCAGCGCGCCGACCGCCCACAGATCGGTGGCCGGGCCGACCGGCGGCGCCAACTGCCAGTTCTCGTGCACCGGTCCGGCCTGCTCCGGCGCCCAGCGCTCGGTGAGCGGGCCGACGACGGTCAGCCGCGCCTGCCGGGCCCGTTCGGCGGCGAGCCCGGCGGTGGGCCGGCCGTACGCGGGGCCGGTGGTGTCGTCGTCCCGTGCGGGCTTGGTCAGCGAGGTCTTGGCGGCCGGGGCGTCCGGCGCGGGCTTCTCCGGCGGGTCCGCGGCGGTGGGCGGCTCGGTCCCGCACAGCGCTTCCTGGGCCGCCCCCGCCGCCAGACCGGTCAGGATGGCCCGGCCGTCGTCGCAGACCAGGACCGTACGGGCGGTGATGTTGCGGTGCAGCATGCCCTCCGCGTGCAGTACCCGCAGCACGGTGAGCAGATCCGCGGCGATCTCCGCGGCGCGGTGCGGGGACAGCGTCCGCTCGGCGAGCAGCGCGGACAGCGGGCGGGCGAGCAGGAGTTCGGCGACGATCCACAGGCTGCCGTCCTGCGCGAAGACGTCGAAGACCTGCTCCAGCCGGGGGTGATCGGCCAGCTGGGCCGCGGTCGTGGCGGCCTCCAGCGCGCGTCGTACGGCAGGGTCCCCGGGGCTGCGGTCGGCCACCCCCGCGCCGCCCGTCAGCCGCGCGGCACCGTAGCGGCCGCCGCCGGTCCCCCGCTCGGCGGGCCCGGCCGGCTCCGCCCCCACGACCTCCGCGTCGACCACCTCGGGCAGCGGCACCTGACGGACCAGGACCTCCTGTCCGCTGAACGTGTCGAACGCCCGGGACTCGGTGAGGTCGTCATCGCCGAGGGGCCGCAACGGCAGGCGGTAACGCTCGGCGAGCACCCTTCCCGCGTACTCGTCCACGACGCCTCCCCGCAGCGCGCGCTGTGTCTACCGTCGCGCCGGAACACCCTCGGCGCTGGCGCCTCCGGTCACTTCCGGTCGTATTCCCGCCGATTGCGGATGCGTACGGTCTTCGCGGTCTCACGATACGTGCCCGCACCGCGGCTTGCGGGCCGGTCTGCGCAACGACGCGCACTCTGTCCGTGCGTCGCCCGGCCCGCAAACCGGTCCCGCGCTCAGTCCTTGATCGCGAAGGTCTTGAACGCGGCCGAGACCACGTCCTGGCACTCCTTGTCCGGCCACTTGTCCTTCTTGCAAGTGATCATGATGGCGTAGCCGTGCTGGTCGTCGGCCCGGAAGCCACGGTCGAGGACCCGGACCTGCTGGCCGCTCTGACGCCGCGTGAAGGACCAGTCGGCGACGGTCGGGTAGCCCCGCCACTTCACCGGCTTGATGCTGATGCGGTGGTAGTCCTCGGTGGAGCCGCGCACCGCGGGCTCCAGGCTGCGCCAGGAAGCCGCCGCGTCGGTGCCGGGCTCGGCGTTGTAGTCCACCTGGACGCGGGGGAAGCCGCCCGAGGCGCTGTAGATGACGCCGGAGCCCTCCCCCGCGGTGCCCGTCTGCTTGAAGCCCTTGGGCATCGCCATACCGAAGTGGAACCTGCCGTTGGAGATCCGGGCGAAGCCGTCCGGCACCGCCTTGTCCCCCTTGCCGTCCTTGCCGCCGGTGTCGCTCTCCTCCTCGGCCGGGCTGACACCGCCGGGCGGCTGCGGGGCCGGCGAGCCGGGCCCGCCCTGCTTGGCGTCCTCGCCCGTGCCGGCCGATTCCGTGGACGGCTCCGCCTTCGCCGCGGACGACGACTTGTCCGGCTTGCCGGCCGGCTTGCCGCTGTTCTTCGTGCTGCCGTCGCCGCTCAGCGCGACGGCCAGGACCGTGCCCAGCACCGCCAGGACGACGACCACGGCCACGATGACCAGGGTGCGGCGCGGGACGACATCGGTCACCGAAGCGCGGGGCGCCGGACGGTTCCCGTCATCGGGTCTGGAGTCCACACGGGCTCTCGCGGCGACGGCCGCCGCACGGACCGTCCGCAGCGCACCGCGCACCCGCTCCTTGGCAGCCTCGGTGTCGAACCCGGGACGGGTGAGCGTGGGACGGGACGTGCCGGATGCGGCGCGGTCCGCGCCGGCCTGCTCCCCGGCGGCCGGGGAGGCCGTCTTCGGGCGCCCGGTCCGCTCCGGGGTGCTCGTCGCGGCGGCCTTGGCGCCGGCGGCCTTGGCGGCACCGGCCTTGCTCTTGCCCGCCGTGGCAGCGCCGGACGCGGGCCCGCTCCCGGCCGGCGACTCCGCCACCGCGGCGGCGGCCGGCTTCGGCTTGCGCGGCACCCGCGACTTCGCGGCGGGCTTCGGCTTCGGCGTGCTGTCGGGCTTCGCCTTGGCGCGCTCCTTGGGCACCGTCGGCAGCACCATCGCCCGGGTCTCGTCCAGCGGGGGCTCGGGCTTCCGCGCCTCGGGGGCGTGCACCACGTCCAGCAGCAGCGTCCGCGCCCCGGCGTCGTCCAGCCGGCCCGCCGGGTCCTTCACCAGCAGGCCGTAGATGACCTCCTCCAGCCCGCCGGCGTTCTTCGGCGGCTCGACCGGCTCGGTCATCACCGCCGTCAGCGTGGCGATCGCCGAGCCCTTGTCGTACGGCGGCACGCCCTCGACACAGGCGTACAGCAGCCCGCCCAGCGACCACAGGTCGGCCGGCGGTCCCGGCTTCTGGCCGCGGGCGCGCTCCGGGGAGATGTAGGAGGGGGCGCCGACGAGCATGCCGGTCGAGGTCACGGAGGGGTCGCCCTCGACCTGGGCGATACCGAAGTCGGTGAGCACGACCCGGCCGTCATCGGACATCAGGACGTTGGACGGCTTCACATCGCGGTGCAGGATGCCCGCGGCGTGGGCGGCGCGCAGCACATCGAGCACCGCCAGGCCGACCTCGGCGGAACGGCGCGGGGGAAGCGGACCGTCGTCACGGATGACCTCGGCGAGCGAGCGTCCCTCGACCAGCTCCATCACGATCCACGGGCGGTCGTCCTCGTCGACCACGTCATAGACCGTCACCGCGCCGTTGTTCCGGATCCGGGCGATCGCCTTGGCCTCGCGCAGCGTGCGGGTGATCAGACGACGCTTCTCGTCCTCCTCGACCCCGCCCGGGAAGCGCAGCTCCTTGACCGCGACCGTGCGGCCCAGGACCTCGTCACGTGCCCGCCAGACGGTGCCCATGCCGCCCCGGCCGAGAACATCGGCGAGCCGGTACCGCCCGGCGAGCAGCCTGCCCCCCTTGCCGTCCATCTCGACCTCGTCGCCCACTGAATCCCCTCTGCAATCCAGCCGAGTTGGCAGCTTCGACGTCCCATCGATCACCAAACTGGCCCAACTCGGACAACCCACCCTGGCAGAGCCTTCATTCTCCCTCATCCGCGGCCGTGCGGAAGGCCCGGGTCGGTGCCGAACAACACCCTGCACCCGTCATGATGGCCCCGACGAACGGGAGTCCCGATGACGAAGCGCCCGCGTCGCCCGGCCGCGGACCGCGCACTCCGCCCGGCGGCGCCCCCGGCGGGCCACCGTCCCGCCCTGGTCCGTACGGGCGCCCTGGCGGCCCTGGCCACGCTGCTCCTGACGGCCTCCACCGGCCAACCCCGCCTCGCCCCCGCGTCCCTGAAACCCGCCCGGCCGCCCGCGCGGACGGCGCCGGCGCTGCACCGCCTGGTCGGCGACGGGATCCCGGGCGCGGCCGCCCTCACCACCCGCGCCGGTTTTCCCGCCGCGCGTTTCTCCGCGGCCGGGGTGGCGGATCTGCGCAGTGGCCGCACCATGGGCCCCCGGGACCACTTCCGGGCCGGCAGCCTCACCAAAACCCTGGTCGCCACGGTCGTCCTCCAGCTGGCCGCCGAGCACCGGCTGGCCCTCCACGACAGCGCCGCCGCCCACCTCCCGCCGGGCATGCGGGTCACGGGCCCCGGCACCCGCAGCAGCCTCCGCGGAGTGACGATCCGCCAGCTGCTGGACCATACGAGTGGCTTGTTCAACTACACCGACGATCCCCGGCTCGCGGGGCAGCTCTTCGGCACGGGCTTCCGCGCCCACCGCTACGACCGCCACACCCCCGCCGAGCTGCTGCGCACCGCCCTGCGCCATCCGCCGGCGGCCGCCCCGGGCGCCCGGTACTCCTACTCCAACACCAACTACCTCGTGCTGGGCCTGGTCATCCAGGCCGTCACCGGACACCCGTACGCCACCGAGATCCGCCGCCGCCTCCTCGTCCCCGCCGGGCTCCACCACACCTCGTTCCCCGGCACCGTCCCGGCACTGCCGAGGCCGCACGGCCGGGCGTACTCCCGCATCGGCGACCGGCGGGTGGACGCCACCTCGCTGGACCCCAGCTGGGCGGGCGCGGCCGGCGAGATGGTCACCACCCTCGGCGACCTCAACCGCTTCTTCTCCGCGCTCCTCGGCGGCCGGTTCCTGGCGCCCCGCCAGATGGCGCAGATACGCAACGCGCAGCACACCGGCGGCACCTACGGCCTCGGCCTCTACGCGACCGAGCTGCCCTGCGGCGTCACCGTCTGGGGCCACGACGGCGAGATCAACGGCTCCCACGCCCGTACCGCCGCCACCCGCGACGGCCGCCACGTCCTCAGCTACCGCGTGAACACCGACACCCACTCGGCCCCGGTCCCCGACAGGGCGGTCCTGACGGCGGAGTTCTGCGCCGGGCACGGCGGGGGCTAGAGCGGCATCAGAGCAGCCTCAGAGCGGCACGATGTCCGGCGCCCCCAACCGCGCCGCATCCGCCGTCAGATCGTCCGGCTGCCGCTGCGATTCGCGCTCGGCCTCGACCCGCTTCTGGTAGTGCGCGATCTCCTTCTCGACCTGGTCTTCGTCCCAGCCCAGCGCGGGCGCGATCAGCTCGGCGACCTCGCGGGCGCTGCGGGTGCCCCGGTCGAAGGTCTCGATGGAGATACGGGTGCGCCGGGTCAGCACGTCGTCGAGATGGCGGGCGCCCTCGTGGGTGCAGGCATAGACCGCCTCGGCCCGCAGGTAGTCGTCCGCGTGCGCCAGCGGTTCACCCAGCGACGGATCGGCCACCACCAGCTCCAGCAGTTCCTCGGTCAGCGAGCCGTAGCGGTTCAGCAGATGCTCGATACGGGCGACATGCAGTCCGGTGCGCGCCGCGATCCGGGCCCGCGCGTTCCACAGCGCCTTGTATCCCTCGGCCCCGACCAGCGGCACATCCTCGGTCACACAGTCCGCGACCCGCTGGTCGAGGCCGTGCACCGCCTCGTCCACCGCGTCCTTAGCCATCACCCGGTACGTCGTGTACTTGCCGCCCGCCACCACGACCAGCCCCGGCAGCGGATGCGCGACGGTGTGCTCCCGGGACAGCTTGCTGGTGGCGTCCGACTCCCCGGCCAGCAGCGGCCGCAGCCCGGCGTACACCCCCTCCACGTCGTCCCTGGTCAGCGGCGTCGCGAGCACCTCGTTCACATGCTCCAGCAGATAGTCGATATCCGCGCTGGAGGCCGCCGGATGCGCCTTGTCCAGATCCCAGTCGGTGTCCGTCGTCCCCACGATCCAGTGCCGCCCCCAGGGGATGACGAACAGGACGCTCTTCTCCGTCCGCAGGATCAAACCGGTCGTGGAGTGGATCCGGTCCTTGGGGACCACCAGGTGGATCCCCTTCGACGCCCGGACATGGAACTGCCCGCGCTCCCCGATCAGCGCCTGGGTGTCATCCGTCCACACCCCGGTGGCATTGACGATCTGCTGCGCCCGGATCTCGTAGTCGCCGCCCCCCTCGACGTCCTCGACCCGTACGCCGACCACCCGCTCGCCCTCGCGCAGAAAGCCCACCACCCGTGCCCGGTTGGCGACCTGCGCCCCGTAGGCGGCCGCGGTCCGCACCATCGTGGCGACATAGCGCGCGTCGTCCATCTGCGCGTCGTAGTACTGGAGCGCACCGACCAGCGCGTCCCTCTTCAGGCACGGCGCCACCCGCAGCGCCCGCTTCTGCGACAGATGCCGGTGCACGGGCAGTCCGCGGCCGTGCCCCGACGAGACCGACATCGCGTCGTACAGCGCCACACCGGAGCCCGCGTACCAGCGCTCCCAGCCCTTGTGCTGAAGCGGATACAGAAACGGGACCGGCTTGACCAGATGCGGCGCCAGCCGCTCCAGCAGCAGCCCCCGCTCCTTCAACGCCTCTCTGACCAGCGCGAAGTCCAGCATTTCCAGATACCGCAAACCACCGTGGATGAGCTTGCTCGACCGGCTGGACGTGCCCGAGGCCCAGTCCCGCGCCTCGACCAGTCCGGTGGACAGACCGCGGGTCGCCACGTCCAGCGCGGTCCCCGCGCCGACGACTCCACCGCCGACCACGAGAATGTCCAGCTCCCGCTCCGCCATTCGAGCGAGCGCCTCGGCCCGCTGCGCCGGTCCCAGTATCGCTGTCTTCACCGCTGCCTCCCGCTGTGATCGGGGCCACACCCCCCCGTCCGTCGATTCTGTCCGCGCCGCGTGCCGGTATCCACCCTTCGCTCCGGACGGCAACACCCCGCCGCCTTGATCCACCAATCCCTATTCTGGGTCAAATATCCGCTTAGTGTATTTATGCGACCCCCGCACACGTCATGCCGCACACGCCATTCGCAGTCGCTCGGGAAGGACGGCCGCAGCATGCCCGCAGACCTCGCCGTCATCGGACTCGGTCACCTCGGCCTCCCACTCGCCCAGGCCGCCACCGCCGCCGGCATCGGCACCATCGGCTACGACCCCGACCCGCCCACCGCCGCACTCTCCGGCGCCGACGGGCCGCTGACCGCCACCGAACTCCGCCGGCTGCTCTCCGCCGGCTTCCGCACCACCACCGACCCCACCGCCCTCGGCCGGGTCCGCACCGCCGTCCTCTGCACGCCCACGCCGCTCGGCGAGGACCGCGCCCTGGACCTCACCGCCCTGGCCGACGCCGCCCGCACCCTGGCGGCACAACTGCGCCCGCACACCACGGTGATCCTCGAATCCACCGCCTACCCGGGCACCACCGAGGAATTCCTGCGCCCCCTCCTGGAGGAGGGCTCCGGCCTCACCGCCGGACGGGACTTCCACCTCGCCTGCTCCCCGGGCCGCCACGACCCCGGCAACCGCACCCACCGCTACGCCAACACCCCGAAGGTCATCGGCGGCCTCACCCCCGCCTGCACGGAAGCGGCCGCCGCCTTCTACGGCCGCCTCACCGACAAGGTCGTCCGCGCCCGCGGCCCCCGCGAGGCCGAGACCGCCAAGCTCCTGGAGACCAACTACCGCCACATCAACATCGCCCTGATGAACGAGATGGCGGTCTTCTGCCATGAGATCGGCGTCGACCTGTGGGACGTCATCCGCTGCGCCGAGACCAAACCGTTCGGCTTCCAGGCCTTCCGCCCCGGCCCCGGGGTGGGCGGTCACGCCGCGCCCATCGACCCCCACTACCTCGCGTACAAGGGCCGTGCCCCGGGCCACCCGCTCCGCATGGTGGAACTGGCCCAGGAGGTCAACGGCCGGATGCCGCGCTATGTCATCCAGCGCTGCGCCGCCCTCCTCAACGAGCACGGCAAATCCGCCCGCGGCGCGCGCATCCTGCTGCTCGGCGTCACCTACAAGCCGGACATCGGCGACCAGGCGGGCTCACCGTCCCGCGAGATCGCCTCCCGCCTGATGGAACTGGGCGCGCACCTCACGTACCACGACCCGTACGTCCCCCAGTGGAACGTGCTGGACCGGCCGGTGCCCAGGGCCGACTCGCTGTACGAGGCCGCCGCCGCCGCGGATCTGACGGTCCTGCTCCAGGCCCACCGCACCTACGACCTCCAGGGCCTGTCCGTGAAGGCGCAGCTGCTGCTGGACACCCGCGGGGCGACACCCACCGGCGCGGCCCACCGGTTGTGACGCATGCCGAAGGGCCCGGACCGTGTGCATGGTCCGGGCCCTTCGGCGGGTGTCGTGCGTCAGCGGTTGTCGTGCTGGGACGGCGCCACCGTCACCTCGACGCGCTGGAATTCCTTCAGCTCCGAGTACCCGGTCGTCGCCATCGCGCGGCGCAGCGCACCGAAGAAGTTCATGGAGCCGTCGGGGACCGTGGACGGACCCAGCAGCACCTCCTCCGTCGTACCGACCGCCCCGAGGTCCATCCGCTTGCCGCGCGGCACGTCCTCGTGCACCGCTTCCATGCCCCAGTGGTGGCCACGTCCCGGCGCATCGGTGGCGCGGGCCAGCGGGGAGCCCATCATCACGGCGTCGGCGCCGCAGGCGATCGCCTTGGGGAGGTCGCCGGACCAGCCCACGCCACCGTCGGCGATGACGTGGACGTAGCGGCCGCCGGACTCGTCCATGTAGTCACGGCGCGCGGCCGCGACATCGGCGACCGCGGTCGCCATCGGGACCTGGATGCCGAGGACGTTCCGCGTGGTGTGCGCGGCGCCGCCGCCGAAGCCGACCAGCACACCGGCCGCGCCGGTCCGCATCAGGTGCAGCGCCGCGGTGTACGTGGCACAGCCGCCGACGATGACCGGGACGTCCAGCTCGTAGATGAACTGCTTGAGGTTCAGCGGCTCGGCCGCCGAGGAGACATGCTCGGCGGAGACGGTGGTGCCGCGGATCACGAAGATGTCCACGCCCGCGTCGACGACGGCCTTGGAGAACTGCGCCGTACGCTGCGGCGACAGCGCGGCGGCGGTCACCACACCGGCGTCCCGCACCTCCTTGATGCGCTGCCCGATCAGCTCTTCCTTGATCGGCGCGGCGTAGATCTCCTGGAGCCGCTTGGTGGCCGTGGGGCCGTCCAGCTCCGCGATCTCGGCGAGCAGCGGCTCCGGGTCCTCGTACCGGGTCCAGAGACCCTCCAGGTTGAGGACGCCCAGGCCGCCCAGCTCACCGATGCGGATCGCGGTCTGCGGCGAGACCACCGAGTCCATGGGAGCGGCCAGGAACGGCAGCTCGAAACGGTAGGCGTCGATCTGCCAGGCGATCGAGACCTCCTTCGGGTCGCGGGTGCGGCGACTGGGTACGACGGCGATGTCGTCGAATGCATATGCCCGGCGGCCGCGCTTGCCGCGCCCGATCTCGATCTCAGTCACGTGTGTGGCCTTTCCCTCTACGTCTGCCGTTCCAGTATCCCCGACACACCGAAGCCCACGGCCGGGGAGCGGCCGCGGGCATCGGTGCTCATGCTGTCATCCGGTCGCTGCCGACCGGGGACGCTCAGCGACGAGAGTAGTTGGGCGCCTCGGTCACCATCTGGACGTCGTGCGGGTGGCTCTCCTTCAGCCCCGCCGCGGTGATCCGGACGAAGCGGCCCTTCTCCTTGAGCTCGGAGATGTCGGCGGAGCCGACGTAGCCCATGGAGGCGCGCAGACCGCCGATGAGCTGGTGGGCGACCGAGCCGAGCGGGCCGCGGTAGGGCACCTGGCCCTCGATGCCCTCGGGGACCAGCTTGTCCTCGGAGAGCACGTTGTCCTGGAAGTAGCGGTCCTTGGAGAAGGAGCGGGCCTGGCCGCGGGACTGCATCGCGCCCAGCGAACCCATGCCGCGGTACGACTTGAACTGCTTGCCGTTGATGAAGACCATCTCGCCGGGCGACTCCTCGCAGCCGGCCAGCAGCGAGCCCAGCATCACGGTGTCCGCACCGGCCGCGATGGCCTTGGCGATGTCACCGGAGAACTGGAGACCGCCGTCACCGATCAGCGGCACCCCCGCGGCGTTCGCGGCCTGCGCGGCCTCGTAGATCGCGGTGACCTGCGGCACGCCGACACCGGCGACCACACGGGTGGTGCAGATGGAGCCGGGGCCGACACCGACCTTGATGCCGTCGGCACCCGCGTCGATCAGCGCCTGGGCGCCGTCGCGGGTGGCGACATTGCCGCCGACGACATCGACGCTGATGTTGGACTTGACCTTGGCGATCATGTCGAGGATGCCGCGGCTGTGGCCGTGCGCGCTGTCGATGACGAGGAAGTCGGCACCGGCCTCGACCAGCGCCTGCGCCCGCTCGTACGCCTCGCCGCCGACGCCCACCGCGGCACCGACGACCAGCCGGCCCTCGGCGTCCTTGGCGGCGTTCGGGTACTTCTCCGCCTTGACGAAGTCCTTGACGGTGATCAGGCCCTTGAGCACGCCCGCGTCGTCGACCAGCGGCAGCTTCTCGATCTTGTGGCGGCGCAGCAGCTCGATGGCGTCCTCGCCGGAGATGCCGACCTTGCCGGTGACCAGCGGCATCGGCGTCATGACCTCGCGGACCTGACGGCTGCGGTCCATCTCGAAGGCCATGTCGCGGTTGGTCACGATGCCCAGCAGCTTGCCCGCGGCGTCCGTCACCGGCACCCCGCTGATGCGGAACTTGGCGCACAGCGCGTCGGCATCGGCGAGCGAGGCGTCCGGGCGGACCGTGATCGGGTCGGTGACCATGCCGGACTCGGAGCGCTTGACCAGGTCGACCTGGTTGGCCTGGTCCTCGATGGACAGATTGCGGTGCAGCACACCCGCGCCGCCCTGCCGCGCCATGGCGATGGCCATCCGCGCCTCGGTGACCTTGTCCATCGCCGCGGACAGCAGCGGGATGTTCACCGTGACGTTGCGCGAGACCCGGGACGCGGTGCTCACCGCGTTCGGCAGCACCTCCGACGCACCGGGCAGCAGCAGCACGTCGTCGTATGTCAGCCCGAGCATGGCGAATTTGGCGGGCATACCGTCGACGTTGTCACTCATGACACCTTCCCCAATGCTCTTGCCTCAGCGCGGACTCCCATGCTAACGGCCTAATGGGGTGGCCCATTCCACGAGCGATGAGGGCCTCGTCACTTGTGCTTTTCTACGGCGACATCCGGCCGCTTCCGACCGGTAACCGCTACTGCTCGGCCAGTGCCCGCAGCCTGCTCAGCGCACGGTGCTGGGCCACCCGCACCGCACCGGGCGACATCCCCAGCATCTGCCCGGTCTCCTCGGCGGTCAGCCCGACGGCGACCCGCAGCAGCACCAGCTCACGCTGGTTCTCCGGAAGATTCGCCAGCAGCTTCTTGGCCCACTCGGCGTCGCTGCTCAGCAGCGCCCGCTCCTCGGGACCGAGGGAGTCGTCCGGCTGCTCGGGCATCTCGTCGGACGGCACGGCAGTGCTGCCCGGATGCCGCATGGCGGCCCGCTGGAGATCGGCGACCTTGTGGCCGGCGATGGCAAAGACAAAAGCCTCGAAGGGCTTGCCGGTGTCGCGGTAGCGCGGCAGCGCACAGAGCACCGCGACACACACTTCCTGCGCCAGATCCTCGACGAAGTGCCGGGCATCACCCGGCAGCCGCGACAGTCGGGTACGGCAGTAGCGCAGGGCGAGGGGGTGCACATGGGCCAGAAGATCGTGGGTGGCCCGCTGGTCACCCTCCACGGCGCGTGCGACGAGATCGCCGATTTCCTGCTTCCCGTCATCACGCATCGGACCATGGTGCCTTGGCGCCGCGCGATCCGCGGCATCAGGTCCGCACTTGTGCACTGAAGCGTTATGCGCGGCAGGTGCGCCGGCTGATGTCATGTCCTGCGCCCTCCCCTCGTGCCCGACCGGCCCGTCCCCGAGGAACTCCATACTCCCAAGGATGCGGCACCGCGCGGCGAATCGGACCGCCGTCGTACGCCGACGGGCGCGGGGCGCTCTGCCGCCCCGCCCGCCACACGGCGGGCGGGGATCTTCACTCCCCCGCATCGCTGCACGTCACAACGCCTTAGCGGACCAGTCCCCAGCGGAAGCCCAGGGCCACCGCATGCGCCCGGTCCGAGGCGCCGAGTTTCTTGAAAAGGCGCCGGGCGTGGGTCTTGACCGTGTCCTCCGAGAGGAACAGCTCACGGCCGATCTCGGCGTTCGAGCGGCCGTGACTCATGCCCTCCAGCACCTGGATCTCCCGCGCGGTGAGCGTCGGCGCGGCACCCATCTCGGCGGACCGCAGCCGGCGTGGGGCGAGCCGCCACGTCGGATCCGCGAGCGCCTGGGTCACCGTCGCCCGCAGCTCGGCGCGCGAGGCGTCCTTGTGCAGATAGCCGCGGGCGCCGGCGGCGACCGCGAGCGCGACCCCGTCCAGGTCCTCGGCCACCGTGAGCATGATGATCCGGGCGCCCGGGTCCGCGGACAGCAGCCGGCGCACGGTCTCGACACCGCCGAGACCGGGCATCCGTACGTCCATCAAAATCAGATCCGAACGATCGGCGCCCCAGCGGCGGAGGACTTCCTCGCCGTTGGCCGCGGTCGTCACACGCTCGACGCCGGGCACGGTCGCAACCGCCCGACGGAGCGCCTCTCGGGCAAGCGGGGAGTCGTCGCAGACGAGGACGGATGTCATGACCGCCCTCCGCAGCTGATGCGCGTCACCTTGAGCCTCCAGGCTGGTACATATCGTCACCTGTGCGATTGGCGGCCCTCGGACATTTGCCCGGGGTCTACCTCTGCCAACCGCCTCCGCACTCTCAACGACGGTCACTCGAAAGAGTTACGGCTTCGGCGACCGAGTTCAGCACGCTCCGTGAGGAGCCGGATACGCAGACGACTCAATGGGCGACCGGCATCCGCGCGTGCACCCTATGCCCTATTTGGCTCTCTTTCTTCCATTTTAGTGGTGACTATGACTAGATTCGCAATGAGTCATATTTACATCTACTTCGACAGTAGATGTACCGTCGTGAGCACCGAGCCCGAATCAGCATCGCTTCGAGGGGACAAGCAATGGCAGATTTCTCCCGCCTCCCGGGCCCGAACGCAGACCTCTGGGACTGGCAGCTGCTGGCTGCCTGCCGTGGCGTGGACAGCTCGCTGTTCTTCCATCCCGAAGGTGAGCGCGGAGCGGCCCGCAGCGCGCGTGAGACATCGGCGAAGGAGGTCTGTATGCGCTGCCCGGTACGGGCCGAGTGCGCGGCGCATGCACTGGCCGTTCGTGAGCCGTACGGGGTGTGGGGCGGGCTGACGGAGGACGAGCGCGAGGAACTCATGGGCCGGGCCCGGCACCGGCTGGTCCCCGCCTCTTCCATGACCGGCCACCCGGGCGCCTCGGGCGCCTGACACCCCGGGAGCGGACCGCTCCTGAAGAAACGTTCCTGCAATGGCGGCCGAAGCCGAGACCCCGGACCGTCAGCGCCCCGCGGCGTCCACCAGCTTGTCGAGCGTCGCCTCGACGGCGGGGACCTGCGCCAGATCCGGCAGGGTGAGCGCGACGATCTCGCGGTGGACGGCAGGCTCCAGACGTACCGCCGTCGCCCCCTTGGGACGCACCGACGCGAGGGTGAGCTCCGGCAGCGCGGCGACTCCCAGACCGGCCCCGACCAGGCCGATGACCGCCGGATAGTCGTCCGTCGCGAAGTCGATCCGCGGGGTGAAGCCCGCGCTCTCACAGACCTCCACGAGATGCCTGCGGCAGCGGGGACAGCCCGCGATCCACGGTTCGTCGGCCAGCTCGGCGAAGCGCGCGACGCCCGCCTTCGCCAGCCGGTGGCCGGCCGGCACCAGCCCGACCAGCCGGTCCGCCAGGATCGGGCGCACCACCAGGTCGTCCCACTCCGCCCCGGCCGCCGGGTCCGCACCGCGCACCTCGGGGTAGCGGAAGGCCAGCGCGATCTCGCAGTCACCGTTGCGCAGCATCTCGATCGAGCGCGGCGGCTCGGCCTCGACCAGCGAGACCCGGGTGCCCGGATGCGCGGCGCGCATCGTCGCCAGGGCCGTCGGCACCAGCGTCGAGCTGCCGGAGGGGAACGACACCAGCCGCACCCGTCCTGCGCGCAGGCCCGCGATGGCGGCGATCTCCTCCTCGGCGGCGGTGAGCCCGGCCAGGATGCCGACCGCGTGCCGGACGAGCGCCTCACCCGCCTGGGTCAGCCGCATCTCACGGCCCGCGCGGACCAGCAGCGGGGTGCCGGCGGACTGTTCCAGCGCCTTCATCTGCTGGCTGACGGCCGGCTGGGTGCAGCCCAGTTCGCGCGCGGCGGCGGAGAACGAGCCGCTCCTGGCCACGGCGCGCAGCACACGGAGGTGACGGGCCTCGATCATGTTTCGAGCATAAGCGCCGCTTGGACCGGTCGGGAAAAATTGCGTCCTTGCTTTTGGGGCACACGGCTTCGGACATGCCTAACGTGGATCGAAGGCGCGCATGAGCTGGGGTGACGCCGGCGGAACCGGCCCCGGAGCACGTCGCACGACCGAACAACGGAGCACCGTATGAAGCTGCTGAGCGTGAATATGGGGCGGCCGACCCCGTGCCGGCACACCACCGCGGAGGGCGGTACGGGGATCGACAAGCGGCCCGTGGACGGGCCGGTGGCGGTGGCCGCGCCCGGCCCCAAGGGCGTCGGGGGCAGCGGGCTGGCCGGGGACGCGGTGGTCGACCTGCGCCATCACGGCGGCGACGACCAGGCCGTTTACGCCTACGCCCGGGAGGATCTGGACGCCTGGCAGCGGGAGCTGGGCCGCGAGCTGGCCAATGGGGTCTTCGGCGAGAACCTCACCACGTGGGGCGTCGAGGTCACCGGCGCCCGTATCGGCGAGTGCTGGCGGGTGGGTCCGCGGCTGCTGCTGGAGGTGACCTCACCGCGGATTCCGTGCCGGACGTTCCACGCGTGGCTCGGCGAACGCGGCTGGATCAGGCGGTTCACCCAGGCCGCGGTGCCCGGCGCGTATCTGCGGGTGATCGAGCCGGGCGAGATCCGGGCCGGGGACGCCGTCGAGGTGGTGCACCGGCCGGCTCACGAGGTGACGATCGGGCTGATGTTCCAGGCCCTGACGACCCGGCGGGAGCTGCTGCCGCGGCTGCTGGAGGCAGATGCGGCGCTGCCGGAGGAGGCGCGGCAGAAGGCGCGGAAGTATGCGGAGCGGGCGGCGGTTTGAGCGGCCCCGCCGGGCCCGGGACGGTGGAGCCCGGAGCGGGCGGCAAAGGATCTGCTTCCGGTGGGCCGTGGGGCGGCCGCGCCACCGGGGGTTGGGGCTCAGGCGTCGTGCCCGGGGCGGATAGCGTGCCCGTATGACGACTGCATTGATCACGGGAGCGACGGCGGGCATCGGGGCGGCGTTCGCCCGGCGGCTCGCGAGCGACGGCCACAGCGTGGTGCTGGTGGCCCGCGACGAGAAGCGACTGCACGAGCAGGCCACCGAGTTGCACGACCGGCACGGCATCGAGGCGGAGGTGCTGAGCGCCGATCTGGCCACCGAGGAGGGCATCGCGGCCGTCGAGGCCCGGCTCTCGGACCCCAAGCACCCGGTGGACCTGCTGGTGAACAACGCCGGTTTCGGCAACAAGGGCGAGTACCTCGAAGTCTCGATGGCCGACGAGCTGACGATGCTCAAGGTGCACTGTGAGGCGGTGCTGCGGCTGACCACCGCCGGGGTGCGCGGGATGCGGGACCGGCGGCGCGGCGCGGTGGTCAATGTGGCGTCGGTGGCGGCGTTCGTACCGCGGGGCACCTACGGCGCGAGCAAGGCCTGGGTCGTGCAGTTCACCCAGGGCGCGGCGCGCGATCTGGCGGGCAGCGGCGTGCGGTTGATGGCGCTGTGCCCGGGATTCGTACGGACCGAGTTCCACGAGCGCGCCGGGATGGGGACGGACAACATCCCCGGGTGGATGTGGCTGGACGCGGACAAGCTGGTCGACGCCGCGATGAAGGACCTGACGCGGGGGAAGTCGCTGTCCATTCCGGATCCGCGCTACAAGGCGCTCATGGGCGCGGTGAAGCTGGCGCCCCGTGGCGTGCTGGGGGGCCTGACGTCCCGTACCGGCCGTAAATACGGGCCCCGCTGACGCCGGGTCACCCGGCCCGTTGCCGAGGGCGGCGCCGGGGTGGTGCCATGGCCGTGGCGCGCGGGGCGGGGCGGTGGGGTGCCGGGACGGTGCACCCACGGGTCCGTCCCCCGCGGAACGGCACAGGACGCACAACGACGTGGACCGGCCGGCGGCGCGCGCGGGACGAGCGAAGCGCGACGGCGGACGACCGCGAAGGAGGTCCGTTCAGCACTATGCACCCCACCTCTGACAGTCCCCCAGGACCTGCGGAAACGCCACCGGTCCGGCCCGGTCTGCTGCTGTCGATGGGGCCGGGCGTGGCCGGCCGGCTCCTCGCCGCCCGCCACCACACCCGCCTCGCGGCGCTGGCCCGTACGGACCCGCACCTGGTCGCCCACGATCTGGCCGACCCCACCCCCGAGGTCGCCGCCGCCCTCGCCGGCGCCGAGGTGCTGCTCACCTGCTGGGGCGCGCCACCGCTCACCGACCGGGTGCTGGCCGCGGCCCCCCGGCTGCGGGCCGTCGTGCACGCCGCCGGATCGGTCAAGCACCACCTCACCGACGCCTGCTGGGACCGCGGTATCGCCGTCAGTTCGGCCGCCGCCGCCAACGCCCTCCCGGTCGCCGAATACACCCTCGCCGCGATCCTCTTCGCCAACAAGCGCGTGCTGCACGCCGCCCACCGCTACCGCGGTCTGCGCGCGCCCCACGACTGGCCGGGCGAACTCGCCGGGGCGGGCAACTACCGCCGCACCGTCGGCGTCATCGGCGCCTCCCGCATCGGCCGCCGCGTCATCGAGCTGCTGCGCCCGTTCGACCTGCGCGTTCTGCTGTACGACCCGTATGTGGAGGCCGCCGAGGCCACCCGGCTGGGCGCGGCCCCGGTTCCGCTCGACGCGCTCTGCGCCGACAGCGACATCGTCACCGTGCACGCCCCGCAGCTGCCCGCCACCCGCCATCTGCTCGGCGCCCGGCAGCTGGCCCTGATGCCGGACGGCGCGACCCTGGTCAACACCGCCCGCGGCGCACTGGTCGACGAGGCGGCCCTGCTGCCCGAGCTGGTCACCGGCCGGCTGCACGCGGTCCTCGACGTCACCGAGCCCGACCTCCCGCGCCCCGGCTCGCCGTTGTACGACCTGCCGAACGTGCTGCTGACCCCGCATGTGGCGGGTTCGCTGGGCACCGAGCTCCACCGCCTGGCCGACCACGCCCTCGACGAACTCGAACGCTACGGCCAAGGCCGCCCGTTCCTCGCCCCCGTACGGCGGGAGGAGCTGCACCACTCGGCGTGAACCGGGCCCGTCGGCGGGGAGTCCGGCGGCCATGGCCCCGCCCGCCCGCCGAAAACCCGAAGACCCGGCCCCCGCCAAGGCGGGAACCGGGTCTCGGGTGAAGCAGTCCGACGCGGCGCGTCAGCCGGTGCGACGGCTCACGTCAGTGCGCGCCAGCTCGCGTCAGTGCGCGTGGCCGTGACCGTGACCGGCCTCCGGCTCCTCCTCGGCGGGCTTCTCGACGACCAGGGTCTCGGTCGTCAGCAGCAGCGAGGCGATCGACGCGGCGTTCTCCAGGGCGGAGCGGGTGACCTTGACCGGGTCGATGACGCCGGCCTTGACCAGGTCGCCGTACTCGCCGGTGGCGGCGTTGAAGCCGTTGCCCTTGTCCTGCTCGGCGACCTTCGCGGTGATGACGTAGCCCTCGAGGCCGGCGTTCTCCGCGATCCAGCGCAGCGGCTCGACGACGGCGCGGCGGACGACGGCGACACCGGTGGCCTCGTCGCCCTCCTTGCCGAGGGAGCCCTCCAGCACCTTGGCGGCGTGGACCAGCGCGGAGCCACCACCGGAGACGATGCCCTCCTCGACCGCGGCGCGGGTCGCGGAGATGGCGTCCTCCAGACGGTGCTTCTTCTCCTTGAGCTCGACCTCGGTGGCCGCACCCACGCGGATGACGCAGACGCCACCGGCGAGCTTGGCGAGGCGCTCCTGGAGCTTCTCGCGGTCCCAGTCCGAGTCGGTGGACTCGATCTCGGCCTTGATCTGGGCCACGCGGCCGGTGACGTCCTCGGACTTGCCGCCACCGTCGACGATGGTGGTGTCGTCCTTGGTGACGGTCACCCGGCGGGCGGTGCCGAGCACGTCCAGACCGGCCTGGTCGAGCTTGAGGCCGACCTCTTCGGCGATGACGGTGGCACCGGTGAGGGTGGCCATGTCGCCGAGCATCGCCTTGCGGCGGTCACCGAAGCCGGGGGCCTTGACGGCCACGGCGTTGAAGGTGCCACGGATCTTGTTCACGACCAGGGTCGACAGGGCCTCGCCCTCGACGTCCTCGGCGATGATCAGCAGCGGCTTGGAGGCACCGGCCTGGATGACCTTCTCCAGCAGCGGCAGCAGGTCCTGGATCGAGGAGATCTTGCCCTGGTGGATCAGGATGTACGGGTCCTCGAGGACGGCCTCCATACGCTCCTGGTCGGTGACCATGTACGGCGAGAGGTAGCCCTTGTCGAAGGCCATGCCCTCGGTGAAGTCCAGCTCCAGACCGAAGGTGTTGGACTCCTCGACGGTGATGACACCGTCCTTGCCGACCTTGTCCATCGCCTCGGCGATGAGCTCGCCGACCTGCTTGTCCTGCGCGGACAGACCGGCCACGGCGGCGATGTCGGACTTGTCGTCGATCGGACGGGCGGTCGCGAGAAGCTCGTCGGAGACGGCCTTGACGGCGGCGTCGATGCCCTTCTTCAGGGCGGCGGGGGAGGCGCCGGCGGCGACGTTGCGCAGACCCTCGCGGACCAGCGCCTGGGCCAGCACGGTGGCGGTGGTGGTGCCGTCACCCGCGATGTCGTTGGTCTTGGTCGCCACCTCCTTGACGAGCTGGGCGCCGAGGTTCTCGTACGGGTCGTCGACCTCGACCTCACGGGCGATGGTGACGCCGTCGTTGGTGATGGTCGGCGCGCCGAACTTCTTGTCGATGACGACGTTGCGGCCCTTGGGGCCGATGGTCACCTTGACGGTGTCGGCAAGCTTGTTGACGCCGCGCTCAAGGGCGCGACGGGCGTCCTCGTCGAACTTCAGGATCTTCGCCATGGGTTGCTTCAAGTCCTCTCATTGCGATCCTCGGCCACGACGTGGGGACCGCTGTCGCTCAAACGAACTGCGCCCCTGCCCCGGGTTGATTAGACGCGGGAACCAGGGGCGCAGATCACGGCAAAACTGGGTGACTTACTTCTCGACGATCGCGAGAACGTCGCGAGCCGAGAGAACGAGGTAGTCCTCGTTGTTGTACTTCACCTCGGTGCCGCCGTACTTGCTGTAGAGCACGACGTCGCCGACCTTCACGTCGAGCTCGACGCGCTTGCCGTCCTCGACCCGGCCCGGGCCCACGGCCAGGACGACGCCCTCCTGGGGCTTCTCCTTGGCGGTGTCCGGAATGACCAGGCCCGAGGCCGTGGTCTGCTCGGCGTCGAGCGGCTGGACCACAATGCGGTCCTCAAGCGGCTTGATGGCAACCTTGGAGCTGGTGGTCGTCACGATCCGACCTCCCCCTTCGGAGATCTCACGGGGTTAACTGTCTGAGGTGGCGACCAGGTGGATCCGTCGTCGCGGGTGCCGGACCTGCCCGTCGCTGTGTCTGGCACTCCCCACTGGAGAGTGCCAACGCCGAGACTATGACGCGGTTAGCACTCGGTCAAGCGGAGTGCCAGCGCGGCGGGGAGCTCTTCCCGCCTCGCCGGTTGACCGGCCGTGCCGGGGCCCGGTTTCCCGGCGACCCGGCTTCGGCGATCATGGCCATCTACAGCGGGGGCGGGGCGGGTTACGAGGCAGGCAGCTTCCCGCCAAATCGGACATGCCTTCCCCTTCCTCGCAACCACGCCCTCGGCTGCCCCGTCTCTTTCCTCGACTGACGGGCCGACGAACCGGGCCCGCACCCGGCCGGCCGGCGGCCCCGACAAGATGGCGGAGGAATAGCCGTGCGTGCACCGACCAGAGTTCCCCGGAAGGCCCGGGTGCCGGAGCGGGATGTCGAGCGCACCATGACGTTCGCCGCGCTCGCCCAGGCACCGGACCGGCGGAGAACCGAGGCACGGCTGCTCGTCCTCGTCGTCCTGATCACGGTCTTCGGCTACACCTACACCGGTCTGTCGATGGGCGGCCTGCGCCCCGGCGGACTGGCCGTCTTCACCGCCGGCATGCTGTTCATGACGCTGGTCCCGCATCTGGTCCTGCGCCGCTACGCGCCCCGCGCCGATCCGCTGATCCTGCCGCTGGCCACCCTGCTGACCGGAATCGGCCTGGTGCTGCTGCACCGCCTCGACCTCACCTACGCACAGACGCCCCGGCTGAAAACCGCCCAGGCGGCCAACGGCCAGCTGCTGTGGACGGTGATCGGGGTGATGGTCTGCCTCGCCATCCTGCTGCTGCTGCGCGATCACCGCATCCTCCAGCGCTACATCTATCTGACGATGGTGATCGCGCTGGTCCTGCTGATGGCACCGGCCTTCTTCGGCGCCGATATGTACGGCGCCAAGCGCTGGATCCTGCTGGGGCCGCTGTCGTTGCAGCCCGGCGAGTTCGTGAAGATCATGATCTCGGTGTTCTTCGCGGGCTATCTCACCGTCAACCGCGACGCCCTCGCACTGGCCGGCCGCCGCGTCATGGGCATCCAGCTGCCCCCGGGACGGCAGCTCGCGCCGATCTTCACGATCTGGGCGATCAGCCTGCTGGTGCTGATCTTCGAACGCGACCTGGGCACCTCGCTGATCTTCTTCGGCGTCTTCGTGATCATGCTCTACATGGCCACCGACCGCACCAGTTGGGTGGTGTGCGGCCTGCTGATGGCCACGGTCGGCGCGGCCGTGGTCGGCTCCCTCGAACCACATGTCCACGGCCGGGTCACCGCCTGGCTCGACCCGATGCGGGCCTTCACCAAGGAGGGCCAGGCCGAGCACATGTCCAACCAGCTCGCCGAGGCCCTGCTCAGCTTCGGCAGCGGCGGCATCAGCGGCAGCGGCCTCGGCCAGGGCCACCCCGAACTGATCGGCTTCGCCGGCAACAGCGACTTCATCCTCACCACCGTCGGCGAGGAGCTGGGCCTGGCCGGGGTCATGGCCGTGATCATGCTCTACGTACTGCTGGCCCAGCGCGGCCTCCGCGTCGGCCTGAGCGCCCGCGACCCCTTCGGCAAGCTCCTGGCCGTCGGCCTCTCCGGCGCGCTCCTCCTCCAGGTCTTCGTCGTCTCCGGCGGCGTCACCGGCCTCATCCCCCTCACGGGCAAGGCCCTCCCCTTCCTCGCCAAGGGGGGCTCCTCGTTGGTCGCCAACTGGGTCATGGTGGCGCTTTTGCTGCGCATCAGCGACCGTGCGCAAAGGCGGCGTGAGCCGCTTTAATTCCCACGTTTTCGGCCGTCCCGCCGTCTGGGACCTCGCCGTTGCGCCTGCGGCGAGCGGTGCCGCTGCGCGGGGCTGTCGGGTGCGGTGACGGGCCTGCACGGGTGGGGGTTTCCGGACTGCTTCGCTTTACGTCCGGAAACCCCCACCCGCGCAGACCCGTCCCCTCCCGTTGGAGGGTGGGAAAGACGGTCGGTGGGGGTGCATGTCGGTGGTCCGGTGCGCCTCGCCGATCGCAGTGAACTGGCTACGAATGGCCAGCCCCCACCCACCTGCACTCACTCCCCCAACGGGAGGGGACGGGCCGGAGGGGCCGGTGTGTGGGACGTAAAGCGAAGCAGTCCCACACACCGGCCCCGGAGGTCCGTCACCGCACCCACAAACCACCTGGCCCGCCGCAGGCGCAACGGCGAGAAACCCCCACGGCGAGAAAGCCGAAAACGTGGGGAGACAATGACACCGTGAATGACGGAGACACTTTCGCCGACCTCCTCACCCCCGAGGGGCAGGCCCTGCTGGCCGAGCTGCGGGACCACGACCCGGCGGATGAGCTGGCGGCAGCCACCCGGTTGCGGCGGGAGCACCCCGCGGCGCTGGTTTCCGCCGCGCTCGGGCAGGCGCGGTTGCGACAGCGGGCGGTGGCGAAGTTCGGGGCGGACGCCTGGCGGATGTACTTCACGCCGAACGGGGTGGAGCAGTCCACCCGCGCCACGGTGGCGGCGCACCGCGCGACCCGGCTCGCCGCGCTGGGCGTGCGTACGCTGGCCGATCTGTGCTGCGGTATCGGCGGGGACGCGATCGCCCTGGCGCGCGCCGGGATCCGGGTGCTGGCCGTAGACCGTGACCCGCTGGCCTGTGCGGCGGCGCGGGCCAACGCGGAGGCGCTGGGGCTCGCGGAGTGGATCGAAGTGCGCTGTGCGGATGTGACGGAGGTGGACACCGCCGGGTACGACGCGGTGTTCGTCGATCCGGCGCGGCGCAGCAAGGCGCGGGGTGGCCGGATTTTTGACCCCGAGGCCTACTCGCCGCCGCTGTCCTGGGCCGTCGAGGCGGCCCGTAAGGCACCGGTCGCGGCGCTGAAGATCGCGCCGGGGGTGCCGCACGAGGCGCTGCCCGAGGACGCCGAGACGGAATGGATCTCGGACGGGGGCGACGTCAAGGAAGCCGTGGTGTGGTTCGGCGCGGCGGGGGACGGGGCGGACCGCATCACGTCCGGCGGCCGCCGGGCCACGCTGCTGCCGGCCGGCGACTCACTGCTGGGCGCGGGGCTGCCGGACCCCGAGCCGGGCCCGGTCGGCGACTGGCTGTACGAGCCGGACGGGGCGGTGATCCGGGCCCATCTGGTCGCGGATGTCGCGGAGCAGCTCGACGGCCGGCTGATCGATCCGACCATCGCGTACATCACCGCGGACCGGCTGACGGCCACGCCGTACGCGACGGCCTATGCGATCACCGATGTGCTGCCGTTCCACGTCAAGAAGCTCAAGGCGCTGCTGCGGGAGCGCGGGGTCGGGATCGCGGTGATCAAGAAGCGGGGCTCCGCGGTGGAGCCCGAGGAGCTGCGCAAGAAGCTGAAGCTCGGCGGCGGCCGCACGTCCTGCACGATCTTCCTCACCCGGGTCGCCGGCGCCCCCACCATGCTGTTGGGGCACCCGGCCACGGACCCGGTCACGCCAGGTCGGTGAGGTCCTCGGCGTAGATCTGGGAGAGCGGCTGCGGGCCGATGTACTGCTGGCAGGTGCACTGGCCGGCCTCGTACTGCACCGGCTTGTGGTCGGCGTCCCAGGCGACCGCCATCTCCACCCGCTCATGACACTTGCCCTTTTTGTCATGCTTGGCGAGGTGGTGGGTACACCCGCACACCGGCTCCGGTGGCTTCTGGGCGGCGGCCAGCTCCTGCCGCTGTTGGCGGGCGGTCTCCAGGCGCTCCATCTTGCGTTCGTGCCGGGTGCGCAGCGCGGTGCGGGCGGTGTCGGCGACCTTCGCGAAGCCGCCCGCCATGAAGAAGATGAAGACCCACCAGAACCAGTCCACAGCCTGCCGCCTCCCCACTCGCACGCTCGGTGCCCCAGTCAGGGTAAGACCTCGGGCCGGACAGCGGGCCGGGGGCGGCGTAAGGACTCGCAGAAGGACAAAGCGAGTCCTCGCCGGGCCTCAGGAGTAGAGGTTGTGCTTGCTCATCTCGTGGACGTGGTCATGGTCGTGGGAGTGGGAGTGCGCGTGGGCGGCGTCCTCGGGGACCTCGCCGGGCACATGCGGCTCGGTGACCGGGAGGGACGAGTCCGCGGAGAGGTCCCAGGCGGAGGCCGGCCGGTTGCGGGCCACCATCTCCGCGCCCAGGGCCGCGACCATCGCACCGTTGTCGGTGCACAGCTTGGGCCGCGGCACCCGCAGGGTGATGCCGGCGTCCTCGCAGCGGCGCTGGGCCATCGCCCGCAGCCGGGAGTTGGCCGCGACCCCGCCGCCGATCATCAGGTGGTCCACACCGTTGTCCTTGCAGGCCCGGACGGCCTTACGGGTCAGCACGTCCACCACGGCCTCCTGGAACGACGCCGAGACATCCGCCACCGGCACCTCCTCGCCGGCCGCCCGCTTGGCCTCGATCCAGCGGGCCACCGCCGTCTTCAGGCCGGAGAAGGAGAAGTCGTAGACCGGGTCGCGGGGGCCGGTCAGCCCGCGCGGGAAGCGGATCGCGTCGGGGTTGCCCTCGCGGGCGTAGCGGTCGATGACCGGACCGCCCGGGAAGCCGAGGTGCAGCACCCGTGCGATCTTGTCGAACGCCTCGCCGGCGGCGTCGTCGATGGTCGAGCCGAGCGGACGCACATCGGAGGTGATGTCGGGGGCGAGGAGGAGGGAGGAGTGACCGCCGGAGACCAGCAGGGCCATGGTCGGCTCGGGCAGCGGGCCGTGTTCCAGCTGGTCGACGCAGATGTGCGAGGCGAGGTGGTTGACGCCGTAGAGCGGCTTGCCGAGGGCGTAGGCGTACGCCTTGGCGGCCGAGACGCCGACCAGCAGCGCACCGGCCAGGCCCGGTCCCGCGGTGACCGCGATCCCGTCCAGGTCGGAGGCCGCGACCCCGGCGTCCTTCAGGGCGCGCTGGATGGTGGGGACCATCGCCTCCAGGTGGGCGCGGGAGGCCACCTCCGGCACCACGCCGCCGAAGCGGGCGTGCTCGTCGACGCTGGAGGCGACCGCGTCGGCCAGCAGGGTGTGGCCGCGGACGATGCCGACACCGGTCTCGTCGCAGGAGGTCTCGATGCCGAGGACGAGCGGTCCGCCGCGTGAGTCAGCCATGGTTCTCAAGTTCCTTGTACGGAGGGTGCTTCGGAGGAGGTCTGGGTGGTGCGGCGCATCACCAGGGCGTCGTGGTTGCCGGGCTGGTAGTAGCCGCGGCGGAAACCGATCGGCTCGAAGCCGAAGCGCTCGTAGAGGCGCTGGGCGCGGAGGTTGTCGACCCGTACCTCCAGCAGCACCTCGTGGCATTCGAAGTCCGTTGCCGCGTGCAGGAGTTCGGTCAGCAGCCGGGCGCCGAGGCCGCTGCCCCACTGGTCGCGGGCGGTGGCGATGGTCTGGATGTCGCCGGTGCCGTCGACGGCGGCCAGCCCGCCGTAGCCGACCAGCCGGCAGTCCTGCTCGGCGACGAGATACCGGCGGGTGGCGGACGGGCCGCGGGCGTGCGCCAGCTCGGACCAGAACATGCCCGGCGACCAGGCGTCCTCGGGGAACAGCTCGCGCTCCAGCTCCAGCACCGGCGCCAGGTCCCACCAGCGCATCTCGCGCAGCACGGCCGCGGGCCGGGCGTCGTCGCCGCGCCGGGGGTCTCCCGGCACAGCGTCTGCGGGAGGCGCCGGGGTGCGGGGTTCGGACGACGGGCGGGAACTCACCGGGGAGTGACCACCTTGTAGTTGGCGGGGACCTGGGCGTCCGGACGCCGCAGATACAGCGGCTGCGGCGGCAGCAGCTCCTCCCCCGCGGCGAGCTTCAGCGCGGCCAGGCCGGCCAGCGCGCCGGCGGACTGGTGCTCGGGCGCCTCGCGCCGTACGCCGGTGAAGACCGTGTCGTAGAGCACCGCACCCGCGCCCACGGCCGGGACGCCGGCCATCTGGTCGGCGAGGTCAGCGGGACGGTCGACGGCCGGGTCGGTCAGCCTTGTGCGGGCATCGGCGTAGCGCGCCCAGTAGACCTCTTTGCGGCGGGCGTCGGTGGCCACGACGAAGGGCTCGGTCAGTCCGGAGGCGTGGGCGAGGCCGTCCAGCGTGCACAGACCGTGCACGGGCACGCCGAGCACGGCCCCGAAGGTGGCGGCGGTCACCAGGCCGACGCGCAGCCCCGTGTACGGGCCCGGGCCCACGCCGACCACGATGTCGCTGACCGCGTCGAGCTTCTGCCCGGCCTCGGCCAGCACCCGGTCGACGGCGGGCAGCAGCAGTTCGCCGTGCCGGCGCGCGTCCACCTGGCGGGACTCGGCGAGAACGCGGGTGCCGTCATGGAGCGCGACGGTGACGGCGGGGGTGGCGGTGTCAAGAGCTAGCAGCAGCACGTCCTTAAGACTACGGCTCGACGGGTGGTTCCCGTTCCCGGTGCTACCGTCGCCCCCGTAGCCCAGCAGCAAGCAGCCCGGCCTCCAGGCCCGGGACTCCCGGCCGGCGGCAGGGAGAGGGAGGAAAGGTGGCACAGCGGTGCCCGGTAAGAGCAGCACGATCGTCACCGCACTGACCACGGCGGCCCTGGTCGTGGTCGGAGTCCTCGGCTACCAGGCCGCGGCGTCCGCCCCGGACACCCTCACCCGGGCCCGCGGCGACGGCCGGCACAGCACCCCCGAGAAGCACCCGGCCCAGCAGGGCAAGAAGCACAAGACCCCGGCTCCGGCCCCGGTCCCGGCGGCGTCCGGCAAGGGCCAGCGGATCGTGTACTCGCTCGGCGCCAAGCGGGTCTGGCTGGTCACCGCGCAGGACAAGGCGCTGCGGACGTTCACGGTCGCGCCGAGCGCCGTCAGCCCGCCGCCGGGGTCCTACGCGGTCGCCTCGCGGTCGGTCAGCGTCACCGGCTCGGACGGGATCGCGATCGAGCACGTGGTGCGGTTCGCCAGTGTCAGCGGGGTCACGGTCGGCTTCAGCGCCGCTGTGGACGGCTCGCGGCCCGACCCGGGTACGGGGAAGAAGACCGGCGGAATCCGTGAGTCGCGTGCGGACGGCAAGGCCATGTGGGACTTCGCGCCCACCGGCACCAAGGTCGTCGTCGTCTCCTGACCGCGCGGCGCCCGGTCGGTCCGCTCTTCGCCCCTATGGGCTACGCCGCGTCGCGGCCTCCGGTGGACGCCGGCTCCTCGGACTCCTCCGCCGCCGGCTCCGCGGGCTTGTCCTGACGGGCCTCCTCGGCGGCGTCGGGGGGTGTGGAGACCGCGCTGGCCGCGGCGCACGCCGCCAGCAGCTCGTTCATCGTCGGCGTCTCGCGGGTGGCGCGCCCGGCCGCCGCGACGGGGCCGCCCTCGCGGCCGTCAGACGGGGGGAAGGGCTGGTGGGCCGACATGGACGCCTCCCGGGGCTCCTGGGGCAAGCGACAGAAGCTAGGCTGGCTACTTAGGCTGACCTAACTGGGGTCTCCACCCATGTCACCACGCCCGGTACCAGGTGCGCAACATCTTACCGACGGCTTGTCGGAAACTACCGGGCGCCCGGCCGGATCCAGGGCCGGGCCGAGGCGCGGCGGCGGCCGTCCCGCCCCGCCGTCAGCAGGTCTCCAGCGCCAGCAGCCCGGCGTCCGCCCAGCGCGCGCCGAAGCCGGTGACCGTCACCTCACGCACATCGTCCGCGTCGGCCTCCAGGGCCGCCGGGCCGTCGTCCCCCACGGCACGGCCGATGACCACATGCAGCCGGTCGTCGGACAGCTCCTCGACCTTGCCCTCGCCCCACTCCACGACCACCACCGACTCCGGCAGCGAGACATCGAGGTCCAGGTCCTCCATCTCGTCCAGCCCGCCGCCGAGCCGGTAGGCGTCGACATGCACCAGCGGGGGGCCGCCGGCCAGCGAGGGGTGGACCCGGGCGATGACAAAGGTGGGAGAGGTGACGGCGCCGCGCACGCCCAGGCCCTCGCCCAGGCCGCGGGTCAGCGTCGTCTTGCCGGCCCCCAGCTCACCGGTGAGCAGTACCAGGTCGCCGGGGCGCAGCAGTGGGGCCAGGCGGCGGCCCAACTCCTGCATCTGTTCGGGGGACTTGACGGTGATGTGCGCCATCGCGCCGGTGGTGCTCATGCCGCAAATGGTACGGCCTGCCCCTCTCCCGACCACCACCCCTCATCGACACCGCTGCGCGGTGGCGGCCTTGCCCCGCACCTCCCCGACCACGCCGCTGTGGCCGGAGGCCCGCGGCCACGGCCTGCCGGGTGGCCGGAGCCCCCGGCAGGCCAGGCGCTCAGGCGCGGGCGTGCCGGGAGCTGCGGGCCGCCGCGCCGGCCCGTTCCACCAGGGACACCAGATGCTCATTGACCAGCTCGGGCCGCTCCAGCATCACCAGATGGCCGGCGCCGGGGACACAGACCAGCTCCGCGTCGGGCAGCACCTCGGCGATCGCCTGGCTGTGGTCGGCCGGGGTGATCAGATCGCTCTCCCCGGCGAGCACCAGCGCGGGCACCGCGTCGTACGCGACCAGCGCCTCGGTCTTGTCATGCACCGCGAACGCCGGGAAGAACTCGGCGACCACATCGATCGGGGTCGCCTCGATCAGCCGCTCGCCGAACCGCGCGATACCCGGGTCCACCTTCTCCGGCGTCCCGAACGAGTAGCGCTTGATCAGCCCCGCGAAGAGGTCGGCGGTGGCCCGCCGCCCGCGCTCGACGATCTCGCGCTGCCAGCCCAGCGCCCTCAGCACGCCCGGCGCGAGCCAGTGGAAGGCCTTGACGCCCATGGACGGCAGCCCGAAGCCGACCTCGCTGAGCCGGCCCGCGGACGTGCCGATCAGGGCCACCCCGACCACCCGCTCCGCGACGTACTCGGGGAACTGATCGGCCAGCGCCATCACCGTCATCCCGCCCATGGAGTGCCCGACCAGCACGATCGGCCCCTCGGGCACCGCGGCGTCCAGCACCGCCTTCAGGTCCCGGCCCAGCAGGTCGATGGTGACCGGTTCCGTGCCGTCGATCTGGCTGTGGCCGCGCGAGGAGCGGCCGTGGCTGCGCTGGTCCCAGTGGACGGTGCGTACCGCGCCGCGCAGCGCGGAGCGCTGGAAGTGCCAGGAGTCCTGGCTGAGGCAGTAGCCGTGGCTGAAGACGACCGTGGGGGCCGTGCCACGCCGGCCCAGCGCCGCCGACAGCCGCTTGCGCAGACCGCCCTGGGCCTCCTGCGCGGCCCGCGCCTCCTTGCCGCGCACCGGCTTGGCGGACCGGTCGGCCTTGCTGCCCTTGCCGTTCCTGACCTTGCCCGGGTGGTCGTCCTTCTCCGGCCGGCCCGTCTCCACGCCCGGCTCGTCGACCTCGTAATACAGCTCGGTGCCGTCCTCGGCGATCGCCGCGCCCGGGGTGCCGCGCAGCGTGCCGTACGGGCCGGCGGCGTCCAGTGCGAGCCGGGCCCGGCGGCGCATCCCGCGGCCGACCGTCATCCGCTCTATCGCCACACCGGCCGCGGCGCCCGCCGCGACCACCCCGATCGCGGCACCGGCCACGCCGGCGTGCCGGCCCGCCCGTGCCCAGTTGCCGGCCGCCTCGACGGCCGTCTCGACCGCCTGCGCGGCGGCCTCCTGTCCCTCGGTCATGCCGTACCCCCCGTGAGCGCGCTGTCTCCTTCGGCTTCGCTCCGTATGCCGCTGTCCACATAGACGCGCGGGACCCGGCTTCCGATCCGGGTGACGATCTCGTAGCCGATGGTTCCGGCCACCCTGGCCCAGTCCTCCGCGGTCGGCTCACCGCGGTCCCCCGGGCCGAACAGCACCGCCGGATCCCCCGGCTCGGCGCTGTCGCCGCCCAGATCGACCACGAACTGGTCCATCGCGATCCGCCCGGCGACCGTCCGCCACTTGCCGGCGACCAGCACCGGGCCGGTGCCGGAGGCGTGCCGCGGGATGCCGTCCGCATAGCCGAGCGGGACCAGCGCCAGGGAGGTCTCCCCGGGCGTCGTGTAGTGGTGCCCGTACGACACGCCGTGGCCGCCCGGGACGCGCTTGACCGAGGCGAGCGAGGCCTCCAGCGTCATCGCGGGCCGCAGCCCGAAGTCCTGCGAGGTCCCGACCTCGGGGCTGGGCGAGACGCCGTAGATACCGATACCGGTACGGACCAGGTCGAAGTGCGCCTCGGGGAGGGTCAGCAGCGCCGGGGTGTTGGCGATATGCCGCACCTCGGGGTGCAGCCCGGCCCGCTCGGCGGTCCGCAACCCCTCCTGGAAGACGGCCAGCTGGGCGGCGATCGAGGGGTGGCCGGGCTCGTCGGCGCAGGCGAAGTGCGACCAGACACCGCTGACCGTCAGCACGCCCTCGGCCTCGGCGGCCCGGGCGGCGGCGGTCAGCTCCGGCCAGTCGGCGGGGGCGCAGCCGTTGCGGCCGAGCCCGGTGTCGATCTTGAGCTGGACGCGGGCGGCACGGCCGCACTCCCGGGCCGCCGCGGTCACCTCGCGCAGCGCCCACAGCCCGCTCACCGCGACCTCGATGTCCTGCTCGATGGCCCGGCGCCAGGGGCCGCCCGGCGTCCACAGCCAGCACAGCAGCCGCCCGGTGTCACCGGCCGCCCGCAGCGCGAAGGCCTCCTCGGGCAGCGCCGTACCCAGCCAGCCCGCACCGGCCTCACGGGCGGCGCGCGCACAGCGCACCGCTCCGTGTCCATAGCCGTCGGACTTGACCACGGCCATCAGCTCTGCCCGGGGTGCGCGGTCCCGCAGGGCACGCACATTCGACCGCACGGCGGCGAGGTCGATGGTGGCGCGGGCGCGCTTCGCTGTCTCGTTCATCCCCCTCAGTGTCGCAGGCGACGCCGCGGGGCCCCGGGGGACGGGCGCGGAAAGCGTGCTCACACGCCGGGCTTCCGCCCCCAGACGTACACGGTGTCGCCCTTCCTCAGCACTTCCCACGCCCGCCGCGCGTCCGTCATGGTGAGGTTGACGCAGCCGTGCGAGCCGGCCCCCGAGAAGATGTCCTCGTATACGCCGTGCAGCGCCTCCCCGCGGTCGAAGAACTGGGCGTAGGGCATCCGCGTGCCGTAGAGGTTCGAGATGTGGTGCCGGTGGCGCAGATAGATCCGGTACGAGCCGGTGCGGGTCTCCATCGTCGGCGCACCGGACCGGATCGCCACCGGTTCGAGGATCACCTGGCCGCCCTGCTGCACCCACATCAGCTGCCGGTTCAGGTCGACACACGCGGTCCGCTGGGCGAGGGCGGGGCAGTTCCCGGCCCGGTTGGGGTCCTTCCTGGCCCGCATCACCCGCACGATCGCCCCCGTGACCGGGCCGGCGAAGCCGGTCGCCGGCGCGATGCGGTGGGCCTGCTGGAACCGCCGGATCGCCCGGCAGTCCCCCGTGCTCTGCCGCCCGTCCACCTGCCGCCCCAGATAGCGCTCCGCCTGCCGCTGGTAGGGCCCGGTGGAGGCGCTGCACCGGGCCGCCCGGCCGGCGGGCGCCGCCTCGGACCGCGGCACGTACTCGATGTGCCGGGGCCGGGTGGTCTCCCGCACCGCGCGCGGCAGCCCGGGAACCAGGGCGGGCAGGCGGTACGCGGCGGACGGGGACGCCACGGTGGGCGACGGCGCCACGGCCACCGCGGGCGGCCCGGCAACGAGGAGCGAGGCGCCGACCAGCAGCGCCGAAAGGGTGCGTTTCATGCCCTCACGCATGCCGTGGGCGCGCGGCCATACCGCCCGCCGGGCGCCAGGTTCGCCCTGGTGCCCGCACCGTTCCCCCGCGGGGCGTAACGCCGCCCCGGCAGCTGTCAGTGCGTCACATCACGCCAGGCGGCGCCCAGATGGGCGGCGACCTCGGAGGCCAGGACCGGCGCGCCGTCCGGCCCGGCCGCGCGGCGCGCCGCCAGCCCGTGCAGATACGCGCCGACGGATCCGGCGTCCCGCGCCGGCAGTCCCGCGGCGAGCAACGACCCGGTCACCCCCGACAGCACATCCCCGCTCCCGGCCGTCGCCAGCCAGCCGGTCCCGGTGGGGTTGACCCGTACGGGACCGTCCGCCTCCGCGACCAGCGTCGTCGAGCCCTTGA
This sequence comes from Streptomyces platensis, assembly GCF_008704855.1. Lineage (NCBI taxonomy): Bacteria > Bacillati > Actinomycetota > Actinomycetes > Kitasatosporales > Streptomycetaceae > Streptomyces > Streptomyces platensis. The sequence goes on from NZ_CP023691.1 coordinate 3,935,671, forward strand.
GCAGCACCGTGGCCCCGTAGCGCGCCGCCAACTCCCGTACGGAGGCCAGCCGCGCCGCCTCGACCTCCTCGCGCCCGCGCCCGAGCAGCGCGGCGGCCTCCCCCGCGTGCGGCGTCAGCAAGGTCTCTGCCCTGCGCGCCCGGACCCGCTCCGGCGTCAGGAAGCGCAGGCCGTCCGCGTCCACCAGCACCGGCACATCCGCCGCCAGCACGTCCTCCAGCGCGTCCGCCTCGTCTCCGATGCCGGGCCCGATCACCCACGCCTGCACCCGGCCGGCCTTGTCCGGCGGTCCGGGGTGCACCAGCGTCTCCGGGAAGCGCGCCAGCACCGCGTCGGCGGCCGGGCCGACATACCGCACGGCCCCCGCGCCGCCCCGCAGCGCGCCCGCCACCGCGAGCACCGCCGCCCCCGGATACCGCGCGGACCCGGCGACCACCCCGACCACGCCCCGCCGGTACTTGTCGCTCTCGGGCGCCGGACGCGGCAACAGCTCCGCCACGTCCTCATGCTGCAACGCCTCCAGTTCGGCCTCCTGCGGCAGCGTGAGCCCGATGTCGACCAGCCGCAGCGCCCCGGCCCGGTCCCGCGCCGGGTCGATCAGCAGCCCCGGCTTGTACGCACCGAACGTCACCGTCGCATCGGCCCGTACGGCGTCCCCGTGCACCTCGCCGCTGTCCGCGTCCACCCCGCTGGGCAGATCGACCGCGACCACCGGCGCCGACTCCCATGCCGCCCGCGCGAGTTGCGCGGCCTCCGGGCGCAGCCCACCGCGCCCGCCGATCCCGACGATGCCGTCCACGACGAGGTCGGCGCGGCCGATGTCCCGCGGCGCGTCGTCCGAAACGCGTCCCCCGGCGGCCCGCAGCGCGGCCAGTCCGCCCTGGTGGGCCCGTTCGGGCGAGAGCAGCACCGCCGCCACCCCGGCCCCGCGCCGGGCCAGCCGGGCGCCGGCGTACAGCGCGTCCCCGCCGTTGTCACCGCTGCCCACCAGCAGCACCACCCGGCTGCCGTACACCTTGCCCAGCAACTCCCCGCAGGCCACGGCCAGTCCGGCCGCCGCCCGCTGCATCAGGGCCCCTTCGGGCAGCCGGGCCATGAGCTCGCGCTCGGCGGTCCGTACGGTCTCCACGCTGTAGGCAGTCCTCATACCGCCAAGTCTCGCCCCTCACCTACCAGGTGCGGGGGATTTCCCCCCGCCCGAGGACGGCGCCCGCCACGACGGACCGGGCAGGCGCCGCACCGGCTCACCCCTCGGCGATCACCACGGCGGAGGCGACCCCCGCGTCATGGCTCAGCGACACATGCCACGAGCGGACCCCGAGCTCCGCCGCCCGTGCCTCGACCGTGCCCTGCACCCGCAGCCGCGGCTGCCCGCTGTCCTCGACGTACACCTCGGCATCGGTCCAGCGCAGCCCGCTCGGCGCCCCGAGCGCCTTGGCCAGCGCCTCCTTGGCGGCGAACCGCGCCGCCAGGGAGGCGATGCCGCGCCGTTCACCGCTCGGCAATATCAGCTCGTCCTCGATGAACAGCCGATGCGCCAGCTCCGGCGTGCGCTCCAGCGCCGCCTCGAACCGGTCGATCTCGGCGACATCGATCCCCACCCCGATGATCACTCCACCGTCACCGACTTGGCGAGGTTGCGCGGCTGGTCGACCTCGTTGCCACGGGCGGTGGCCAGTTCACAGGCGAAGACCTGCAACGGGACGGTGGACACCAGCGGCTGGAGCAGCACCGGCGTCCGCGGGATCCGTACGAGGTGGTCGGCGTAGGGCACGACGGTCTCGTCGCCCTCCTCCGCGATGACGATGGTCCGCGCGCCCCGGGCCCGGATCTCCTGGATGTTCGACACGATCTTGTCGTGCAGCACGGACCGCCCGCGCGGCGACGGCACCACGACGACGACCGGCAGATCGTCCTCGATCAGCGCGATCGGCCCGTGCTTGAGCTCCCCGGCCGCGAAGCCCTCCGCATGCATGTACGCAAGCTCCTTGAGCTTCAGCGCACCCTCCAGCGCCACCGGATAGCCCACATGCCGCCCGAGGAACAGCACCGTGTTCTTGTCGGCGAGGGAGCGCGCCAGCTCCCGTACCGGCTCCATCGTGCCGAGCACCTGCTCGACCTGGGTGCCGATGGCGGCCAGTTCGCGCACCACCGCCCGGATCTCGTCGCCCCACTTCGTGCCCCGCACCTGCGCGACGTACAGCGCCACCAGATAGCAGGCCACCAGCTGCGTAAGAAACGCCTTCGTCGACGCCACCGCCACCTCGGGCCCGGCGTGCGTGTACAGCACCGCGTCCGACTCCCGCGGGATGGTCGAGCCGTTCGTGTTGCAGATGGCGAGCACCTTCGCGCCCTGCTCACGGGCGTGCCGCAGCGCCATCAGGGTGTCCATCGTCTCGCCGGACTGGCTGATCGCGATCACCAGCGTGTGCCGGTCCAGGATCGGGTCGCGGTAGCGGAATTCGCTGGCCAGCTCGGTCTCGCAGGGGATCCGCGTCCAGTGCTCGATCGCGTACTTGGCGATCATCCCCGCGTGGTACGCCGTCCCGCACGCCACGATGACGACCTTGTCGACCTCGCGCAGCACCTCCGGCGGGATCCGCACCTCGTCCAGCGACAGCACGCCCGACGCGTCGATCCGCCCCAGCAGCGTGTCCGCGACGGCCTTCGGCTGCTCCGCGATCTCCTTCAGCATGAAGTAGTCGTAGCCGCCCTTCTCGGCGGCCGAGGCGTCCCAGTCGACGTGGTACTCGCGCACCTCGGCGGGCGCCCCGTCGAAGTCGGTGACCGTCACGGCCTCCCGGCGCAGCTCCACGACCTGGTCCTGGCCCAGCTCGATCGCCTCGCGGGTGTGCGCGATGAACGCCGCCACATCGGAGGCCAGGAAGGCCTCGCCGTCCCCGACGCCCACCACCAGCGGCGAGTTCCGGCGCGCCCCGACGACCACATCCGGCTCATCGGCATGCACCGCGACCAGCGTGAACGCGCCCTCCAGCCGCCGGCACACCTGCCGCATCGCCTCGGCCAGCTCACCGCACGACGAGTAGCACTCCGCGAGCAGATGCGCCACGACCTCGGTGTCCGTCTCGGATGCCAACTCGTGCCCGCGGTCGGTGAGTTCGGCGCGCAGCCCGGCGAAGTTCTCGATGATGCCGTTGTGCACGACCGAGACCCGGCCGGCGTTGTCCAGATGCGGATGGGCGTTCTCGTCGGTGGGCCCGCCGTGCGTGGCCCACCGGGTGTGCCCGATCCCCGTCGCACCGGCCGGCAGCGGACGGTCCGCCAGCTCCTTCTCCAGGTTGGCCAGTTTCCCGGCCTTCTTGGCCGCCGCCAGACCACCATCGGCCAGCACGGCGACCCCCGCCGAGTCATACCCGCGGTACTCCAGCCGCTTCAGCCCGGCCAGGACGACGTCAAGGGCGCTCTGCCCGCCCACATATCCCACGATTCCGCACATGGAGGCAGCGTACGCGCCACGTCCCGCACCACGGCGGTACGGCAACGCGCCCGGCTCCGCGGCCGTAGCGCCTGCCCTGAAAGGGTCACCCACCCGCTCCGGGACCGGCGTCCGGCAGGAAGCCCTGAAGGTGTCGGGTGCGACTGTCCTTCACCCACCACCGGGCCATGAACAAGGCGCCATAAGCAACAGCGCACAAGATGAGCGTCGCCCAGCGTCCAACACCGACGGCGACCACGCTGAGCGCGAACACCCCCACCAGAAGCCACCACAACCCACCAGCGTGCAGCTTCGGATCCCAGGCCGGGAACGTCCGAATCGCCCGCAAGCCGTCTCCCCCGGGGAGGGACCCGGCAGTAGGTACAGGGGTGCCCTCCGGACAGTCCGACGCATCGGCGACCCTGAGGACACCCCGCACACATCGCTGCCCGTCCAGGACCAGCACCGCGCGGACCCGCTTCGGTCCAGGGCGACTGTCGGCGACTTTCTCCCAGTACAGCTTTGCTTGAAGGCCCTTGATTTCCCGGGAAAGCTGAGCGGGATCGACCACCGGGTCAAGCAGCATTTCCAGGAAGCCTCCCTCAGCGTGAACGAGTTTCAGCCGAGGCTTCGGTTGTTTTGTCGTCACCCCCTTGCTGTCGGTGAGTTCATCCACCGCCACACCGACACTCTTCACCGTTACGGGGAGCGAACGACAAAGGCCCGCCATCACAGGGCGCCTAAGGCTGCGGGAAACCCTACTGGAAACCTCGCCAAGAACACCGCAGAGCGAGCAGAAGACTGCGAGGGCACCTACGCCTGCCAGCATGAGGGGATGCCCGGCGCCCCCCATCCTCTCTTCCAGGACCTCCCGGTCGGTGTTCACGAGAAAGCCAAGCTCGGCGGACGACGGTGCGTAGAGGGCCCAGATCTCGTCGCCGCGTTCCACCTGGCGCTTCGATGTGAACTCGGCTTTCTCGGATCTCGTTCCGGCATCGAACGGTACGGATACCCGGGCAACCACCCTGTAGTTCCTCGAGTTCTTGCTCCGGACGTACTCGGACGAGAGTACTTTCTGAACGGACACCGCTTGAATGCCGCCTTTGGCTTCGGTAATCCGAGCCGCTTCCGGGGAGGACGAAAGGGCCGCGTAGAAGAACAGTCCCACGGGCACGATGCCGGCGCACAATCCGGCGGCGATCCACCCACGATTGCGCTCAGGCCACCAGTGGCTACGCGTCCCGGTCCGCCCCTCTCGCGGCAAGGGCCCCCGCCGCAGACACACGAGGGCACCCACCAGGCCACCTGCCACCAGCGCAAGGCAGCCGAGCAGGTCCCAGCGCGGCAACAGGGCGGAGGGCCGCATCAACACCAGCAGCACAGCAGCCAGCATTCCTGCACCCGCCGCCGTGAGAAAGGCGTTGACGGCCCGGGTCCGAATCATCCGAAAGTATCCTTCACGCTTCGACTCTGAGGGGTTGACTTGGCATCAGGCTGCTTTTCCTCCGCCTCATCCTCCCCCTGGACCACAGCCTGGCCTGCTCCTGCCAAGCCCGCGCTGATCCCACCCATCGGGCCGTCGATCGACAGCGCGGGGCCGCTCCGCTCAGGCGCCGGGATGAAGCCCTCAGGCACCTGGAACCCTTCGGTCGGCTGATTGAGGCGCCCGACTCCCGCGACGGCCGCGCCACCCGCGGCACCACCAACGGCATTGGCTGCGGTACCCCACGCGAACTCTTCCAAGTTGGACGCATCGCCGTTTGCCGCCTTAACGGCCTCTGTACCCCAGCCGCCGACGACGTTGCCGGTGGCACCCCCAGCCGCTCCGCTCGCAGCTTCACGGAGCAACGTCGGCGCATGACTTCCTTCTACAAGTTTCGCGACCTTGAGCCCGGGTGCCGTACCCACAGCCGCACCCACCCCACCCTGCCAGGTCGCATCCCAGAGGTCCTTGCCGCTTACCGAGCCGCCAGACCATGCCGCGCCCGCAACAGATCCCGCGGTGTTTCCCACCCAGTTGATGGCCACGTTCGTGAGAAACTTGTTCGCCTTCGCAAGCTGAGCAATGCGCCGGAACGCCGAAGCGAGCCGCGTGAGCATCGAGGCCAGGCGAGCAGAGACGCGAGCGGCCTGCGCGGCAAGGCGGGTCGCGTTGGCGGCCGCGGCTGCTCCTCCGAAGCCTAACGTCACGAAGGACAGAGCGACGCCGACGCCGATCGAGACGCCGATCTCGACGTAGATCGCATGGATCTCATCGTTGACCTCTTCGATGGAATCGGCGGCTTCATCGAGTCCCTTCGCCGCGTGGGTAAAGGTGGGCTCCGTCTTCTCAATGCCCGCCTTCAGCGCGTTCCAGTGGTGCTCGAAGGCATCGGCCGAATCGCCCTTCCAGTGTTCGCCGAGCGTCGCCTGTACCTTTTTATCGAGAGCATCGAAGGCTTCCTCCATCTCCGAGCCCATATTGCGCCAAGCTGTGGCTGCCGCCCGCAGGACATCCGGCCGACCGCCGGGGTTCACGAGCTCCAGCCCGGCCTCGACGATCTCCTCGCCGACTCCTTCGTTGCTCACTTTTCCCCCCGCTTGAATGCAGCAGCGATGTGTTCGTCCGACTCCTCGCTGTTTTTCACATTCTCCCGCAGGAGTTCGCCGATCGCCTCAAGGTGCTTATGAAGCTTCCCCAGAGACTCCGACATGTTCTCGGACAGCTCGATGTACGCGGAGGTGACCTCCTCGGACTCGGTCAGCAGGCCGAACCCATCGTGGATCGCCTCAGAGTCCGTCTTCCCCTTGAACCCTTTGAGGGCACTCTCAATGTCATACGCATAGCTGGCAAATTCTTTCCCAAGTTTTCCCAGCTCAGCAGGTTCAATATGGAATTCTTTGGCCACCGGAGCCCCCCGAGTCCTCTGCATCGCCAGCTGCGCATCAATACACAACGCAGCCCAGCGCCCCTGCTTCTGACCGGGCCAGGCTAGTTAGATTCATCCGCGGCGAGGGGGCCGATTCGCCGAATCAGCCCCCTCCACCCCGGGGTATTTCACTGAATATGTCGGGATTTGATTGCTCTCAAACTTCACAAAGGTGCGGTAATGAGCCCTCATCAATGTGGCTGATCCACGCTGGAGGCACCCAACGCCCCCACGCACCCGACGCTCCGTCAGTACCCCCGCGATATCCGCGCGTGCGCCTCCCGCACCGTCTCCAAGGACTCCTCGTCCGCCTCGGCGTCCCCGCCGGGCCCGCCGCCCGGCTCGTAGCGCTCCAGGAAATCGGCGAGATCCTCGCCCAGGTCCTCGTCCGGCAGTTCCTCGGCCAGCTCGGCGTACACCTGGGCGGCGAAGCCGTCCGTGGTGCAGTCCGGACCGGTGTGGTCCGCGCCGGCGCTTCTCCCCCATGGCCGATGTCCCAGCAGACCGGCCTTACGCGTGCGCACCCGAACCCCCCTGATTCGTCCGCGGCCCGTCTCCGGGCCCTTCCCCGCCGCTGACCGTACCGGGCAATACCGACCCGGTACAGACAGGGTGGCTGAGATTCACCCAAGCCCACCCCGACATCCACAAGACCACCTTCCGGCGCCCGGCGGGCCACCCCGAGATGAACGGCGGGTGGCGGCTGCGCACAATGGGCGCGTGCCCCAGACGACCGATCCGCAGCAACGACGCCGCGCCGACAGCTCCCCGTACGTCGATCTGACGCGCGCGCAGTGGAGCGCCCTGCGGGAGAAAACCCCGCTGCCCCTGACGGCCGATGAGGTCGAACAGCTGCGTGGCCTGGGCGATGTCATCGACCTCGACGAGGTACGCGATGTCTATCTCCCGCTGTCCCGGCTCCTCAACCTCTACGTCGGCGCCACCAGCAATCTGCGCGGTGCGCTGAACACCTTCCTCGGCGACGCGGGCGGCGGCCCCCAGCCCGGCACCCCGTTCGTCATCGGGGTCGCGGGCAGCGTGGCGGTCGGCAAGTCCACCACCGCGCGGCTGCTCCAGGCGCTGCTGGCCCGCTGGCCCGAGCACCCACGCGTCGAGCTGGTCACCACCGACGGCTTCCTCTTCCCCAACGCCGAACTGCACCGGCGCGGTCTGATGTCCCGCAAGGGCTTCCCGGAGTCCTACGACCGGCGGGCGCTGACCCGCTTCGTCGCGGCGGTGAAGTCCGGCAAGGCCCAGGTCACCGCGCCGGTCTACTCCCACCTGATCTACGACATCGTGCCGGGCGAGCAGCTGACCGTGCAGCGCCCCGACATCCTCATCGTCGAGGGCCTGAACGTCCTCCAGCCGGCCCTGCCCGGCAAGGACGGTCGCACCCGCCTCGGGCTCGCCGACTTCTTCGACTTCTCCGTCTACGTCGACGCCCGCACCGAGGACATCGAGAAGTGGTACCTCGGCCGCTTCCGCAAGCTGCGCGAGACCGCCTTCCAGAACCCGTTCTCGTACTTCCGCAAGTACACCCAGGTCTCCGAGGACGAGGCCCTCGACTACGCCCGGATGATCTGGCGCACCGTCAACAAGCCCAACCTGCAACAGAACGTCGCCCCGACCCGCGGCCGTGCCAACCTGGTGCTCCGCAAGGGGCCGGACCACAAGGTGCAACGGCTGTCGTTGCGCAAACTCTAGGGAGTGCGAACACCGTGCTGCATCTGCGCCTGATCGTCCCCGCGGACCGTACGGACGAGGTGCTCCAGCTGCTGGAGCAGACCGTCGGGACCACCCATCTCGTCGTGCTGAGCGGGGCGGCCCGGGAGCCGAGGGGCGATGTGGTGCTGTGCGATGTCGCCCGGGAGGCCGGTGACGGACTGCTGGCCCGGCTGCGGGAGATGGGCCTCGACCGGAGTGGTTCCATCGCGCTGGAGCACATCGATCTCTCGCTGTCCCGGCGGGCCGACCGGGCGGAGGACGAGGCCCCCGGCGAGGGCGCGGACGCCGTGCTGTGGGAGTCGCTGACCGACGCCACCCACGAGGAGTCGACGCTGTCGGCCACCTACCTCGCGTTCCTGACCCTCGCGACGATGATCGCGGCCTGCGGTGTGGTCCTCGACAACGCCATCCTGATCGTCGGCGCGATGGCGGTCGGCCCCGAGTTCGGCCCGCTGGCGGGCATCTCCACGGCCCTGGTCCGGCGCGCCCTGCGGCCGGCCTGGCGCTCGCTGGTGGCGCTGGTCGTCGGCTTCGTCGTGGCCATGGTGCTGACCTGCGGCTTCAGCTACTTCATGGATGCGGTGGGGCTGTTCACCGAGCACCGGGTCGAGGGTCCGCGGCCCAATACGTCGTTCATCTGGCAGCCGGACTGGATGTCGTTCGTGGTGGCCTTCCTCGCCGGCGTCGCCGGCACCCTCTCGCTGACCTCGGCGAAGTCCGGCGCCCTGGTGGGCGTGGCCATCTCCGTGACGACCGTGCCCGCCGCCGCCAACGCCGCCGTCGCCTTCACCTACGGCGACTACGCGCAGACCTGGGGCTCCGTCGGCCAGCTCGGGCTGAACATGGTGGGCATCGTGATCGCCGGCACCCTCACCCTGGCCACCCAGAAGCTGCTGTGGGCCCGGCACGGCACCCTCCCGGTCGCCCGCTAGCGACCGGAAACGGCCTCGCCCCGGAGCGGACGCCTCCGCCCCGGACCGGAAACGGCCTCGCCCCGGGGCGGCAAGGTGCCGCCCCGGGGCGAGGCCGTTTCCTCAGCGGTGACCGCGGCCACCGCCTACGCCACTCATCCCAGCGCCGACTTGACCGCGTCCGCCAGCCGCTCGGCCACCGCACGGGCCTGCTCGATGTCCGCCGCCTCCACCATGACCCGCACCAGCGGCTCCGTACCGGACGGCCGCAGCAGCACGCGCCCGGTGGCGCCCAGCTCGCGCTCCGCCTCGGCGACCGCCGCGGTCACCTCGGGCGAGGTGGCCACCCGGGACTTGTCGACGTCGGGGACGTTGATCAGGATCTGCGGCAGCCGCTCCATGACGCCCGCCAGCTCGGCCAGCGGCTTGCCGGTCGTGGCGACCCGGGCGGCCAGCATCAGACCGGTCAGCGTGCCGTCACCGGTGGTGGCGTGGTCCAGCACGATGACGTGCCCGGACTGCTCACCGCCCAGCGCGAGGCCGTGCGCCTTCATCTCCTCCAGGACGTAGCGGTCGCCGACCGCGGTCTGGACGAGGTCGATGCCCGCGCCCTCCATGGCCAGCTTGAAGCCGAGGTTCGACATCACGGTGGCGACCACGATGTTCTTGCGCAGCGTGCCCGCCTCGCGCATCCCGAGCGCCAGGACGGCCAGGATCTGGTCGCCGTCGATCTCGTTGCCCGCGTGATCCACGGCCAGGCAGCGGTCCGCGTCGCCGTCGTGGGCGACACCCAGGTCCGCGCCGTGCTCGACCACGGCCGCCCGCAGCAGCTCCAGGTGCGTGGAGCCGCAGCCGTCGTTGATGTTCAGGCCGTCGGGGTCGGTACCGATCGTGATGACGTCGGCACCGGCCCGGGCGAACGCCTCGGGCGAGACCCGCGCCGCCGCGCCATGGGCGCCATCGATGACGATCTTCAGCCCGTCCAGCCGGTTGGGCAGCACACCGACGAGGTGCGCGACATAGTTGTCGAAGCCCTCGTCATAGACGGTGACCCGGCCCACACCGGCACCGGTCGGCCGCTCCCAGGGCTCGCCGGAGCTGTGCGCGCGGTAGGTCTGCTCGATCCGGTCCTCCAGCTCGTCGGCGAGCTTGTGGCCGCCGCGGGCGAAGAACTTGATGCCGTTGTCGGGCATCGGGTTGTGGCTGGCGGAGAGCATCACGCCGAGGTCCGCACCGAGCGAGCCGGTCAGATACGCGACCGCCGGGGTCGGGAGCACCCCCACCCGCAGCACGTCCACACCGGCGCTGGCCAGGCCCGCGACGACCGCGGCCTCCAGGAACTCACCGGACGCGCGTGGATCGCGTCCGACCACCGCCACCGGCCGGTGCCCCTCGAAGGTGCCGGCTTCCGCGAGCACATGCGCCGCAGCGACCGACAGACCGAGCGCCAGCTCCGCCGTCAGATCCGCATTGGCGACGCCGCGCACACCGTCCGTGCCGAAGAGTCGTCCCACTGGTGTCCTCCGAGTAGATGAGCTTGGACCAGAGCATTAAGTCCAGGTATACGCCCCTGGTCCCGGATAGCCGAACGCCCCGGCAGCACGGAGGTGCCACCGGGGCGTTCGCCAAGATGCTGCATGGTGCAGCACGCGCGATTAGCGCTTGCTGTACTGCGGCGCCTTACGGGCCTTCTTGAGACCGGCCTTCTTGCGCTCGACCGCACGGTCGTCACGCTTGAGGAACCCGGCCTTCTTCAGCGCACCGCGGTTGTTGTCCACGTCCGCCTCGTTCAGCGCACGGGCCACGCCCAGGCGCAGCGCACCGGCCTGGCCGGAGATGCCGCCGCCGGAGATGCGGGCGACGACGTCGTAGCGGTTGTCGAGCTCGAGCACCTTGAAGGGCTCGTTGACTTCCTGCTGGTGCACCTTGTTGGGGAAGTAGCCCTCAAGGGTGCGACCGTTGATCTTCCACTGGCCGGTGCCCGGAACGATCCGGACGCGGGCGATGGCGTTCTTGCGACGGCCCAGGCCGGCCGCCGGCTGCGGGTCGCCGAAGCGGGAGGCGAGGGACTCGGAGGTGTACTCCGACTCCACGACCTCGGTCTCGGTGGTGTATTCCTCGACGGCGTCTTCGTTCTCGTTCTCGATGACGGTCTCGGGAGTGGTCTCGGCCACGATGCTCCTCAGAATTCTCTGTCGTCTTAGGGGGTGGCCGGACTTACTGCGCGACCTGGGTGATCTCGAACGGGACCGGCTGCTGCGCAGCGTGCGGGTGCTCGGCACCTGCGTAGACCTTCAGCTTCGAGAGCATCTGACGGCCGAGGGTGTTCTTGGGGAGCATGCCCTTGATGGCCTTCTCGACGGCCTTCTCGGGGTTCTTGTCGAGCAGCTCGTCGTAACGGACCGACCGCAGACCGCCCGGGAAGCCCGAGTGGCGGTAGGCCATCTTCTGGGTCCGCTTGTTGCCGGACAGGTGCACCTTGTCGGCGTTGACGATGATGACGAAGTCACCCATGTCAACGTGCGGCGCGTAGACCGGCTTGTGCTTGCCCCGCAGGAGGGACGCGGCCTGGGTGGCCAGACGGCCCAGGACAACGTCCTGCGCGTCAATGATGTGCCACTGGCGCTGGACATCGCCGGGCTTGGGGCTGAACGTACGCACGTCTTAGCCTTCGCTTCTTAAGTGAATGGGTCCTGTACTGGTCGCCGTGACCGATCCCGCAGCAGGGCGGCACTACGGGTGACGCAACCCGATCGTCCGCCGCTGGTTATCGGCCCAGGGACCGGCGTAAGGGCCCCTCACGTGAGATAGAGCAAGCCAATACGCATAACGAACCAGCAGAATACCGGGCCGTCCCCAGCGGGGTCAAAACGCCCCCCGAACCGGCGTGCGGTCCGGGGCGTCCCCGGCCTACCGCTTCCGCTCCACCCGCCGCTCGTCCCACACCGGCTCCGCCGTCTCCCGCACCAGCCCGTCCGAGCCGAAGACCAGGAACCGGTCGAAGGACTTCGCGAACCACCGGTCGTGGGTGACCGCCACCACGGTGCCGTCGTACGCCTCCAGCCCCTCCTGAAGCGCCTCCGCCGACTCCAGGTCCAGGTTGTCGGTCGGCTCGTCGAGCAGCAGGGCGGTCGTCCCGGCCAGCTCCAGCAGCAGGATCTGGAAGCGCGCCTGCTGGCCGCCGGAGAGCCGCTCGAAGCGCTGCTCGGCCTGTTTCTCCAGCTCATAGCGGCGCAGCGCGGACATGGCCTGACCCTTGTCCTTGGCGTGTTCGGTCCACAGGATGTCGAGCAGGGGGCGGCCCATCAGCTCGGGGTGGGCATGCGTCTGCGCGAAGTGACCGGGGACGACCCGGGCGCCCAGCTTCCAAGCACCGGTGTGCGGGACGGGATTCTCCTCGTCCCCAGCCAGCAGCCGCAGGAAGTGCGACTTGCCGGAACCGTTGGAGCCGAGGACCGCGACCCGCTCGCCGTAGAAGATCTCCAGGGAGAAGGGCTTCATCAGGCCGGTGAGCTCCAGGTTCTCGCAGGTGACCGCGCGCACGCCGGTGCGCCCGCCGCGCAGCCGCATGGTGATCTCCTGCTCACGCGGCGGCTCCGGCGGCGGCCCGGCCTCCTCGAACTTCCGCAGCCGGGTCTGCGCCGCGGCATAGCGCGAGGCCATCTCATGGCTGATGGAGGCGGCCTGCCGCAGCGACACCACCAGCTTCTTCAGCTGGGCGTGCTTCTCGTCCCAGCGCCGCCGCAGCTCCTCGAAGCGGGCGAAGCGCTCCTTGCGTGCCTGGTGGTAGGTGCCGAAGCCGCCACCGTGCACCCAGACGTCGGAGCCCGCCGGGCCCGGCTCCACGCTGACGATCTTCTCCGCGGCGCGGGCCAGCAGCTCCCGGTCGTGCGAGACGAACAGCACCGTCTTACGGGTCTGCCGCAGCTGCTCCTCCAGCCACCGCTTGCCCGGCACGTCCAGATAGTTGTCCGGCTCGTCCAGCAGCAGCACCTCGTCGGTGCCGCGCAGCAGCGACTCCAGCACCAGCCGCTTCTGCTCACCGCCGGACAGCGTGCGCACCTTGCGCCACTGCGCCTTCTCGTACGGCATCCCCAGCGCCGCCGTCGTGCAGATGTCCCAGGCGGTCTCGGCCTCGTAGCCGCGCGCCTCGGCCCAGTCGCTGAGTGCCTGGGCATAGGCCATCTGCGCGGCCTCGTCGTCGTCCTCGGCGGTCATGATCGCCAGCTCGGCGGCGTCCACCGCCGCTGCCGCCTCCCTGATGCGCGGCTGTGCCACGGAAATCAGCAGGTCACGCACGGTGCGCTCATCCCGTACGGAGCCCACGAACTGCGGCATCACGCCCAGCCCGCCGCTGACCGTCACCGCCCCGCCGTGCGGCTGGAGCTCCCCCGCGATCAGCCGCAGCAGCGTCGTCTTGCCGGCCCCGTTGGCCCCCACCAGCGCGACCGGCGCGCCCTCCCCCACGCGGAAGGACACATCCCCCAGCAGGACCCTCCCGTCCGGCAGGTAGTACTCCAGATGTCCGGCCTCAAGATGTCCCATGAACGGGATTGTGACCGGCCTCCAAGCCTTCTACCAACCCCATTAGGATGCGCGGCATGAGCTTTGGGCAAGGCGGGCCGTTCGACGGCCCCGGGGGTTCTTCGTCGTCCACGCCGGACTGGGGCGCACTCGCCGAGGAGAGTGAGGCACAGTCCCGCCGCAAGCGTCTGCTGTGGATCGGCGGCGGCGTGCTGGCGGCCCTCGCGGTGGCCGGCATCGTCACCGCCGCCGTCATGACCGGCGGCGCGAAGGGCGGCAGTCCGACGGCGTCGCCCAGCGCGTCCGACGAGGCCGCGGAGCCGGACGACAAGCCGTCCTTCCCGGACGTCTCCGTCCCGCCCCCGCCCAACCCGCGGGACTACATCTCCGACCCCAAGAAGGACAGGGCGCCGCTGACGCCCGCCACCCTCTTCCCGCAGAAGAGCATGGTCGTCGGCGAGCACACCTACCCCCGCGCCAAGACCGCCGGCACCAAGGACTGCACCGCCGCCGCCCAGGGCCCGCTGGTCTCCTCGCTGACCCACAACGGCTGCCGGCAGCTGCTGCGGGCCACGTACGCCAAGGGCGGTGTCGCGGTCACCATCGGCATCGCGGTCTTCGACTCCCCGGCCCAGGCCACCAAGGTCATGAACGAGAACAAGGCCAACCTCATGCCGCTGCCCGGCGGCGGTGTCCCCGGAAACTTCTGCCAGGGCACGAAGTGCCGGATGGCGACCAACGCCACCGGCCGCTACGCCTACTTCACGATCGCCGGCTACCTCAACGGCAAGGACGTCACCGGCGCCGAGACCAAGGCCCGGCAGATCGCCCGGGACGGCGGCGCCTACGCGTTCAGCCAGATCACCCAGCGCGGCAAGGACCAGGCCGCCAAGGCCGCCGAGCAGCAGCTGAAGGAAGCCCGGGAGAAGGCCGGCCAGTCCTGACGCCTCCGGTGGCGCCGCCCCTCCGGCGGCGCCACCACCGGGCCGCCGCTCAGCAGCAGCCGGCCGCCGGCAGCGTCCGCTTGTTCCGCGCCTCCTGGTTACGCGCCATCAGCAGCTCGTCGGCGGGATAGCCGACCTCCTCCAGCGTCAGCCCATGGGGCCGTACGACATGCACGGCCGAGTCCCGCACCCCGGCGGCCAGCACCTTGCCCGGCCACTCCACCGGCCGGTGCCCGTCCCCGACGAACAGCATCGCCCCCACCAGCGACCGCACCATGTTGTGGCAGAAGGCATCGGCCCGCACGGTCGCCGTGATGATCCCGTCGGCCCCGCGCACCCAGCTCAGCTCCTGGAGCGTACGGATCGTCGTCGCGCCCTCCCGGCGCTTGCAGTACGCCGCGAAGTCGTGCTCACCCAGCAGCGGCCGGGAGGCCTCGTTCATCGCCTCGACGTCCAGCTCCCAGTCGTGCCACAGCACATGGCCGCGCAGCAGCGGGTCCACCCCGCCGTGGTGATCGGTGACCCGGTACGCATAGCGCCGCCAGATCGCCGAGAACCGTGCGTTGAAGCCGTACGGCGCCTCGGCGAGCCGCCACACCCGGACATCCTTCGGCAGCCGCCCGGCCAGCCGCCGCAGCAGCTTGTCCTGGTGCTCGGCCCACAGCTCCGCGGGCAGATCCACATGCGCCACCTGCCCCCGCGCATGCACCCCGGCGTCCGTCCGCCCGGCCACGGTGAGCTCATACGTCTCCGCGGACCGGGTCACCGTCCGCAGCGCGTCCTCGATCTCCCCCTGGACGGTCCGCCGCCCGCCGGCCTGCTTCGCCCATCCGGAGAAGTCCTTTCCGTCGTAGGAAAGGTCCATCCGCACCCGGACAGCGCCCGGCTTCACTTCGTCGCTCACACCAGCAATCCTCTCAAGCCCCGCGCGCGGCGCCCGCACCCGCATACGAAAGCGGGCCCGCCCCGAAGGGCGGACCCGCTGACGCTCAAGCCGGGACTCAGGCGTCCTTCGACTCCTCGGTCGCCTCGGCAGCCGGGGCCGCCTCCGCGTCCTTGGCCGCACGCTTGGTCGCGGCCTCGGCCTCACCGGTGGCCTGCTGGGCCACGGTCAGCGCCTCCACCAGCTCGATGACGGCCATGGGAGCGTTGTCGCCACGACGGTTACCGATCTTGGTGATACGGGTGTAGCCACCCGGGCGGTTCTCGAACCGCGGGGCGATCTCGGTGAAGAGCGTGTGCACGACGCTCTTGTCCGAGATCAGCTGCATGACCTGACGGCGGTTGTGAAGGTCGCCCTTCTTCGCCTTGGTCACCAGGCGCTCCGCGTACGGACGCAGACGACGGGCCTTGGCCTCGGTCGTCGTGATGCGGCCGTGCTCGAAGAGCGCGGTGGCCAGGTTGCGCAGCATGAGGCGCTCGTGCGCAGCGCTGCCGCCCAGACGGGCACCCTTGGCGGGCTTCGGCATTTTTTTCTCCTTGGTATCTGCCCCGGCCGTATCAGGTACCGAGGTCAGGACCCGGTGAGCGGTTGCTCACCGGCAACAACCAGCGCCCCGTAAGGGGCGCGGGGAACTGCGCGACCAGCCACAGCGGCCGCGCAGTCACAATCCAGCCGTCTCGACCGAACTCTTAGTACTGCTCGGTCTCGACGAAGCCCGCATCCGCGTCGTCGTCCGCGCCGAAGGCGTCGGCGGCGGCGGTCGGGTCGAATCCGGGCGGGCTGTCCTTGAGGGCCAGGCCCATGCCGGCCAGCTTCGCCTTGACCTCGTCGATCGACTTCGCACCGAAGTTGCGGATGTCGAGCAGGTCGGCCTCGGAGCGCGCCACGAGCTCACCCACGGAGTGGATGCCCTCACGCTTGAGGCAGTTGTACGAGCGGACCGTGAGCTCCAGCTCCTCGATCGGCAGCGCCAGGTCGGCGGCGAGGGCGGCGTCCGTGGGGGACGGGCCCATGTCGATGCCCTCGGCGTCGATGTTGAGCTCGCGCGCCAGACCGAACAGCTCGACCAGGGTCTTACCGGCGGACGCCATGGCGTCACGCGGGCGCATGGCCTGCTTGGTCTCGACGTCGACGATCAGCTTGTCGAAGTCGGTGCGCTGCTCGACACGGGTCGCCTCGACCTTGTAGGTGACCTTGAGCACCGGCGAGTAGATGGAGTCGACCGGGATACGGCCGATCTCCTGGCCCACCTGCTTGTTCTGGACGGCGGAGACGTAGCCGCGACCGCGCTCGACGGTCAGCTCCATCTCCAGCTTGCCCTTGCCGTTGAGCGTGGCGAGGACCAGGTCCGGGTTGTGCACCTCGACACCGGCCGGGGGCGCGATGTCAGCAGCGGTGACCAGGCCGGGACCCTGCTTGCGCAGGTACATCACGACCGGCTCGTCGTGCTCCGAGGAGACGACCAGCTGCTTGATGTTGAGGATGAGGTCGGTGACGTCCTCCTTGACGCCCGGCACGGTGGTGAACTCGTGCAGGACACCGTCGATGCGGATGGACGTGACCGCCGCACCCGGAATCGAGGACAGGAGGGTACGACGCAGAGAGTTACCGAGGGTGTAGCCGAAGCCCGGCTCCAGCGGCTCGATCACGAACCGGGAGCGGTATTCGTCGACGACCTCTTCGGTCAACGAGGGACGCTGAGCAATCAGCATGTTCTTCGATCCTTCAGTCGTGGACGCCCGCTATTTGACGCCCGCTGTACCGACAAGGGTACGGGCGGCACGGCGCCATCGGCTCCGTACCGCCCCCACCGGTCAGCTCTTACTTGGAGTAGAGCTCAACGATCAGCTGCTCCTGCACCTGGGTGTCGATCACCTGGCGCTCGGGCATGCTGTGCACGAGAATCCGCAGGTTCGACGGAATCGCTTCCAGCCAGGCCGGAACCGTCTTCTCGCCGGCCTCGGCCTTGGCCACCTCGAAGGGGGTCAGGTTCCGAGAGCCCTCGCGGACCTCGACGATGTCGTTCACGGCCACCCGCGCCGACGGGATGTCGGTCTTGCGGCCGTTCACAGTGATGTGTCCGTGACGCACCAGCTGACGGGCGTGGTCGCGGGACTTGGCAAAGCCGGCCCGGTAGACCACGTTGTCGAGGCGGGTCTCAAGGATGCGCAGAAGGTTCTCACCGGTCTTGCCGGTCTTCTGGTTCGCTTCCTTGTAGTAGTTCACGAACTGCTTCTCAAGGACACCGTAGATACGGCTGCACTTCTGCTTCTCACGAAGCTGGAGCAGGTACTCGCTGTCCTTGGTGCGCCCGCGACCGTGCTCACCCGGGGGGTAAGGACGGATCTCGATCGGGCACTTTGCGCTCTCGCACTTGCTCCCCTTGAGGAAGAGCTTCTGCTTCTCCCGACGGCAACGCTTGCAGTCGGCCCCGGTATAACGCGCCATTTTCCAGTTGTCTCCGTTACCTCAGTGCGTCAGACGCGCCGGCGCTTGGGCGGGCGGCATCCGTTGTGCGGGGTGGGGGTGACGTCCTGGATCGAACCCACCTCGAGGCCGGTGGCCTGGAGGGAGCGGATCGCGGTCTCACGGCCGGAGCCGGGACCCTTGACGAAGACGTCGACCTTGCGCATGCCGTGCTCCTGCGCGCGGCGGGCGGCCGACTCGGCGGCCATCTGCGCGGCGAAGGGGGTGGACTTGCGCGAGCCCTTGAAGCCGACGTGGCCGGCAGAGGCCCAAGAGATCACGTTGCCCGTGGGGTCCGTGATCGAGACGATCGTGTTGTTGAACGTGCTCTTGATGTGAGCGTGCCCGTGGGCAACGTTCTTCTTCTCCTTGCGGCGCACCTTCTTGGCGCCGGCCGTACGGCCCTTCGGAGGCATTCATTACTCCCGTGGAGGTGGTCGGTCCTACAGCGAAGACCGCTTGGGGGGCTTGGGGGGTGTCCCCCCAGAGCACACAGTGCGTCCTGCTGAGGACTACTTCTTGCCCGGCTTCTTCTTGCCGGCGATCGCGCGACGCGGGCCCTTGCGGGTACGGGCGTTCGTGCTGGTGCGCTGACCGTGCACCGGCAGACCGCGGCGGTGGCGCAGACCCTGGTAGCAGCCGATCTCGACCTTGCGGCGGATGTCGGCCTGGATCTCGCGACGGAGGTCACCCTCGGTCTTGAGGTTGTTGTCCACGTACTCGCGGATCTTGACGAGGTCTTCCTCGGCCAGGTCGCGAACACGGGTGTTCGGGTTCACGCCGGTGGCGGCGAGAGTCTGCTGCGACAGCGTCCGCCCGATACCGAAGACGTAGGTGAGGGCGACCTCCACACGCTTTTCGCGCGGGAGATCAACGCCTGCGAGGCGTGCCATTGATGTGGCTCCTGATGGCTATTCGGAGGTCTTCCGCAGCACCGTTCCCGTAAGACTCTGAAGAATTACGAGCCGGGTCCCCGGCCTCCGAGCCGGGGGTGTCGTCCCCACGCAAGCGATGCGGGGGTCGGGTGACTGCGTATGTACGTATGTGCTTGCGTCGCGCGAAAACTGCGAAATGCAGGTGGTCGGCGTGCGTCAGCCCTGGCGCTGCTTGTGGCGCAGGTTGTCGCAGATGACCATGACCCGGCCGTGGCGGCGGATCACCTTGCACTTGTCGCAGATCTTCTTGACGCTCGGCTTGACCTTCATGGGATGTGAGGTTCTCCGGGTCAGTGCCGTCACCCCACGGGAGCGGGGCGCCGACAAGATCTACTTGTAGCGGTAGACGATCCGGCCACGCGTCAGGTCGTAGGGAGAAAGCTCCACGACGACCCGGTCATCCGGGAGGATACGGATGTAGTGCATCCGCATCTTTCCGCTGATGTGCGCGAGGACCTTGTGACCGTTCTGGAGCTCCACCTTGAACATGGCGTTCGGGAGGGACTCGATCACGGTGCCCTCGATTTCGATGGCACCTTGCTTCTTGGCCACGCTTCGCCCTTCGAATCGGCTACCTTGATCGACTATCCCGCACCACGCCCTCAACCAAGAGGGCATACGGATGCACGAGAGCCGACGCGTCAGTCTACGCCAGGGCCCAGGAAAAGACGAATCCTGGATTATTGCCCATCAGGCGTGATCCTTACGCCCGGGCCGTCCGGCTCATGCCAGGGGGTCGGGCGCCGCGGTGATCCCCAGCTCGGCGAGCTTGGCCTTGCCGCCGTCCGGCGCGGTCAGCACCAGCGGGCCCTCCTCGGTCAGCGCGACCGAGTGCTCCCAGTGCGAGGACCAGCTGCCGTCGTTCGACTTGACCGTCCAGTCGTCGTCGAGGACATGGGTCTTGGCCGTGCCGAGGTTCACCATCGGCTCGATCGCGATGCAGAAGCCGGGCACCAGCTTCGGGCCGCGGCCGCGCTTGCGGTCGACGTAGTTCAGCAGATGCGGGTCCATGTGCATCTGCGAGCCGATGCCGTGGCCGCCGTAGTCCTCGACGATGCCGTACTTACCGCCGGCCGGGCGGGGCTGGCGGCGGATGTAGCCCTCGATCGCCTTGGAAATGTCGACCAGGCGGTTGCCCTTGGCGACCGCCGCGATGCCGGCCCACATCGATTCCTCGGTGACCCGGCTCAGCTCGACCAGCTCCGGCGCGTGACCGGACCCGACGAAGGCGGTGTACGCCGCGTCGCCGTGCCAGCCGTCGATGATCGCGCCGCAGTCGATGGAGATGATGTCGCCGTCCTGCAGCACCGTCTCGGCGTCCGGGATGCCGTGGACCACGACGTCGTTCACCGAGGTGCAGATCGTCGCGGGGAAGCCGCCGTAACCGAGGAAGTTCGACTTCGCACCGTGTTCGGCGAGCACCTTGCGTGCCGCGTCGTCCAGGTCCTTGGTCGTGGCGCCGGGCACCGCGACCTTCCGGGTCGCCGCGTGAATGGCGGCGACCACCAGCCCCGCCTCGCGCATCTTCGCGATCTGCTCGGGGGTCTTGATCTCCACCATGACGGCTGGCGCCTTTCCTGAACCGACTACAACGCTTGTCCGGCGGCCGTCACGACCGCCCCGTACACGATACGGCCGCGGTACCCGTTGCGGGCACCGCGGCCGTAGGCACGCCGTTCTTGCTGCTACGCGTCCCGGGACGGCAGGGCCGCCATCGCGCGCTTGGTGACTTCGTCGACCTTGCCCATGGCCGGGATGGTGACGACCAGGTCCTGGGCCTTGTAGTAGTCGATGATCGGCTCGGTCTCCGTGTGGTAGACCTCCAGCCGCTTGCGGACGGTCTCCTCGCGGTCGTCGTCCCGCTGGTACAGCTCGCCGCCGCAGACGTCACAGACGCCCTCGGTCTCCGGCTTGTTGTACTCGGCGTGGAAGACGTGGCTGCTGTCGTTGCGGCAGATGCGCCGGCCGGCGATCCGCTTGACGACCTCGTCCTCGGGGACCTCCAGGTCCAGGACGGCGTCCAGCGTGAGGTGCTTGTCCTTGAGGTACTCGTCCAGCGCCTTGGCCTGGCCCAGGTTGCGGGGGAAGCCGTCCAGGAGGAAGCCGTCGGCTGCGTCGGGCTGCTCCATACGGTCCTCGGCCATCGCGATGGTGACCGAGTCGGGCACCAGATTGCCGGCGTCCATGTATGACTTCGCCTCGCGGCCGAGGGGCGTCCCCTGGCTGATGTTGGCGCGGAACAGGTCCCCCGTGGAGATGTGCGGGATCGCGAGGTTCTTGGCAAGGTACGCAGCCTGCGTACCCTTGCCGGCCCCCGGGGGTCCGACGAGGACGATTCGCATCAGCGGAGGAACCCTTCGTAGTTGCGCTGCTGAAGCTGGCTCTCGATCTGCTTCACGGTCTCCAGACCCACACCCACGATGATCAGGATGCTTGTCCCGCCGAACGGGAAGTTCTGGTTCGCGTTGAAAAGCACCAACGCCACTGTTGGTACGAGCGCGATCAGCCCCAGGTACAGCGAGCCCGGCCACGTGATCCGGTTGAGCACGTAGCTGAGGTACTCGGCCGTCGGGCGACCAGCCCGGATACCCGGGATGAAGCCACCATACTTCTTCATGTTGTCGGCAACTTCTTCGGGGTTGAAGCTGATGGCCACGTAGAAGAAGGCGAAAAACACGATCAGCAGGAAGTACGTAACGATGTAAACCGGGTGATTTCCCTTGGTGAAGTTGGTGGCGATCCACGTCGCCCATGCCGCCTTCGACCCGCTGAACTGTGCGATGAGGGCTGGAATGTAGAGCAGCGATGACGCGAAGATGACAGGAATCACACCTGCCTGATTCACCTTGAGCGGGATGTAAGTGGACGTACCGCCGTAGGACCGGCGGCCGATCATCCGCTTCGCGTACTGCACCGGGATCCGCCGCTGAGCCTGCTCGACGAAGACCACCAGGGCGACCATCGCCAGGCCCACCGCGATCACCGCGAAGAACTCGATCCAGCCGTCGGCCAGCTTGCCGGTGAGCTTGATCTGCCACAGCGCGCCCGGGAAGCCGGCGGCGATCGAGATGAACATCAGGATCGACATGCCGTTGCCGATACCGCGGTCGGTGACCAGCTCGCCGAGCCACATGATCAGGCCGGTGCCGGCGGTCATCGTGATGACCATCGTGATGGTGGTGAAGATCGAGTCGCTGGGCACGATCTCCCTGGCGACCTGGCAGTTCTGGAAGAGCGCACCGCTGCGGGCGGTGGCCACCAGGCCGGTGCCCTGGAGGATCGCGAGCGCCACGGTCAGATAGCGCGTGTACTGGGTGATCTTGGCCTGGCCGGACTGTCCCTCTTTCTTGAGGGCCTCCAGCCGGGGGATCACGACGGTCAGCAGCTGGAGGATGATGCTCGCCGTGATGTACGGCATGATCCCCAGCGCGAAGATCGTGATCTGCAGCAGCGCACCACCGCTGAACATGTTCACCAGGGCGAACAACCCGCTGTTACCGCCGGCCTGCTTCATGCAGGTCTCGACGTTCGCGTAATTCACCCCGGGGACCGGGACATGCGCGCCGATCCGGTAGAGCACGATGATGCCCAATGTGAACAGCAGCTTCTTGCGCAGGTCGGGCGTCTTGAACGCTCGGGCGAACGCGGTGAGCACGGTGCCTCCTGCGCCTCCCGCCTGTGCGAGAGGTGACGGTCTTGAGGATCGACGAATAGTTAGCGGCCAAAACCGCACAGGCACGGCCTGTGCGGCGAACGTCCGAGGACTGGTCCCGGACAAAACAACACTGCACGCCACCTTACCGGCGACCGTACCCCCTTGGAACGACCAACCGGGGATGCCCCAATCGATGGGCATCCCCGGTCAGTTGAACCAACGAACTCAGATGAGCTCGGTGACGGTGCCGCCGGCAGCGGCGATCTTCTCCTTGGCGGACCCGGAAACGGCGTCAACCGAAACCTGAATCGCCACGGAGATCTCGCCCTGGCCCAGGACCTTGACGAGCTCGTTCTTGCGCACCGCGCCCTTGGCGACCAGATCGGCCACCGTGACCTCGCCACCCTGCGGGTAGAGCTCGGCCAGCTTGGCCAGGTTCACGACCTGGAACTGCTTGTGAGCGGGGTTCTTGAAGCCCTTCAGCTTCGGGAGGCGCATGTGGAGGGGCATCTGCCCACCCTCGAAGCGCTCCGGAACCTGGTAACGGGCCTTCGTGCCCTTGGTACCACGACCAGCGGTCTTACCCTTGGACGCCTCACCACGACCCACACGGGTCTTGGCGGTCTTGGCGCCCGGGGCGGGCCGGAGGTTGTGGACCTTCAGCGGGTTGTTCTCCGCCATGTCAGTCGACCTCCTCAACCGTCACGAGGTGGCGGACGGTGTGCACCATGCCGCGGAACTCGGGACGGTCCTCCTTGACAACCACGTCGTTGAGCCGCTTGAGGCCCAGCGAACGGAGGGTGTCGCGGTGGTTCTGCTTGCTACCGATGAAGGACTTCGTCTGCGTGATCTTGAGGTGCGCCATTACGCGGTCACCCCGGCACGCGCCCGCAGCAGAGCGGCGGGAGCAACGTCCTCCAGCGGCAGGCCACGACGGGCCGCGATCTCCTCGGGGCGCTGAAGGCCCTGAAGCGCGGTCACCGTGGCGTGCACGATGTTGATCGGGTTCGACGAACCGAGCGACTTGCTCAGCACGTCGTGGATGCCCGCGCACTCCAGAACGGCACGCACGGGGCCACCGGCGATCACACCGGTACCGGGGGAAGCCGGCTTGAGCAGGACGACGCCCGCAGCCTTCTCGCCCTGGATGGGGTGAGGGATGGTGCCCTGGATACGGGGGACCTTGAAGAAGTTCTTCTTGGCCTCTTCCACGCCCTTGGCGATGGCAGCCGGAACTTCCTTGGCCTTGCCGTAACCGACACCTACGGTGCCGTCACCATCGCCCACCACGACCAGCGCGGTGAAGCTGAAGCGACGGCCACCCTTGACAACCTTGGCGACACGGTTGATCGCGACAACGCGCTCAACGTATGCGGTCTTCTCGGCGGCAGCGCCACCGTCGCGACCCTTCCGGTCCCGCCGCTCGCCGCCACCGGCACCGCTCCCGCGGCGCTGGGGTCCAGCCATTGGATTTACCTCTCTCTGTTACGTCCGCTAGCTCCGGAACCGGGGCTTAGAACTTCAGCCCGGCTTCGCGGGCGGCGTCGGCCAGAGCGGCAATCCGCCCGGCGTACTGCTTGCCACCACGGTCGAACACGACGGCCTCGACACCGGCGGCCTTGGCACGCTCGGCGACCAGGGAGCCGACCTTCTGGGCCTGAGCGCTCTTGTCGCCCTCGCCACCACGGATCGACGCGTCCAGGGTCGACGCCGAGGCCAGCGTGTGGCCCGCGATGTCGTCGATGACCTGAGCGGTGATGCCACGGTTGGACCGCGTCACCACCAGACGCGGACGCTCCGGGGTACCCGAAATCCGCTTACGGATGCGGATGTGGCGGCGCTTCGCAGCGGCCCGCTTGTAAGCGTCGCCCTTGGCGATCTTCACACCGTATGCCATGGCTTACTTACCAGCCTTTCCGACCTTGCGGCGGATGACCTCGCCGGCGTACTTGACGCCCTTGGCCTTGTACGGGTCAGGCTTGCGCAGCTTGCGGATGTTCGCCGCAACCTCGCCGACCTTCTGCTTGTCGATGCCCTCGACGCTGAGCTTGGTCGGGGACTCGACCTTGAAGGAGATGCCCTCGGGGGCCTCGATCAGGATCGGGTGGCTGTAGCCCAGGGAGAACTCCAGGTTGGAGCCCTTCGCCTGGACGCGGTAACCGACACCGCTGATCTCGAGCGCCTTGCTGTAGCCCTGGGTCACGCCGGTGATCATGTTCGCCACCAGCGTGCGGGACAGGCCGTGCAGGGCCTTGTTCTGACGCTCGTCGTTCGGGCGGGAGACGGTGATCACACCGTCCTCACCCTTGGCGACCTCGATGGGCGCCGCGACGGTGTGCGAGAGGGAACCCTTGGGGCCCTTCACCGCGACCGTACGGCCCTCGATGGTGACGTCCACACCAGCGGGAACCTGGATGGGCAGCTTGCCAATACGCGACATTAGCTATTCCTCCGTTCCCTGGTTACCAGACGTAGGCGAGGACTTCCCCACCCACGCCCTTCTTGCTGGCCTGCTGACCGGTCAGGAGACCGTGGGACGTGGAGATGATCGCCACGCCCAGGCCGCCGAGGACCTTCGGCAGGTTGGTGGACTTTGCGTAGACCCGCAGGCCCGGCTTCGAAATCCGCTTGATGCCGGCGATCGAGCGCTCGCGGTTCGGGCCGAACTTCAGCTCGAGGACGAGGTTCTTGCCAACCTCGGCGTCCTCGACGCGCCAGCCGGTGATGTAGCCCTCCTGCTGGAGGATCTCCGCGATGTGCGACTTGATCTTGCTGTGCGGCATCACGACGGTGTCGTGGTACGCCGAGTTCGCGTTACGCAGACGGGTCAGCATGTCTGCGATGGGATCAGTCATGGTCATGAATTGGCCTTCGGCCTCTCTCGCCGGGGTTTCCTATGTGCGCCATCCCTCTCCCCGATCAGAGTCGGGACGGGTGCGGCGCGGGGACCTACGGCGTAGTAAGCGACTTTATGCGGGCTCGGCCCGCGGTCGGTCTCGGGCGGCGGGGCGCCCAAACCCTTCTACCCTACGGGAAGAAGAGGTGGGGCGCCCACCGGCCGAATGCTTACCGAGAGCCCTGGTCATCCCAATGAAGGGATTACCAGGAGCTCTTGGTCACGCCCGGCAGCTCGCCACGGTGAGCCATCTCACGAAGGCACACGCGGCACAGGCCGAACTTGCGGTAAACGGAGTGCGGACGGCCGCAGCGCTGGCAGCGGGTGTACGCGCGCACACCGAACTTCGGCTTGCGAGCAGCCTTGGCAATCAGAGCCTTCTTCGCCATCTCGCTCACGCCTCCTTGAACGGGAAGCCGAGGTGACGAAGGAGAGCGCGGCCCTCATCGTCGTTGGTCGCCGTGGTGACCACGGTGATGTCCATACCCCGGGTACGGTCGATCTTGTCCTGGTCGATCTCGTGGAACATGACCTGCTCGGTGAGACCGAAGGTGTAGTTGCCCCGACCGTCGAACTGCTTCGGGGACAGACCACGGAAGTCGCGGATGCGCGGCAGCGCGAGCGACAGCAGGCGGTCCAGGAACTCCCACATGCGGTCACCGCGGAGGGTGACGTGGGCACCGATCGGCTGGCCCTCACGCAGCTTGAACTGCGCGATGGACTTACGGGCCTTGGTGACGGCCGGCTTCTGGCCGGTGATCGTGGTGAGGTCGCGGATGGCGCCCTCGATCAGCTTGGAGTCGCGGGCGGCGTCGCCCACACCCATGTTGACCACGATCTTGGTCAGACCGGGGATCTGCATGACGTTCTCGTACGAGAACTCGTCCTTCAGCTTCCCGGCGATCTCTTCGCGGTAGCGCGTCTTCAGACGCGGCGCGTTGGTGGTGGCAGTCATCAGATGTCCTCACCGGTCCGCTTGGCAACGCGGATCTTGTTGCCCTCGTCGTCGAAGCGGTATCCGACGCGGGTAACGACCTTGTTGCCGTCCTTCTCCACAACCAGCTGAACATTGCTGACGTGGACAGGGGCCTCGGTCGTCACGATGCCGCCGGTCTTCGAACCACGAGCGGTCTGGCCGGCCTTGGTGTGCTTCTTGACCCGGTTGACACCCTCGACCAGGACACGGTCCTCGCGGGGGAAGGCCTGGATGACCTTGCCCTGCTTGCCCTTGTCCTTACCGGTGATGACCTGGACCAGGTCGCCCTTCTTGATCTTCATCGGTTACAGCACCTCCGGCGCGAGCGAGATGATCTTCATGAACTTCTTCTCGCGCAGCTCCCGGCCCACGGGGCCGAAGATGCGGGTGCCGCGGGGGTCGCCATCGTTCTTGAGGATGACGGCCGCGTTCTCGTCGAAGCGGATGTACGAGCCGTCCGGACGGCGGCGCTCCTTGACGGTGCGAACGATGACCGCCTTGATGACGTCACCCTTCTTCACGTTGCCACCGGGGATCGCGTCCTTCACGGTGGCGACGATGACGTCACCGATGCCCGCGTAGCGGCGACCGGAACCACCGAGAACACGAATGCAAAGGATTTCCTTCGCACCAGTGTTGTCGGCGACACGCAGTCGCGACTCCTGCTGGATCACGTCTATCTCCTGTTTGTCTGCCGGTTCCCGGCAGGGGCTTTCCTCTGACGAGTGGGCCCCTGCCGAGCCTGGCGGAACTGTTCCTAGGGGGTCCCCCTAGGAGGGATTACTTGGCCTTCTCGAGGATCTCGACGATGCGCCAGCGCTTGGTGGCGGACAGCGGCCGGGTCTCCATCAGGAGGACGCGGTCGCCGACGCCGGCAGCGTTCTGCTCGTCGTGCGCCTTGAGCTTGTTGGTACGGCGGATGACCTTGCCGTACAGCGCGTGCTTGACGCGGTCCTCGACAGCGACGACGACAGTCTTGTCCATCTTGTCGCTGACGACGAGACCCTCACGGGTCTTGCGGAAACCGCGCTCGTTCGTCTCAGTCACATTCTTCTCGCTCATCAGGCGCTCTCCACCGTCTCGATGCCCAGCTCGCGCTCACGCATCAGGGTGTAGATCCGGGCGATGTCCTTACGGACGGACTTGAGCCGACCGTGGTTCTCAAGCTGTCCGGTCGCCGCCTGGAAGCGGAGGTTGAACAGCTCCTCCTTGGCCTCACGAAGCTTGCCGACGAGGTCCTCGTCATTCAGCTCGCGCAGCTCGGTCGCCTTGATACCGGCCGCCATCACGACTCACCTGCCTCGCGCCGCACGATGCGGCACTTCATCGGAAGCTTGTGGGCGGCGCGGGTCAGCGCCTCCTTGGCAACCTTTTCGTTCGGGAAGGACAGCTCGAACATCACCCGACCGGGCTTGACGTTCGCGACCCACCACTCCGGAGAACCCTTACCGGAACCCATGCGGGTTTCGGCCGGCTTCTTCGTGAGCGGGCGGTCCGGGTAAATGTTGATCCAGACCTTGCCGCCACGCTTGATGTGACGGGTCATCGCGATACGAGCGGACTCGATCTGACGGTTCGTCACGTAAGCCGGGGTGACGGCCTGAATGCCGTACTCACCGAAGGCCAGCTCGGTGCCACCCTTGGCCATACCGCTGCGCTTCGGGTGGTGCTGCTTGCGGTGCTTGACCCTGCGAGGGATCAGCATGTCGGTCAGGCCTCCGTTCCGGGGGTCTCCGCCGGAGCAGCGGCAGCGGCCTCGGCCTTGGGGGCCTCGGCAGCGGCGGTCTGCTGCGGCTTGCGGCCACCACGGCCGCCACGCTCGCCACCGCGGCGCGGGCGGTCGTTGCCGCCACCGCGGGCCGGGCGGTTACCCGCACGGGCGGCAGCGTTCTCGGCACGCACCTCGGCGATGTTCTTGACGTCGCCCTTGTAGATCCAGACCTTCACACCGATGCGGCCGAAGGTGGTCTTGGCCTCGAAGAAGCCGTAGTCGACGTTCGCACGGAGCGTGTGCAGGGGCACACGGCCCTCGCGGTAGAACTCCGAGCGGGACATCTCGGCGCCGCCGAGACGGCCACCACACTGGATCTTGATGCCCTTGGCGCCGGCCTTCATCGTCGACTGCATGCTCTTACGCATGGCGCGACGGAAGGAGACGCGGGAGGACAGCTGCTCGGCGACGGCCTGGGCCACGAGCTGAGCATCGGTCTCGGGGTTCTTGACCTCGAGGATGTTCAGCTGGACCTGCTTGCCGGTCAGCTTCTCCAGCTCGCCGCGGATGCGGTCGGCCTCGGCGCCGCGGCGGCCGATGACGATGCCCGGACGAGCGGTGTGGATGTCAACGCGGACGCGCTCACGGGTGCGCTCGATCTCCACCTTGGAGATACCGGCGCGCTCCATGCCCTTCGTCATCATGCGACGAATGGCGACGTCTTCCTTGACGTAGTCCTTGTACAGCTTGTCGGCGTACCACCGGGACTTGAAGTCCGTCGTGACGCCGAGCCGGAACCCGTGCGGGTTTACCTTCTGGCCCATTACCGGGTTCCTTCCTTGCTGCTGACGACCACGGTGATGTGGCTGGTCCGCTTGCGGATCCGGTAGGCACGGCCCTGAGCACGCGGACGGAACCGCTTCAGGGTCGGGCCCTCGTCGACGTAAGCCTCGCTGATGACCAGCGTGGAGGCGTCCGTGTGGTCGTAGTTGTGTGCAGCGTTGGCAATGGCGCTGTCCAGCACCTTGCCAACCGGCACGCTCGCGGCCTGCGGGGCGAAACGCAGGACCGCCTGAGCCTCCGTGGCATCCATGCCACGGATAAGGTCCACCACGCGGCGGGCCTTCATGGGCGTGACGCGGATGTACCGCGCCTGGGCCCTGGCTTCCATGGTTGTCCCTTCGGTGTCAGTCATAGTCTTCGCACTCCGCCGATCAACGACGCCGCGACTTGCGGTCGTCCTTCTCGTGGCCGCGGAAGGTGCGGGTCGGCGCAAACTCGCCGAGCTTGTGGCCGACCATCGACTCGGTGACGAACACCGGGACGTGCTTGCGGCCGTCGTGCACCGCGATCGTGTGGCCGAGCATGGCCGGGACGATCATGGAGCGGCGGGACCAGGTCTTGATGACGTTCTTGGTGCCGGCATCGTTCTGAACATCCACCTTCTTGGAAAGGTGGTCGTCGACGAAGGGCCCCTTCTTGAGACTGCGCGGCATCTAAACCCGCTCCTAGCGCTTCTTGTTCGTCTTGCGGCGGCGGACGATGTACTTGTTGCTGGCCTTCTTCGGCGAGCGAGTACGACCCTCCTTCTGACCCCACGGCGAGACCGGGTGGCGACCACCGGAGGTCTTGCCCTCACCACCACCGTGCGGGTGGTCGACGGGGTTCATCACGACACCACGCACCGTCGGGCGGACGCCCTTCCAGCGCATACGGCCGGCCTTGCCCCAGTTGATGTTCGACTGCTCGGCGTTGCCGACCTCGCCCACAGTGGCGCGGCAGCGGACGTCGACCAGGCGGATCTCACCGGACGGCATGCGCAGGTGGGCCATGCGGCCCTCCTTCGCCAGCAGCTGCACGGAGGCACCGGCCGAACGGGCGAACTTCGCACCGCCGCCCGGACGCAGCTCGATCGCGTGGATCGTCGTACCCACGGGGATGTGGCGCAGCGGCAGGTTGTTGCCCGGCTTGATGTCGGCGCCAGGGCCGTTCTCAATCCGAGCACCCTGGACCAGGCCACGGGGCGCGATGATGTAGCGCTTCTCGCCGTCTGCGTAGTGCAGCAGCGCGATGCGCGCGGTGCGGTTCGGGTCGTACTCGATGTGCGCGACCTTGGCCGGCACGCCGTCCTTGTCGTGACGACGGAAGTCGATCACTCGGTAGGCGCGCTTGTGGCCACCGCCCTGGTGGCGAACGGTCACACGACCGGCGTTGTTACGGCCGCCCTTGCTGTGCAGCGGGCGGACCAGCGACTTCTCCGGCGTGGACCGCGTGATCTCGACAAAGTCGGCGACGCTGGAGCCACGACGGCCCGGGGTCGTCGGCTTGTACTTGCGGATACCCATTTCTCAGTCCTCGTCCGATTCCGGACGACTCGGACTCCGTTAGGAGACCGGGCCGCCGAAGATGTCGATACGGTCGCCCTCGGCGAGGGTCACGATGGCGCGCTTGGTGTCTGCGCGCTTGCCGTAACCGGTGCGGGTGCGCTTGCGCTTGCCCTGCCGGTTGATCGTGTTGACCCCGGTGACCTTGACCGAGAAGACCGCCTCGACGGCCTGCTTGATCTGGGTCTTGTTCGAGCCCGGCGCGACGATGAACGTGTACTTGTTCTCGTCCAGCAGGGCGTAGCTCTTCTCCGAGACAACCGGCTTGACGAGAACGTCGCGCGGGTCCGAGAAGGTCTTGCTGGTGACGACGGCCTCACTCATCAGGCGTCGCTCCCTTCGGTCTCAGCGGCCTTGGGGCCAGACACGAAGGACTCGAAGGCGGCCTTGGTGAAGACCACGTCGTCGGAGACGAGCACGTCGTACGTGTTCAGCTGGCCCGGCTCCAGGATGTGAACCTGGGGCAGGTTGCGGGCGGACAGCCACGCGGCCTCGTCGCTGCGCTCGGCGACCAGGAGCACGTTCTTGCGCTCGCTGACCTTGCCGAGGAGAGTCTTGGCGGCCTTGGTGGAGATGTCGCCCTCGACCACGCCGGCAACGACGTGGATACGGCTGTTGCGGGCCCGGTCGGTGAGGGCACCGCGCAGGGCGGCAACCTTCATCTTCTTCGGGGTCCGCTGGCTGTAGTCACGCGGCACGGGGCCGTGAACGATGCCACCGCCGGCGAACTGCGGCGCACGGGTCGAACCCTGGCGCGCGCGGCCGGTGCCCTTCTGGCGGTACGGCTTCTTGCCACCGCCGCGGACCTCGCCGCGAGTCTTGGTCTTGTGCGTGCCCTGACGGGCAGCGGCCAGCTGCGCGACAACGACCTGGTGGATCAGCGGAACGCTGACCTTGGCGTCGAAGATCTCCGTGGGGAGCTCGACGCTACCGGCCTTGTCGCCTGCCGGCGAAAGGATGTCAATGGTGCTCATCGGTTACCTCAGGCCCCCTTGGCCGCGGTACGGACCAGGACGAGGCCGCCGTTCGGACCAGGAACTGCGCCCTTGATGAGCAGCAGGCCCTTCTCCGCGTCAACGGCATGGACGGTCAGGTTCTGGGTGGTGACCCGCTCATTGCCCATACGGCCGGCCATCCGCATGCCCTTGAACACGCGGCCCGGGGTGGCGCAGCCACCGATGGAGCCAGGCTTACGGTGCACGCGGTGGGCACCGTGGGAGGCCTTGCCGCCATGGAAGCCGTGACGCTTCATGACACCGGCGAAGCCCTTGCCCTTGCTCTTGCCGGTCACGTCCACCTTGACGCCGGACTCGAAGGTCTCAGCGGTCAGCTCCTGGCCGAGGGTGTACTCGCCGGCGTCGGCGGTACGGACCTCGACGAGGTGACGACGGGGGGTGACGTCGGCCTTCGCGAAGTGGCCCTTGAGGGGCTTGTTCACCTTGCGCGGGTCGATCTCGCCGAAGGCGATCTGGACGGAGTCGTAGCCGTCCTGGTCATTGGTGCGCACCTGGGTAACGACACAGGGGCCGGCCTTGACCACAGTGACCGGGACGACACGGTTGTTCTCGTCCCAGACCTGGGTCATGCCGAGCTTCTCGCCCAGGATGCCCTTGATCTGCTTAGCCATCTCTTCCGCGCCTCTCAGAGCTTGATCTCGATGTCAACGCCGGCCGGAAGGTCCAGGCGCATCAGCGAGTCAACGGTCTTGGGCGTCGGGTCGAGGATGTCGATCAGGCGCTTGTGCGTGCGCATCTCGAAGTGCTCGCGCGCGTCCTTGTACTTGTGCGGCGACTTGATGACGCAGTACACGTTCTTTTCAGTGGGCAGCGGCACCGGGCCCGCGACCGACGCACCAGTACGGGTCACCGTCTCGACGATCTTCTTCGCCGAAGAGTCGATGACCTCGTGGTCGTAGGCCTTGAGCCGGATGCGGATCTTCTGTCCCGCCATGGCTACTCAGTAGTCCTGTCTCTCGAAACGCTCTGGGACCCGATGCGCTGTGCTCCCTGGGAAACACTGTTCTTCTCCGACCCACGCGGTCGGGCGTGTCGCACCCCTTCCCGTAAATCTCCATAAAGGAGATCCTTCAGAAGGAGTCGGCAGGGGAAGAACACCCACCGGGCGCCTGGTCGAGGCACCCCGCTGACGCTTCCCGGAAGATTCCCGTATTTCCGACCCTGAAAAGGGGCGACGAATACCTGGGACTCGCTTCCGGTCCTCCCGGCGGGAGGCGCGCAGCATCGGCACTCAACCGAGCAACCTGGACAGTGTGCCACACCTGGGACGCGTAAGGCTAATCGGGGCCCAACTGTCAAGGAGCCCCGCCCACCTGACGGCGGACAGGGCTCCTCGTCGTGCTTTTCCGGGGCAAGCGCCCCGGACCCCCGGCCCGAAGGCCGGGAGCTACCGGATCAACCGGATCAGCGAAATTACTTCGTGATCTTGGTGACCTGGCCGGCGCCGACGGTCCGGCCACCCTCACGGATGGCGAACTTCAGGCCCTCTTCCATCGCGACGGGCTGGATGAGCTCAACGGTCATCTCAGTGTTGTCGCCCGGCATGACCATCTCGGTGCCCTCGGGGAGGGTCACCACGCCGGTCACGTCCGTGGTACGGAAGTAGAACTGCGGGCGGTAGTTGTTGAAGAACGGGGTGTGACGGCCGCCCTCGTCCTTCGACAGGATGTACGCCTGGGCCTCGAACGAGGTGTGCGGCGTGACCGAGCCCGGCTTGATGATGACCTGGCCGCGCTCGACGTCCTCGCGCTTGATGCCACGGAGGAGCAGACCGACGTTCTCACCGGCCTGGCCCTCGTCGAGGAGCTTCCGGAACATCTCGATGCCGGTGACCGTGGTGGTGGTCTTCTCGGTCTTGATGCCGATGATGTCGACGGTCTCGTTGACCTTGAGGACACCACGCTCGATACGACCGGTGACAACGGTGCCACGGCCGGTGATCGTGAAGACGTCCTCGATCGGCATCAGGAACGGCTTGTCGACGTCGCGCTCGGGCTGCGGGATCGACTCGTCGACGGCGGCCATGAGCTTGAGGACGGAGTCGCCCCACTCCTTGTCGCCCTCGAGCGCCTTGAGCGCCGAGACCTTGACGACCGGAACGTCGTCGCCGGGGAACTCGTACTCGGAGAGGAGCTCACGGACCTCGAGCTCGACGAGCTCCAGGATCTCCTCGTCGTCCACCATGTCGGCCTTGTTCAGGGCGACAACGATGTACGGAACGCCGACCTGGCGGGCCAGGAGCACGTGCTCCTTGGTCTGCGGCATCGGGCCGTCGGTGGCGGCAACCACGAGGATGGCGCCGTCCATCTGCGCCGCACCCGTGATCATGTTCTTGATGTAGTCCGCGTGACCGGGGCAGTCGACGTGGGCGTAGTGACGGTTCTCCGTCTGGTACTCGACGTGCGCGATCGAGATCGTGATACCGCGCTGGCGCTCCTCAGGAGCCTTGTCGATCTGGTCGAAGGCCGAGGCCTCGTTCAGGTCCGGGTACGCGTCGTGCAGCACCTTGGTAATGGCGGCCGTGAGGGTCGTCTTACCGTGGTCAATGTGACCGATGGTGCCGATGTTGACGTGCGGCTTAGTCCGCTCGAACTTCGCCTTCGCCACTGGTTCCTCCTGAAGTGGTTCTGTACGCCTTACTCATCGGCGCCAGGTGATCTTTGCTGGGATGCCGGCTGACGGGGCAATCCTCGCGGATTGCGGGGATTACCCCATCAGACGGTGTCAAGCCTAAAGCGTGTTCCGGCTCTCGGGAGACGGACCTATTCGCCCTTGGCCTTCGCGATGATCTCCTCGGCGACGTTCCGGGGAACCTCGGCGTAGGAGTCGAACTGCATCGAGTAGCTTGCGCGACCCGACGTCTTGCTGCGGAGGTCTCCGACGTAGCCGAACATCTCCGACAGGGGGACCAGGCCCGTGACGAGCTTGGCGCCGCTGCGCTCTTCCATGGACTGGATCTGACCGCGGCGGGAGTTGATGTCGCCGATCACGTCGCCCATGTAGTCCTCGGGCGTGGTGACCTCGACCTTCATCATCGGCTCGAGCAGGGCCGGGGAGGCCTTGCGCGCGGCCTCCTTGAAGGCCATCGAACCGGCGATCTTGAAGGCCATTTCCGACGAGTCGACCTCGTGGAACGCACCGTCGAGCAGGGTGACCTTGACGCCCGTCAGCGGGTAGCCGGCGAGAACACCGAACTCCATGGCCTCCTGGCAGCCCGCGTCCACGGACGGGATGTACTCCCGCGGGATACGGCCACCGGTGACCTTGTTCTCGAACTCGTACCCGTCGCCCTCGAGCGGCGCGATCGCGATCTGCACCTTGGCGAACTGACCGGAACCACCGGTCTGCTTCTTGTGCGTGTAGTCGAGACGCTCGACGGCCTTGCGCAGGGTCTCGCGGTAGGCGACCTGCGGCTTGCCGACGTTGGCCTCGACCCGGAACTCACGCTTCATACGGTCGACCAGCACGTCGAGGTGCAGCTCGCCCATACCCGCGATGATGGTCTGGCCGGTCTCCTCGTCGGTGTGCACCTGGAACGAGGGGTCCTCTTCGGCGAGGCGCTGGATGGCGACACCCAGCTTCTCCTGGTCGCCCTTGGACTTGGGCTCAATGGCGACCTGGATGACCGGGGCCGGGAACTCCATCGACTCAAGGATGACCGGGTTGCCCGCGTCGCAGAGGGTCTCACCGGTGGTGGTCTGCTTCAGACCCATGACGGCGACGATGTCACCGGCACCCACCGACTCGATCTCCTCACGCTTGTTCGCGTGCATCCGGTAGATCTTGCCGATGCGCTCCTTCTTGCCCTTCACCGAGTTCTGCACCTGCGAGCCGGCCTCGAGGCGGCCCGAGTAGATGCGGATGAAGGTGAGCTTGCCCAGGTGGGGGTCGCTCGCAATCTTGAACGCCAGAGCGGCCAGCGGCTCGCTCTCGGACGGCTGGCGCTTGACGACCTCTTCCGGGTCCTTGACGGAGTGGCCTTCGATGGCCTCGACGTCGAGGGGGGAGGGGAGGTAGCGCACGACCGCGTCGAGCAGGGGCTGGACGCCCTTGTTCTTGAACGCGGTACCGCAGAACACCGGGGTGACGGTGGTGTTCTCGGCCTTGCCCGAAGCGATGGTGATCCGGCGGATCGCGGCGTAGAGCTGCTCCACGGTGGGCTCCTGGCCCTCCAGGTACAGCTCCATGACCTCTTCATCGTTCTCGGCAACGGCCTCGAGCAGCTTGCCGCGCCACTCGTCGGCAGCCTCGATGTGAGTGTCCGGGATGTCGACGGTGTCGTACATCTCGCCCTTGGCGGCCTCGGCCGACCAGACCAGGGCCTTCATGGTGACGAGGTCGACGACGCCCTTGAAGTCCGCCTCGGTGCCGATCGGCAGCTGCATCACGATCGGGGTCGCGCCCAGGCGGTCCACGATCATGTCGACGCAGCGGTGGAACTCGGCACCCGTACGGTCGAGCTTGTTGACGAAGCAGATACGCGGCACGCCGTAGCGGTCCGCCTGACGCCAGACGGTCTCGGACTGCGGCTCAACACCGGCAACGCCGTCGAACACCGTCACCGCGCCGTCCAGGACGCGCAGCGAGCGCTCCACCTCGACCGTGAAGTCGACGTGGCCCGGGGTGTCGATGATGTTGATGGTGTTGTCGACGTCTTCCAGCGGCCAGTGGCAGGTCGTCGCGGCAGACGTGATCGTGATGCCGCGCTCCTGCTCCTGCTCCATCCAGTCCATCGTGGCAGCGCCGTCGTGGACCTCACCGATCTTGTACGAAACACCGGTGTAGAACAGGATCCGCTCGGTGGTGGTCGTCTTGCCCGCGTCGATGTGGGCCATGATCCCGATATTGCGGACCTTGGCCAGGTCAAGCGAAGTGGTGGCCATAGTGGCTCAATCTTCTCTCGGTCTCGATGTGGGTTGCGACTACCAGCGGTAGTGCGCGAAGGCCTTGTTGGACTCGGCCATCTTGTGCGTGTCCTCACGCTTCTTGACCGAAGCGCCGAGGCCGTTGGAGGCGTCGAGCAGTTCGTTCATGAGGCGCTCGGTCATGGTCTTCTCGCGGCGGGCGCGGGAGTAGCCCACGAGCCAGCGGAGCGAGAGGGTGCCGGCGCGGCCGGGCTTGACCTCGACCGGGACCTGGTAGGTCGCGCCACCGACACGGCGGGACTTGACCTCAAGAGTCGGCTTGATGTTCTCGAGCGCGCGCTTGAGCGTGATGACCGGGTCGTTACCGGTCTTCTCGCGCAGACCCTCCATGGCGCCGTAAACGATGCGCTCGGCGGTGGAGCGCTTTCCGTTCAGCAGCACCTTGTTGATGAGGGAGGTCACCAGAGGAGAACCGTAGACCGGGTCGATGATGACCGGGCGCTTCGGGGCGGGGCCCTTACGAGGCATTCTTACTTCTCCTTCTTGGCGCCGTAGCGGCTGCGAGCCTGCTTGCGGTTCTTGACGCCCTGCGTGTCGAGGGAGCCGCGGATGATCTTGTACCGAACACCCGGCAGGTCCTTCACACGGCCACCGCGCACGAGCACGATCGAGTGCTCCTGCAGGTTGTGGCCCTCACCCGGAATGTAAGCGGTGACCTCGATCCCGCTGGTCAGACGCACACGCGCGACCTTACGCAGGGCCGAGTTCGGCTTCTTCGGGGTGGTCGTGAAAACACGCGTGCAGACGCCACGGCGCTGGGGAGAACCCTCGAGCGCGGGCGTCTTGTTCTTCTCGACCTTGTCCTGCCGGCCCTTCCGGACCAGCTGCTGGATCGTAGGCACCGTTTCTCCGGTTTCTGTGTGCCAGTCTCGGTAAAGCTAACCTGGAACATTCCCCGACCCACGCGGTCGGGTGTGTCGAATACTGCACTCCGGTCCCTCGCTGGAACGAGGGAGGCGGCAGATTGCGGTGTCAAAACCTGGCTTCCGCGCTGGTGGCACTCCGGGCGAAGTCCTTCCGCGGCCTTACGGCCCGGCAGGTACTCCAGTGGGAGAGTGCACGCACGGCAGCCCAGGGACACCCCAGGCACAAGGTCAGAGCGTACCTACCGCATGGGCTGCGGTCAAAACAAATGCACACGCGAAGGACACGCCGGACTCCTCACGGCGTTGCGGTCACCGTAGTGGGATCCACCGCCGTACGGAAGAAGGCACCACGCCCCGCGCCGGCCCTCCCCCGGCGGCCCCGGGAACCGCCGCCCGACCGCGGACGGCTCTACCGGACGGCCCCTACAGGTTGGCCGCGGCGGAGAGGATGAAGACCAGGAGGAACAGCGCCCAGCCGCCGATCGCCAGCCAGCCCACGATCAGCCCCGTCAGCGCCTGGCCGTCACCGCGCTCACCCGACCGCCGGATCTCGGCCCGCGCCTTGTGCCCCAGGATCACCGCCGGAATCGCCGTCAGCCCCCATGTCACCGGCGTCATGAGGCCGCAGACCAGCGCGCCCGTCGCCGAGCTGTTCGTCGTCACCGGCACCGGCATCTGCATCGGCATGAACGTCGCCGGCACCATCGGCCGCTGCGGCACGAACTGCGCCTGCGGCACCGGCCCCTGCGGCAGATCGGCTACCAGCATCTGTAGCTCGGCGTGCGTCTGCGCCTTGTAGGCCCGTGTGATCCGCTGCTCGTACTCCGGCTGCTGAAGCCGCCCCTCGGCGAATCCCGCCTTGAGCACATCGACCGTCCGTTCACGGTCGGCGTGCGAGGCACGCATGGCAGGCACCTGATTCGACGGCTGAGCCGGCTGACCACCCTGCCACGGCTGGAATGCCACTTCGCGAACCTCCCCCCGCTCGACAGTTCCCTCATCTTCTCATCACAGACGCAGCAATGGGAGGACAAGTTCCCCTGCGCGGCAACGGACCTGAGGAAACGCCCGGTACAGGGGCCGCGGCAACGCCGCAGGGCGGCCACCCCGTAAGGGATGACCGCCCTGTCGCTGTCGTACGGACCAGGATTACTGGTTGTACGGACCGTAGTCGTAGTCCTCCAGCGGGACCGCCTGGCCGGAGCCGGTGCCGAAGGGCGAGTAGTCGATGTCGTCGTAACCGACGGCCGAGTACATCGCGGCCTTGGCCTCTTCGGTGGGCTCGACCCGGATGTTGCGGTAGCGGGACAGGCCCGTACCGGCCGGGATGAGCTTACCGATGATGACGTTCTCCTTGAGGCCGATGAGCGAGTCGGACTTGGCGTTGATCGCCGCGTCCGTCAGCACTCGGGTCGTCTCCTGGAAGGAGGCGGCCGACAGCCAGGATTCCGTCGCCAGCGAAGCCTTGGTGATACCCATCAGCTGCGGACGGCCGGAGGCCGGGTGGCCGCCTTCCGCCACGACCCGACGGTTCTCGCCCTCGAACTTCGTGCGCTCCACCAGCTCGCCCGGCAGCAGCTCCGCGTCGCCGGACTCGATGATCGTCACACGGCGCAGCATCTGCCGGATGATGATCTCGATGTGCTTGTCGTGGATCGCCACGCCCTGGCTGTTGTAGACCTTCTGGACCTCGCCGACCAGGTGGACCTGGACGGCACGCTGGCCGAGGATCCGCAGCACGTCGTGCGGGTTGACGGCACCCACGGTCATCGGCTGGCCGACCGTGACGTGGTCACCCTCGCCGACCAGGAGACGGGCACGCTTGGAGACGCCGTAGGCCATCTCGTCGCTGCCGTCATCCGGGGTGACGACGACCTTCTTGGTCTTCTCGGTCTCCTCGATCCGGACGCGGCCGGCCGCCTCCGAGATCGGGGCGACGCCCTTGGGCGTACGGGCCTCGAAGAGCTCGACGACACGCGGCAGACCCAGGGTGATGTCGTCACCGGCCACACCACCGGTGTGGAAGGTACGCATCGTCAGCTGGGTGCCGGGCTCACCGATGGACTGGGCGGCGATGATGCCGACCGCCTCACCGATGTCGACCAGCTTGCCGGTGGCCAGCGAACGGCCGTAGCAGAAGGCACAGGTGCCGACCGCGGACTCACAG
Organism: Streptomyces platensis; assembly: GCF_008704855.1. NCBI lineage: Bacteria > Bacillati > Actinomycetota > Actinomycetes > Kitasatosporales > Streptomycetaceae > Streptomyces > Streptomyces platensis. The sequence continues at coordinate 3,975,060 of NZ_CP023691.1, forward strand.
GTCAGGACCGAGCGGGTCTTGACCTCCTCGACGCCCGCGTTGACCAGCGCGTCGATGAGCACGTCACCGAGGTCGACGTTCGCCGGGGCGACGACCTTGCCGTCGACGACGACGTCCTCGGCGAGCATGCGGGCGTAGACGCTGGACTCGACGTCGTCCGCCTTGCGCAGGACACCCGCGGCGTCCTTCGAGGCGATCCGCAGCTTGAGGCCGCGCTCGGTGCCGCAGTCCTCCTCGCGAATGATGACGTCCTGGGAGACGTCGACCAGACGACGGGTGAGGTAACCGGAGTCGGCGGTACGAAGGGCGGTGTCCGCCAGACCCTTACGGGCACCGTGGGTGGAGATGAAGTACTCCAGCACGGACAGACCCTCGCGGAACGACGCCTTGATCGGACGCGGGATGGTCTCGTTCTTCGCGTTCGACACCAGACCACGCATACCGGCGATCTGCCGCATCTGCATCATGTTTCCTCGGGCACCCGAGTCAACCATCATGAAGATGGGGTTCGTCTTGGGGAAGTTCTCATTCATCGCCTCGGAGACCTCATTGGTCGCCTTGGTCCAGATGTTGATGAGTTCCTGCGTGCGCTCGTCCTTGGTGATCAGACCGCGCTCGTACTGCTTCTGGACCTTCTCGTCCTGGGCCTCGTAGCCCGCGACGATGGCCTTCTTGGCCTCCGGCACGACGATGTCCGAGACGGCGACGGTGACGCCGGAACGGGTCGCCCAGTGGAAGCCGGCCGCCTTCAGGTTGTCGAGCGTCGCCGCCACGATGACCTTGGGGTAGCGCTCGGCCAGATCGTTGACGATCGCGGAGAGCTGCTTCTTGCCCACCGAGTAGTCGACGAACGGGTAGTCCTCGGGCAGCAGCTCGTTGAAGAGCGCACGGCCCAGGGTCGTCCGCAGCCGGAAGCTGTCACCCTGCTGCCACTCGGGCTCGCCCTCCTCCGGAACCGGCGGGGTCCAGCCGCGGGGCGGGACGGTGCCGATCGGGAAGCGGATGTCGACCTTCGCCTGGAGCGAGAGCTCCTTGGCGTCGAACGCCATGATCGCCTCGGCGGCCGAGCCGAACGCGCGGCCCTCACCGATGACCTTGCGCTCCTCTTCATCCGTGGTGAGGAAGAAGAGACCGAGCACCATGTCCTGGGTCGGCATGGTGACCGGACGGCCGTCGGCGGGCTTGAGGATGTTGTTCGAGGACAGCATCAGGATGCGGGCCTCGGCCTGGGCCTCCGCGGACAGCGGGAGGTGGACGGCCATCTGGTCACCGTCGAAGTCCGCGTTGAACGCGGTGCAGACGAGCGGGTGAATCTGAATGGCCTTGCCCTCGACCAGCTGCGGCTCGAAGGCCTGGATGCCCAGACGGTGCAGCGTGGGCGCACGGTTCAGCAGCACCGGGTGCTCGGCGATGACCTCTTCGAGCACGTCGTAGACGACCGTGCGGCCGCGCTCGACCATGCGCTTCGCGCTCTTGATGTTCTGCGCGTGGTTGAGGTCCACCAGGCGCTTCATCACGAACGGCTTGAAGAGCTCCAGCGCCATGGCCTTGGGCAGACCGCACTGGTGCAGCTTGAGCTGCGGGCCGACGACGATGACGGAACGCGCCGAGTAGTCGACTCGCTTACCGAGCAGGTTCTGACGGAAGCGGCCCTGCTTACCCTTCAGCATGTCGCTGAGGGACTTCAGCGGACGGTTACCGGGACCGGTGACCGGGCGACCACGGCGGCCGTTGTCGAACAGCGCGTCGACGGCCTCCTGGAGCATCCGCTTCTCGTTGTTCACGATGATCTCGGGCGCACCGAGGTCGAGAAGCCGCTTCAGACGGTTGTTGCGGTTGATCACACGGCGGTACAGGTCGTTCAGGTCGGAGGTCGCGAAGCGGCCACCGTCCAGCTGCACCATCGGACGCAGGTCCGGCGGGATCACCGGGATGCAGTCCAGCACCATGCCCTTGGGGCTGTTGCGGGTCTGCAGGAAGGCGGAGACGACCTTGAGGCGCTTGAGCGCACGGGTCTTCTTCTGGCCCTTGCCGGTGCGGATGATCTCGCGGAGGCGCTCGGCCTCCTCGTCGAGGTCGAAGGTCTCCAGGCGCTTCTGCAGAGCAGCGGCACCCATGGAGCCGTCGAAGTACGTGCCGAAGCGGTCCCGCAGCTCGCGGTAGAGCAGCTCGTCGCCCTCGAGGTCCTGGACCTTGAGGTTCTTGAAGCGGTTCCAGACCTCGTCGAGACGGTCGATCTCGCGCTGCGCACGGTCACGCAGCTGCTTCATCTCACGCTCGGCACCCTCGCGCACCTTGCGGCGCACATCGGCCTTGGCGCCCTCGGCCTCCAGCTCGGCCAGGTCGGTCTCGAGCTTCTTGGCGCGGGCCTCCAGGTCGGAGTCGCGGCGCTGCTCGATCTGCTGACGCTCGACGGAGACATGCGCCTCCAGCGAGGGCAGGTCGCGCGTACGGCGCTCCTCGTCCACCCACGTGATCATGTAGGCGGCGAAGTAAATGACCTTCTCGAGGTCCTTGGGCGCGAGGTCCAGCAGGTAGCCCAGCCGGCTCGGCACGCCCTTGAAGTACCAGATGTGGGTCACGGGAGCGGCAAGCTCGATGTGGCCCATCCGCTCACGTCGCACCTTGGCGCGAGTGACCTCGACGCCGCAGCGCTCGCAGATGATGCCCTTGAAGCGGACGCGCTTGTACTTACCGCAGTAGCACTCCCAGTCCCGGGTCGGACCGAAGATCTTCTCGCAGAAGAGTCCGTCCTTTTCGGGCTTGAGCGTGCGGTAGTTGATGGTCTCGGGCTTCTTGACCTCGCCGTGGCTCCACTGACGGATGTCGTCAGCGGTAGCCAGACCGATCCGGAGCTCATCGAAGAAGTTGACGTCGAGCACTATGCGTCAATCCCTCTCAGGGTTGTAAGTCTTGGGGTCTGAAACGGGGGTCCTGGGGCCGGCCGGGGAACCATCACTGGCTCCCCGGCCGAACTCCCGTCAGACCTCTTCGACGCTGCTCGGCTCGCGCCGGGACAGGTCGATGCCGAGCTCCTCCGCAGCGCGGAAGACGTCCTCGTCGGTGTCGCGCATCTCGATGGACATGCCGTCCGAGGACAGCACCTCCACGTTGAGGCACAGGGACTGCATTTCCTTGATGAGCACCTTGAAGGACTCGGGAATGCCGGGCTCGGGGATGTTCTCGCCCTTGACGATGGCCTCGTAGACCTTCACGCGGCCGGTCACGTCGTCGGACTTGATCGTCAGCAGCTCCTGGAGGGCGTATGCGGCGCCGTATGCCTCCAGCGCCCACACCTCCATCTCACCGAACCGCTGGCCACCGAACTGAGCCTTACCACCCAGCGGCTGCTGGGTGATCATCGAGTACGGACCGGTCGAACGCGCGTGGAGCTTGTCGTCGACCAGGTGGTGCAGCTTGAGGATGTACATGTACCCGATCGAGATCGGGTCCGGGAACGGCTCACCGGAGCGGCCGTCGAACAGCCGGGCCTTACCGGAGCCCTTGACCATCCGCTCACCGTCACGGTTGGGGATCGTCGACTCGAAGAGACCGGAGATCTCGTCCTCGCGCGCACCGTCGAACACCGGGGTGGCGACGTTGGAGCCGGGGGCGACCTCGTCGGCGGAGATCGAGTGGAGACGCTTCTTCCACTCCTCCTCGACACCCTCGACCTTCCAGCCCTGGCTGGCGAGCCAGCCGAGGTGGATCTCCAGGACCTGTCCCGGGTTCATTCGGGACGGGACACCCAGCGGGTTGAGGATGATGTCGACCGGGGTGCCGTCCTCGAGGAACGGCATGTCCTCGACCGGCAGGATCTTCGAGATGACGCCCTTGTTGCCGTGACGGCCGGCGAGCTTGTCACCATCGGTGATCTTGCGCTTCTGCGCCACGTAGACGCGCACCAGCTGGTTCACGCCCGGGGGCAGCTCGTCGCCCTCTTCGCGGTCGAAGACGCGGACGCCGATGACCTTGCCGATCTCACCGTGCGGCACCTTCAGCGAGGTGTCGCGCACCTCGCGCGCCTTCTCACCGAAGATCGCGCGGAGCAGACGCTCCTCGGGGGTCAGCTCGGTCTCACCCTTGGGCGTGACCTTGCCGACGAGGATGTCGCCGGCGACGACCTCGGCACCGATACGGATGATGCCGCGCTCGTCGAGGTCGGAGAGGACCTCTTCGGAGACGTTCGGGATGTCCCGGGTGATCTCCTCGGGGCCCAGCTTGGTGTCACGGGCGTCGACCTCGTGCTCCTCGATGTGGATCGAGGAGAGGACGTCGTCCTGCACGAGGCGCTGCGACAGGATGATCGCGTCCTCGTAGTTGTGACCCTCCCACGGCATGAACGCCACGAGCAGGTTCTTGCCGAGCGCCATCTCGCCTTCGTCCGTGGACGGACCGTCGGCGAGGACCTGGCCCTCGATGACCCGCGCGCCCTCGTCCACGACGACCTTCTGGTTGAAGGAGGTGCCCTGGTTGGAGCGGGTGAACTTGGCGACGCGGTACGTGGTGTACGTGCCGTCGTCGTTGGCGACGGTGATGTAGTCCGCGGAGACCTCCTGGACCACACCGTCCTTCTCGGCCTTGATGACGTCACCGGCGTCGACCGCGCAGCGGTACTCCATGCCGGTGCCGACCAGCGGCGACTCCGCCTTGATCAGCGGCACGGCCTGGCGCATCATGTTCGATCCCATGAGCGCGCGGTTGGCGTCGTCGTGCTCGAGGAACGGAATCATGGCGGTCGCGGCCGACACCATCTGGCGCGGCGAGACGTCCATGAAGTCCACCTCGTCGGCGGGGACGAGGTCGACCTCGCCGCCACGACGGCGGACCAGGACACGCTGCTCGGAGAACCGCATGTCCTCGGAGAGCTTCGCGTTGGCCTGGGCGATCAGGAAGCGGTCCTCCTCATCAGCGGTGAGGTAGTCCACCTCCTCCGTGACCTGGCCGTCGACGACCTTGCGGTACGGCGTCTCGATGAAGCCGAAGACGTTGACCCGGCCGTAGGAGGCCAGCGAGCCGATCAGACCGATGTTGGGACCTTCAGGGGTCTCAATCGGGCACATACGGCCGTAGTGCGAGGGGTGCACGTCACGGACGTCCAGGCCGGCCCGCTCACGGGAGAGACCACCCGGGCCCAGCGCCGACAGACGGCGCTTGTGGGTCAGACCCGACAGCGGGTTGGTCTGGTCCATGAACTGGGACAGCTGGCTGGTGCCGAAGAACTCCTTGATGGAGGCGACGACCGGCCGGATGTTGATCAGGGTCTGCGGCGTGATCGCCTCGACGTCCTGGGTCGTCATGCGCTCACGCACGACGCGCTCCATACGAGCCAGACCCGTGCGGACCTGGTTCTGGATGAGCTCGCCGACGTTGCGCAGACGGCGGTTGCCGAAGTGGTCGATGTCGTCGGTCTCGACGACGATCGAACGGCCCGACTCGCCCATCGTCTCGGTCTCGCCCGCGTGCAGCTTGACCAGGTACTTGATCGTCGCGATGACGTCATCGGTGGTCAGCACACCGGCGTCGAGCGGCTCGTCGCCGCCGAGCTTCTTGTTGACCTTGTAGCGGCCGACCTTCGCGAGGTCGTAGCGCTTGGGGTTGAAGTACAGGTTCTCGAGCAGCGTCTGCGCGGCCTCGCGGGTCGGCGGCTCGCCCGGACGCAGCTTGCGGTAGATGTCGAGCAGCGCGTCGTCCTGGCCCTGGGTGTGGTCCTTCTCCAGGGTGGCGCGCATGGACTCGTACTCGCCGAACTCCTCGAGGATCTGCTCGGTGGTCCACCCGAGCGCCTTGAGCAGAACGGTCACGGACTGCTTGCGCTTACGGTCGATGCGCACACCGACCATGTCACGCTTGTCGATCTCCATCTCCAGCCAGGCACCCCGGGACGGGATGATCTTGGCGGAGAAGATGTCCTTGTCGGACGTCTTGTCGATGGAGCTGTCGAAGTACACGCCCGGCGAGCGCACCAGCTGCGAGACGACGACACGCTCGGTGCCGTTGATGCAGAAAGTGCCCTTGTTCGTCATGAGCGGGAAGTCGCCCATGAAGACCGTCTGGGACTTGATCTCGCCGGTCTCGTTGTTGGTGAACTCGGCGGTGACGAAGAGCGGAGCCGCGTACGTGAAGTCGCGCTCCTTGCACTCGTCGATGGAGTTCTTCGGGGGCTCGAAGCGGTGGTCGCGGAACGTCAGCGACATCGACCCGGAGAAGTCCTCGATCGGGGAGATCTCTTCGAAGATCTCCTCAAGACCGGACTTGGTGGGGACTTCCTGCCCACTCTCCAGCGCAGCCTCGACGCGACCCTTCCATGCGGCATTGCCGAGCAGCCAGTCGAAGCTTTCGGTCTGCAGCGCAAGGAGGTTCGGAACCCCGAGGGGCTCCTTGATCTTCGCAAAAGAGATGCGCAGCGGGGCGGTGCTGTCGCCGTTGTTCGTATTGGCAGTCGAGGCGTTGCGCGAGGCGGCCAAGAGGGGGTCCTTCCGAGGGCTCGGACTCACTACGCGCGTACCGGTCCCGAATCGAGCAGACTGAGGAAAAGCCCAGATCAGGGCGGTTCATTCAGGTTTGCTCGGGCTCGGGTATGCCCCTGGTGACGGGCAGGGAGCAGCTAACAGGCAGCGCAAAGGGTCAGTGTAGCCACTTGGCACACTGATGTCCAGAGCGAGGTTCCGGAGACCGGTTCAGCACCGTGATACCGATCTTCTCCCTCCGGGAGGTCATGCCCTCCGCACCGGAGGAAGCCCTCATTTGTTCGTCTCAATGCCCTGCGCCTGCCGAAAGCCCTGCGCCAGTGGCGCACACCGATGCTTCCCTCTTCGTCCGCGATCCATGCCTCGAACCCTGGATCGCTTCTGCGTCGCGTCCCGAGAATTGCGCGCCGCGTCCGGTTCGTCAAGGCCCCCCACCTCTGCGAGATCGTCACATGGGGGCACGTCCGGGCAACGATGATCACCATACTCGCACGCAGGCGCGAGACAACGCAGCCGTGGCGAGCACGCCGAAGGGCGACCACCCGCATGGGTGATCGCCCTTCGCTGGTGTCCGGCGCGCCAGAGGCGCTGTGGACGTGAGTCAGAGACTCAGTGGGGTCACTTGACCTCGACGGAGGCGCCTGCGCCCTTGAGGGACTCGGCGGCCTTCTCGGCGGCGTCCTTGGCGACCTTCTCGAGGACCGGCTTCGGGGTGCCGTCGACGAGGTCCTTGGCCTCCTTCAGGCCCAGGGAGGTCAGCTCACGCACGACCTTGATGACCTGGATCTTCTTGTCGCCCGCACCGGTGAGGATGACGTCGAACTCGTCCTGCTCCTCGGCCTCGGCGGCGGCCGGGGCACCCGGGGCGCCGGCGGCGGCAACGGCGACCGGGGCGGCGGCCTCGACGTCGAACTTCTCCTCGAAGAGCTTCACGAACTCGGAGAGCTCGATGAGGGTCATCTCCTCGAACTGCGCGAGCAGGTCTTCCTGGCTGAGCTTCGCCATGGTGGCGGTCCTTCCACTAATTCGGCTGGTGCCGGATGTACATGTCTGGCGGGCGTACTACGGGCCCGCTGGGCGTCCGAGTGATTACTCGGCAGCCTCGGCGGGAGCCGGCGTACCGGCACCGCCCTGCTCGACCTTGCTGCGAAGCGCGTCCGCGGTGCGGGCGAACTTCGTGAGGGGGGCCTGGAAGGTCGCCGCGGCCTTGGCCATGGACGCCTTCATGCCACCCGCCAGCTTGGCGAGCAGAACCTCACGGGACTCGAGGTCCGCAAGCTTCTTGATCTCGTCGGCGGACAGCGCCTTGCCTTCAAGGACACCGCCCTTGATGACGAGAGAGGGGTTTTCCTTGGCGAAGTCACGCAGACCCTTCGCCGCCGTGACCGGGTCACCGGTCACGAAAGCAACAGCGGTCGAGCCCTTGAGGTGCTCGTCCAGCTGAATCCCGGCCTCCTGGGCCGCGATCTTGGTCAGCGTGTTCTTCACCACACGGTACTGAGCGTTCTCGCCGAGAGAACGACGCAGCTCCTTGAGCTGCGCCACAGTCAGTCCGGTGTAAGAAGTCACAACAGCTGCGTTGGAGTCACGGAGCTTAGAAGTGATCTCCTCAACGGCTGCGATCTTGTCAGACGTCGCCATGAGCCTCGGCCTCCTTCCGGGTGATGAGGACCGCGCAGAAGGGGCTGGGCAAAACAAACGCCCCGGCGCAGGCGCACGGGGCGTACTCGACCAAGACAGAAATCTGCCCGGGAGTTCATCCACACACACCTGCGCAGGCCGTCCGCAGCTAGCGGATCCTTCGGCCACTGCACACCCGGGATCGGGCGCACAGAGACAACCAGCGGTCTTTGGCTTCCGCATACGGTACGGGAGAGCCCTGCGTCAGGCAAATCGACCGAGAGGGGGCACCGGCCGCGCTCCCGGCTGCTGGAGCGCGCCCTCCGCCCCGCCCCTTTCTTCAGGGGCCTACGTGGCCGCTGAGGGCGGCACAGCATGCGTCAGGCCCCGCCCTCCTTGCGGGAGAGCGGGGCCTGACGACAGTGGTCACACGCTACGAGGCGCCGATCGGGAAGATCAGACGGCCTCGTCCTCGACGAGGAGGTTGCGGGTGCGGTTGGAGTCCACCGGGATGCCAGGGCCCATCGTGGTGGTGATGGTGGCCTTCTTGATGTAGCGGCCCTTGGCGGCGGACGGCTTGAGGCGGTTGATCTCCTCGAGCGCCGCGGCGTAGTTCTCCACCAGCTTGGCCTCGTCGAAGGAGACCTTGCCGATGATGAAGTGGAGGTTCGCGTGCTTGTCCACGCGGAACTCGATCTTGCCGCCCTTGATGTCGGTGACAGCCTTGGCGACATCCGGGGTGACGGTGCCGGTCTTCGGGTTCGGCATCAGACCACGCGGACCGAGCACGCGGCCGAGGCGGCCGACCTTGCCCATGAGGTCCGGGGTGGCGACGACGGCGTCGAAGTCCAGACGGCCCTTGGAGACCTCGTCGATCAGTTCGTCCGAGCCGACGATGTCGGCGCCGGCGGCTTCCGCGGCCGCAGCACGGTCACCGGTCGCGAAGACCAGGACCCGGGCGGTCTTACCGGTGCCGTGCGGGAGGTTCACGGTGCCACGGACCATCTGGTCCGCCTTGCGCGGGTCGACACCCAGACGCATGGCGACCTCGACGGTCGCGTCGAACTTGACGGACGCGGTGTCCTTGGCGAGACGGACGGCCTCGAGGGGGGCGTACAGACGCTCCCGGTCGATCTTCGCGTCCGCGGTGCGAAGAGTCTTGCTGCGCTTCACTTCTGCTCCTGATGCAGTGGGGTGGAGTCGTGGTGCGGACCAGCGCCTGGTCCTGCCACGGGTGGTGCCTGAAGGGCTGGGATCAGCCCTCGACCGTGATGCCCATGGAACGGGCGGTGCCGGCGATGATCTTCGACGCGGCGTCCAGGTCGTTGGCGTTCAGGTCGGGCATCTTGGTGGTGGCGATCTCGCGGACCTGCGCCTCGGTGATCTTGGCGACCTTGGTCTTGTGCGGCTCGCCGGAGCCCTTCTCCACGCCCGCGGCCTTCAGGATGAGCTTCGCGGCCGGCGGGGTCTTGGTGATGAAGGTGAAGGAACGGTCCTCGTAGACCGTGATCTCCACCGGCACGACCATGCCACGCTGCGACTCGGTCGCGGCGTTGTAGGCCTTGCAGAACTCCATGATGTTGACGCCGTGCTGACCCAGCGCGGGGCCGACCGGCGGAGCCGGGTTTGCGGCACCGGCCTGGATCTGGAGCTTGATAAGCCCCGTGACCTTCTTCTTCTTGGGAGGCATGCTCTCTCCGGGTCCTAGTGAGAGGTGTTTCGCCGATCCATCCGGTCATCCGGATGGAGGCATACCGCACAACGATAACGGGTATAGTCGTGCGGCCAAAAACCGAGCAGGTCAGACCGGCTATGAGCCCGTCTGACCTGGTCGATTTGGCTGGTGGTCCGGAAGAACCTAGTTCTTCTGGATCTGGTCGAAGCTCAGCTCGACCGGGGTCTCGCGGCCGAAGATCTCGACGAGGCCCTTGACCTTCTTCGAGTCGGCGTTGATCTCGTTGATCGTGGCCTGGAGCGTCGCGAACGGGCCGTCGGTGACGGTGACGGAGTCGCCCACCTCGAAGTCCAGCACCTGGACCTCGACCTTGCGGGACGGCGCCGGCTTGCCCTCGGCCGCGGCGGCCTCCTTGGCGGCCTTCTCCTCGGCCTCCGGGGCGAGCATCTTGACGATCTCGTCCAGCGTCAGCGGGTAGGGGTCGTAGGCGTTGCCGACGAAGCCCGTGACGCCCGGGGTGTTGCGGACGACGCCCCAGGACTCGTTCGTCAGGTCCATGCGCACGAGAACGTAGCCCGGGAGCTTGTTCTGGCGAATGGTCTTGCGCTCGCCGTTCTTGATCTGGGCGACCTCTTCCTGCGGCACCTCGGCCTGGAAGATGTAGTCCTCGACGTTCAGCGAAACGGCACGCTGCTCGAGGTTGGTCTTCACGCGGTTCTCGTAACCCGCGTAGGTGTGGATGACGTACCACTCACCGGGGAGGCCGCGGAGTTCGTCGCGGAGGGCGGCCACCGGGTCGACCGGCTCCTCTTTCTCTGCGGCTTCAGCGACGGCCTCGTCCTCGTCCTCGACGTGCACCGCGGCGACCTCGGCGGGCTCACCGGCGGCGGCTTCCTCGGCGTCCAGCTCGTCGGTCTCGTCGGCGGCCTGGACGATCTCGAGTTCGGTGTCGTCGCCCTGGACCTCGGCCGAGGCAGCCGCGTCCACGTCGGCCGCTGCCGTCTCGGCGGAGTCGGCGGCGTCGTTCAGGTTCGGGTCAGACACGGTGGCTGCTTCTTCCTGGCTTCAAGGGGTTGAACATGCGAAATGGGCGCCCGCTGAGGCGCCCTCCGCGGGATCAGCCGAAGACGTACCCGACGACTCGGTTGATTCCCAAGTCAATCACGGTTACGAGACCGATGATGATGACAACGAAGACGATCACCACGCTGGTGTACGTCGACAGCTGGCTGCGCGAGGGCCAGACGACCTTGCGGAGTTCCGCCACGACCTGGCGGTAGAAGAGCGCGAGACGCGCGAAGGGGCCCTTCTTGCCGCGCTTGCCGCCGCGACGGGGCTTCTTCTGGGAGTCCGCGGTTTCGTCCTCGGAACGACCGCGCTCAGGCATGTCGATGGAGCCCAGGGCGTCCGTCACTCGTCCTCACCTGAATCCGGGTCGTGGCCGTGCCGCGCCCGGTTGAGCCGCACGGCGGTGCATTTCATACGTACGCGTGCACGCACTGTGGTGACGAAGTGCGTGTAGCAGGGCCGGAGGGACTTGAACCCCCAACCGCTGGTTTTGGAGACCAGTGCTCTACCAATTGAGCTACGACCCTTTGTGGTTCCCCCAACCTACCGCATGCGGCTGACTGCACTACGTGCGTGCACCGCGGCGACCTGTCGGGAGCCAACGATCAGCGAGTGTACGTGCTTCAGGGCCGGGCGTCGAACAGAAACGTCCCGGGTGGTGCCCGCCGATGCGTGCGCCGGGCTTGTCGGGGGTCTGGGACGATGCAGGTATGAGCGCTGCCACTCCTCCCGCTTCGTCCCCTGCCGACCGCCGCGTCTCGGCCCGGGTCGGTGCGATTTCCGAGTCCGCGACCCTCGCCGTCGACGCCAAGGCGAAGGCCCTCAAGGCCGCCGGACGCCCGGTGATCGGCTTCGGCGCCGGTGAGCCCGACTTCCCGACGCCCGACTACATCGTCGAGGCGGCGATCGAGGCCTGCCGCAACCCGAAGTACCACCGCTACACCCCGGCCGGCGGCCTCCCCGAGCTGAAGACCGCGATCGCCGCGAAGACGCTGCGCGACTCCGGCTACGAGATCGAGCCCGCGAACGTCCTGGTGACGAACGGCGGCAAGCAGGCGATCTACGAGGCGTTCGCGGCGATCCTCGACCCGGGCGACGAGGTCATCGTCCCGGCGCCGTACTGGACCACGTACCCCGAGTCGATCCGTCTGGCCGGCGGGGTGCCGGTCGATGTCGTCGCGGACGAGACCACCGGCTACCGGGTGACCGTGGAGCAGCTGGAGGCGGCCCGCACGGACCGCACCAAGGTGCTGCTGTTCGTCTCGCCGTCGAACCCGACCGGCGCGGTCTACAGCCGCGAGCAGGTCGAGGCGGTCGGCCGCTGGGCCGCCGAGCACGGCCTGTGGGTGCTGACCGACGAGATCTACGAGCACCTGGTCTACGGCGACGCCGCGTTCTCGTCGCTGCCGGTGGTCGTGCCCGAGCTGCGCGAGAAGTGCATCATCGTCAACGGGGTGGCGAAGACCTACGCGATGACCGGCTGGCGGGTGGGCTGGGCGATCGGCCCCAAGGACGTCATCAAGGCCGCCACGAACCTCCAGTCGCACGCCACGTCCAACGTCTCCAACGTCGCGCAGGCCGCGGCCATCGCGGCGGTCTCCGGGGATCTGACGGCCGTCGAGGAGATGAAGGTCGCCTTCGACCGGCGCCGCAAGACCATCGTGCGGATGCTCAACGAGATCGACGGGGTGCTGTGCCCGGAGCCGGAGGGCGCGTTCTACGCCTACCCGTCGGTCAAGGAGCTCCTGGGCAAGGAGATCCGCGGGAAGCGCCCGCAGACCAGCGTCGAGCTGGCCGAGCTGATCCTGGAGGAGGCGGAGGTCGCCGTCGTCCCGGGTGAGGCCTTCGGCACCCCCGGCTACCTGCGGCTTTCGTATGCGCTGGGCGACGAGGACCTGGTCGAGGGCGTGTCGCGGATCCAGAAGCTGCTGGCGGAGGCCAAGTAGCGTCACCTACGGATTTTCGTAAGTGGACAGGAGCGGGCGGCCGGACGAGGGTCCGGCCGCCCGCTCGCCCGTTCCGCCGGACACCCCTTCGGGAAAGGCCCTACCGGCGGCCGCTCCTATACGGCAAGATCTTCGGATGGAGAGCGTTCGTGCCCGCGGCGAAGCCGCCATCCGAGACCTGCGCCGATTGCCGAAGGCCCATCTGCACCTGCACTTCACCGGTTCGATGCGGTCCGAGACCCTGCTGGACCTCGCCGACAAGTACGGCGTCCATCTGCCGGAGGCGCTGCGGAGCGGTGAACCTCCCCAGCTCAGAGCCACGGACGAGCGCGGCTGGTTCCGTTTCCAGCGGCTGTACGACATCGCGCGGTCGTGTCTGCGGACGCCCGAGGACATCCAGCGGCTGGTGCGCGAGGCCGCCGAGGAGGATGTCCGGGACGGGTCGCGCTGGCTGGAGATCCAGGTCGACCCGACCTCGTACGCCCCGCGGCTGGGCGGGCTGATCCCGGCCCTGGAGATCATCCTGGACGCGGTGTACAGCGCCTCCCGGGACACCGGGCTCGGTATCCGTGTCCTGGTGGCCGCGAACCGGATGAAGCACCCCCTGGACGCCCGTACGCTGGCGCGTCTCGCGGTGCGCTACGCCGACCGCGGCGTGATCGGCTTCGGGCTGTCCAACGACGAACGCCGGGGTTTCGCCCGGGACTTCGACCGCGCCTTCGCCATCGCCCGGGAGGGCGGCCTGCTGGCGGCGCCGCACGGCGGTGAGCTGTCGGGGCCGGCGAGCGTCCGGGACTGTCTGGACGATCTGCACGCCGGCCGCGTCGGGCACGGCGTACGGGCCGCGGAGGATCCCGTGCTGTTGAGCCGGCTGGCCTCGCGCGGGGTGACCTGCGAGGTGTGCCCCGCGTCGAATGTGGCGCTGGGGGTCTACGAGAAGCCGGAGGACGTGCCGCTGCGGGCGCTCTTCGACGCGGGCGTGCCGATGGCGCTGGGGGCGGACGATCCGCTGCTGTTCGGCGCGCGGCTGGCCGCGCAGTACGAGATCGCCCGCACCGCACACGGCTTCACCGACGCCGAACTGGCCGAGCTGGCCCGGCAGTCGGTCCGCGGCTCCTGCGCGCCGCAGGACGAGCAGCAGCGGCTGCTGGCGGAGATCGACGCCTGGCTGGCCGCGTAGCGGCGCCAGGGGCCGCCCAGGGCCCGTCAGAGGCTGCTGGAGATCGGCTAGAGGCTGACGCCGACCGTGACCGGTTCGTTGACGAGCGTGACGCCGAAGGCCGCGTGCACGCCGTCGCGGACCTCGCGGGCCAGCGCGAGCAGGTCCTCGGTGGTGGCCGTGCCGCGGTTGGTGAGCGCGAGGGTGTGCTTGGTGGAGATGCGGGCGGGGCCGCTGCCGTAGCCCTTGGTGAAGCCGGCCCGGTCGATGAGCCAGGCCGCGGAGGTCTTCACCAGGCCGTCGCCGGCCGGGAAGGCCGGCGGGGCGACGTCGGGGCCGAGGCGGTCCCGGACGCGGCCGAGGAAGACGGCGTGTTCGGCCTCGGTGAGGATCGGGTTGGTGAAGAACGAGCCCGCCGACCAGGTGTCGTGGTCCTCGGGGTCCAGCACCATGCCCTTGCCGGCGCGCAGGGCCAGCACGGTCTCCCGGGCGACGGCGGCCGGGACCCGGTCGCCGGCCTCCACGCCGAGGGCGCGGGCGGTCTCGGGGTACTTCAGGGGCGCGGAGAGGCCCCCGGCGTCCTCCAGGGCGAAGCGCACCCGCAGCACCACGAACCGGTCGGGGTGCTGCTTGAAGCGGCTGTGGCGGTAGGAGAAGCCGCACTCCGCGCTGGGGATCGTGACGGTCTCGCCGAGGCGGCGGTCGTAGGCGACGACCTCGGTGATCGTGGCGGAGACCTCCTGGCCGTACGCGCCCACGTTCTGGATCGGGGTGGCGCCCGCGGAGCCGGGGATACCGGCCAGGCACTCCACACCGGCCAGTCCGGCCTCGACCGTGCGGGCGACCGCGTCGGACCAGTTCTCCCCCGCGGCGAGCGTGAGGGTCGTGCCGTCGAGCGCGAAGCCACGGGTGGCGATGCGCAGAGCCGTGCCGTCGAAGCCCTTGTCGCCGATGACGAGGTTGCTGCCGCCGCCGATGATCAGCAGCGGGGTGCCGGTGTCGTCGGCCGCACGGACGGCCGCGATCACCTCGTCGTCGGTGGTGGCCGTGACGAGGCGGGTGGCCGGGCCGCCGAGGCGGAAGGTGGTCAGCGGGGCGAGGGGGGCGTCGTGGAGTTCCTGCACGCGCCCAAGGGTACGGGGGCGGTCCGACAGCGCTCGGCCGGACGCCCCCGGCGGCCCCGGCTCAGGCGAGGCGGACCACGGCGCGGGACATGCCCAGCACCTTCTGGCCGGCGCTCATCGCGGTGAGGTCGACGCGGACCGTACGGTCGTCGTCGTCCAGCTTGGCGGCCACCTTGGCGCTGACCTCGATCAGTGCGCCGGTCTCGTCGTTGGGGACGATGACGGGCTTGGTGAAGCGCACCCCGTATTCGGCGACCGCGCCCGGGTCCCCGGCCCAGTCGGTGACCACCCGGATCGCCTCGGCCATGGTGAACATGCCGTGCGCGATGACGTCCGGCAGCCCGACCTCCTTGGCGAACTTCTCGTTCCAGTGGATCGGGTTGAAGTCACCGGAGGCGCCCGCGTACCGGACGAGCGTGGCGCGGCTCACCGGGAAGGTCTGCGCCGGGAGTTCCGTGCCGACCTCGACCTCGTCATAGGAAATCTTCGCGGTCATCTCAGGCCTCCTTCGCGGCACGGGCCACCAGCTTGGTGAACGCGGTCACGACGTGTTCGCCCGCTTCGTCGTGCACCTCGCCGCGGATATCGATGATGTCGTTGCCCGCCATGGTCTTGATGGCCTCGATGGTGGAGGTGACGGAAAGCCGGTCCCCGCTGCGCACCGGACGGGTGTAGGCGAATTTCTGGTCGCCGTGCACCACCCGGCTGTAGTCCAGGCCCAGTTGCGGGTCCTCGATGACCTGGCCCGCGGCCTTGAAAGTGATGGCGAACACAAAAGTCGGCGGTGCGATCACATCGGAGTACCCGAGTGCCTTGGCCGCTTCGGCGTCGGTGTAAGCGGGGTTGGAGTCGCCGATCGCCTCGGCGAATTCGCGGATCTTTTCCCGGCCGACCTCGTACGGGTCGGTGGGCGGGTACGTGCGTCCGACAAAAGACTGGTCGAGCGCCATGGGCTCGCAACCTCCCTGTACTGATGGTGACAACGCCGTGAGGCCGCCCCCACGAATGGGGACGGCCTCACGGACGAGCCTGTGTTATCGCGTCTCGCGGTGCGCGGTGTGCGAGTTGCAACGGGGGCAGTGCTTCTTCATCTCAAGACGGTCCGGGTCGTTACGCCGGTTCTTCTTGGTGATGTAGTTCCGCTCCTTGCACTCCACGCAGGCCAGCGTGATCTTCGGGCGGACGTCGGTGGCAGCCACGTGAGTGCTCCTTGGACGGACGGGTGGTCGGATTAACGCATAAAAGAGTAGCCGATCGGAGGACCGACCCCACAATCGGCTACTGTCAGTAGCGGTGACCGGACTTGAACCGGTGACACAGCGATTATGAGCCGCTTGCTCTACCGACTGAGCTACACCGCTGCGATGCGAGGGGGCCCCGCCCGAAGGCGGGAACCTCACACATCAGAGCCCCAATACGGAATCGAACCGTAGACCTTCTCCTTACCATGGAGACGCTCTGCCGACTGAGCTATTGGGGCGAGCGATGAAGACATTACACGGCCCGCCGCCAAACGTGAAATCCGTATCCGGGCCGTGCCACAGCGGCCCCGCGCACCACACCGGTACGACTATTTCGCGCCTGCGCAACGCTCTCCCGGCTGCGGCCTAGGCTCGGAAGAACGCTGCGTGATCTTGCACGCCGGTGCCTTCGAGGAGCGCGATGTCCGACAGCAGTTCGCCGCAGCCGCAGCCGGGAAAGCCCGTCGGGCCCGGCCGGTTCGCCAGGTCGGAAAGCGGTGCGCTGGTGTTGTGCGGCGCCCGGCTCGCCGACGGGCGGATGGTGGACGTACGGCTCGGCGGCGGACGCATCGAGGCCGTCGGGACGGCCGGCAGCCTCGCCCCGCAGGGCGCCCGCGTCGACCTCGCCGGCTACCTCCTGCTCCCCGCCCCCGCCGAACCCCACGCGCACTGCGACACCGCCCTGACCGCCGACTCCGACGGCCCCGCCTCCCGTTCGCCCGAGGACGTGCAGCGCCGGACGACCGAGGCCGCGCTGCTCCAGTTGGGGCACGGCGCCACCGCCTCCCGCAGCCACGTCAGGATCGGCGATGTACAGGGGCTGCGCTCACTGGAGGCGGTGCTCCAGGCGCGCCGGTCGCTGCGCGGGCTGGCCGATCTGGCGGCGGTCGCGGTGCCGCGGGTGCTGACCGGGGTGGCCGGGGCGGACGGGCTGGCGATGCTGCGGGACGCGGTGAAGATGGGCGCCTCGGTCATCGGCGGCTGCCCGGACCTCGACCCCGATCCGGCCGGGTACGTCGAGACGGTCCTGGAGCTGGCCGGGGAGCACGGCTGCCCGGTGGATCTGCACACCGACGGGGACGATCCGGCGCGGCTGGCGCGGTTCGCGGCGATGTCGGGCGGGCTGCGGCCGGGCGTCGCGCTCGGCCCGTGTGCCGGGATGGCGCGGATGCCGCGGAGCGTGGCGGCGCGGGTCGCCGAGCAGCTGGCGGCCGCCGGGGTCGCCGTCGTCTGTCTGCCGCAGGGCGACTGCACCGGTCTGGAGCGGTACGGCTCGCGGGTGTCGCGGCCGGCGCCCGTACGGCTGCTGCGGGCGGCCGGTGTCCAGGTGGCGGCGGGCAGCGGGGCGCTGCGGGACGTGGCGAATCCGGTGGGGCGCGGTGACCCGTTGGAGGCGGCTTATCTGCTGGCTTCTCTGGGTGAGGCCACGCCGGAGGCGGCCTACGAGAGCGTGAGTTCGGCCGCGCGGGCGACCCTGGGGCTGCCGGAGGTACGGGTCGAGGCGGGCTTTCCCGCGGAGCTGCTGGCGGTGCGGGGCGAGCGGATCGCCGGGGTGCTCTCGCTCGCGTACAGCCGGATCGTGATCCACCGCGGGCGGGTGGTCGCCCGCACCAGCGCGGTGCGGGAGTACTGCGACTCGGCGGCGGAGGTGGCACTGGAGCTGCCGCGGCAGTCGCAGCGCTGAGCCGCGCGCGGGGACAACGGCCGCTCCCCCGGCCGGTCCCGCACGGCGCGGCGGCGCTTCGGCGTACGGTCGGGATCATGCGCATTGTCATCGCAGGTGGACATGGTCAGATCGCGCTGCGGCTGGAGCGGTTGCTCGCCAAGCGCGGGGACGAGGTCGCGGGCATCATCCGCCGGCCGGAACAGGCCGGTGACGTGCTGGCCGCGGGAGCCGAACCGGTGGTCTGCGACCTGGAGTCGGCGTCGGTGGAGGATGTCGCCCGGCACATGGAGGGCGCCGACGCGGCCGTCTTCGCGGCGGGCGCGGGACCGGGCAGCGGCATCGAACGCAAGGACACGGTGGACCGCGGCGCGGCGGCGGTCTTCGCGGACGCGGCCGAGGCGGCCGGGGTACGGCGCTTCCTCGTCGTCTCGTCCATGGGCGCGGACCGTGAGCCCCCCGAGGGCACCGACCCGGTCTTCGCCGCGTACCTGCGGGCGAAGGGCGCCGCGGACGCGGACGTACGGGCCCGCGCCGGGCTGGACTGGACGATCCTGCGGCCGGGCCGGCTGACCAACGACCCCGGCACCGGCCTGGTGGCGCTGGCCGATGCGACCGGCCGCAGCGAGGTGACCCGGGACGATGTGGCGGCCGTCCTGGTGGCGCTGCTCGACGAGCCGGGCACCACCGGCCGGACGCTGGAGCTGATCGCCGGGGAGGTACCGGTGGAGGACGCGGTGCGGGCGGTGGCCGGGCGCTGAGGGGCGGGCCCGCCCGCTCCGTCCGCCCGTGCGCGGGGGGGAGAGACGGCACAACGAAACGGCCTCTGATCTACGTTTCCGCGGATCAGGGGCCGTTTCACTGCTGAGCGCGGCAGGAGCGGCGCCGCCGGGGGGCTGAAAGCCGTCGGGTCCTCGCCGGCGTTTGGTCCCTGTGCAGGCGGGTTGCCGCCCGGCACTGCTGGGGCAGGAAATGACGAAAGGGCCCGTGACCAGCTTTTACGCTGGTCACGGGCCCCTTCACAACCTGTGGCGGCGCCAGGATTCGAACCTGGGAAGGCTGAGCCGGCAGATTTACAGGCCACTCAGGGGAGGGTGCCTGAGCTGGGCTTTCACTCGTCGAGGGTGCGTATGCCCCACAGGGGCCCCACAAGAGCCCTGTTCAGCGGCCAATTGGCAGGCTCGGCGGGGCCGGTGCCAGGTCATCGAACCCGTGCTCCGCGGGTACGGCTCGGCGCTGCGCCAGCCACCCCGAGACCCGTGGGCCACCGTTGACCGCCCCGCCCTCCCGCACGGTGCGCACATGCTCGAACCCCTGCTGAAGGTAGTACCGCTGTAGCGCGTCGTTGGACGTCCATGCGTCGAGGCGCAGCCAGTTGGCGCCGGCACGGAACGCCCGATCCCCCGCCCAGTCGAGTAGTCGGCCGCCGAGGTTTTGCCCCGAGTGAGTGCGGGCCACGGTGAGCTTGTTGACGAACATGGAGGGCTCACCAAGTTCCTGCTCCGTCCAGAGCCCGTCCTCGGCTTCCGGCGTGAGCGTGATGGTGGCGGCGGTCGCATCCCCATCCAGCACCATGAAGACGGTGCCGCGCCGGATCGTGGCCAGTAGGCGGTCAGCCGGATATGGCCGCTGCCACTGGTCGCTTCCAAGCTGGGTGAGCCAGGCTGCGGCTTCCTCGCGGAAGGCCAGCAGCTTGGCTACGTCGCCTGGCTGAGCTGGGGTGATTTTCACTGGGACTCGTTTTCGCTTCGGGCGGAGAGGTCGCCGATCTCGTAGTTCATCCGGTTGAGGTCACCGCGGAACGTGGTGACAGTGCAGCGAATCGGGCGGTCCGCCGAATAGCCCGTACGCGTCCAGATGAGGATCGGAATGCCCGCACCGATCTCCAGTAGCCGCGCTTCATCGGGGGTCGGCATCCGGGTAGCGATCTCATCGAAGTAGCCGACCTGCTCAACGCCTCGACCGGCGAGGTACCGCGTCGTGCCCTCGGCGATGTCCCCCGGCTCGGCCAGGCGCGGGGCTTTGTCAGCGAGCCAGGAGGGGTAGTACGTAGCCTGCGTCGACCACGGCACGTCGTCCACGAAGCGGTGGCAGAACCGCAGAACTGCGCGGGATTCCGGCTCGACCTTCAGCCGCTCGGCAATGTCGGCCGGCGTCGTCAGGATCTCGACCCGGAACGATTGGTGCGGCCGGCGACCGGCATTGGTCACGTCCGTGCTGTACGCGTCGCCGTTCTGAGGGAAGCTCAGGTTCTCGAAGCGGGATGCATTCAGCTCGAAGACCTCATGCGTCCGCACCTCGTACCCGAGACCTTGACTGGACGAGATCAGACCCTCGCTGACCAGCTGACTCAGTCCGGACCGAATCGTGTTTCGGGACGCTTCGAATCGCGCTGACAGCTCGCTCTCAGAGGGCAGCCGTTCACCCGGGCGATACACCTCGTTGACGATCTCCCGCCGAAGGGCGTCGGCCACCTGTCGGTACTTCGGCTGCTTAGTCATGCCTCCATCATGACGCACTCGCTCAACTTGTTGGTACATGTGGCTTGACGAGACTCGCATCACAGGGCAGCATCTTTCCCAGCAGCTTGTACCTACAAGTTGCGCAGGCGGTGCAGCACCATTGAGCATGCCTGTTTGCGTGATCTGCGCCGCCCGGACGGCCCCGTGACACGGGTCGAAAGGAAGCGGTCGTTGCTTGAGAACTGAACAGTGATCGTGCGGGGCTGACGCGAGAGCGGCGGTCGCGGTAGGTGCCTAGGGCGAGGGTCCGGGGGCAAACCGCCGTGATGGACGACGTTCTCCTTCTAGCGCTTGGCAGGCGGTAGGAGCAGTACAGCGGGGCCCCAACGCACGTGGCGAGATGAGACAGATCGCCCCCGAGACGACCGGGTGATGTCGTCGGCGGCACCACATGCCACTGCACCGGCTCTGGAGAACACCCCTAACTGTGCCACCCCGTGCAGCCGCCCTGCTGGCGTCAGAGCAGTGACGATGACGCGCCCGATTTTCCCGGCTCGGGACCGATGCTCCGTGGCAACGGCACATCGGTGAAGCCGTGTCCCTGCTCCTGCGGGAGGTCGGTGTGACCCGACGACATACCTGGGCGCCGTCCTGATGGACCGGCCGGCGGCGCCTGCACGAGATCCGGTCCGCTTCTACCTGGTTCCGCCGCACTTGATGCGGCGGCCGGTTGCCTCCTCCGCCCGTCCCGCGCGTCTTGCGCGCTGTACGGGCGGGGCTGAGGGGAGCCGGAAGCCCGGCCCCGAGAGGGGGAGTTCGATGGAGATCGCTGCCGCCGTTGTCGCGGTCATCGGCACCGTGCTGGGTGCTGGTGTCGTCGGTGTCCAGCAGTACTGCACGGCTCGGTCGCAGCGCCGTGAGGCCCTGCGGGACCGGGCCCTGAAGGCCCTGTGCGAGCTGAGCACCGCGCTGGCCGATCACCGCCGCGCGATGTGGGTGCGCGAGGACCTGCGGCTGTCCGGTGCGGCGCCGGCTGATGTGGCTGCCGCCCGTGAGGCCAGCCACGTCACCCGGTCCGCCGTCACCGCCCCGCAGGTCGCCCTGATGGCGCTGCTGCCGCAGGTCCGTGCCGAGGTGGACGCCGCTGTTCACGCCACGTACGAGATGCGCGGGGCCTCGAACGCTGTCGTCCTGGCGGCCCGGCAGGAGTCGGCCGTCGATGCGGCCGACTGCCTGGCCGGAACGGCGGCGCGCGTCCTGTCCCGTCCCTGATCCACCACCCGCAACGGCCTGCACCCCCCGGAGTAGCCGCTCCGAGGGGTGCCTTTGGGCCGTCCCACTGTTGAAGGAGTACACGACCCATGAAGACCATCGCTGCACTTCAGGCGCTCGTTACGGCCAACCCGCCCGTCGGCGGCCCGTCGGACGCGGAGCTGGAGGTGATCGAGGCGGAGATGCCGCTCATCTCCGCCGAGGTCGAGCTGCTCGATGCGCAGATCGCCACGCTGGACCGGACGCCGTCCGAGGAGGATGAGCGCAGGCTGCGCCGGGCCCGGCGCCGTGTGCTGGCTGCGCGCCGTGAGATCGCCAACCGGTCCGCTGCGGCGTTCGTGCCGGAGGTGGCGGCATGATCCGCGTCATCACCCGGACCCGGCTGGCTGCCCTCCAGGAGGACGTCGCCCGGTACCGCGAACGCACTCGTGAGGTGCAGGCTGCTGCGGATGCGTCCTACGCCGGTCACCTGCGCACTGCCTGGATCCTGACCACCGACGCGGAGGCCGCCGAGCGCGCGGCCGAGGCGAACCGAGCCGACGCGCAGATTGCCCGGGAGATCCTGGAGCGCACGGAGGCCCAGCTCGCCGACGCGCGTGCGACGGTGACTGAGCAGGCCGCGCGGATCGACGCGCTGAGCGGCGACCTGGACGCCATGGCCGAGGCTGTGGTGCTGCTGCACTACGGGCAGCTCCACAGCCTCCATCGCGACGAGGCGGCGGCCAAGCGGCACGCGGCCTCCTTCGGCATCGACCCGGACGCCTGGGGCACGGTCCCCAGCGACCGTCCGGTTGTGGAGTCGGTCTGGCGCATCTCGCCGCTGAGCAAGTGGGCGGTCGCGGACGGCGGTGATGCCGGATGATCCCGAACCTCTCCAACCTTCTGCCTGGTCAGCCTGGTTGGCTGTCCTGGGCGGTCCCGCTTGCTGGCGCGCTTCTCGCCGTCGCGGTGGCGATGTGGGGTGTGGGACGGCTGCGGAAGTCCGCGTGGCTGTCGGGCATCGGCCCGCAGGCGATCGTGGCGCTGGGCGGTGTCGCGGTCAGCGTCTACGGTCTGTGGGGCTTTGCCACCGAGACCGTGCACCTGCCCACGCTGCTCGCGGTTGCGTTCATCTCGGTGTTCGACGCGGCGGAGATGACGCTGCTGGTGATGCTCTACCGCACCGCCGACCCCCAGGTCGGCTGGACGCGGGAGCTGCACCTGATGCACCGCACCGCCTGGACCCTGGTGGGCTTCTCCGGCGCGATGAACGCCGTCCACGCCCCGAACTGGTGGGCCCGGCCGGTGCTCGCCGCGGTGCCGGCACTGGCCGCGTGGCTGATCGAACTCCAGCTGCGCAGCAAGCTCCACAGCCCGAAGCCGGACGCGGACGAGGAGGGTGCGCGGCCGGGGCCCGCGCGGCTGGTGGCGTTGCTGTGGCAGCACGCCTGGTCCGGCCTGTTCGCTGTGCTGGGCCTGGACGCCCGCACGTCTTCCTCCGCCATCGCCCGCGCGGCGATGGCACAGCGAGCGGCGCTGCGCGTCTACCGGCTGCGGCTGGCTCTGGAGGCCGGTGCGCCTGCTGGTCGTCCTCGGGCGGCGCGGCGGGTGGAGCGTCGGCGGGAGAAGCTGCGGGGCCGGGCCCAAAAGGCCCTGGACCGTGCGGACGTGGCGACCGATTCTGCGCAGTCGCTGGCGCTGGTGCGGCGGCTGGCCGCCCTGACCCGCGCGGAGGAAGTCGCGCGCCTGGACTACTCCGACACCACGGCCGTCCTGGCGCTGATCGAGGATCTGGCGGTGACGGCGGGAGCGCAGCGCCTCGAATCCTCCGCGCTGGCGGAGGAAGCCGAGGACGCGCGGCAGCGCGCGGAGGCCGCGCGGGAGGAAGCCGACGATGCGCGGCAGGAGGCGGAGGGTGCGCGGCAGCGCGCGGAAGAGGCCCTGACTGCCGCGCGGGAGGAGCTGGCCCGCGTGCAAGAGGCGCGCGATGCGGCCCTTGAGGACGAGTCCGGGGTGGCCGAGCAGGCGCGCGGTGCGCGGCAGCGCGCGGAAGACGCGCGGAAGGCCGAGCAGGACGCGCGGCAGCGCGCGGCAGAGGTCCTCAAGACCGCGCAGGCCGACGCCGAGCGGCTGCGGACCGAGGCCGCGGCCGGCCTGGAAGAGGTCCGCGGCGCCATCACCGAGCAGCAGGAAGTCCTGTCCTCCCTCACCCGCCAGGCGCAGCAGGCGCGCGACGAGACCAGCGGCCAGCAGGACGAGTTGGCGCAGGTCAGCCGCGACATTGAGGAAGCCACACTGATCCGTGACCGGCTGCGCGGCGACCTGGCTGCCCTGCGCCCGCAGGCTCCGGAAGGGGCCGTGTCAGGGGAGGGGCCGGTGTGGAAGTCGCCGGCCAAGGAGCAGGGCTGGCAGCACTACCTCCACACCCTGACGGCCACCGAAGGCCGTGCCGAGCCGACGGCGGCCGACCTGGCCGAGCGGTTCGGTGTGGACGGCGGGAACGCGCGGAACTGGCTGCGGGACTTCCGTGCCGCGCGCGCCGCGCAGCTCGCCGCGCACCAGCCGCGCGCAGCCGCGCACCACGCCGTTAACGGCACCGCGGCGACCAGCGCAGCCTGATGCCGGCGCCCCGCTTCTGGGACCCCGACGGCACCAAGTTCGGGGTCCCCACCTACCCGTGGCACCTCGCCCCGGACGGTCTGGCCACCCGCGCGCAGCTGCGCGCGGCAGGGCTGAGGCCGGGCGGACAGGAGATCGCCGCACAGATCCTGTGGCGCTCGCGCCGCGCACACGGCGGCATCCGCGCCGCCTACCTCTACCGCATCGACCTGGCCAAGCCGGTCCGGCCGATGACGCCGGCGAAGTGGGCGGCCGTCGACGCGGCCCTCGCCGCCCGCCGCCTCTGCCCTTCCTGCGGCTTGGACCGCGGCTACATCATCCCCAACTCGCTAGGCGTCTGCGTGACCTGCGCGGACGCAACCTCCCTCGCCGCCTGACAACCGCTTATTCAAGGAGATTCGCTGTGACCAGCCAGAACCAGACCCAGACCGCCCAGCAGCAGGGCACTCACCAGTGGGTGATCACTCTGGAGAAGCCCGGCCGAGTCTCGGGAAGCTGGTACGGGGCCTACACCCCGCCCGCCGGCGCCACACGCCACGACGTGTTCACGGTGCTCAAGAGCGGGATCGAGGCGGAGAACCCGGAACTCGCCGGGGCCACCGTCATCTTTTTCGCCCTGGAGCCCAATCAGCTCTGAGCCCGCCTGCGTTTGGCGCCCCGGCCCGCTTCCTACGGCCCGGCCGGGGCGCCGTCGTGCACTCCGAAGGAGCTTCATCAGTGTCTGACACCACCACCGAAGCCACCACCACAACCCCCTCCAAGGCACCCGAATCCGCCACCACCACCGCCGAAGTTGACGGCGCATCCGTACCGATCGAGTTCACCCTCACCCAGGCTCCGGCCGAGGTGGAGACGCCCACCCAGACGCGCGCGGCCCATCGCCTGCGGGCGCTGCCCGCAGCCGTGTTCGGCGCGGAAGCCCTCTCGACCGGATCCGCGGCCCTGTACTCGGCAACCGGGCTGACCGGGGCGCTGACGGCGGCCGGCGTGGTCGTCGGCGGCGCTGCCCTTACCGCGGCAGGCGTGGCGACGGCCAGATCCCGGAGCAAGCGCGGTCCGGGTCGTGCCCGCGGGTTCCACAGCGGCCGCCTGGGCAGCGCGGGCCGATCGCACCGGGCCGGTAACTCTCTTGGCTCCTCTGGCTCTGGTTCGCGTTCGGGTGGAGCGGGCGGTATCGGCCGTCAGCGCCGGGGCAGTGCTCTCGGAGCGAGCAGCACGGGAGCCTCGACCCTCCGCAGCCCTGCCGCCCATCGCCACACTCCCCGCGGCGGCGC
The DNA here is from genome assembly GCF_008704855.1 of Streptomyces platensis. Lineage (NCBI taxonomy): Bacteria > Bacillati > Actinomycetota > Actinomycetes > Kitasatosporales > Streptomycetaceae > Streptomyces > Streptomyces platensis. The sequence continues at coordinate 4,000,632 of NZ_CP023691.1, forward strand.
AGGCCAGTCCTCCACGGGAATGGCCGACCGGCACCGCTCCTCCGCGGGCAAGGTCGCCTCTGCTGGCCGGGGTGCTGCCGGGGCGGGGCAGTCCGGTGGTGGGCAGCACCGTCCGGGCGGTGCGGGCGGGCTGTTGTCCCGTCTCGCGGGCCGTCAGGGCGGTACCACGGGCCCTGCCAGCAGGGGGCTGGACGCTGGCGGGTCGTTGTCGAAGCCGTCTGCTGGCCGTTCGCAGGGGGCGCGGTCGACGGTGGCCGCAGCCACCGGCCGCGCTGCACGCGCCGCGGCCCGTGGTGTCGCGGCAGCCGGGCGCAAGGCGGCTGGGGCGTGGGAGTCCCCGCGGATGCAGTCCGTTCGGGACGCCGTCCGCAGCGGCTATCTCCGCCTGGCCAACCAGGTGCAGTCAGCGGCCCCGCCGCTGCTGGCGCGGCTGGGGGAGCGGATTCGCAGTGCCCGGCGGGCGCTGGCAAAGAGGGGCAGGGCAGCGGTGCCGTTCCTTCTGCGGGCGGCCCGTGCCGGCCTGCTGGCCGGAGCGCTCGGAGCGCTCGTGTCGGTGCCGGGTCTGATCCTGCGGGGCGTGGCCGCCACGTGCGGCGGGGTGCTGCGGTGGTTGCACCTGGCGCCGCGGAGCGGCAAGCCCTGGGGTGCCCGCTTCACCCGCTGGGGCCCCAAGGCCGCCAAGTGGGCCTTCGCCAAGCTGATGCGCTCGGCGAAGGACAAGTACGCCGCCGCGGTCCGGCCGGACGTGCTGACCGACTTCGCCGAGCCCGGCCGCCGCGCCACCGTCGGACCGGGCGGGGAGTTCGCGTGGCCGGGCGATCATTTTGGAGGGAATCTGGTGTCCGTCTTCCAGCGTGAGACCGAAGGCGTCCGCGACGCCTACGCCCGCTACGAGCCGCCGATGATGCTGGCGGTCGCCGCCGAGTACTGGGGCCTGCCGGAGGGGCTGACCTCGACCGGTGAGGCGATCCGGCAGCTGGCGGTCAACGTCGCCGACAAGTACCCGGCCGATGCCCGCATGGCGGACCTGGTGGCCCAGGTCTACTCCCTGCTCCACCAGGCCGCGCAGAAGGCTGCCGAGGTCGGCCCGCTGTTCGCGAAGGTCCACGAACACGACCTGCGCCGCTACGAGGAGCCCCGGCCGGGCGAGCACATGTGGAACATCCTGGAGCGCCGCCAGGACGGCTCGTTCTCGCAGCGTCAGCCCTCGCACTTCGTCGCGGTGACGCAGGACGTGGCGCACGTCTACGCCCGCTACGAGCCCGGTCACATGAAGCAGGTCGCGGCCGAGTTCGAGGGCATCCCCGGCGGCATCGAGAACGTGGCCGCCGCCGTGCAGCTGCTCCAGGTGCGCAGCAACGAGCGGTACCCGGTCGACAAGGCCGTCGTGGACGCTCTCGCCGATGTCCACATGCTGCTGATGAAGGCGGCGAGCGCGGCGCAGGACCTGATGCCGAACTTCAGGCGCCTGCACGCCCCGGACATCTCCCGTCACGAGGCGCCCCGCAACGGCGAGGAGTCCGAAGCCATGTGGGACGTCTGACCAGCGCCAACCCGATCACCGTGGGCCGGACACCGACAGGTGTCCGGCCCACGGCGCTCCCTCCCGCCACGCGACACCGAGGAGCCGAACTCAATGGCTAGTAGCAACGCCCCGGCCCTGGACTGGGCCTGGAGCACCACCCCCGCCACCACCGCCGCCCTGGTGGCGGGCGGCGCCTACAGCGTCGCCACGGTTGGCGCGGCCACCGGCCTGCCCGCCTCCTACGCCCTGCTGGTCAGCGGTGTCGGAGCTGCCGCGCAGGCCGGTGCCGACCTCTACCAGCGCCGCCCCGCCGGCCACACCGCCGCCCGGTGCGCGGCCTGGCTGGCCACCGGCGGTTGGACGGCCGTCACCCTCGCCGGGCACACCGCCCTGACCTGGGGCGCCACCGGATGGTGGGCGGCCGGGACCGCGGCCGGGATGACGCTGGCGCGCGGCCTGGTCCGCGCCGAGCAGAGCGCCCGCACCGAGCGGGCCAGCAGGCGCCTTCAGAAGTGGGCCAACGACCAGGCCAAGGAGTGGCACGAGCGTCTGCACCGCCTCTTCCGCCTGGAGGAGCACGAGGTGGAAGGCGTCAAGCCCTGGACCGGCGACGTCGGCTACACCGTCCGCGTCCGGATGCCCTCCGACACCCCGGAGTTGCCCGCGGACGCGATCCGGAAGCTGGCGGTGGACCTGCGCCTGCCCAAGGGCGGCGGCATCCAGATCGTTGACGGCGAGGTCTACGGCGAACTCCACATCCGCGTCACGGCCAAGGACGTTCTTGCCGAGACCATCGACTTCCCCGACGACCTGTCCGCCACCAGCATCTACCAGCGCATGCAGATCGGGCTGCTGACCGACGGCGAGCCCGCTGACTTCCCGCTGGCGGATGTCTGCGCCCTGGAGATCGGCCAGACCGGCTCCGGCAAGTCCAACCTCATCAACGTCACCAACGCCCAGGCCCTGCGCACCGTCGATGCCGTTGTGTGGCACCTGGACGTCACGGGTGCCGGTATCAGCCTGCCGTGGCTGCGCAGTTGGGCCATCGACGGCACGAGCGACGTCCCGCTCATCGACTGGACCGCTGACACCGTCGAAGAAGCGCACATCATGCTGGATGTGGCCATCGCCGCGATCAACACGCGCAAGGCGGCCTACCAGGACCTGATGCACGAGGCGAACGACGACAAGATCCCCGTCAGCCCCGAGGTGCCGGCCATCATCCTCGTCGTCGACGAGATCGCCGAGCTGCCCTACGAGATCCTGGCCAAGCTCGACAGCGTCGTCGACACCGGCCGCGCCGCCCGCGTCCGCACGGTCATCTCCGGCCTGCGCGCCACCCAGGACGTCATCACCGCCGCGATGAAGAAGCAGTCCCGGGTCCGGATCGGCATGCGCGTCTCGGATCCCGAGGAGCTGCACCACCTCTTCCCCACCGGCAGTGGCAGGCTCGACCCGAGGTCCGCGGCCCACAAGGGGTCGGGGTTCCTGTCCGCGCCGGATGAGGACGATGTCGACTCCCAGCCGGGCTCGTTCAAGTGCTTTCGGATCAAGCCCCGGGTCATCAACGCCATCGCCCCGCAGCTGGCCGAGCGGCGCCCGGTCGTGGACGCGGTGACGTTGGAGACCGAACCGGGCCGCTACTACGCCAGCCGCTGGGGCCGCATCCTTCCCCGCCTCTACAAGACCAAGAAGCTCAGCCCCACCACCCACCCCTACACCGACATGGACATCCTGTGGCCGCCGCTGGACGCGGCCACCGGCCTTCCCGTCACCACCAGCGGCAAGCCCCGCAAGACCACCGACTCCATCGCTCCGGCCGCGGGAAGCGAGAGCGCCCCGGCCCGGCCGCGGTTCGGATCGGATGCACTGGCGGCCCTGCTCGCCGCTCCCGCAGCGGACACCGGACAGAGGGCGGGCGCTGACGAGTCGCAGGTGATCCGGGCCGAGTTCGGGCGGGTCGTCCAGCAGGCCGGCGTCCCGGCCGACCGGCCCAACCCCGTCCCGCAGCTCCTGGCCGACGCCCACAACGCCGTCGTGGCCGCGGGCGGCCGGATGCACACCGCCGACCTCGCCGAGCCGCTGGGCATGGACTCGCTCGTGCTCGGCACCGAACTGGGCAAGCTGCTGCGCGAGGTGGGCATCGAGCGCCCCGGCAAGGGCACCGTCCGCGCCGGAGCGGACGGCGAATCCAAGTCCGGCTACACCGCCGAGACCCTCGCCGCCGCCATCCGCGCCTACACCGTCCGCAACGGACAGTAACCACACTGCACGTGGTGGGGCCCCCACACGCCGCCCCACCACACACCCCCACACGCTGTGGGACTCCCACACGCCTGTGGGGGCCGGTGACCTGCATGTGTGGACGTGGGAGTCCCACAAAAAACATGCCCTCAAGAGCCCCTGAACGCCCACCTGACGGCCTCTGGGGCTCTCCCTCGGCGCGCGTGGGACTCCCACGCCGAAACCCGCTCACACGACAGAAAGTGACCCCGTCATGGTGCTTTCGATCAGCGGCATCGTCCTGACCCTCGTCATCACCGCGGTGATGCTCCACACCCGCTACCTGCGCCTCGGCGGCGCCCTCGTCGCCGCCTGCCTCGGCTACTTCCTCGCCACCAGCGGCGCCGCCCCCGCCATCAACAGCTTCTTCACCTCCCTCGCCAAAGCCATCGCCGCCCTCGGCCACTCCCTCGGATAGGACGGCCGCCATGCCGCTCACCCCGCTGAGCTACACCGAGATCTCCCAAGCCCTCGACCACACCGACATCTGCCGCCTCCTCGACGCCGACACCACCCGCCTCCTGACCGCCTCCAACACCCCCGCCGTACCCCGGCCCCGCCCCGCCCCCGAACTGGCCGATACCCAGACCGCATCGGCGCGGCCGGCCGCAGACCCCGCCGACCTGGCGGCCATCTGGCAGCACATCCGCGAAGAAGAGCACCGCCGCGCCGCCCAGTTCTCGCCGCCGCCTCCGGCCTGGGCACGCCCGGCGCCGCCCGCCGCACCGGCCGTACCGGCATGGGTGTGGCGCTACAGCGCCCTCGCCCTCAGCACCGGCGGAGCGGTCGGCCTCGCCGGATGGGGCATCGGACAGACCGCCGCCTGGGGCCCCTACCTCGAACCCGCCCTCTACACCCTCGCCGTCATCGCCGCCGGCGGCGCCGCCTGCGCCATGGCCGCCGCCTCCCTGCTCGGCAAAGTCATCAGCGCCATCCGCGCACGCCTTGAGCGCCCCCACATCACCCAGCACATCACCGCCACCGGCTTCCTCGGCCGCGCCAACGGAACCATCAACCACCGCTAGGAGCACCGCATGAGCGAACCCACCCCGTACATCTCGCACGTCCCGTACATCGAGGCGATCGCCAACGCCCTCGACGCGGCCGGCCTGACCGTCGTCGACTGGAACGCCGACGACACCGACCCCCGAGACGCCCACCTGGAGTTCGACCGCCAGATCACCGCCCCCGCCTACGGCGACGACACCGAGGTCAACCTCCTGTGGAGGGAAGACCGAGGCTGGATGGCCGGATGGGGAGACGACGATTCGCAAGGCGGCCTGGACTGGATCGTCGACCTCTTCTGCGGCGTGCTGCCCACCCCCGACGAGATGGTCACCGAAGCCCGCACCATCGTCGCGAAGATCCCCGGCCCCCAGGGCGCCCCGTACGGCCGCTACCGCGACAGCGGAGACGACGACGGCCTAGACGCCCAACTCGCCACCTACCACCGCACCCAGACGTGGCCCTCCCCGGACCAGGCGTACGCCGCGGCGCCGAGCATCAACAGCGAGAGCGACTGGGCCACCCGTACCGCCAACGAGTGGGCGGACGAGGGCCTGGATCGGGAGTGGTACCTGCGCCACGCCGCGGTGCTGGACCGCATCGCCCTGGGCATCGCACACCTCGACAACCAGCCGGGCGCCGCCCACGCGGCCGAGGAAGCTGACGCCGCGGCCGTCATGCTCCTCGACCTGGACCAGGCGCGGCGGGACTACGACCCGCGCGCCTACGTCCGCCAGCAGTACGCCCTCTGGCACGCCCAGCAGGACACCAGCCCCGAGCCTTTCCACTCCTAGCCATGGCTAGGGCGGGCCGCGGTCTTTGGCGAGAAGCGGCCCGCCCTGGTCTCCAGTCCTGATCAGACCTATGGAGGTCTCCAGCATGACCCAACCCACCGACATTCGGCGAGACGACCACCGGCCCTTACTGCTGGATCTGTTCTGCTGCGCCGGCGGCGCGGCCGCCGGCTACCACCGGGCCGGATTCGACGTGATCGGCGTCGACATCGTCGACCGCCCCAACTACCCGCACCCGTTCGTCCGGGCCGACGCGCTCGAATACCTCGCCGGCCTGATCGCGTCGGGGGAGATCGCCCGGTTCGCAGCGGTGCACACCTCCCCGCCGTGCCAGGCCGGATGCGCCCTCACCATCGGCACCAACACGGCGCGCGGCTGGGGACGCAAGCACGTCCAGCTCATCCCCGCACTCCGCACCCTCCTCGACGCCACCGGCCTGCCCTACGTCATCGAGCAGCCCACCGGCAAAGCCCCCGTCCGCCGCGACCTGTGGCTGTGCGGAGAGATGTTCCACCTCGGTGTTCTGCGGCACCGCAACTTCGAGCTGGGTGGCTGGACGATGCCGCAGCCGGCACACCCCAAGCACCGGGGGTACGTGCGCGGCTATCGGCACGGCGTCTACCGCGACGGGCCCTACGTCGCCCCCTACGGGGCCGGCGGGGGCAAGGCCACCGTTCCGGAAATGCAGCAGGCGATGGGCATCACGTGGACCGACGTGCGCGAGGAGCTGACCGAGGCCATCCCGCCCGCCTACAGCGAGCACATCGGTCGCGCCTTCCTCGCCCAGGCCGCGCTGGAGGTGGCGGCATGAGCGAGCATCTGCGCACGGCTCTCCGCCTCGCGAACTACGGCCTGCCCGTGCTGCCGCTGCGCAAGGGCAAGGTCCCCTTCGGCAACTGCCCGGCATGCGCCAAGAACGCCTGCGGTGGCCGGCCGAACATGAAGAACCCCGGCCCCTGCACGTGCCCGGCACCCTGCCACGCCTGGGCCGCCGCAACCACCGACCTCACAACCCTCACCGGGCCCGGATGGGCGTCGGCCTGGACGCAGGCTCAGGCGGTGGCCTACCACCCCGGCGGTGCAGGGCTGACCGTCGTCGACCTCGACGACGCCGAAGCCGTCACCTGGGCCCGTCGGACGCTCCCCGCCACCCGCACCGTCGCGACCACGCGGGGCGAGCACTGGATCTACCGGGGCGCGATGCAGTCCGCGAACGCGGTCCGCGATGACGTCGACATCAAGTCGACCATGACCTACGCCCGGTGGCTCGGGCGCGGCGCTGGCTCCATGACCGCCCTGCCGGACGTCGTGCGCGCTCTGATCGTCAAGGCTCCGGCCCCCGTCGCGCGCGCCGTGGCCGTGCCCGTGCCGGTCGGGGGCGGGGAGTGCCGCCACCGCACGCCCACCTATCTGGCCCGTGGCATCGCGATGGCTGAGCAGCGCATCTCCGAGGCGAGCAGCGCGGTGCACACCACCGTCTACCGCACCTTCCTCGCCGTCCTGTCCACGCACGGCCGGTGCGGCTGCCTGACCGACGCCCACATGGCCCGGTTGTTCGCCGCCGCGCAGGCCAAGGGCGAGACCGTCCGGCACTGCACGGACGCGTGGACCAACGCCCGCACCGCACTGGGGATGTGAGCCATGTCCGAGGACGAGAAGAACCCGGCCCGCGAGGTCATCACCGACTACGCGCAATCCCACTTCCGGTACTTCCGCACCGCCGACGGGACCGTGTACGCGCAGAAGAACGGCCACCCCGTCGCCCGCCCGATCCGCTCCCAGGGCACCACGGGCAGCCACCGCCAGGAACTCATGGTCGGCCTGTTCCGCGACGGGCGCGGCGTGTTCAACGGGACCGCGCTCAAGGAGGCGTTGGACTTGATCGAAGCACTCGCGCTGACCGAGGACACCCAGGCCGTCCACATCCGCGTCGCCCCCGGATTCGACGGGGCAACGTGGCTGGACCTGGGCCGCACCGACGGTCAGTCCGTCCGCATCCACCCCACCGGCTGGGACATCGCCATCCCCGACCCGCGCGAAGTGTGCTGGCGACGCACCCAACTCACCGGGGAACTCCCCCTGCCGGCCAAAGACACCGACGACAAGGGCATCGACCTGCTGCTCAGGCTCTGCAACTTCGCCACCGCGGAGACCGAATGCCTGGCCATCGCCTGGCTGATCGGCTGCCTCGGCCCGTCCGTGCCCGTCCCCGCCCCCTTCCTCACCGGCCCCCAGGGCGCCGGCAAATCCACCGCAGGGCGCATGCTCCTGCGGATCATCGAGGGCATGAGCAGCGACCTGCGCCGCCCCCCGAAGGACGAGGACAACCTGACCGCGGCCGTGGCCGCCGGCTGGGTCACCGCCCTGGACAACCTCTCCCACATGACCCCGGACCTGTCCGACGCCATGTGCTGCATCGTCACCGGCATCGAAAACGTCAAACGCGCCCTGTTCACCGACGGGGACGTTCACCGCGCCCGCTACCGCCGCCCCCTGCTCCTGACCGGCATCGACGTCGGCGTCATCCGCCCCGACCTCGCCGAACGGCTCCTGCCCCTGCGGCTGGAGCGGCCCCGCGTCCGGCGCACCGAAGCGGAACTGTGGGCGGAGTACGCAGAGGTTCTGCCCGTGATCCTCGGATCCCTCCTCGACCTCACGGTCAAGGTGCGCGCCGCCGAGGCGGAGACCCCCACCGACCTGCGGATGGCGGACTTCGCGCACCTGTGCGCGCAGCTCGACGCGGCAACCGGCCTCGGAGCACTCACCGCCTACCGAGCCAGCCTGGACGACCTCAACGACGACGTGATCGAGGGCGACCTCCTCGCGCAGACCGTCCTCAAGCACGCCGACAGCATCGAACCGGGCGCAGACCAGCGCATGACCTCCACTGAGTGGCTGCACTGCCTCAGTCGCCTCTACAGCAGCGACGACCTGCGCCCCCTACCCAAGGGCTGGCCGACCACCGGCAAAGTCCTCTCCGACCGCCTCAAGCGCCTCCAACCGACCCTGGCCGCTCGCGGTGTCCTCATCGACACCGGCCGCACCAGCGAGGGCCGCTACCTCGAAATGACCCGCCAGGCCACCTCGCCCCCACACGAGCAGCAGGGAGCGTTCTGACCCGCAGCGCGCTCGCCGGGACAAGCAAGAAGAGCACCCCGGGCGCGGCGTGCTCTTCTTGCTGTTCGGCGGAACGCCGCCCAAAGGTCGCGCCGCGCAGCGGCTCCTTCTTCACGCTGTAAGGCGCACCGCACCACAACAGACACCACCCCCCTCTCTTTGTCCTAAGAGGGAAGACGCTGCGTCATCCGCGTCATCCAGGCGGAAAAACAGCCCTTGACCTGCGGCTATAGCCATGACGCAGACGGCGGTCTCTGCGTCATCCTGCGTCATCTGCGTCACCGGATGACGCAGCCCATGACGCGCCGATGACGCACCCCCAGACCACTGCGTCACACAAAACCGCAGGTCAAAAGCCTAAGTGACGCTAATGACGCAATGACGCAGAAATCCGCACCTCGGACACACGCGGGCTCTCGACAAGACCCAAGTCCAACCCCAGTCGCAGGCTCCACTACCCCGCTCCCGCATGAAGGAGTCGCTTCCGTGGCACGCCCCAAGATGCTCAAGCTCCCCGAAGTTCTCGAAGAGATCGACATGAGCCGCGCTGCCTTCTACCGCATGCGCGCCCGCGGCAAGGCGCCCAAGATCAGCAAACTCCCGAACGGCCACCTCCGGGTCAGCCGAGCAGACCTCGATGAGTGGTGGGCAGCCTGCGAGCAGTCCGCCGCCGCCTGAACCTCCCCGACGTTCCACAAGGGGCCCGGCATGTGCCGGGCCCCTTTCAGCGAAAGGCCCCGCATGGGCAAGACGTACGACGTTCGTATCTGGGCTGTTCGGCAGCGCAAGGACCGCAAACAGGCGTCAGCCGAACTGCGCTGGAAAACCGGCGACACCCCGCACTCACAGACCTTTCAGACCAAGACCCTCGCTGACGGCCGCCGCGCCGAGCTGATGCGTGCGGTTCACGAGGGAGAGCCCTTCGACGAAGCGACCGGCGTTCCCCTCAGGGAACTCCGCGACCGGAACGACGTGAGTTGGTACCAGCACGCCCGCGACTACATCGCGATGAAGTGGCCGTACGCCCCGGGCTCGACCCGGAGGACGCTGGCCGAGGCCATGGCGACGGTTACCCCCGCCCTGGTCAGGGATACCAAGGGCATGGCCGACGCCAGGACGGTCCGCGCGGCCCTGTATGGCTGGGCCTTCAACATGAATCGTCACGACGAGAAGCCACCCACCGACGTGGCGAAGGTCCTGGACTGGTTCGAGCGAAAGTCTCTGCCCACGTCGGCACTGGCAGACCGGATGCACGTGCGGACAGCTCTCATCGCGCTGACGAAAAAGCTGGACGGGACGACGGCCGCAGCTGGGACCATCCGACGAAAGCGGGCCATCTTCCACAACGCTCTCGGCTACGCGGTCGACGCCGAACGCCTGGCGGGCAACCCCTTGCCGCAAGTCCAGTGGAAGGCGCCTGAGCAGGTGGAGGAGGAACTGGACCTCGCCGCCGTGCCGGATCCTCGCCAGGCGTCGGCCCTACTCGCCGCTGTGCGGTCGCAGAGCCCCCGCGGGCGACGCCTGGTGGCCTTTTTCGGGTGCATGTACTACGCGGCGGCGCGGCCGGCCGAAGTGATCGGGCTGCGGGCAGAGGACTGCGACCTCCCACGCCGAGGCTGGGGCACTCTGCGCCTCAGGGAGACCCGCCCACGATCGGGTGCCGCTTGGACGGACAACGGGGAATCCCACGACAGGCGTGGCCTGAAGCATCGCCCCCGCAAGGCGGTCCGCGTGGTCCCCATCCCGCCTGACCTGGTCGCCCTGTTGCGCTGGCACGTCACGGCCTACGGGGTGGCGCCTGACGGTCGCGTGTTCCGTACACAGCGCGGAGGGCTCATCCAGGACACCGGGTATGGCGAAGTCTGGGCGGAAGCGCGACGCCGGGCCCTCACCCCCGCCCAGCACGCATCACCGCTGGCCAAACGCCCTTATGACCTTCGCCACGCGGCGGTCTCAACCTGGCTCAGCTCGGGAGTGGAGCCGCAGGTGGTGGCGGCACGTGCTGGCCACAGCGTGGCCGTGCTCTTCCGCGTCTACGCAAAGTGCCTGGATGGCGCGGCTGCCGCGGCGAATGCCCGCATCGAGGCTGCCTTGAAGGGTGGGAGCTAGCCCCGTGGGGCTGCCCCACACGTGCCCCACACGCGCTGGTCAGTACGCGAAACAGGGTGAGACAGAGTGGGGCATGCCACCCATAGCGGATCTTCCGGCGGCGACAACGAAAAAGAGGCCCGCGGCCAGCTTTTACGCTGGTCACGGGCCCCTTCTCACCTGTGGCGGCGCCAGGATTCGAACCTGGGAAGGCTGAGCCGGCAGATTTACAGTCTGCTCCCTTTGGCCGCTCGGGCACACCGCCTGGGTTTGCTGCCGGGAGAGCCGCTGTGGGGCGGTGCTCCGTGGCAACGACGTAAACCATACCCGATGGCTGGGGGTGGTTCGCCACTCGATTCGGGAGCGCTGGATCTTGGCCGGGTGGCTAGGCTTGGCAGGCGGTCCGGGGACGGGCCGCACCCCTGACGGATCTAGGTACGAGGAGCCAACTCAACATGGCCGACTCCAGTTTCGACATCGTCTCGAAGGTAGAGCGGCAGGAGGTCGACAACGCCCTCAACCAGGCCGCCAAGGAGATCTCGCAGCGCTACGACTTCAAGGGCGTGGGCGCGTCGATCGAGTGGTCGGGCGAGAAGATCGAGATGCGGGCCAACGCCGAGGAGCGGGTGAAGGCGGTACTCGACATCTTCCAGTCCAAGCTGGTCAAGCGTGGGATCTCCCTGAAGGCGCTGGACGCCGGCGAGCCGCAGGCCTCGGGCAAGGAGTACAAGATCTTCGCCTCGATCGAGGAGGGGATCTCGCAGGACAACGCGAAGAAGGTCGCCAAGATCATCCGCGATGAGGGCCCGAAGGGCGTCAAGGCGCAGGTGCAGGGCGACGAGCTGCGGGTCAGCTCGAAGAGCCGGGACGACCTTCAGGCGGTGCAGCAGCTGCTGAAGGGCAAGGACCTGGACTTCGCGCTCCAGTTCGTGAACTACCGGTAGGAGCCCGGTTTCCGGGTGCCACAGGATGGGGCGGCGCGCTGCGGCGTGCCGCCCCACCGGTGTATCGGGCGGGGAACCGAGCGGTCCTGTGGGGCGGCGGGCCCCTCGGGGGCTCGTACGGGCCGAGGGTGAGGGGCCGGGTGGGGCGGGCGGTCAGCGCGTCGCGAAGGGCTCGTCCGTGGGGACGATGTCGCGGCCCAGCGGCATCAGGGAGATCGGGATCAGCTTGAAGTTGGCGATGCCGAACGGGATGCCGATGATCGTCACGCACAGGGCGAGGCCGGTGACGATGTGCCCCAGGGCCAGCCACCAGCCCGCGAAGATGATCCAGATGACGTTGCCGATCGCCGAGCCGGCACCGGCGTCATGGCGCACCACGGTCGTCCGGCCGAAGGGCCACAGGGTGTAGCCGGCGATCCGGAAGGACGCGATGCCGAACGGGATGGTGACGATGAGGATGCAGCAGATGATGCCCGCGAGCACATAGCCGAGCGCCATCCAGAAGCCGCTGAGGACCAGCCAGAGGATGTTGAGGATGAACTTCATGATCAGCAGCCTTCCACGGGCACGGCGGAGAACGTAACTGCCGGGCAAGACGCCCTGGGCCGGGTGAAGCGTTGCGTTGCGTTCATCATGCGGCGGGCGGCACGCGGCGGCCACCGTTCCCCCGGTGCCCGTGGTCCGTCAGGAGCGGGGGCCCGCCATCCGTTCCAGACGGGCGATGCGCTCGCGCATCGGGGGGTGGGTGGAGAAGAGCCGGGTCATGCCCTCGCCCGCCCGGAACGGATTGGCGATCATCATGTGGCCGGCGGTCTCCAGCCTCGGCTCGGGCGGCAGCGGAAGCTGCCGGGTGCCCGTCTCCAGCTTGCGCAGGGCGGAGGCCAGGGCCAGCGGGTCGCCCGTGAGCTGGGCGCCCGAGGCGTCCGCCTGGTACTCACGGGAGCGGCTGACGGCGAGCTGGACGATCCCGGCCGCGACCGGCCCGAGGATCATGATCAGCAGCATGCCCAGGAGGCCGGGGCCCTCGTCGTCGTCGGAACGGCCCAGGGGAATCAGCCAGGCGAAGTTGACGAGGAACATCACGACGGAGGCCAGTGCGCCCGCGACCGAGGAGATGAGGATGTCGCGGTTGTAGACATGGCTGAGCTCATGGCCGATGACGCCGCGCAGCTCACGTTCGTCGAGCAGCTGGAGAATGCCGTCGGTGCAGCAGACCGCGGCGTTGCGGGGGTTGCGGCCGGTGGCGAAGGCGTTGGGCGCCTGGGTCGGGGAGATGTACAGGCGCGGCATGGGCCGGCGGGCCGTGGTGGAGAGCTCGCGGACCATGCGGTAGAGCTGTGGGGCCTCGAACTCGCTGACCGGGCGGGCGCGCATGGCCCGCAGGGCGAGCTTGTCGCTGTTCCAGTACGCGTAGGCGTTGGTGCCCAGGGCGGCGACGACGGCGATGATCAGGCCCGTACGGCCGAACAGGCTGCCGATGACGATGATGAGGGCGGACAGTCCCCCGAGGAGTACGGCGGTCCTGAGCCCGTTGTGCCGGCGGTGCACGGTACGCCCTCCAAGCGGTGCGGCAGGGGAACCCTGTGCTGCGTTCTCCACGCTCCAGTGGATCCTTACTCACTGGTCAACGCGAGATGAACGAGCCTGGTTCCCCGGTGCGCGCATGGCGGGCCGGGCGGGGCACGGAGTGGCGCCCGGTGGAGCCCGCCGCCGTACGGGCGGTCTGGGGGCCGCTCCGTGCCGCCGGGAGCGGGCCGGAGCGGGCGGGTATCCGCCGGCCGGCCGGTTAGAGCAGCGCCCCGGAGGCGAAGCGCAGGACGAGCTGCGGGGCGCCGGAGAGCACGATGCCGAGGACGGTGGCGAGGGCGATGGCGGTGGCGAGGGCGGCCGGGATCCCGGCGCGGGTCGGCTGCTGCTCCGCCGGGGCGGTCGCGGGCGCGGCCTCGGTCGCCCCGGTTCCCCGGAAGAGGACCGTGGTCCACTTCAGGTAGTAGTAGAGCGCGATCACGACATTGATCGCCATGATCACCGCGAGCCAGGCCAGGCCCGCGTCGACGGCCACGGAGAAGACCGTGACCTTGGCGAACAGGCCGATGATGCCCGGCGGCAGGCCGGCCAGGCACAGCAGGAAGAAGCCCAGGGCGAGCGCGGCCAGCGGGCGGCGGGCGTACAGGCCCCGGTAGTCGATGATGCGGTTGGCGGGGCTCGTACGGGCCACCAGGGCGGCGACGGCGAAGGCGCCGAGGTTCACGGCCGCGTACATCAGGGCGTAGGCGACGGTGGAGCCGATGGCGTGCGCCGGGTCGCTGGTGTAGCCGGCCGCCGCGATCGGCACCAGGAGGTAGCCGGCCTGACCGACCGACGACCAGGCGAGCAGGCGGACGGCGCTGCGCGCGCGGCGGGCGTCCTGGCGGACGGCCGCGACATTGCCGACGGTCATGGTGAGGGCGGCGAGGACGGCCAGCGCCGGGCCCCAGACGTCCGCGTACGACGGGAAGCCCTGGACCGTCACGAGGATCAGGCCGGAGAAGCCGACGGCCTTGCCGACCACGGAGAGGTAGCCGGCGATGGGCAGCGGTGCGCCGACGTAGGTGTCCGGCACCCAGAAGTGGAACGGGGCGGCGGCCGTCTTGAAGGCGAAGCCGACGAGGGTGAGCGCGGCGCCGGCGCTCGCCAGAGTGGCCAGCCGCGGGTCGGGCAGCGCGGTCAGCGCGTGCGCCACCTGGGAGAGGTGCAGGCTGCCGGTGGCCGCGTACAGGAAGCTCACGCCGAGCAGCATCACCGCGGTGGCGGCCACCGAGGACAGGAAGAACTTCAGCGCCGCCTCGGAGGAGAGCCGGTCGCCGCGCCGCAGCCCGACGAGGGCGAAGGCGGGCAGCGAGGCCACTTCGAGGGCGATGACGAGGGTGGCGAGGTCCCGGGAGGCGGGCAGCAGGGCGGCGCCGGCCGCCGAGGAGAGCAGCAGGAACCAGTACTCGCCGGTGGGCAGGCCCTGGTCCTTGACGGTGTCGATGGACAGCAGGGCGGTCAGCAGCGCCCCGCCGAGCACCAGGAACTGGATGACCAGGGCGAACGGGTCGGCCACATAGCTGCACACGTCGGGGTGGGCGGGCAGGCAGAAGGTGCGGCGGCCGCCGCCCAGGAGCGGCAGCAGGAGCAGCGCGGAGGCCGCGAGCCCTGCCGTGGCCATCCAGCCCAGCAGCGGCTTGCGGGCCGCCGGGAGGAAGAGGTCGGCGACGAGCACCACCAGGGCGACGGCCGCGGTGAGCGTGGGCGGCGCGAGGGCGAGCCAGTCGACGGACTGGACCAGGGGCGTGATCGAACTCATCACTTACCGCCTCCGAGGAGCTGCTGGACGGCCGGGTCGGTGAGGCCGAGGAGGGCCGCGGGCCACAGTCCGGCAAGGACGGTGAGGACGGCGAGGGGGGACCAGGCCGCGTATTCGTAGCGCGCGATGTCGGGGACGGCGGGGGCCGGTGCGGGCTGTCCGGACGGGTCCTCGCCGGCCGGGTCGGCGCTGCCGAGCGGGGCGGTCGGGGCGAGGTGCGGGGTGCCGCCCATGCAGACGCGGCGGACGACGAGCAGCAGGTAGGCGGCGGTCAGCAGGGTGCCGAGGCCGGCCAGCACCATGAACGTCAGGAAGGCCGGGCGGCTGAGGCCGGCGGCCGGCTGGAAGGCGCCGAACATGGCCAGCATCTCGCCCCAGAACCCGGCGAGTCCGGGGAGGCCCAGGGAGGCGACGGCGCCGAAGGCGAGCAGACCGCCGAAGCGGGGCGCCTTGCCGTAGAGGGCGGCACCGGTGGTCCCGGCCAGAGCGTCGAGGTCGGTGGTTCCGGTGCGGTCCTTCAGGGCGCCGACCATGAAGAAGAGCAGGCCGGTGATCAGGCCGTGCGCGATGTTGGCGAACAGCGCGCCGTTGACGCCGGTGGGGGTCATGCTGGCGATGCCGAGCAGGACGAAGCCCATGTGGCCGACGGAGCTGTAGGCGATCAGACGCTTGAGGTCGCCCTTGGCGCCCTTGCGGACCAGGGCGAGGCAGGCGAGCGAGCCGTAGATGATGCCGACGGCGGCCAGCGCGGCGAGGTACGGCGCGAAGGTCTGCATGCCCTCGGGCGTGATGGGCAGCGCGATCCGCACGAAGCCGTAGGTGCCCATCTTCAGCAGCACACCGGCCAGCAGCACCGAGCCGACGGTGGGGGCGGCGGTGTGCGCGTCGGGCAGCCAGCTGTGCAGCGGCCACATCGGGGACTTGACGGCCAGTCCGATTCCGACCGCGAGCACCGCCAGCAGCTGAACGGTGTGGCTGAGCCGGTCTTTCGGCCCGTTGTCAGTGGCGAGTGCCACCATGTCGAACGTGCCGGATTTCACGCCGATGAGGAGGAGGCCGAGCAGCATCACGACGGAGCCGAGCAGCGTGTAGAGGATGAACTTCCAGGCCGCCGCCTGCTTTCCCGCCCCGCCCCAGCGGGCGATGAGGAAGTACATCGGGATGAGGACCATCTCGAAGGCGAGGAAGAAGAGCATCAGGTCGAGGACGGCGAAGGTGGCGAGGGTGCCGCCCTCAAGAGTGAGCAGCAGGGCCACAAATGCCTTGGGAGACGGGCCCGTCGGCATGTGGAAGTAGGAGTAGAGCGCGCAGAGGAAGGTCAGCAGCGCGGTCAGGACGACAAGGGGGAGCGAGATGCCGTCGACGCCGAGGTGGATGCGGATGTCGAGCGCCGGGATCCAGCTGATGTCGGTGGTGGCCTGCATACGGGCCGGCTGGTCGTGGTCGAAGCCGATCGCCAGCGCGATCGAGGCGGCGAGCACGACACCGGTGACGGTCACGCCGTGGCGCAGTACGGCCTGGTCGGGGTTCTTGCCGCGCAGGCCGGGGGGTAGGGGCAGCGCGGAGCGCTTCGTGCCGGGGTGGTGGTCGGGCGACGGGCGTGACGGGAACAGGGCGGCGAGCGCGCCGGCGAGGGGGAGGACGACGACGGCCGCGAGGAGAAGCTGCATAGCGGTGTGATTCACGGGTCAGGCCCTCCTGCGGGGTTCGGCTCCGGCGAGGCAGGCCACGAAGGCTGTCGGCTGGGGGTGCGGGGGTCGGCCCCCGTGGGGGTGCGGGGGTCGGCCCCCGTGGGGGTGCGGGGGTCGGCCCCCGGGGGATGGCAGCACGGTCAGGCCCCCGTGCCCGTGGCGACGAGGACGGCGGCGACGGCCAGGACGAGTGAGCCCGCGAGCAGGGCGCCGAGGTAGGTCTGCACGTTCCCGGTCTGGGCGCGGCGGACGGCGGCGCCCAGCCACCGGGGGGTGGCGGCGGCACCGCGGACGTAGGTGTCGACGACCTCGCGGTCCAGGAAGCGGACGAGCGTGGCGGCGGCGCGTACGGGCCGGACGAACAGGGCGGAGTAGACGGCGTCGAGGTGGAAGCCGACGGCGGCGTGGGGCTGGAGCGGGCCGAGGAGGAGGCGGCCGGGGTCGGCCGGGTCCGGGGCGCCGGCGATGCTGCCGTAGACCGGCGTGTGGGTGGCGATGGCCGTCTCCTCGGCGAGCCCGGGCGGGGCGTCCGGGTCGGTGACGACCGCGCCGATCGGGGTGCGGGCGGCCAGGGCGGTGGTGTGGCGCCAGGCCGCGTAGGTGACCAGGCCGCCGACGAGGGCGACACCGGTGCCCAGGACGGAGGTGGTCAGGGTCGGGGCGAGCGAGCGCCCGTCGAACCAGCCGGGCAGGAGGGGGGCGGCGAGGCCGAGCGCGACGGTCGGGAGGAAGAGCACCCACAGCACGGCGTTCATGGCGACCGGCTGCGGGCCGTGGTCGGGGGCTTCGACGCCCGTGCCCTTGAAGGCCAGCAGCCACAGCCGGGTGGCGTAGGCCGCGGTGAGGAGGGCGGTGAGCAGTCCGGAGACCAGGACGGTCCAGCCGGCCGCGCCGGGGATGCCGTGCGCCGCACCGGTGGCGGCGTGCTCGGCGGCGCCCAGGACGGCTTCCTTGGAGAAGAAGCCGGCGAACGGGGGGATCGCGGCGAGCGCGAGCAGGCCGACGGTGACGGTCCAGTAGGCGTCCGGGATGCGCCGGGCCAGGCCGCTCATCCGGGACATGGCGGCCAGCGAGTTGGTGCCCGCGGCGTGGATGATCACGCCCGCGCCGAGGAAGAGGAGGGCCTTGAACGCACCGTGCGAGATGAGGTGGAAGACGGCGGCGCCGCGGTCGCCGACGGCCAGCGCGCCGAGCATGTAGCCGAGCTGCCCGACCGTCGAATAGGCCAGGACGCGCTTGATGTCGTCCTGGGCCAGTGCGGCCAGACCGGAGCCGACCATGGTGATCGCGGCCATGACGGCCATCACCACCAGCGCGGCCGCGGAGGCGGCGAAGACGGGGAGGAGACGGGCCACGACATAGATACCGGCCGCCACCATCGTCGCGGCGTGGATCAGCGCCGAGACGGGCGTCGGACCGGCCATCGCGTCCGGAAGCCAGGTGTGCAGCGGGAACTGCGCCGACTTGCCCGCGACACCGGCGAGCAGCAGCAGCGCGATCAGCGTCGGATGGTCCAGGCCGCCACTGGCGACGGTGCCGAGGATGCCGGTGATGCGGAAGGTCCCGGCGTCGGCGGCCAGCGCGAAGATGCCGAAGAGGAAGGGGACATCACCGAGCTTGGTGACGAGGAAGGCCTTGAGGGAGGCAGCGCGGGCGGCCTCGGTCTCCCAGTAGTGGCCGACGAGGAAGTAGGAGCAGATGCCCATGACTTCCCAGCCGACCAGCAGCAGCATCAGGTCGCCGGTGTAGACGACCAGCAGCATCGCGGAGGTGAAGAGCGAGACCAGCGCGGCGTAGGAGGGGTAGCGCGGATCGTCGCGCAGATAGGCGGTGGAGTAGATCTGCACACAGGACGCCACGATCCCCACCAGGACGGCGAGCAGCGCGGCGAAGCCGTCGATGTGCAGGGCCAGGTCGATGGGGATCGAGCCGGTCGGGGTGAGCCGGGTGGCGATATCGGTGGCCGGGCCCCCGTCCTGTCCGATGGCGACGGTCACCGCGAGCGCGGCCGCGGCCAGCGTCGGCAGCACGGCCAGCGGCCGGACGAATCCGGGCGCATGCAGAACAGCGCGAAGCTCCTCGGGGCGGTGGCGGGAGACGGGTGGGCGGCCCAGGAGGAGGCCGGCGGCGGCCCCGAGGAAGGGCAGAAGGGGAACGAGAACGGCGGTGGTGGTGAGGGTCACGCGGCGGCCTCCGCCGTGGTGTCCGGCTGCGGGTCCCCGTCCCCGGCGCCCGCCTGCTCGGCGAGGTCACGGAGCCGGTCGATGTCGGAGCTGCCGCGGTTGCGGTAGACGAGCAGCACGATCGCCAGCCCGATGCCGATCTCGGCGGCGGCGATGGCGATGGTGAAGAGGGTGAGCGCCTGGCCGGTGTGCAGGGTGTCGCGCAGCCAGACGTCGAAGGCGACGAGGTTGAGGTTGACGGCGTTGAGCATCAGCTCGACGGACATCAGCACCAGGATCGCGTTGCGGCGGGCGAGCACGCCGTACAGCCCGGTGCAGAAGAGCAGGACGGCGAGGACGGCCGGGTAGACGAGATGCATCAGCGCTGCTCCTCTCGCGGGGCGGGGGCGCGGAAGGCGCCGGTCTTGAGGTCCGCCGCCGCGGCCCTGCCCTCCCCGGTCCTGCGGGACAGCACGATCGCCCCGACGAGCGCGGCGAGCAGCAGCACGGACAGCGCCTCGAAGGGCAGCACCCAGTACTGGAAGAGGCTGCGCCCGGAGGCTTCGGTGGAGCCCTGGGCGGCGCCCTCGAAGCTGATCCAGGTGGCCCGGAAGGCGTCCACGACGACCCAGACCAGGGCGGCGGCCGAGGCGAGGGCCACCGCGAGGGCGGCCCAGCGGTTGCCCGAATCGGCGTCCGGGGAGCGGCCGATGGGCGCCTTGGTGAGCATCAGCCCGAAGAGCAGCAGGACGACGACCGAACCGACGTAGATCAGCACCTGCACCCAGGCGATGAACTCGGCCGTGAGCAGGAGGTATTCGACGGCGATCCCGCCGAGGGCGACGACCAGCCAGAGGGCGGCGTGCACCAGCTGCCTGGTGGTGACGGTGATGACGGCCGCGCCGAGGGTGGCGATGCCGACGAGGACGAAGGCGACCTCCACGCCCGTGGGCGAGAGGAAGCCCTGGCCGGCTGCGGTGGCGGCGAGCGTCACTGTCCCTCCCCTGGGGTGTCCGGTCGGTCCTGGTCCGGCTCCGCCGCCGCGGCCCGGGCGGCCTCGGCTTCGGCCTGCTGCTGGGCGGCGAGCTTGTCCGCGGCCTTGTGGGCGGCGGCGAGCTCCTTGGGCTCCTCAGCCGCCGGGTCGAGCGCCGGGGGCTCGGGCACCGTCCACATCCACTCGCGGAGCTTGTCCCGCTCATGGGTCAGCTCACGGATGTCCGTCTCGGCGTACTCGAACTCCGGTGACCAGAAGAGCGCGTCGAAGGGGCAGACCTCGATGCAGATACCGCAGTACATGCACAGCGCGAAGTCGATCGCGAAGCGGTCCAGCACATTGCGGCTGCGCTCACGGCCTCCGGGGGCGGCCGGCGGCACCGTCTCCTTGTGGGAGTCGATATAGATGCACCAGTCCGGGCACTCGCGGGCGCACAGCATGCAGACCGTGCAGTTCTCCTCGAACAGCCCGATGACGCCGCGGGTACGGGGCGGGAGGTCGGGCTGGACGTCCGGGTACTGCGCGGTGACCGATCGTTTCGTCATCGTCCGCAGGGTGACGGCCAGCCCCTTGGCGAGGCCGGAACCGGGGAAGCTCATGACGAGATCACCACCTTGACGACGCCGGTGAGGGCGATCTGGGCGAGCGCGAGCGGGATGAGGACCGTCCACGCGAGCTTCTGCAGCTGGTCCTCGCGCAGCCGCGGGTAGGTCACCCGCAGCCAGATGACTCCGAAGGCGAGGAGCACGGTCTTCAGCAGGGTCCACAGCCAGCCGAGGCCGTCGGCCCCGAACGGGCCGTGCCAGCCGCCCAGGAAGAGGACGGCGGTCAGCGCGGAGAGAACGACGATGCCCGCGTACTCGGCGAGGAGGAAGAGGGCGAAGCGCAGGCCGGTGTACTCGGTGTACGCACCGAAGATGATCTCCGAGTCGGCGACCGGCATATCGAACGGCGGCCGCTGGAGCTCGGCGAGCCCCGCGGTGAAGAAGACCACGCCGCCGACGATCTGCCAGGGCACCCACCACCAGTGGAAGGCCTCGAGGATGCCGGGCAGGGAGAGCGTGCCGGCCGCCATCGCGACGGAGGCCGCGGCGAGCAGCATCGGCAGCTCGTACGCCAGCAGCTGCGCGGCCGTCCGCAGACCGCCGAGCAGCGAGAACTTGTTCGCCGAGGCCCAGCCCGCCATCAGCGAGCCGAGCACCCCGACGCCCATGACGGCGAGGACGAAGAAGATGCCCGCGTCCAGGTCCTGTCCGACGGCGTTGTGCGGCCCTATCGGGATGGCGACCAGGACCAGGAGGTACGGCAGCAGCGCTACGGCGGGCGCGAGCTGGAAGATCCGCCGGTCGGCACCGGCCGGCACGATGTCTTCCTTCTGCGCGAACTTCACACCGTCGGCGACGAGCTGCGCCCAGCCGTGGAACCCGCCCGCGTACATCGGCCCGAGCCGGCCCTGCATATGGGCCATGACCTTGTGCTCGGTCTGCCCGATGACCAGGGGGAAGACCAGAAACACGACAAAGACGGCGAGCAGACGCAGCGCGATGTCGAGAGCGTCGCTCATGGGGTGTCGCCTCCTGCCGGGTCCTGGGGGCTGGGGTCGGGCTCGGGGGTGGCGGCCGGTTCGGGCTCCGGCTCCGTAGTGGTGGCCGGTTCCGGCTTCTCTTCCGGCGCGTCCGGCTCGGCCGCCTTACGGGGCTCCGGCTTCGACTCGGAATCCGCTTCCGCCTTCGGCGCCGGCTCCGGCTTCCGTTCGGGTGCCGCCTTCGGCTCGTCCGGCTTCCGTTCCGGCTCGTCGAAGGCCGGACGGGCGTGGTGCCAGGGCGCGTCGGAGGAGGTCGGGGGCGCCGCTTCCGCAGGCTTCTCCGCGGCTGCTGCCGCCGCCGGCGCCGCCTCTGCCGCCGCGTCCGCCGCAGCCGTCTCCGCCGCCGCGCGCTGCTGGCCGGCCGACCCCTCGCTCACCGAACGGGTACGCCGTGCCGGGCGCTCGGGCCGCTCGGCACGCGCCGGGGCCGCCGGAGTTCCGGTCCCCTCCGCCGCCGCCTGCTGGCCGGCCGAACCCGCGGCCGCCGTACGGGTACGGCGTGCCGGACGCTCGCCCGCGGCTCCGCCGGCCGCCCGCGCGCCCCGCGCCGGACGTGCGGGCGCGGGCGGCAACTGGCCCTTCAGCGGGCCCCACTCGTTCGGGTCCGGTACGCCCGGGGGCAGCATCTGGCGCCGCTTGGGGCCGCCGTGCTCGGACTCGCCCGGCTCCTTGGCGCCGGGCCACGCCTTGGCGACCCGGGCCGCCAGCACGAAGTCCTTGCGCAGCGGGTGCCCTTCGAAGTTCTCCGGGAGCAGCAGCGGTTCGAGGTGCGGGTGGCCGGTGAAGTCGACCCCGAACATCTCGTGGGTCTCCCGCTCGTGCCAGCCCGCGCCCGCGTACACACCGACGGCGGTGGGCAGCGCGGCCGCGTCGTGCGGCACGGTCGTCCGCACGATCAGCCGGTGGACGGTACCGGGGTGCGTCACCTCCGCGAGGTGGGCGCAGATCCGGAAGCCGGTGCCGGGCTCATCGACCGCGCTCAGCCAGTCGAAGAAGCTGCACCCCAGGGTGTCGCGGGCGGCGGTCAGCGCGGTGAGCCAGCCGTCCACGGGGACGTCGACGGTCAGCAGGTCGTACGCCAGCTCCGCGGTGGCCCCGGGGCCGAAGATCTCGCTCGCGGGGCGCGGCAGCCAGCCGACGGCCGGCTCGGCCGGGGGCTGCTCGGGCTGCTCACCCGGGTCCGGCGCCGCCGACTGCTCGGGGGCCGCCGTCTGCCCGGCGGGCGTCGTCTGCCCGGCGGGCGTCGTCTGCCCGGCGGGCGTCGTCTGCCCGGAGGTCTCCGGCTGCTGCCCGGGGGTTTTCGGCTGCTGCTCGGGCTGCTCGCTCATCGGGGCTCCTCCCCCGCCGTCGTCGGCGCGGGCGGCGTGACGAGTCCGCTGCGCAGCGCGGCCGCCGAGGGCCGGGCCGCGCCGCCCTTCGCGTACCGCTCCCCCAGCGATTCGCGCGCGATCTTCTCCTGGAGCTTGAGGATGCCCTGGAGCAGCGCCTCCGGACGCGGCGGGCAGCCCGGGACGTACACGTCGACCGGGATGATCTGGTCGACGCCCTTGGTGACGGAGTACGAGTCCCAGTAGGGGCCACCGCAGTTGGAGCAGGCCCCGAAGGAGATGACGTACTTCGGCTCCGGCATCTGCTCGTAGAGCCGCTTCACCGCGGGCGCCATCTTGTCGGTGACGGTGCCGGAGACGACCATCAGGTCGGCCTGGCGGGGGCCGGGCGCGAACGGGATCACGCCGAGCCGGATGAAGTCGTGGCGCGCCATGGACGCGGCGATGAACTCGATGGCACAGCAGGCCAGGCCGAAATTGAAGACCCACAGGCTGTAGCGGCGGCCCCAGTTGAGGACCACCTTCATCGGTTCGGGCGCGAGCCGGGCGAGGGTGCCCAGGCGCCGCGGCTCCGGCAGGAACTCGGGGGCGGCGCCCGCGGCCGCGGCGCCGTTGGAGGCGGGGGTCACGTCCATTCCAGGACGCCCTTCTTCCATGCGTAGAGCAGGCCGACGGCGAGGAAGCCGAGGAAGATGAACATCTCCACCAGCGTCACGCCGCCGAAACCGGGGGCGGCGAAGATCGTTGCCCAGGGGAACAGGAAGATCGAGTCCACGGCGAAGATGACGTAGAGGAAGGCGTAGACGTAGTAGCGGACCTGGGTGTGCGCCCAGCCCTCACCGACCGGATCCACACCGCACTCATACGTCAGCAGCTTCTCCGGCGTCGGTACCACGGGCCGCAGCAGCCGCCCGGCACCGAACGCCACGGCGACGAAGAGCACACCGATCACGGCGATGAGCCCGACGACCGAGTAGCCCTGGAAGTAGTCCGCGGCGACGGTGGTGCGTACGGTCGCGTCCGGCACGTCCGCCCCTCGCTCCCTGACTGTGATTGTTCAACGACTTCGACGATCTGTACGGACCGGAGTCTAGGCCCTGCCCCGGCCCCGGTGAGCAGCCGCATCGTCGCGGCCGGTGGGGTTGTCCCCACTTCGCCCTTCCTGGGTGGCCGGCAGCGTAGACAGAGCGCCCGGTTGTCTCAGAACCTGTCTCACGGACCGGACGGACGGCGGGGCGGAGACGGTCCGGGAGGGCTTGGCGTCAGTGGACCGGGCCGCCGTCGAACGGGCTGCGCCGGTCGGGGGCCGCGGGGGCACCGGGGGCTTCCGGACCGGCGGCCGGCTGGGGCGCCACCGGCATCGTCGGCAGGGGCTGCGACGGCGGCTGCGACGGAGACGGAGAAGGAGGCTGGGTGGGGGCGGCCTGCGCCTGGGGGTGCGGCGGGGGCTGGTGCGGTGCGGGCACCGGGGGCGTGGCCTGGGGCGGGTAGTAGTGGGGAGCCGGTTGGGGCTGATGTGGGGGCTGGGGCTGCGGAACGGCCTGGGGCTGGGCCTGCGGCTGCGACTGCGGACCGGCCTGGGGCTGCGCCGGTGCCTGCGGACCGGCCTGGGCCTGCGACTGCGGACCGGCCTGAGGCTGCGCTTGACCTTGCTGGCCGCCGTGCCCCTGGGGCCGCTGTGGTTCCTGGGGCGGCGCGGGGGCCGTCGCCTGTCCGGGGACGTACACCGGCGGCTGTCCCGGGCGGTGGACCGTCGTCTGCCGTTGCTGCTGCCGCCGGCCCGGTTCCCGCGAGACCGCGCGGTCCATCACCTCGGCCGCGATGCGTGCCGCCGCCTCCCGCGTCCGTTCGCCGAGCAGCTCCGTACGGATGGCGCCGCCGGCCGCCAGATGCCGGTCGTAGGGCAGCGGCAGCACCGCCGCGCCGCCCGCGCCCAGGTGTTCGGCGGCCCGGCGGACGTCGACGCCGCTGTCGGGCGAGGTGTGGGTGAGCACGACGACGGTGGTGGGCAGCAGGCCGGAGTGCAGTCCGCCGATCCAGTCCAGTACGGAGCGGGTGGCGGCCACGCCCTCCGGGGTCGCCGGGGTGGCCACCACTCGCGCCTGGGTGGTCACCAGCGCGGTGCGCGCCACTTCGGCGGGCAGCGTCTCGCAGTCCACGACGGTGGCCGCGAAGTGGCGGCGCAGCGAGGTCATGACCACGCGGTAGGTGTCGAGGTCCAGCCGGGTGCCGATGGCGCCCTGGCTGCCGGGCAGCAGCCAGCCGCCGCCCGCGAACGGGAGGAGATAGCCGGTCAGGTCCGTGATCAGCATCGACGGTTCGACGATCTGCGCCAGATCGCTGCCCGACCACCGCACCTCGCGGGCGCCGAGCCGGTGCGGCAGCGTGCCGAGCGCCGGATCGGCCTCGACGGCGAGCACCGGGTCGGAGCGGTAGTGCGCGTAGGTGAGCGCGAGCAGGGCGGCGAGGGTGGACTTGCCGGCGCCGCCCCGGATGCTGGACACGGCGATCTGCCGGCCCGTGGTCACGGGCTGCTGGATGGCATGCGCGGCCTGGGTGACCGCGGCCGTTTCGGCGGCCGGGGACGAGGCGAAGACCTTGCGCAGCGCGCGGCCCGCACGCCGGGCCACGGGGTCGCCGCGACGCGGCCGGGGCTGACCGTCGGCCAGTTCCGGCGGCAGCAGGGGCACCGAGAGCGGCGTCCGGGCCGGCAGCCCGGACCGGCCGTAGCGGCCGGGAGCGGGGGCGGGTGCTCCGGAGACGGGCGCTCCGGCGGCGGGCGCTCCGGGGGCCGGGGGCGCGGAAGCCGGCGGGGTGGGTGACGCGGGGCCGGGCGACGTGGCGGCGGGGCCGGGTGGCTGGACCGGGGTGGCGGGCATCGGCGGAGCGGCGGGAGGCGTTGTCCCGGCCGGAGGCATCGGCTCGGCGTGCGGCGGCGCCCCGGCCGAAGGCATCGACGTACTCAGCGGCATCGGACCGCCCCCGGGCACCCCCGGAATCCCTGGCATCCCCGGAGCGGTCCCCCGCTCCGCCGGACCACCGTCCGACTCGCTCATCGCCCCCGACGCGCTCATCGCTCCCGCCTCGCCCGTCATACCCCACTCGCCGCTCT
The DNA here is from genome assembly GCF_008704855.1 of Streptomyces platensis. Lineage (NCBI taxonomy): Bacteria > Bacillati > Actinomycetota > Actinomycetes > Kitasatosporales > Streptomycetaceae > Streptomyces > Streptomyces platensis. Next base: position 4,026,588 of record NZ_CP023691.1, read on the forward strand.
CGCCCGTATTTCCCGCCGTGCTCAACTCCCTTGCCGTATAGGCCCCAGGAGTCGGATTCATCGCCCGCACCGCGTCCACACCCCCTCCCCCTTCCGCTCCCGTTCCCGCTTGCTCCGGATCGCGCTCCGCCGATGACATGTCCGCTCCGCCGCCTCTCCGGGTCAGGATGCGCCGAACAGCGCGCCGTAGAGCCCGAGGGCCCCGAGAGTGACCGGGATCAGCGCCACTACGGCCACCGACTCGGCATGGTCCAGCCACCGGCGCAGCCGGGCGAGCGAGGGCTCCGGGATCCGCACCGCGAGCAGCGCGACCGGCAGCACCGCCAGCAGACCCAGCACGACCAGCGCGGGCGCCGCCGCCCCGCCGTCGGTGGCCCAGAGCAGCACCAGCCGTACGCCGACCGCCAGGCCGGCCGCCAGCAGCGCGACGACCTCCACCGCCAGCGGATACGCCCGTGCCCGTGAGCACAGCACGCCGCACAGCAGCAGCGCGGCGAGCACCGTCCAGAGGCCGGGTGTCTGCACCGCGAGCACCCCGGCCGCTCCGGCCGAGGCCGCCACGACCGTTGTTGCCGGGGCCAGCTCCCGGTGGGTGGCGCCCAGTGCGCCCGCCACCTGGTGCCGGCTGACCGGCGTACCGCCGGAGTGCAGATCGTCGAGCCGGGTCAGGCCGGCACCCCGCAGTGCGAGACGCGGCAGCTGGCCCAGGACGAGGACGGAAACGAAGCCGAGCACAACTCCCGTACGTGCGGGGGTGGTCAGGGCCAGGCCCAGCTCCCAGGCGCCGACCGCGAGCGCGAGCGACGCGGCGGCGGTCAGGCCGCCCCGCCCCAGCCCCGTACAGAGCCCGAGGAGCGCGAGCACGGCCGCCACGGTGAGTCCGACGGCGGCGAGCCTCGCCGCGCCGCCCGGAACCGCCTGCCAGGCCGTGGCCACCCCGAGCACCCCGCCGAGCAGCAACAGGGCGGCTCCCGGGGCCTGCTGCCCGTGTCGCGCGGCGAGTGCGCCGACGGCCGCACCTGCGGCGGTGACGAGGACGGCGGCGACACCCAGCCAGCGGGCCGCGTCCCCGTTGGCGTACCAACTTCCCGCGCAGGCCCCGGTGACCGCCGCGAGCAGCACACTCGCCGTCACCGCCGTCCAGACCCGGCTCCGCTCGCCCCATCCCCAGCCGCGGATCTCGAAAGGGGCGGCCACCGCGTCGGCGAGGTCCCGTGTGGTGGACTCCGGCCGGCCTGCGGCGTCATCCGGCTTCAGCAACTGGCCGTCGTAACCCCGCGCCATGGCCCCTCGCCCCTCCCGTTGTGCATCGCCACACCTTACGGTCCCGTCGGCGCGCCGTGTCCACCACTCCGATAACGGGACAGGCACTGTGCCCCGGCCCGGCGCAACCGCCGTGACCTGCGCCGGGATGCTCGAAGCGCGGACCGGAATGGGGCAAACCCCACCCCGGTCCGCCCAGCTACCCCATGGCACCCCGGTCGGCCACCGGGCAGGCTGGGGCGCATGACGGAGAGTTCCCGCCCCAGTGCTGCCGAGGACGCCCTTGAGGGCGCCACACCACCGCCTCCAAGAGCGCCGCTCAGCAGCGCGACGTGGCGGGAGATCGCCTATCTGCTGGCCAACTTCCCTTTGGGATGCGTGGCGTTCGCGGTGCTGATGGTGTGGGTGGTGGCGGGGATCGGGCTGTCCCTCATCGTGATCACGCTGCCGCTGCTGGCCACAGGGCTACAGGCGTGCCGGCACTACGGGAGGCTGGAGCGGGCCCGTGCACGGGCGTTGCTCGGGGTCCGGGTCGAGGAGCCGAGCCGACTGCGGGCGCGGCACCCGGGCTTCCTGCCGTGGTTGTGGGCGAGTCTGAAGGATCCGGTCGCCTGGCGGCATGCGCTGTTCACGTTCATCCGGCTGCCGTGGGCCCTGATCACATTCCTGGTCGTCTTCGTGCTGTTCTTCCTGGGGTGGCCGGCGCTGCCCTGGGTGGCGCGCTGGCTGACCAACGTGGACCGGGCGATGGTGCGGGGATTCCTCTCGCCGTCCGACGAGTTGGAGCGGCGGATCGCCGAGCTGGAGACGGACCGGGTGACGGTCACCGACACCGCGGCCGCCGATCTGCGGCGCATCGAACGGGATCTGCACGACGGTGCGCAGGCCCGGCTGGTGGCGCTCGCCATGGGGCTCGGCCTGGCGAAGGAGAAGCTGCTGGAGGGCCGGGCCGATGAAAGCGTGGCGGCGATGGTGGACGAGGCGCACGGCGAGGTGAAGCTGGCGCTCCAGGAGCTGCGGGATCTGGCCCGGGGCATCCATCCGGCGATCCTCACCGACCGGGGGCTGGGGCCCGCGCTGACCTCACTGGCCGGGCGCTGCACGGTGCCGGTCACGACGACCGTGGACCTGTCCGAGCGGCCCGCGCCCGCCATCGAGGGCATCGTCTATTTCACCGTCTCCGAGCTGCTTCAGAACATCTCCAAGCACAGTGCGGCGCGGCAGGCGTCCGTCGAGGTGTGGCGCGTCCAGGAGGGCGGGTCCGCAGGAGCCTCGGACAGGGGTGGTCGTGGGCGACGGGCGGGCGGACGGCTGCTGATCCAGGTGTCGGACAACGGGAAGGGCGGGGCGCGGCTGGACGGCGGCAGCGGGATGGCCGGGCTCGCCGAGCGGCTGGGGTCGGTGGACGGGCTGTTCGTGCTGGATTCGCCGGTGGGCGGGCCCACGCGGGTGACGGCGGAGCTGCCGTGGCGGGAGCGGACGGGGGACGGGGCCGGAGTCGGGGGCGGGGCCGGGGCCGCGCGTCGGCGCGGCGGGGCGCGGGCCTGAGGACACAGCGGGCCGTCGGAGTGGGGCCGCGCGGCCGGCTGTGGTCGGCCGCTTGTGGTCGACCACAGGGCCGGGGGTGGGGATAACCCCCGGCGAAGACTGCGAGAACCCTCATGGTGCGGGGGCCGCCGGTCGCGGACGCTTGTCATGGCGGAAAAGGCCGCGGTGAGCGGCGGAGCAGACAGCGGCGCCGACAGGGCATGGCCGCGCCCGGCAGAACGGACGACGAGACGATGGATACCGCATACGCACCGCGACTTCGCGGCTCCCGGATGCCCGTGGGGCTGCGCGCCCCGTTCTCCGGGCGCACCTGGCGGGAGTTCCTCTACCTCTTCCTCAGCGTCCCGATGTCCGTCCTGATGTTCACGTACGCGATAACGGTGCTCGCGCTGGGCACCGGTCTGCTGGTGACGACCTTGGGCATCCCGGTGCTGGCGGGCGGCCTGGCCGGCAGCCGTGCGCTGGGCGGTCTGGAGCGGGCGCGGGCCCGCGCCCTGCTGGGGCTGGAGGTCGCCGCCCCGGAGCCGCCCCGCGCCTCCAGGCCGGGCCTGATGGGGTGGGTCGGAGCCGTACTCAAGAGCGGTGCGTCCTGGCGGCACGTCGTCTACTCCCTGCTGCACCTGCCGTGGGCGATCTTTTCCTTCGTCTTCTCGCTGACGCTCTGGACCGTCGGCTGGGCGCTGCTGGCCTACCCGCTGTGGCGGTGGACGTTCCCCGCGTATCTCGACCAGCCGGGCGCCCTGATGTGGGGCGACGGCCACGGCCACGGCGTCTATCTCGACACCCCGACGGAGATCGGGTTCACCAGCGGGTTCGGGCTGCTGCTGGTGCTGGCCGGGCCGTGGGTGATCCACGGGCTGACGCAGGTCGACCGCGTCATGGTCCACGGCCTGCTCGGGCCCTCCCTGCTCGCCACCCGGGTGTCGCAGCTGGAGTCGGACCGTGGGGTGGTGGTGGACACGGCGGCGGCCGACCTGCGCCGCATCGAGCGCGATCTGCACGACGGCGCCCAGGCGCGGCTGGTCGCGCTCGCCATGGACCTGGGCCTGGCCAAGGAGAAGCTGGCGGAGGACCCGGAGGCCGCGGCCAAGATGGTGGACGAGGCGCACGGCGAGGTGAAGACCGCACTCCGGGAGCTGCGTGACCTGGCCCGGGGCATCCATCCGGCGATCCTCACCGACCGGGGACTCGGCCCGGCGCTGTCGGCGCTGTCGGCGCGGTGCACGGTTCCGGTGACGGTGACCGTGGATCTGGACCGCCGGCCGGCCGCGGCGATCGAGGGCATCGCCTACTTCACCGCCTCCGAGCTGCTCCAGAACGTCTCCAAGCACGCCCGGGCCACCAGCGCCACGCTCGATGTGTGGACCAACGCGGACCGGCTCATGGTGCTGGTCGCGGACAACGGGCAGGGCGGCGCGCACACGGAGAGCGGCACCGGCCTGGCCGGCCTCGCCGAACGGCTCGATGCCGTCGACGGCCTGCTGATAGTGGACTCCCCGTCCGGTGGCCCGACCTGCATCACCGCCGAGCTGCCGTGGCGCGGCTGACCACCGGAGAGCATCGGCTGTCTGCCGTGGCGCGGATGACCACCGGGCGGCACTGGCGGAGGACCGCCGGGCGGCGCCTGCGGTGCCGCTCGGACAGCACTGGCTGACCACCGGACGGCGCTGAGCCAGCCACCGGGTCGGCGCCGCCGGGCCCCGCCCACCCCCACACCCGGCGCCCTCGGACCCCTGTCTGCGCCCCGGACCCCCTTACCGGCCTCGCTTCCGTCCGGATGCTGGGATGCTGGGGTCCGGCAGGGGCGGGACGGGGTGACACATGGGGGGATCTGAGCCGTGGAGGACAAGGTGCGGGTGGTCATCGCCGAGGATTCGGTGCTGCTCCGGGAGGGCCTGACCAGGCTGCTGACCGACCGGGGGCACGAGGTCGTGGCCGGTGTGGGGGACGCCGAGGCACTGATCAAGGTGATCGGGGAGCTGGCGGACGAGGGGGCGCTGCCGGATGTGGTGGTGGCGGACGTACGGATGCCGCCGACGCACACCGACGAGGGGGTGCGGGCCGCGATCCGGCTGCGCCGGGACCACCCGGGCCTCGGTGTGCTGGTCCTCTCGCAGTACGTCGAGGAGCAGTACGCGACGGAGCTGCTGGCCGGTTCGAGCCGGGGTATCGGCTATCTGCTCAAGGACCGGGTGGCCGAGGTGCGGGAGTTCGTCGACGCGGTGGTCCGGGTCGCCGGGGGCGGGACCGCGCTGGACCCGGAGGTGGTGGCCCAGTTGCTGGGCCGCAGCCGTAAGCAGGATGTGCTGGCCCATCTGACACCCCGGGAGCGGGAAGTGCTGGGGCTGATGGCCGAGGGCCGGACGAATTCCGCGGTCGCCCGGCAGCTGGTGGTCAGCGACGGTGCGGTCGAGAAACACGTCAGCAATATCTTTTCGAAACTGGGTCTGGCGCAGAGTGACGGGGATCACCGCAGAGTGCTTGCAGTGCTCACCTACCTCAACTCCTGAGGATCTGACACCCTGTCAGATGGGCTGTTCGAGGTATTTTCCGCCCAGGTCGAGGACTTTGGGCGTAGAACCAATGGAGGAGTCCGGAGCGTCATGAAGAACGGGGTCACGGGGGCGGTGATTTCATGACAAACGCACCAGATCGCTGTCTCACGTTGACGTCCACCATGCGATCGACCCAAGGAAGGTCACCCTTACCCACGTACGATGGTTATGGGACAACCGGTCGGTACGACACGTCCCGAGCCCTGCCTCCGGCGGGGACGCCGCACCCCTCGAGGGAGGTCCGAAGCAGTGACCAGCCAGGTCAGTAGCCCAGCCGAGCAGACCGACGCAGCGCTTGTCGGGGAACAACGCGCGTCCGGTAACGGCGGCGAAGGCAAAGAAGTCCGACGTCTGGACCGGGTGATCATCCGGTTTGCCGGTGACTCCGGTGACGGTATGCAGCTCACCGGCGACCGGTTCACCTCCGAGACGGCGTCGTTCGGCAACGACCTGTCGACGCTGCCCAACTTCCCCGCCGAGATCCGGGCCCCTGCCGGGACCCTGCCGGGCGTCTCCAGCTTCCAGCTGCACTTCGCCGACCACGACATCCTCACGCCCGGTGACGCACCGAACGTGCTGGTCGCGATGAACCCCGCCGCGCTGAAGGCGAACCTCGCCGACGTCCCGCGGGGCGCGGACATCATCGTCAACACCGATGAGTTCACCAAGCGCCCGATGGCGAAGGTCGGCTACGCCACCAGCCCGCTGGAGGACGGCTCGCTGGAGGCCTACAACGTCCACCCGGTGCCGCTGACCACGCTGACGATCGAGGCACTCAAGGACTTCGGGCTCTCCCGCAAGGAGGCCGAGCGCAGCAAGAACATGTTCGCGCTGGGCCTGCTGTCGTGGATGTACCACCGGCCGACCGAGGGCACCGAGAAGTTCCTGCGGGCGAAGTTCGCCAAGAAGCCGGACATCGCGGAGGCGAACGTCACCGCCTTCCGGGCGGGCTGGAACTTCGGTGAGACGACGGAGGACTTCGCCGTCTCCTACGAGGTCGCGCCGGCCACGAAGGACTTCCCCACCGGCACCTACCGCAATATCTCCGGGAACCTCGCGCTGTCCTACGGGCTGGTCGCGGCGGGCCGGCAGGCGGATCTGCCGCTGTATCTGGGCTCGTACCCGATCACCCCGGCCTCCGACATCCTGCACGAGCTGTCCAAGCACAAGAACTTCGGTGTGCGGACGTTCCAGGCGGAGGACGAGATCGCCGGTATCGGCGCGGCGCTGGGCGCGGCCTTCGGCGGCGCCCTGGCGGTGACGACCACCTCCGGCCCCGGTGTGGCGCTGAAGTCGGAGACCATCGGTCTCGCGGTGTCCCTGGAGCTCCCGCTGCTGATCGTGGACATCCAGCGCGGCGGGCCCTCCACAGGACTGCCGACGAAGACCGAGCAGGCCGATCTGCTCCAGGCGATGTACGGCCGCAACGGCGAGGCGCCGGTGCCGATCGTGGCGCCGAAGACGCCCGCCGACTGCTTCGACGCGGCGCTGGACGCGGCCCGTATCGCGCTCACCTACCGCACCCCCGTCTTCCTGCTCTCCGACGGCTATCTGGCCAACGGCTCCGAGCCGTGGCGGATCCCCGACGTCGAGGAACTCCCCGATCTGCGGGTCCAGTTCGCTTCCGGCACCAACCACCAGCTGGCGGACGGCACCGAGGTGTTCTGGCCCTACAAGCGTGACGAGCAGACGCTGGCCCGCCCCTGGGCCGTGCCGGGCACGCCGGGTCTTGAGCACCGCATCGGCGGCATCGAGAAGCAGGACGGCACCGGCAACATCTCCTACGACCCCGCCAACCACGACTTCATGGTGCGCACCCGCCAGGCAAAGGTGGACGGCATCGAGGTTCCCGACCTCGAGGTCGACGACCCCGCCGACGAGAGCGGCCAGGGCGCCCGGACCCTTGCCCTGGGCTGGGGTTCGACGTACGGACCGATCACCGCCGCGGTCCGGCGCGTCCGGCGTGCGGGAGACCGCATCGCGCAGGCCCATCTGCGCCATCTCAACCCCTTCCCGCGGAATCTCGGCGAGGTCCTGGCGCGTTACGACAAGGTGATCGTGCCGGAGATGAACCTCGGACAGCTCGCCACTCTGCTGCGTGCCAAGTACCTCGTCGACGCGCAGTCGCACACCCAGGTCAGCGGAATGCCGTTCAAGGCCGAGCAGCTCGCGGAGGTCTTTAAGGAGGCCATCAATGACTGAGGCGATCTCGGAGAGGCCCTCGCAGATCGAGGCGCTCTCCCTGGTGCCCAAGGCCGACGCCAAGCAGTCCATGAAGGACTTCAAGTCCGATCAGGAAGTGCGCTGGTGCCCCGGCTGCGGTGACTACGCCGTCCTCGCCGCCGTGCAGGGCTTCATGCCCGAGCTCGGTCTGGCGAAGGAAAACATCGTCTTCGTCTCCGGCATCGGCTGCTCCTCCCGCTTCCCGTACTACATGAACACCTACGGGATGCACTCCATCCACGGCCGCGCCCCGGCCATCGCCACCGGCCTGGCCTCCTCGCGGCGCGATCTGTCCGTCTGGGTCGTCACGGGCGACGGCGATGCGCTGTCCATCGGCGGCAACCACCTCATCCACGCCCTGCGGCGCAACGTCAACCTCAAGATCCTGCTGTTCAACAACCGGATCTACGGTCTGACCAAGGGCCAGTACAGCCCCACCTCCGAGGTCGGCAAGATCACCAAGTCGACGCCGATGGGCTCGCTGGACGCGCCGTTCAACCCGGTCTCGCTGGCGCTCGGCGCCGAGGCGTCCTTCGTGGCCCGCACCGTCGACTCCGACCGCAAGCACCTCACCTCGGTGCTGCGCGAGGCCGCCGCCCACCCCGGCACGGCCCTGGTGGAGATCTACCAGAACTGCAACATCTTCAACGACGGCGCCTTCGAGGCCCTCAAGGACAAGGAGCAGGCCGAGGAGGCCGTGATCCGGCTGGAGCACGGGCAGCCGATCCGCTTCGGCGCGCTGGCCCCCGACGGCTTCGGCTCCAAGGGCGTGGTCCGCGACCCGGCCACCGGCGATCTCAAGGTCATCGACGTCCGGGAGGAGGGGACGGGCGGGGTGCTGGTGCACGACGCCCACAACCCCTCGCCGACGACGGCCTTCGCGCTCTCCCGGCTCGCCGACGCCGACACCCTGCACCACACCCCCATCGGTGTGCTGCGCAGCGTCGACCGGCCGGTCTACGACACCCTGATGTCCGACCAGCTGGACGCCGCCATCGAGCAGAAGGGCAAGGGCGACCTCGCCGCACTGCTGACCGGCAATGACACCTGGACGGTCGTCGGCTGACCGAACGGCGCCGAAACGGGTGCCTCCGGAAGCGCGTTAGGGCGCTCCCGGAGGCACCCGTTCGTTGTGGGCTGTGCTTCACGGCGGGCCGCCCCTCCGCTGCGCCGTGCCGGTGCCGCGCCGCCGGGCGATGCTGAAGGGGATCCCGCACCAGCTATCCGTACACCCGTCATAGACGATCGTTTAGCGCAGGCGTACGGTCGGGTCCTCAGGCAGCGACGCCCACAGGGGGTACTCATGAGCTTCGTCGTCACCGGCGCCACCGGGGCACTCGGCCGGCTCGTCATCGAGGAACTGCTCCGGCGCACCACACCCGGCGAGATCGTCGCTCTCGCCCGCGACCGGGCCAAGGCCGCCGGCCTCGCCGCCCGCGGGGTGGAGATCAAGACCGCGGACTACAGCCGTCCCGAAACCCTCCAGGGCGCCTTCACCGCCGGTGACCGGGTGCTGTTCATCTCCGGGAACGAGGCGGGGCAGCGCCTCACCCAGCACCGCACCGTGATCGACGCCGCGCGGGAGGCGGGCGTCGGGCTGCTGGCGTACACCAGCGTGCTGGGCGGGCCGGCGGCCACGTTCTCGATCGCCGAGGAGCACCTCGCCACCGAGCAGGCGCTGCTCGCGTCCGGGGTGCCGTACTGCCTGCTGCGCAACGGCTGGTACCACGAGAACTACACGGGCGCGCTCGCCGACACCCTCCGGACCGGCGCCGTCGTGGGCAGCGCGGACGGCGGCCGGGTGGCCACCGCCGCGCGCCGGGACTACGCCGAGGCGGCCGCCGTCGTGCTCACCGGCAGCGGCCACGAGAACACGGTGTACGAGCTGAGCGGCGACACCGCCTGGACGATGGCCGAGTACGCGGCCGAGGTCTCGCGGCAGACCGGGCGGCGCATCGCGTACCGCGATCTGCCGCCCGAGCAGTATGTGGCGCTGCTGGTGGAGGCGGGCGTACCGGCGCTGGGCGCCCAGCTGGTCGCCGACGCGGACACCGGGATCGCCCGCGGCGAGCTGTCGGCGACGCCCGGCGAACTGTCCCGGCTCATCGGCCGGCCGACCACACCGGTCGCCGAGGCGATCGCGGAAGCGCTGAAGGCACTGGAGGGGCCGCACGGGCTGCCCAGCTGAAGCGGGCCCGCCGGAGCGCCGCCCCTACGGGCCGTCATGACCGTATGGCAAGACGGGCATGACAGGCGCTCCGGGCGGCGTTACGTTCACCAGGGCGACACGGCACCACCAGGAGGGTCCCTTGCAGCCTCGAAGCGATCAGCGCACCGGACTCGCCTACGGCATCGCCGCCTACACCATGTGGGGCCTGCTGCCGCTCTACTGGCGCCTGCTGGACGACGCCGCGCCGTCCGAGATCCTGGCCCATCGCATGGTCTGGTCGCTGCCCGTCGCCGTCGTCCTCCTGGCCGTGCTCCGCCGCTGGTCCTGGATCGGCCCGCTGCTGCGGCAGCCCCGGCGGCTCGGGCTGATACTGGTCAGCACCCTGGTGATCTCGGCGAACTGGTTCCTCTACATCTGGGCGGTCAACTCCGGGCACGTCCTGGAGGCCTCGCTCGGCTACTTCATCAATCCGCTGGTCAGCATCGCCTTCGGCGTCCTTGTGCTGCGCGAACGGCTGCGGCCGCTCCAGTGGGCGGCGGTGGGGATCGGCGCGCTGGCCGTCCTGGTGATGACCGTCGCCTACGGCCGGATGCCCTGGATCGCACTCGCGCTGGCCTTCTCGTTCGCGACGTATGGCCTGGTCAAGAAGGGCATCAAGCTCGACGGGATCGAGGGCTTCAGCGCCGAGACGGCCCTCCAGCTGCTGCCCGCCCTGGGCTTTCTGGTCTTCCTCGGCCTGCACGGCGAGGCCAGTTTCACCACCGGGGCGGGCCAGGCGCTGCTGCTGTCGGCCTGCGGGGTCGCGACGGCGGTACCGCTGATCTGCTTCGGCGCCTCGGCGGTGCGGCTGCCGCTGACGATGATCGGGATGCTCCAGTATCTGGCGCCGACCTTTCAGTTCCTGCTGGGACTCACGGTCTTCCACGAGACGATGCCGCCGGAGCGCTGGGCCGGGTTCGCGCTGGTGTGGCTGGCGCTGGCGATGCTGACCTGGGACGCACTGCGGACCGCGGGGCGGGCACGGGCGGCGCTGGCCGAGGCCGCGGCCCAGGCGGCCGCGGCGGCACCTCCCCCGGAAACGGCCACGGAAGCGGCGCCGGCAGCCGCGGCGGCACAGCCCACCGCCGAACAGCCGGGGACGCCGCGGCCGCCCGGCCTCACGCAGTGATGTCCCGGGTGGTGAAGCGCGCCCAGGCCGCCGAGCCGAACACCACGGCGTACAGCGCCTGCAGGCCGAGGTTCTTCTCCAGCTGGTCCCAGTAGACGGGGTCGCGGAGCAGATCCGCGAAGGACAGCCAGTAGTGCGGGAAGAGGTAGGGCTGGAGGGCGTGCAGCTGCGGGAGTGAGTCCAGTATCTGCACGGTGATCAGCAGGCCGACCGTGGTCGCCATGGCCGCTATGCCGCTGGTGGTGAGCGTCGAGACGAACAGGCCGATGGCGGCCACCCCGGTCAGGGACACCGCCACCGCGACCGCGATGGCCAGCGCCCGCAGCAGCCCCTCGCCGAAGGACACAGAGGTGCCCGAGAGCAGGGTGACCTCGCCCAGGGGGAAGAGCAGCGCACCGGTCGCCAGTGCGGAGAGCGCCACGGTCAGGGTGCTCACCAGGCAGAACGTCAGGGTCGTGGCGTATTTGACCAGCAGCAGACGGGTGCGGCCCGCGGGGGCGACCAGGAGATAGCGCAGCGTCCCGCCGTGTGCCTCGCCGGCGAGGGAGTCGCCCGCGATCACGCCGACGGACATCGGCAGGAAGAACGGCAGGGTCACCGCGAGCGAGGCGAAGACCAGGAAGAGGCCGTTGTGGGTGGCCTGGGAGAGGAAGGCCGGGCCGCCACCACCGCCACCGCCCGGCCCGCCGTCACCGGTCTCGATCCGGACGGCGATACCGACCAGGACCGGTATGCCCGCGAGCACCGCCAGCAGCGCGAGGGTGCGCCAGCGCCGGAACGTCACGGCGATCTCGCTGCGCAGCAGCCCCAGCGACCACAGCGGCCGGGGCGTCCGCGCCACCGCCTCAGCCTGCGACATCGAAGCCCTCCCCGGTCAGCGACACAAAGACATCCTCCAGCGAGGCGCGCGCCGTGCCGAAGCCGCGGACCCGCACCCCGGCGTGCACCAGCGCGGCGTTGAGCTCCTCGACCTCCCGCGGCGCCCCGGCCTCCGTTCCGCCCATGGGGGCGTCCGGGGGCGGGAGTTCGCCCGTCACCCGGTCGTCGGTGATCTCCACAGCGGTCACGCCGCACTCCTTCAGCACCCGGGCCGCGTCCGCGGTGTCGGGCGTGGTGACCGTGAGCCTGGCGTGGCCGCGCGGGCCGAGGACCGTGGCGGAGAGGCCGGCGACCGGGCCCTGGGTGAGCAGCCGGCCGCGGGCCATCACCGCGGCATGGGTGCAGATCTGCTCGATTTCGTCGAGGAGGTGGGAGGAGAGAAAGACGGTCGTGCCGTCCGCCGCCAGCTCGCGGACCAGGGCCCGGATCTCCCGCATGCCCTGGGGTCCAGGCCGTTGGTGGGCTCGTCGAGCACCAGCAGCTCACGGGGCCGGAGCAGGGCCGCGGCCAGGCCGAGGCGCTGTTTCATGCCGAGGGAGTAGGCGCGCGCCTTCTTGCCGGCCGCCGCGGCCAGACCCACCCGCTCCAGCGCCCGGCCGACCCGCGCCTCGCGGGTGCGGGGATCGGCGGCCGGGTCGGCGGCGTCGAACCGGCGGAGGTTGTCCCGCCCGCTGAGGAAGCCGTAGAGCGCCGGGCCCTCGATGAGCGCGCCGACCCGGGGCAGCACCCGGCGGCCCGCGGCCGGCATCGGCTGCCCGAGCACCCGGGCGCGGCCGGCGGTCGGCTCGATCAGGCCCATCAGCATGCGGATGGTGGTGGTCTTGCCGCAGCCGTTGGGGCCGAGGAAGCCGAAGACGCTGCCGCGCGGTACGGCCAGATCGAGGCCGTCGACGGCGCGCCGCCCGCCGCGGTACGCCTTGGTCAGCCCCTGGGTCTCGATCGCCCACTCCCCGGCGGGTGCAGGCGTGGCCCCGGGCTCGTCGACGAGCGGGCGCCCCGGGCCGGGCCCCGGGGCAGGCGCTGCCGGCATCGGTTTCCCCTGTCCTGCGGAAGGCCCACGGGCTACGCCGCACCCCCCTCCGTGAAGGGGTGGCGCGGCGGTCCCGCGAGGCCGCGATCGTGCCTTACTTGGCGGCGTTGGCCGCGTTGATCAGGGTCTGCTTGTCGACGGCGCCGACGTAGACCGTGCCGTTGTCCGTGACCAGGGCATTGACCAGACGGGTGCTGAAGACCCGGCCGGAGCCGAACTTGCCGTTGACCTCGTCGCCGATGCTGTCCAGGAACTTGCCGACGTCACCGCCGGCGCCCTTGGCCTTGTCCTTGTCCTTGCCGGAGGGCAGACCGGGACCGTCACCCTTGATGGTGGCGATGGACGTCCAGCCCTTGCCGATGACGTTCAGCCCGTCCATGTCCTTGGCGAGCTCCTTGCGGGACGGGGCGTCCTTGCCGTGCCCGCGCTGCGCGGTCGCGTGCTCCTTGTCGCCGTTGACGACCTTGGCACCCTTGGGCGGGGTGAAGGAGAACGTGCTCGCGGCGGGCTTGGCGAAGTCGACGTTGGTGTAGCCGACGTCGACGGCGGCCGCGCCACCGCTCTTGGGGGTCAGGGTGAACTTCAGCGGCACACCGTTGGCGGCGTCCACCGCGACCCGGATCGAGCCGACCGTGGAACCGGCCTGCTTGGGCTTGATCAGCAGCTGGTAGGCGTCCCGTCCGGCGACCTTGGCGGTGCCGTCGACGGTGACCGAGGTCGTGTCACCGGCCGCCTCCAGGGCCTGCTTCGCGAGGTCCTGCGGCGTCGCGGTCTTCAGGTCCTTGGGCAGGCCCTCGGGGGCCCGGTGCTGCTTGCCGGACCGCTCGCCGGGGGCGGTGCTGTGCACGGCGGTGTTGCTGCCGCTGTCGTACGCCCAGACGTCCTTGCCGTTGTGGACGAGGCTGTACTCGGCGGCCTTGTCCACGATGGAGACCCGCTGCTTCTCGGGGCCGTCGGCCGCGACGCGCAGCGTGTGCGCACCGGACGCCAGCTCCATCAGCTTGTTCTGGGGCGCTGCGGAGGCACCGTCCCCGCCCTGCGCGCCGCCGCCCGGGGCGCCGCCGAAGGCGCCCGCTCCGTCGCCTGCGCCCGGCAGGGACGGCAGGCCGAGGTCCGTGGTGACCCGGACCGTGCCGGAGAGCTGCTGGACATCCGATTTGGCGACCTTGGCTATCAGGTCCTGTGCCGAGATCTTCGGCAGGTCCGGAGCGGAACCGGCGAACGCCGGGACCAGCCCGATCATGGCCGCCGACACTCCCGCCACCGCGACCGGCACGCCATACCGCACCGCCTTACGGCGCTTCGGGGAACGCTCCCCGCCCCATTCGTCGGTGACCTCGGTCGGTTCGTTCCGTGGCATCTGCCCTACCTCCGTCGTGTGCGGCGGCTGCTGTGCTGTCCACGTGTTCCCCCCTGGGGCCCATGGTGACCTGCCCGCCGCGCTCAGGTGGTTCCATCTCACCAAAGGGCCCGGCAGAAAGCGTCAGCCCGCGGGAGCAACTCGTCCTACTGCTGAGGTATGACGCACGCTCACCTCAGGTCGGAGGCCGTACCACAGGAGGCGGAGCGCTCCCTAGGGGATGCGGGGACATGCCCTCAGGGTGCGGAGGCACATCGCAGAGGCAGGCGGGGCGGGAGACCTCAGGGACCGGCACGGCGGGCGGTCTCAGCCCGCTCGGTGCACCACCGCGTCGCAGAGCCCCTCAAGGGCCGACTTGGCCAGGCACGAGGGCAGCGGCGCCAGCATCGCGCGGGCCTCCTCCGCATAGCGCACGGTGTCGCGGCGGGCCTCTTCGAGCGCCGGGTGGGCGCGCAGACCGGCCAGCGCCTCGGCGTGCCGGGCGTCATCGGTGAGGTCGCCGGCCAGCAGCTCGCACAGCGCGCGGTCCTCGGGGGTACCGGTGGCGCTCTCGGCCCGCGCCCGCAGCCGCAGCACCGGCAGCGTCGGAATGCCCTCGCGCAGGTCCGTCCCGGGCGTCTTGCCCGATTCGTGCGAGTCGCTGGCGATGTCCAGCACGTCGTCGGCCAGCTGGAAGGCCGTACCGAGCCGCTCGCCGTACTGGGTGAGGATGCTGACCGTCGACTCCTCGGCGCCCGACATCATCGCGCCGAAGCGGCAGGCGACGGCGACCAGCGAGCCGGTCTTGCCCGCGAGCACGTCCAGGTAGTGGTCAATGGGGTCCCGGCCGTCGCGCGGGCCCGCGGTCTCCAGGATCTGGCCGGTCACCAGGCGTTCGAACGCCTCGGCCTGGATCCGGACCGCCTCGGGCCCGAGGTCGGCGAGGATGTGCGAAGCGCGGGCGAACAGGAAGTCGCCGGTCAGCACCGCGACGGAGTTGCCCCAGCGGGCGTTGGCGCTGGCCACCCCGCGGCGCACATCGGCCTCGTCCATCACGTCGTCGTGGTAGAGCGTCGCCAGGTGCGTGAGCTCCACGACGACGGCGGAGGGCACCACACCCGGGCTGTAGGGGTCACCGAATTGGGCGGCCAGCATCACCAGCAGCGGCCGGAACCGCTTGCCGCCCGCGCGCACGAGATGCTGCGCAGATTCGGTGATGAACGGCACGTCGCTCTTGGTGGCCTCCAGCAGGCCCTCCTCGACAGCCGCCAACCCGGCCTGGACATCGGCCTCAAGAGCCTGGTCCCGCACGCTCAGCCCGAAGGGCCCGACGACGGTCACGAGGGGTACTCCTGTCTGCTGACGATCAAACTGAATGTCGATCTGTCGCTGTCTCCACCATTGGCCAGCGTATCCGGTCGCAGTTCGATCACCGTGAGCGCCCGCCCCCCGAACCGCCCGGGAAGCACGGCGACCCCTCGGCCGGGATGTTCCGGATCAACTGTTGACGCGCTGCGACGCGGAAGAGCGGGACCGGCGAACGGGAAGAGCGGGACCGGCAACCGCCAGCATCCCCGGTCCGCTTCCGCTCCGGCAAGGCCCTGCGGACCGGCCATGGCCGGAAAGCCCCGCCCCGGTCACCGCCCCGCCCCGGCGGCGGACGTACCGGTCACCGCCCCGGGCGAAATCACCGTGGCGCAGGACGACTTCCGCGCCGACACCCTCCGGCCGTCATGGCCGGCTGAGGCGAACACCGTGCATACGGGCCCCGGGCGTCCGGATGCCGGGCCCGTGCGGGCGCCCCCGCCTCACCCGTACGCCCGCGCCACCGCCCTGGCCAGCCGCGGCGAGGCGAACTCCGTACCGCACACAAAGCGCATCGCGGGCCCGAAGGAGGCCGCCGCCGGCAGCCCCGTGAAATACAGCCCCGGCACGGACGAGCCGAAGCCGCCGTCCAGCAGCGGACCGCCGGCCCGCACCACGATCCCGGTGCGCAGCCCCGCTCCCAGGAAGTCCAGCGCCGCCAGATCCATCCGGTAGCCGGTCGCGGCCAGCACATGGTCGGCGACGACCTCCCCACCGTGCCCGTCGGCGCCACGCAGCGCCAGTACGGGGCGGCCGTCGCGGACCGTGGCCCGTACGATCCGGCGCCCCTGCGTCACCCGCACCCGGTCGGTGAAGCGCTCCCGCAGCCACCACGCCCCCCGTGGGACGGGCACCCGGCGCCCCAGATACCGCCGGGCGGGCACCGGCAGCCGCCGGAAGGCACCGGCGCGGTACGCCGGCGCATGCCGGGGCCAGGCGCCGAACGGCAAGGACGGGCGCCTCCGCGGCCGGTGGTCCGGCGGCGCGCCGAAGCCCACCGCGCCATGGCCGCGCGCCACCACCCGTACGGCCGCCGCGCCCGCCTCGGTGAGCAGCACCGCGCTCTCCAGCGCCGACTGCCCGGCGCCGATCACGACCACGTCCCGGCCGGCCAGCGCGGACAGATCGCGGTGCTGGGAGCTGTGCGAGACCGGCCCGGTGGCGGACGGGCCGTCCGGGAGCGCGGCGGCCAGTTCCGGCGGCAGCTGCGCCAGCCCGGTCAGGCCGGAGGCGACGACCACCGCCCGCGCGCCGACCTGCTCACCGCTGTCCAGCTTCAGCTCGAAGCCGTCGGCCCGCCGGTCGACCGACACCACCCGGACCTGCTCCAGCCCGGGGACCAGCAGCTGCTGCACCCACTGCCCGTACCGCACGAAGGTCTCCACGGGGACGAGGTCCCGGTCGGTGACGTAGGGCCCCTCCCCCGTCGCCGCGCAGAAGTCGCCGAGGGTGTGGCCGGGCTGCGGGACGCCGATGCCGGAGGCCGCGGGCGCCGAGGTGAGCAGCATGCCCGCGGGCATCCCCGTGCGCCAGCTCGCCATCGGCTGCCCGAAGACCCGCACCGGCAGGCCGTGCGCCCGTAGATGCGCGGCCGCCGACAGCCCGTACGGACCGGCCCCGATGACCGCTACCGGAGTGCTCACTTCGGTCCTCCCTCGCGTGAAGAACGGCCGCCCGGCCGCCTCTTCGGCGAGGGGGAGCAACAGCCCCGTCACCCGCCGGTCCGGCCCCTCCCGCCCGGTGGCGCCGTCCTCCCGCCGGTCAGGCAAGGAAGTTAGGCCCGAATTGCGCGGTGCGGCAAGGCTTTTCCCGACATGACCGATGCGTGGGGCGCAGCGCACCGCGCCACCGCCCACCGTCTGCGTACGCCTCCGCGCCCGCGCGCCCCGAGACCGCCCCGCTGATCACCGCCCGGCCGTAATCTGATCGTCGGCCCCACGGCCCGCGGGCCGACCAGGCCCCGGCCGCCCACCGGCGACGACGCACGCGAGGAGCTGTCCATGCCCGAGCAGAGCCCGTTCGACCTGGCGGAAGGCGATCCCTTCGGCCCGCACAACCTCCCCTACGGCGTCTTCAGCACCGCCGACGCGCCCGACCGGCGCCGCCTCGGCGTCCGCTACGGCGACAGCGTCCTCGATCTGAGCGCCCTGCCGAGCGCGCTGCCCGCCGCCATCCATCCGCACGCCGAACTGCTCACGGCACCGACCCTCAACCCACTGCTGGCCGCGGGCCGTCCCGTATGGCGGCAGATCCGCGCGGCCGTCCACAGCGCCGTGACCGACCCCGCGCACCGCGGCGAAGTGGCGCCGCTGTTCCATCCGCTGGCAGAGGTCACGCTGCACCTCCCCTTCGAGGTCGCCGACTATGTCGACTTCTATGCCAGCGAACACCACGCCACCAACGTCGGCCGGATCTTCCGTCCGAACGACGCGGCGCTGACCCCCAACTGGAAGCATCTGCCGATCGGTTACCACGGCCGGGCGGGCACCGTGGTCGTCACCGGCACCCCGGTCGTACGGCCCAGCGGCCAGCGCAAGGCCCCCGCGGACGAGGCACCCACCTTCGGCCCGTCCCTCCGTCTCGACATCGAGGCCGAGGTCGGCTTCGTCGTCGGGGCGCCCTCCACGCTCCACGAACCGGTCGGACTGGGCGCGTTCCGCGACCATGTCTTCGGCGTCTGCCTCCTCAACGACTGGTCCGCCCGCGACATCCAGGCCTGGGAGTACGTGCCGCTCGGCCCGTTCCTCGGCAAGTCCTTCGCCACCTCCGTCTCCGCCTGGATCACCCCGCTCGACGCCCTCGACGAGGCCCGTACGGCGCCGCCCGCCCGGGACTTCCCGCTGCTGCCCTACCTCGACGACGCGGGTGCGGAGCCGGGCGGCATCGACATCCGTATCGAGGTGCGGATCAACGGCGAGACGGTCTCCCGGCCGCCGTTCTCCGCCATGTACTGGACGGCCGCCCAGCAGCTCGCCCATATGACCGTCAACGGCGCCTCGCTGCGCACCGGCGATCTGTTCGCCTCCGGCACCGTCTCCGGGCCCGACCCCGACCAGCTCGGCTGCCTGCTGGAACTCACCCAGGGCAAGGGCCCCTACCTCCAGGACGGCGACGAGGTCACCCTCACCGCCTGGGCGCCCGGCCCCGACGGCGCCCGCATCGGCCTGGGCGAGGTCACCGGCCGCATCCTGCCCACGGGATGAACGGCGCACCGCTCACCCTCCCGGAGGAGCTGCTGCTGCTCGCCCTCGAACCGGACCGCGGCGGGTTCCTGACCAACGCCAGGTACCTGCGGTACGGAGTGGCCGGTGCGGTGCTGGCCGATCTGGAGGAGGCCGGGCGGCTCACCGTCGGCGGCGGCGACCGGATCACGGTCCTCAACCCCCTGCCGCTGGGCGATCCGGTGCTGGACGGCGCGCTGGCGGCGCTGCCCGGCCCGGACAAGCGGGGCCGGGGTATCACGGCGGAGCGCTGGGTGCGCCGGACCGGCCGGCCGGTCCAGGAGCTGTGTGTGCGCCGGCTGGAGCAGCGCGGCGCATTGCGCCGGACGACCCGGCGTGCCCTGGGCCTGTTCCCGTACGAGCGCTTCCCGGCCGGGGCGGTGGACCTCACCGGCCCGGCCCGGGACCGCTTCGCCGGGGCGCTCGACGCCGGGTTCCCGGACCGCCGGGGCCGGCTGCTGGCCGCGCTGGCCTCGGCGACCGATCTGGACCGCCGGCTGCTGACCGGCCGCGGCCACCGGCCCGTGCGCCGCGAGATGAAGCGGTTCGCGGGCGAGTTCTGGACGGCCCGTGCGGTGCAGCGCGCGGTCCGCCAGGACAAGGAGGCGGGGGCGAACGCGGCCTCCCCCTGAGCCCGGACCGGGCCGGGCCGAACCGGGCCCGGCCCGGCCGAGCCCCCCGGGGCATCCCTTCCTCCGCCTCACCGGCGCTCCCACGTCACAGCCGCACACCAACTCCGTACCGGCGCTGCCGCAAACCGGGCGACGGCTCGGACGGCTGCCGGGCCCGCTGCTAGCCTCACGTCTCCTGGTCCCACAACGGAGGAGACGTACGTGCGCAAGGCAGCGCAGATCGCCGGGGCGGCAGCCATCGCCGCGATGCTGCTCAGCGGCTGCGGAAGCAGCGGCGGCAACGACAGCGGCAAGGACAGCACGCCGAGCAAGTCGCCGGACGCGCCGTCGGCTCCGGAAGGCGGCGACAAGCCCGCGGACCCCGCCGCGTTCGAGGGGGCCTGGAAGTCCGGCCCGAAGAGCAACCAGCTGATCCTGGTGGTCACCAAGGGCACCGTCGCGTTCAGCAACGGCCACAAGGCCGCCTGTCTGGGCAAGGTCCAGGAGATGGCCGGGATGACCATGGCCGCGCTCAAGTGCACGGACGGGGACACCACCCGCACCATGGGCACCCTCAAGCCCGGCGCGGACGGCAAGACCCTGACCGTCGACTGGAAGAACGGCCCCACCGAGAAGTACACCAAGTCCACCGACGGCAGCGTGAAGATCCCCGACATGCCGGAGATGCCGAGCGGGATGCCCAAGAGCTGACCGCCCCGCCACGCAAACGGCCGCCGCCCGGAACCCCCCGAGGGCTCCGGGCGGCGGCCGTTGCCGTACCGCGCCGCCGTGGTCAGCGCACGAAGACCCCGGCCTGGCCGGCCAGATCGAGGAAGTACTGCGGCGCCAGGCCGAGCACCAGGGTGACCGCGACGCCGATGGCGATGGCCGTGGTCGTCAGGGGACTGGGCACCGCGACGGTCGGGCCGTCCGCCTTGGGCTCCTGGAAGAACATCAGCACGATGACGCGGATGTAGAAGAACGCGGCGATGGCCGACGAGAGCACACCGACCACCACCAGCCAGCCCGCGCCGCTCTGCGCCGCCGCCTTGAAGACCGCGAACTTTCCGGCGAACCCGGAGGTCAGCGGGATGCCCGCGAAGGCCAGCAGGAAGACCGCGAAGACCGCGGCCACCAGCGGCGAACGCCGGCCGAGCCCGGCCCACTTGGACAGCTGGGTGGCCTCCCCGCCGGCGTCCCGGACCAGGGTGACGACGGCGAAGGCACCGAGGGTCACGAAGGAGTAGGCGGCGAGGTAGAAGAGCACCGAGGAGATGCCCTCCTCGCTGGTGGCGATGACACCGGCGAGGATGAAGCCGGCGTGCGCGATGGAGGAGTAGGCCAGCAGCCGCTTGATGTCGGTCTGGGTGATGGCGACGATCGCCCCACCCAGCATCGTGATGATCGCGACGCCCCACATCACCGGCTGCCAGTCCCAGCGCATGCCCGGCAGGACGACGTACAGCAGCCGCAGCAGCGCACCGAAGGCCGCGACCTTGGTGGCGGCCGCCATGAAGCCCGTCACCGGGGTCGGGGCGCCCTGGTAGACGTCCGGGGTCCACATGTGGAACGGGACCGCGCCGACCTTGAACAGCAGCCCCATCAGCACCAGCGCGGCGCCGATCAGCAGCAGCGCGTCATTGCCCATCGTGCCGGCCAGCGCCGGATCGATCTGCTTGGCACCGTCCGAGATCACCTCGGCGATCCCGGCGTAGGTGACCGTGCCCGCGTAGCCGTACAGCAGGGCCACGCCGAACAGCAGGAAGGCGGACGAGAAGGCGCCGAGGAGGAAGTACTTCACCGCGGCCTCCTGCGACAGCAGCCGCTGGCGGCGGGCCAGCGCACACAGGATGTACAGCGGGAGGGAGAAGACCTCCAGCGCGATGAAGAGGGTCAGCAGGTCATTGGCCGCCGGGAAGACCAGCATGCCGCCGACCGCGAAGAGCGCGATCGGGAAGACCTCGGTGGTGGTGAACCCCGCCTTGACCGCGGCCTGTTCGGCGGCACCGCCGGGGACGGCCGCGGGCTGCGCGGCGAAGGAGTCCACGCGCTTGCCGTGCGCCGCCGGATCGAGCCGCCGCTCGGCGAACGTGAAGACCGCGACCAGGGACACCAGCAGGATGGTGCCCTGGAGGAACAGTGCGGGCCCGTCGACGGCGAGGGCGCCCATGGCGGCGATATGCGCCTTGGCCGAGCCGAAGCCGCCGGCCGCCAGCCCGATCACCGCGGCGAACGCGGCGGCCAGCGCCACCACGGTCAGCAGCAGCTGGGAGTAGTAGCGGTGCCGGCGCGGCACGAACGCCTCGACGACGACGCCGAGCACCGCCGCGCCCAGGACGATCAGCGTCGGCGACAGCTGGGCGTACTCGATGTGCGGCGCCGGGATCTTGCCCGGTGCGCCGTGCGCCACCGTCCACAGGCTGTGGACACTTGCCACGGAACTCACTTCGCGGCCTCCCGGTCTTGATCCTGCACGGCCTGGCCGGCCCGGCCTCCACCGGGCCCGGCGTCCACCTGCACAGTGGGCTTGGGGTCCTTCTTGTCCACGACGGACAGGGTGTGGCCGACCGCCGGATTCACGAGGTCGGTGAGCGGCTTCGGATAGACCCCGAGGAAGAGCAGCAGCGCCACCAGCGGCGCCACCACCAGCAGCTCCCGCACCCGGAGGTCGGGCATGCTGCGCACCTCGGTCTTCACCGGCCCGGTCATCGTCCGCTGGTAGAGCACGAGGACGTACAGCGCGGCGAGGACGATGCCGAGGGTGGCGATGATGCCGATCACCGGATAGCGGCTGAACGTGCCGACCAGGACCAGGAATTCGCTGACGAACGGCGCCAGACCGGGCAGCGACAGGGTGGCCAGACCGCCGATGAGGAACGTACCGGCGAGGACCGGGGCGACCTTCTGGACGCCGCCGTAGTCCGCGATGAGCCGGGAGCCGCGGCGGCTGATCAGGAAGCCGGCCACCAGCATCAGCGCGGCGGTCGAGATGCCGTGGTTGACCATGTAAAGCGTCGCGCCGCTCTGGCCCTGGGACGTCATCGCGAAGATGCCCAGGATGATGAAGCCGAAGTGGGAGATCGAGGCATAGGCGATCAGCCGCTTGATGTCCCGCTGGGCGACCGCCAGCAGCGCGCCGTAGAGCACGCTGATCAGGGCGAGCACCAGGATGGCGGGCGTCGCCCAGCTGCTGGCCTCCGGGAAGAGCTGGAGGCAGAAGCGGAGCATCGCGAACGTGCCGACCTTGTCGACCACCGCGGTGATCAGCACCGCGACCGGTGCGGTGGACTCCCCCATGGCGCCCGGCAGCCAGGTGTGCAGCGGCCACAGCGGCGCCTTCACCGCGAACGCGAAGAAGAAGCCGAGGAAGAGCAGCCGCTCGGTGCCGGTGCCGATGTCGAGCTTGCCGGCCGCCCGGGCCTCGACGATCTGCTGGAGCGAGAACGTGCCGGTGCCGAGCTGGTCGGCGGTGACGGCGTACAGCCCGATCACCGCGGCCAGCATGATCAGTCCGCCGGCGAGGTTGTACAGCAGGAACTTCACCGCGGCGTACGAGCGCCGGCTCGCGGCCTGGTCCTCGCCGTCCCCGCCCGCCCGGTCCCCGAAGCCGCCGATGAGGAAGTACATCGGGATCAGCATGGCTTCGAAGAAGATGTAGAAGAGGAAGACATCAGTGGCCTCGAAGGAGAGGACCACCATCGCCTCGACGGCCAGGATCAGCGCGAAGAAGCCCTGGGTGGGCCGCCAGCGCCGGTTGGGCGTGGCCTCTTCCAGGGGGTCGGCGTCATGCCAGCCGGCCAGGATGATGAAGGGGATCAGCAGGGTGGTCAGCGCGATCAGGGCGACCGCGATGCCGTCCACGCCGAGTTCGTAGCGGACGCCGAAGTCGCTGATCCAGGCATGCGACTCGGTGAGCTGGAAGGGGCCCTTCGCACCCGGATCGAAGCGGAACGCGACGACCAGCGCCAGCGCGAAGGTGAGCAGCGAGAACACCAGCGCGAGCCATTTGGCCGCGGTGCGCTTGGCGGCGGGCAGCGCGGCGGTGGCGATCGCACCGACCGCCGGGACCGCGGCCACCGCCGTCAGCAGGGGAAATGACATGGCTCAGACACCCCTCATCAGCAGGGTCGCGGCGACGAGAACGGCGGCGCCGCCCAGCATCTGGACCGCGTACGAACGGACGAATCCGGTCTGCAACCGGCGCAGCAGGCCGGAGAGCCCGCCCATCGACGCCGCCGTGCCGTTGACCGCGCCGTCCACGACGGTGCGGTCCAGCTGGACGAGGGTGCCGGTGAGCTCTTCGCCGCCGCGTACGAAGACGATGTGGTTGAAGTCGTCCTGGAGCAGATCGCGGCGGGCGGCCCGGGTCAGCAGCGAACCGCGCGGGGCCAGCACCGGCACCGGCTTGCGGCCGTACATCAGCCAGGCGATACCGACACCGATGAGCAGCACCACCATCGTCGCGGCGGTGACCGTGGTGGCGCTGACCGGAGAGTGGCCGTGCGCGAACGAGGTGACCGGCTCCAGCCACTTCACAAAGGCCTCGTTGACGCTGAACAGCCCGCCCGCGAAGACCGATCCGACGGCCAGCACGATCATCGGGAGCGTCATGACCTTCGGCGACTCGTGCGGATGCACCTCGTCGGGGTTCCAGCGCTTCTCCCCGAAGAACGTCATCAGCATCACCCGCGTCATGTAGAACGCGGTGATCGCCGCGCCCAGCAGGGCCGCGCCGCCGAGGATCCAGCCCTCGGTGCCGCCCTTGGCGAACGCCGCTTCGATGATCTTGTCCTTGGAGAAGAAGCCGGACAGACCGGGGAAGCCGATGATCGCCAGATAGCCGAGGCCGAAGGTGACGAAGGTGACCGGCATGTACTTCCGCAGACCGCCGTAACGGCGCATGTCCACCTCGTCGTTCATCCCGTGCATCACGGAACCGGCGCCGAGGAAGAGGCCCGCCTTGAAGAAGCCGTGGGTGACCAGGTGCATGATCGCGAAGGCGTAGCCGATCGGGCCGAGACCGGCGGCCATGATCATGTAGCCGATCTGCGACATCGTCGAACCGGCCAGCGCCTTCTTGATGTCGTCCTTGGCGCAACCGACGATCGCACCGAAGAGGAGCGTGACCGCACCGACCACGACGACCGCCAGCTGGGCGGTCGGCGCGGCGTTGAAGATCGCCCCGGAGCGGGTGATCAGATACACGCCGGCGGTGACCATCGTGGCGGCGTGGATCAGGGCCGAGACCGGGGTCGGGCCCTCCATCGCGTCACCGAGCCAGGACTGGAGCGGTACCTGCGCCGACTTACCGCAGGCGGCCAGCAGCAGCATCAGCCCGATGGCGGTCAGCTTGCCCTCGGAGCCCGGCGCGGCAGCGCCTGATGTCATCGTGCCGGTGGCGGCGAGCACCGGGCCGAAGGCGAAGGTCCCGAACGTCGTGAACATCAGCATGATCGCGATGGACAGGCCCATATCGCCGACGCGGTTGACCAGGAACGCCTTCTTGGCCGCGGTGGCCGCGCTCGGCTTGTGCTGCCAGAACCCGATGAGCAGGTACGAGGCGAGGCCGACGCCCTCCCAGCCGACGTACAGCAGAAGGTAGTTGTCGGCGAGGACGAGCAGCAGCATCGCCGCGAGGAAGAGATTGAGGTAGCCGAAGAAGCGGCGGCGCCGCTCGTCGTGCTCCATATAGCCGATCGAATAGATGTGGATCAGCGAGCCGACACCGGTGATCAGCAGGACGAACGTCATGGACAGCTGGTCGAGCTGGAACGCGACGTCGGCCTGGAAGCCGCCGACCGGGATCCAGCTGAACAGATGCTGATGCAGGGCACGGTCCTCGGCGCCTCTGCCGAGCATGTCGGCGAAGAGCGCCACCCCGAGGGCGAACGATGCCACCGAGAACAGCGTGCCGATCAAGTGGCCGGTGCGGTCGAGTCGGTTGCCGCCGCACAGCAGCAGGGCCGCACCGACCAGCGGTGCCGCGACAAGCAGCGCGATCAAGTTCTCCACTTTGTGCGACCCCTTACAGCTTCATCAGGCTGGCGTCGTCGACCGAGGCCGTATGACGGGTGCGGAAGATCGACACGATGATCGCCAGACCGACCACGACCTCGGCCGCGGCGACGACCATCGTGAAGAAGGCGATGATCTGGCCGTCCAGATTCCCGTGCATCCGCGAGAAGGTGACGAAGGCGAGATTGCAGGCGTTGAGCATCAGCTCGATGCACATGAACACCACGATGGCGTTCCGCCTGATCAGCACCCCGGCCGCGCCGATGGTGAACAACAGGGCGGCGAGATAGAGGTAGTAGACCGGGTTCATTTCTTGGCCCCCTCCTTGTGCTCCGCCGACGGCGCGCCACCGGACGACGACGGGCCGGGCTCGTCCTCGGAGCCCCGGCCCAGCCAGTCCTCGGAGCGCCGCTCCAGCGCCTTCAGTTCGGCGAGCGACGCTCCGGAGACATCGCGGATCTGACCGCGCTCCCGCAGCGTCGGGTTGACGCTGAGCTCGGACACGGTGCCGTCGGGCAGCAGCCCCGGAATGTCGACGGCGTTGTGCCGGGCGTAGACGCCGGGGGCGGGCAGCGGCGGTACCTGCTTGCCCTCGCGGATCCGGGCCTCGGACTGCTCACGCTGCGTCTTGGCGCGCTCCGTGCGCTCCCGGTGGGTGAGCACCATCGCGCCGACGGCTGCCGTGATCAGCAGCGCGCCGGTGACTTCGAAGGCGAAGACGTACTTGGTGAAGATGAGCGCCGCCAGGCCCTGCACATTGCCGCCGGCGTTGGCCTCGCCCAGGCCGTTGAACTGCTTCAGCGAGGCGTTGCCGATCCCGGCGATCAGCAGGATGCCGAAGCCGAGGCCCGCCGCGGCGGCGAGCCAGCGCTGCCCCTTGAGCGTCTCCTTGAGGGAGTCCGCGGCGGTGACACCGACGAGCATGACGACGAACAGGAACAGCATCATGATCGCGCCCGTATAGACGACGATCTGGACGACGCCGAGGAAGTAGGCGCCGTTGGCGAGGTAGAAGACCGCCAGGACGATCATGGTCCCGGCGAGCGACAGTGCGCTGTGCACCGCGCGCTTCATCAGGATCGTGCACAGCGCGCCGATGACGGCGACACTGCCCAGGATCCAGAACTGCACGGCCTCCCCCGTGGAGGTCATGGAGGCCGCGGCGGCGAGGCCGGTCATGCGTGCGCCCCCTTCGCCTGCGGGTTCTCGTCGGTCTTCTCGCCCTTGGAGGTGGCGGTCTGACGGACCGTCCCCGGCGCGGCCTCGGTCACCAGGCCCTGGTAGTAGTCCTTCTCCGTCATGCCGGGGTAGATCGCATGCGGGCTGTCGACCATGGTCTCCTCCAGGCCCGCGAGCAGCTCTTCCTTGGTGTAGATGAGCGATTCACGGGACCTGTCGGCGAGTTCGTACTCATTGGTCATGGTCAGCGCGCGGGTCGGACAGGCCTCCACGCACAGGCCGCACAGGATGCAGCGCAGATAGTTGATCTGGTAGACGCGGCCGTAGCGCTCGCCCGGGGAGTAGCGCTCCTCGTCGGTGTTGTCCGCGCCCTCGACGTAGATCGCGTCCGCCGGGCAGGCCCAGGCGCACAGCTCGCAGCCGATGCACTTCTCCAGCCCGTCCGGATGGCGGTTGAGCTGGTGGCGGCCGTGGAAACGCGGCGCCGTCGGCTTCTTCTCCTCCGGATACTGCTCGGTCAGCCGCTTCTTGAACATGGCCTTGAAGGTCACGCCGAAGCCGGCCACGGGGTTCTGGAACTCAGGCACCGTCGCCCCCCTTTCCGTCGTTTCCGATTCCGTCACTGACAGTGTCCGCCCCGCCACTGACAATCAGCTCCCGCTCCCGGCGCGGCCTGCGGCGCGGCACCGGCGGCAGGCTCTGTCCGGGCAGCGGTGGCACGGGGAAGCCGCCCGCCATCGGGTCGAAGGCCCCGTCGCCGTCCGTCTCCTCCGCCACCTCGGCGCGCCGGAAGAAGTCCACGAGCAGGGAGATCAGCAGCAGCAGAACAGCGCCGCCGGCGACGTACAGCACGATCTGGGAGAAGTCGTAGCCCTCGTTCTTCAGCGCCCGGACGGTGGCGACCAGCATCAGCCAGACCAGCGAGACCGGGATGAGGACCTTCCAGCCCAGCTTCATGAACTGGTCGTAGCGCACCCGCGGAAGGGTGCCGCGCAGCCAGATGAAGAAGAACAGCAGCAGCTGCACCTTGAGGGTGAACCAGAGCAGCGGCCACCAGCCGTGGTTCGCGCCTTCCCAGAAGGTCGAGATCGGCCAGGGAGCCCGCCAGCCGCCCAGGAAGAGGGTGATCGCGACGGCCGAGACGGTCACCATGTTGATGTACTCGGCGAGCATGAACATCGCGAACTTGATGGACGAGTACTCGGTGTTGAAGCCGCCGACGAGGTCGCCCTCGGACTCCGGCATGTCGAACGGCGCGCGGTTGGTCTCACCCACCATCGCGACGATGTAGATGATGAACGACACCGGCAGCAGCAGGATGTACCACCGGTTCTGCTGCGACTCCACGATGGTCGACGTCGACATCGACCCGCTGTAGAGGAACACCGCCGCGAACGACATCCCCATCGCGATCTCGTACGAGATCATCTGCGCGCACGAGCGCAGCCCGCCGAGCAGCGGATAGGTCGAGCCGGAGGACCAGCCCGCCAGCACGATGCCGTAGATGCCGACCGAGGCCGTGGCCAGGATGTAGAGGATGCCGATCGGGAGGTCCGTCAGCTGCATCGGGGTGCGGACACCGAAGATCGAGATCTCGTTGCCCGCGGGCCCGAAGGGGATCACCGCGATCGCCATGAAGGCCGGGATGGCCGCCACGACCGGCGCGAGGAGATAGACCACCTTGTCGGCCCGCTTGACGACCAGATCCTCCTTCAGCATCAGCTTGATGCCGTCGGCGAGGGACTGGAGCATCCCCCAGGGACCGTGCCGGTTGGGGCCGATGCGCAGCTGCATCCAGGCGACGACCTTGCGTTCCCAGACGATCGAGAACAGCACCGTCAGCATCAGGAACGCGAAGCAGAAGACCGCCTTGATGAGGACGAGCCACCACGGGTCGCGGCCGAACATCGACAGGTCTTCCTGGGCCAGCGTGCTGCCGGCGGCGGCGAGTTGATCGAGCTGCATCATGCGTCCACCTCCTCGGGCTGCTCCGGGGTGCCCGGGGCGGCGGAGATCTTCACCAGGTCACCGGGGCGGGCCCCGGTATCGGCGGCGACCCCACCGCCCGTGGAGTTGAGCGGCAGCCACACCACCCGGTCGGGCATCGGCGTGACCTGGAGCGGCAGCCGGACCGCGCCGGCCGGCCCGGTGACCGCCAGCAGATCGCCGTCCTTGACCCCGGTCTCCTGCGCGGTGGTCTCCGACAGCCGGGCGACCGCGGGGTGGCGGGTACCGGCCAGCGCCGGGTCGCCTTCCTGGAGCCGCCCCTGGTCCAGCAGGAGCCGATGGCCCGCGAGGACGGCCTCCCCGCTGTCGGGGCGGGGCAGCGCCCGCCCGGTCTCCGCGGGCTCGCCCGCGTACGGGCCGTCCCAGCCGCCGAGCCGGTCCAGTTCGCGGCGTACGGAACGGAGATCCGGCAGCGCCAGATGGACGTCGAGGGCGTCGGCGAGCATGTGCAGCACCCGGGAGTCCGGCAGCAGATGCCGGCGGGTCATCTGGTCCGGTTTGAGCGCGGCCTCGAACAGCCGCGCCCGGCCCTCCCAGTTGAGGAACGTCCCGGCCTTCTCCACCACGGCCGCCACCGGGAAGACCACATCCGCCCGTTCGGTGACCTGCGAGGGCCGCAGCTCCAGACTGACCAGGAAGCCGACCTGGTCCAGCGCGGCCAGTGCGCCGGCCGGGTCCGGCAGGTCGGCGATCTCGACGCCCGCCACCAGGAGCGCACTGAGCTCGCCGGTCGCCGCGGCCTCGATGATCTGGCCGGTGTCCCGGCCGTGCCGGTGCGGCAGTGCGGCCACGCCCCAGGCGGCGGCGACCTCGTCGCGGGCCCGCGGATCGGTGGCCGGCCGGCCACCCGGCAGCAGTCCCGGCAGCGCCCCCGCCTCGACGGCGCCGCGCTCACCGGCCCGCCGCGGGATCCACACCAGGCGGGCCCCGGTGGCCGACGCCACGCGGAGCGCGGCGGTCAGCGCGCCGGGCGCCGCCGCCAGCCGCTCACCGACGACGATCACCGAACCCTCGGCCCGCAGCGCCTCGGCCGCGGTACGGCCCTCGCCCTCCAGGCCGACCCCGCCCGCGAGCGCGTCCAGCCATTCGGTCTCGGTACCGGGTGCGGCCGGCAGCAGCGTGCCGCCCGCCTTGATCAGTCCGCGCGAGGCGTAGGCGGCCAGCCCGTAGGTGCGCTGTCCGCTCCTGCGGTGCGCCTTGCGCAGCCGCAGGAAGACGCCCGGGGCCTCCTCTTCGGCCTCGATACCGGCCAGCAGTACGGCCGGCGCCTTCTCCAGCGCGGTGTACGTGACACCCCCGCCGTCCAGGTCACGGCCGCGGCCGGCGACCCGGGACGCCAGGAAGTCGGCTTCCTCGGCGCTGTGCACCCGGGCCCGGAAATCGATGTCGTTGGTGCCCAGCGCGATCCGGGCGAACTTGGCGTAGGCGTAGGCGTCCTCGACGGTCAGCCGGCCGCCGGTCAGTACGCCGGTGCGCCCCTTGGCCGCGGCCAGCCCGCGGGCCGCCGCCTCCAGGGCAGCGGGCCAGCTCGCCGGCTCCAGTTCGCCGGACTCCGGGTTGCGCACGAGGGGGTGCTCCAGCCGGTCGCGCTGCTGCGCGTACCGGAAGGCGAACCGCCCCTTGTCGCAGATCCACTCCTCGTTGACCTCGGGGTCGTCGGCCGCCAGCCGCCGCATGACCTTGCCGCGCCGGTGGTCCGTACGGGTCGCGCAGCCGCCCGCGCAGTGCTCGCACACCGACGGCGAGGAGACCAGGTCGAACGGGCGGGAGCGGAAGCGGTACGCGGCGGAGGTGAGCGCCCCGACCGGGCAGATCTGGATGGTGTTGCCGGAGAAGTACGACTGGAAGGGGTCGCCCTCTCCGGTGCCGACCTGCTGGAGGGCGCCGCGCTCGACGAGTTCGATCATCGGGTCGCCGGCGATCTGGTTGCTGAAGCGGGTGCAGCGCGCGCAGAGCACACAGCGCTCACGGTCCAGCAGCACCTGTGTGGAGATCGGCACCGGCTTCTCGAACGTCCGCTTCCGGCCCTCGAAGCGCGACTCCGGGTCGCCGACCTGCATCGCCTGGTTCTGGAGCGGGCACTCACCGCCCTTGTCGCAGACCGGGCAGTCCAGCGGGTGGTTGATCAGCAGCAGCTCCATCACCCCGCGCTGGGCCTTCTCGGCCACCGGGGAGGTCAGCTGCGACTTGACCACCATGCCGTCGGTGCAGGTGATGGTGCAGGAGGCCATCGGCTTGCGCTGGCCCTCGACCTCGACGATGCACTGCCGGCAGGCGCCCGCCGGGTCCAGCAGCGGATGGTCGCAGAAGCGCGGGATCTCGATGCCGAGGAGTTCGGCGGCGCGGATGACCAGCGTCCCCTTGGGGACGGAGATCTCGATGCCGTCGATCGTCAGGGTGACGAGGTCCTCCGGCGGGATCGCTGCCTCGCCGCCCCCCGAGGGACGGGCGGCGGAGCCGCTGTCCGACCCCGTGGTCGTGACGGTCATGCCTTCACCCCCAGGTGAGCGTCGTTGTCGGCCCAGAGGGTCGACCTGGCCGGGTCGAAGGGGCAGCCCCTGCCGTTGAGGTGCTGCTCGTACTCCTCGCGGAAGTACTTGAGCGAGGAGAAGATCGGCGAGGCGGCGCCGTCGCCGAGGGCGCAGAACGACTTGCCGTTGATGTTGTCGGCGATGTCGTCGATCTTGTCGAGGTCGCCCGGCCGCCCCTTGCCCGCCTCGATGTCGCGCAGCAACTGCACCAGCCAGTACGTCCCTTCACGGCAGGGCGTGCACTTGCCGCAGGACTCGTGCGCGTAGAACTCGGTCCAGCGGGTGACCGCCCGGACCACACAGGTGGTCTCGTCGAAGCACTGGAGCGCCTTGGTCCCGAGCATCGAGCCGGCCGCGCCGACGCCCTCGTAGTCGAGGGGGACATCGAGATGCTCGTCGGTGAACATCGGCGTGGACGAGCCGCCCGGCGTCCAGAACTTCAGCCGGTGGCCACGGCGCATCCCGCCGCTCATGTCCAGCAGCTGGCGCAGGGTGATGCCCAACGGGGCCTCGTACTGGCCCGGGTTGGCCACATGGCCGCTGAGCGAGTAGAGCGTGAAGCCCGGGGACTTCTCGCTGCCCATCGAGCGGAACCAGTCCTTGCCCCGGTTCATGATCGCGGGAACCGAGGCGATGGACTCCACGTTGTTCACGACAGTGGGGCAGGCGTACAGGCCCGCCACCGCCGGGAAGGGAGGACGCAGCCGGGGCTGTCCGCGACGGCCCTCCAGCGAGTCGAGCAGCGCGGTCTCCTCACCGCAGATGTACGCGCCCGCGCCCGCGTGCACGATCACGTCCAGGTCGAGCCCCGAGCCCAGGATGTTCTTCCCGAGGAAGCCCGCCGCATAGGCCTCGCGCACCGCCTCGTGCAGCCGCCGCAGGACGGGCACGACCTCGCCGCGCAGATAGATGAACGCGTGGTTCGACCGGATCGCATGGCAGGCGATCACGATGCCCTCGATGAGGGAGTGCGGGTTCGCGAAGAGCAGCGGGATGTCCTTGCAGGTCCCGGGCTCGGACTCATCGGCGTTGACGACGAGATAGTGCGGTTTGCCGTCGCCCTGCGGGATGAACTGCCACTTCATCCCGGTGGGGAAGCCCGCGCCGCCGCGGCCGCGCAGCCCGGAGTCCTTGATGTAGGCGATGACGTCGTCCGGGGGCATCGCCAGTGCCTTGCGCAGTCCCTCGTAGCCCTCGTGCCGGCGGTAGGTCTCCAGCGTCCAGGACGCGGACTGGTCCCAGAAGGCGGACAGGACGGGCGTCAGAAGCTTCTCGGGGTGGTCCCCGCCGGTCTCGCGCCGGGAGGCACCCCCGTGTTCGGCTGCCACTGTCATCACTCCCCCTCCTCTGCTGTGGGACCGGACGGGTGCTGCTCATCGGAGGCCGAGGTCTCCTGCGGTGCGTCATGGGAGCTGGGGTGGCCGGCGGGCGCCTCCTCCGCGGGGTGGCCGGACGGGGGCTCGTCGGAGGGCGCACTGTCGGCCGTGGTGCGCGGGGAGACGACATGGTCGGCGCCGCGGCCGGGAGCGGCCTCGCCCCTGGCCAGCCGCAGCCCGATCAGCGAGGCGGGGCCGGCGCCGCCGGTGGCCTCGACGGCGCCCGGCCGCTCGTCCGGGAAGCCGGCGAGCATCCGGGCCGTCTCCTTGAACGTGCACAGCGGCGCACCGCGGGTGGGCTCGACGGTCCGGCCGGCCCGCAGGTCGTCGACCAGCTGCCGGGCGGTCTCCGGCGTCTGGTTGTCGAAGAACTCCCAGTTGACCATCACGACCGGGGCGAAGTCGCAGGCCGCGTTGCACTCGATGTGTTCGAGGGTGACCGCGCCGTCCCCGGTGGTCTCGCCGTTGCCGACGCCGAGGTGCTCCTTGAGCTCGGCGAAGATGGCGTCGCCGCCCATCACCGCGCACAGCGTGTTGGTGCAGACCCCGACCTGGTAGTCCCCGCTGCTCTTGCGGCGGTACATGGAGTAGAAGGTCGAGACGGCGGTGACCTCGGCGGTGGTGAGGTCGAGCATCTCGGCGCAGAAGCGGATGCCGGTACGGGTGACATGCCCTTCCTCGGCCTGCACGAGGTGCAGCAGCGGCAGCAGCGCCGACCGCGAGCCGGGGTAGCGGGCGATCACCTCCTTGGCGTCCGTCTCCAGCCGGGCCCGTACGTCCGCCGGGTAATCGGGGGCGGGGAGCGCGGGCATCCCCAGCTGCACGTCCTGGTTTGCCGGAGTGGCGTTCACCGGTCGACGCCTCCCATCACGGGGTCGATGGACGCGACGGCGACGATGACGTCGGCGACCTGGCCGCCTTCGCACATCGCCGCCATGGCCTGAAGGTTGGTGAAGGAGGGGTCGCGGAAGTGCACCCGGTAGGGGCGGGTGCCGCCGTCGCTGACCGCGTGCACGCCCAGCTCGCCCTTGGGTGACTCGACGGCCGCGTAGGCCTGCCCCGGCGGGACCCGGAAGCCCTCGGTCACCAGCTTGAAGTGGTGGATCAGGGCCTCCATCGAGGTGCCCATGATCTTCTTGATGTGGTCGAGGGAGTTGCCCAGGCCGTCCGGGCCGAGGGCCAGTTGGGCGGGCCAGGCGATCTTCTTGTCCGCGACCATCACCGGGCCGGGCGCCAGCCGGTCCAGGCACTGCTCGACGATCCGCAGCGACTGGCGCATCTCCTCCAGCCGGATCAGGAACCGGCCGTAGGAGTCGCAGGTGTCGGCGGTCGGCACCTCGAAGTCGTAGTCCTCGTAGCCGCAGTACGGCTGAGTCTTGCGCAGATCGTGCGGCAGTCCGGCGGAGCGCACGATGGGCCCGGTGGCGCCGGTGGCCATGCAGCCGGCCAGGTCGAGATAGCCGATGCCTTCCATCCGGCCCTTGAAGACCGGGTTGCCGGTGGCGAGCTTGTCGTACTCGCCGATGTTCTTCCGCATCTTCTTGACGAACTCACGCACCTGGTCGACCGCGCCCGGGGGCAGGTCCTGGGCGAGGCCGCCGGGCCGGATGTAGGCGTGGTTCATCCGGAGGCCAGTGATCAGCTCGTAGAGGTCGAGGATGAGCTCACGGTCGCGGAAGCCGTAGATCATGATCGTGGTGGCGCCCAGTTCCATCCCGCCGGTGGCGATGGCCACGAGGTGGGAGGACATCCGGTTGAGCTCCATCAGCAGCACGCGGATGACCGAGGCCCGGTCGGGAATCTGGTCGGTGATGCCCAGCAGCTTCTCCACGGCCAGGCAGTAGGCCGTCTCGTTGAAGAAGGGCGTCAGGTAATCCATCCGCGTCACGAAGGTGGTGCCCTGCGTCCAGGTCCGGAATTCGAGGTTCTTCTCGATGCCGGTGTGCAGATAGCCGATCCCGCAGCGGGCCTCGGTGACGGTCTCGCCGTCGATCTCCAGGATCAGCCGGAGCACCCCGTGGGTGGACGGGTGCTGCGGCCCCATGTTGACGATGATCCGCTCGTCGTCGGCCTTCACGGCGGCCGCGGCGATCTCGTCCCAGTCGCCACCGGAGACGTTGTAGACGGTCCCCTCGGTGGTCTCGCGGGCCAGGGACTCCTGGGTGTCGAAGTCGCTGGAGGTGCGGTGGCCGGACGAGGAGTGGGAGTGCGGTGCAGTAGTCATCAGCTGTACGACCTCCGCTGGTCGGGAGCCGGAATCCGGGCGCCCTTGTACTCGACGGGGATGCCGCCGAGCGGGTAGTCCTTGCGCTGCGGGAAGCCCTGCCAGTCGTCCGGCATCATGATCCGGGTCAGCGCCGGGTGGCCGTCGAAGACGATTCCGAAGAAGTCGTAGGTCTCTCGCTCGTGCCAGTCGTTGGTCGGATAGACCTCCACGAGCGAGGGCACATGCGGGTCGGCGTCCGGGGCGGAGACCTCCAGCCGGATCAGCCGGTTATGGGTGATCGAGCGCAGGTGGTAGACGGCGTGCAGCTCACGGCCCTTGTCGCCGGGGAAGTGCACTCCGCTCACCCCCGTGCACAGCTCGAAGCGCAGCGCCGGGTCGTCCCGCAGGATCCTGGCGACGGCCGGCAGATGGCCGCGCTCGATGTGGAAGGTCAGCTCGTCGCGGTCCACGACGGTCTTCTCGATGACGTTCTCGGGGACCAGCCCCTGTTCGTCGAGGGCGCCCTCCAGCTCGTCGGCGATCTCGTCGAACTCCCCGTAGCCTCCCCCACTCTCGGCTCCGCTCGACCGGGAGGTGCCCCCACCCCTGCCGCGCGGTCCGCCGTACGGCCGCTGGGCCGCGCCGGGCAGCCGGACCGTGCGGACGAGGCCGCCGTAGCCGGTGGTGTCCCCGCCGTTGTTGGCGCCGAACATGCCGCGGCGGGTGGCGATCGCCTCGCCGGTGTCCTCGCGCTGCGCGGGCACCGCCTCGTCCGGGCCCTCCGGCTCGGGACGCTCGGGGTTCTTCTGCTCACTCACCGCAGCAGCCCCTTCATCTCGATCAGCGGCAGCGCCTTGAGTGCCGCTTCCTCCGCCTCACGGGCGGCCTGCTCCTGATGGACCCCGAGCTTGGTGTCCTGGATCTTCTGGTGGAGCTTGAGAATGGCGTCCATCAGCATCTCGGGACGCGGCGGGCAACCCGGCAAATAAATGTCAACGGGAACAATGTGGTCGACGCCCTGCACAATCGCATAGTTATTGAACATTCCGCCCGACGAGGCGCAAACCCCCATGGAAATCACCCACTTCGGGTTCGGCATCTGGTCATAGACCTGCCGCAGCACGGGCGCCATCTTCTGGCTGACCCGGCCGGCCACGATCATCAGATCCGCCTGTCGCGGCGAGCCGCGGAAGACCTCCATGCCGAAGCGGGCGAGGTCGTAGCGCCCGGCGCCGGTGGTCATCATCTCGATGGCGCAGCAGGCCAGCCCGAAGGTCGCAGGGAAGACCGAGGATTTCCGCACCCAGCCCGCGGCCTGCTCGACAGTGGTCAGCAAAAAGCCGCTCGGCAGCTTCTCTTCAAGTCCCATGTGTGACCCCTAGTCCCATTCCAGGCCGCCACGACGCCAGACATAGGCGTAGGCGACGAAGACGGTGAGCGCGAAGAGGAGCATCTCGACGAGCCCGAAAAGCCCCAGGGCGTCGAAGGTGACGGCCCAGGGATAGAGGAAGACGATCTCGATGTCGAAGACGATGAAGAGCATCGCCGTCAGGTAGTACTTGATCGGGAAGCGGCCACCACCGGACGGCTGTGGCGTCGGCTCGATACCGCACTCGTAGGCCTCGAGCTTGGCCCGGTTGTAACGCCTGGGCCCGACGAGGGTGGCCATCACGACGGAGAAGATCGCAAAGCCTGCCCCGAGGGCTCCCAGTACGAGGATGGGCGCATAAGCGTTCACCGTCCTCGCTCCCTTCAGTCGACGATGACTGGATGGCGGTCCGCCCGGGCCCTCCGGCTGCCCCATGGAGATCGTGCCTATGTGAGGCAGTTCACAAGCCCGAGCCGCCTGCATCTTATGCCCGCTGGTCTGTGATCTGCGACACGGGGGTGAACAACGCCTTTGTGATCTCCACCACCCGGCGAAGGATCATGAAGTCGGATGAGCAGTGATCTTCATACGCGAAGCGCGCGAGTGATCACGAGAGGTGACATTCCCTGGTGTTACCGCTGGTCAGTGCGGGGTTGCCAATATCAAGTGGTTGTCGCTACAAGCAAATTGGCGCTGGACGCGGTCAACTGCTATACGCGGCGGGCCCGTAGATCCGGCCCGCTCGTGACCCGGTCGTGATCGTCGACACGTGCTTCCGTTCACGAGTGGCCGGCCGATGCCAGATCACGGGAACATAACGGACACTCAAGAGTGACCTATCCCACGCTATTTCCAGCACTAAGCGCTTGACGCCCGGGAAGCCTTGGCGTGGCGGATGCGGAAGTGGTAGGCGCCCGCCGGGCCCGCATGGAGCAGCAAATGCCATGCGTAGGAACATGATCGCGAAATTCGGACATCCCGCCGCGGGGGCAGCGAGCGGACAAAAGTCCGTTTTGTTCGTCGCGTACGCGTCAAGTGTGGCGCACTGCACCTTTCTTGGCAGCAACCTGCGGCGCCTGATAGCCGTTATTGCCATGTCCCCGAACGCACTCATACCCAGCCACCGGAAGCCCCGCCGTCCTTCCGCGTCCTCGCGGGCGCTGCGGGCGGGCGTGACCGGTGGCTTCCTCACCCTCGCGGTGACCGGCGCCACCGTGCCGGCCAACGCCGCGGAAAAGCCCGTCTCCGAAACCCAGGAGATGCCGACGATCACGACGGCGCTGGCGACCAGCGCCGCCAGGAGCGCCGACACGGCCGAGCAGGTCGCGTTCAACTACGAGCGTCAGGCGCTCCAGGACAGCGCCTTCTCGCACGCCGCCAAGGCCGCGGAGAAGCACAAGGCCGAGGCCGTGAAGAAGGCCAAGGCCGCGGCGAAGAAGAAGGCCGAGGAAGCCCGTAAGGCCAAGGAGGCCGCCGAGGCCCGTGCCTCGCGCTCCTCCGAGCGTTCGACCCTGTCCGCCCCGGCGTCGACCGCCACCGGCAGCTCCGCCACGCTCGTCGCCTTCCTCAAGGCGCAGCTCGGCAAGGCCTACGTGCTGGGCTCCAGCGGCCCCTCCTCGTACGACTGCTCCGGCCTGACGCAGGCCGCGTTCAACCAGATCGGCATCGACCTGCCGCGGGTCTCGCAGGACCAGTCCACCACCGGCACCCAGGTCGGCCTGGACAACCTCCAGGTCGGCGACATCCTGTACTGGGGCAGCGCGGGCAGCGCCTACCACGTCGGCGTCTACGTCGGCGGCGGCAAGTTCATCGGTGCCCAGAACCCGAGCACCGGCATCGTCGAGCGCCCGCTCGACTACGACATGCCCACCGGCGCGGTGCGCGTCCTCTAGGACCGCCGCGCACACGAACACCGCACAAGGACCGTCTCTTCCGCCGCTCGGGAGAGACGGTCCTTTGGTGTGGGCCGGGCCGTCCCGTCGCGCCGTCGTCCGACGGATGATTCGCGCCGCCCGGCGCCACGATCAAGCCAGGTACGGGCCGAACGCCGCCCCGCGGAGCCACCGATGCGCGGTGCGCGCCGTTGCACCTCTCGCCATATGCCGTAGATGCCGCTTATGCGTTCTCCGGCCTCCGCAGAGAGAGGGAACCGCGCTTCGATGAACACGCATCGCACCCCCCACCGCCTCGTCAGCCGGGCCGCGACGGCCGCCGCCCTGGCCACCGCGCTCGGTCTGGGCGCCGTCCCCACCGCGACCGCCGCGCCGTCCGCCGCACCGCTCACCGCCCGGCCCACCGGCCTCGACGGCGGCTGGCACCACGACGGGCTGCATCTGACGGCCGCCGAGAACAAGAAGGTGGACGGCTTCGCCGCCCGCGCCCGGCGGGCCGAGCGCACCATCAGCCCCGCGGTCCGGGCGGCCGCCAGGATCAGCCATGCCGAACTGGTCGGCTTCGACCAGCGGCTGAAGTCGCCGGACTCGCTCAAGCGCAAGGTCGCCACCCGGCTGCGGGAGACACCGGGGCAGACCGTGGACGCGGCGCTCCGCACGATCAATGACGCGGTCCGCTTCACCCTCCAGTGGCCGGCCGGCACCTACAGCCAGGGCGTCCACACCGCGGCCGGGCTGCTGTCCACCTGGGGCAACGACTCCGCCCGCTGGACCAACACCTGGAACCGGCCCGCCGGCTACAAGGCGGTCAACTCCGTCTGGCGCGCGCCCCGGTCCGGCCAGCTCTTCGAGGTCCAGTTCCACACCCCCGAGAGCAAGGCGGCCCAGCTGGAGACGCACAAGCTGTACGAGGAGCAGCGGCTGCCGGGCACTCCGCCCGCGCGGGTGCGGGAGCTCCAGGAGCAGCAGAACGCGATCTTCGCGGCGGTACCGGTACCGCCGGGCGCCGGGCGGCTGACCGCCCCGGCCCGCCGGCTGTCCCCGGACCCGGCACGCCGGCTTCCCGCACCGGCCCCCGCCCCCGCCGGCTGACGGACCGGTCACCGGGCCCCGGGCGTGCGGGCTCAGCAGTGACGGCCCGCCGGATGCACCGGCGGGCCGCCAGGGGCGTGCGGCGGCGGCCGTCACGGCCGCCGCCGGACGGGAGTTACCAGCCCGCGCCGGCCGGCTGCCTGGTGGTCGCGTTGAGCCGGTTGAAGAGGTTGGTGATGCCGATCGTCAGGATGATCGCCGAGAGCTGACGCTCGTCGAAGTGGTCCGCGGCGGCGTCCCAGATCGGGTCCGGCACCGGGTCGGAGCTGTCCGCGAGCCGGGTGGCCGCCTCGGTGAGCGCCAGGGCGGCGCGCTCGGCGTCCGAGAAGTACGGCGCCTCCCGCCAGGCCGCGACCGCGAACAGCTGATCGTCGCTGACGCCCGACTTCCGGGCGCTCTTCACTCCCCCGTCGACGCAGAAGCTGCATCCGTTGATCTGGCTCGCGCGCAGATGGACCAGCTCCAGCGTCGCCTCCGGCACCCCGCCCCCGCGGGTCGCCCGGACCACGTCGAGGAGCGGCTGCATCGCCTCGGGCAGGACCACCGCGGGGTTCTTCATCCGTGCTTCCATCGCTGCTCTCCTTGAAAGAATCCGTCGTCACCGCACTGACGGATCCCGGCCGGAGAGTGTGACCGCGGCGCCGGAAAATCTTTCCCGGCGCCGCAGAAGCATGGTCAGGGCCGGTCCCGGACCTCCCGTCCGGTGACCGGCCCCGGTGTCAGGCCTTCGGGGCGACCTTGCTCAGCCCGTTGATGATGCGGTCCATCGCGTCGCCGCCCGTGGGGTCGGTGAGGTTGGCGAGCATCTTGAGGGTGAAGCGCATCAGCAGCGGGTGGGTCAGACCGCGCTGGGTGGCGATCTTCATGACCTTGGGGTTGCCGATGAGCTTCACGAAGGCGCGGCCCAGCGAGTAGTAGCCGCCGTAGGTGTCCTTGAGGATCTTCGGGTAGCGCGCCAGGGCCAGTTCGCGCTGCGCGTACGTGGCACGGGCGTGCGCCTGCACGATGACCTCGGCGGCGATCGCCCCGGACTCCATCGCGTAGGCGATGCCCTCGCCGTTGAACGGGTTGACCAGCCCGCCCGCGTCACCGACCAGCAGCAGGCCCTTGGTGTAGTGCGGCTGCCGGTTGAAGGCCATGGGGAGCGCGGCGCCGCGGATCGGGCCGGTCATGTTCTCCGGCGTGTAGCCCCAGTCGGCGGGCATCGAGGCGCACCACGCCTTGAGGATCTCGCGCCAGTCCAGCTCCTTGAACGCGGAGCTGGAGTTGAGGATGCCGAGGCCGACATTGCTCGTCCCGTCGCCCATGCCGAAGATCCAGCCGTAGCCCGGCAGCAGCCGGTCCTGGGCGCCGCGGCGGTCCCACAGCTCCAGCCAGGACTCCAGGTAGTCATCGTCGTGCCGGGGCGAGGTGAAGTACGTACGGACGGCCACGCCCATGGGGCGGTCCTCGCGCCGGTGCAGGCCCATGGCCAGCGAGAGCCGGGTGGAGTTGCCGTCGGCGGCGACGACGAGCGGGGCGTGGAAGGTGACCGGGGTCTTCTCCTCGCCGAGCTTGGCGTGCACGCCGGTGATGTGACCGGTCAGCTCGTGGACGATCGGCGCGCCCACATTGCAGCGCTCGTACAGCCGCGCCCCGGCCTTCTGCGCCTGCCGGGCCAGCTGCTCGTCGAAGTCGTCGCGCTTACGGACCAGGCCGTAGTCCGGGTACGAGGCCAGCTCCGGCCAGTCGAGCTGGAGCCGGGAGCCGCCGCCGATGATCCGCAGCCCCTTGTTGCGCAGCCAGCCCGCCTCTTCGGAGATGTCGATCCCCATCGCGACCAGCTGCTTGGTGGCGCGCGGGGTCAGCCCGTCGCCGCAGACCTTCTCGCGCGGGAACGCGGTCTTCTCCAGAAGGAGCACGTCCAGACCGGACTTGGCGAGGTGGTAGGCGGTGGCCGAGCCGGCCGGCCCGGCACCGACGACGATCACATCCGCGCTGTGCTCCGATCGGGCGGTGGTCACGGAATCGGTCACGGACGCGGAATCGGTCACGGCGCTGTCTCCCGGAAGTCGATATCTGGATATCTGGGTGCCGACCGGCACTGGGCATGTGCAGTCTATGGGGGCCTTGGTGATCAGAACCTGAAGGGTTGTCCCCATGAAGTCTGTGCACACACCACTCCCCTCGGTCGAACTGCGGGTGCCCACCGACGACGACGCGCGGCACTGGCACCGGGCCTTCAACGACCCGGATGTGATGGAGTTCCACGGCGGCGCCCCCGCCGAACTCTCGGAGTACGACGAGCTCACCGCCCGTCAGCGCCGGCACCACGCGGAGCTGGGCTTCTGCCTGTTCACCCTGGTGGACCCGGCGGACGGCGGGGTCATCGGCTTCACCGGCGCCCAGCCCTGGCCGCACGACTGGGGACCGGCGGGCGAGATCGAGATCGGCTGGCGGCTCGGCCGCGCGTACTGGGGCAAGGGCTACGCCACCACTGCCGCGCAGGCAGCGCTGGAGTCCGTACGGGCGTCCGGAGTCCGGCACGTCGTCGCGATGGTGGACGCACGCAACGAGCGCTCGCTCGCGGTGACCCGGCGGCTGGGGATGCGCCGCGCGGAGACGGTGATCACGCCGAAGGGGCGTACGGCGTACTGCCACCGTTTGCATATGTGAGCCGTGCGTGGTGCCCTCATCCGCGGCATGAGGGCACCAGCCGTCGGTTTTCGGACCAGTCCACGTCCACGTCACTGACGAGTCCACGTGCCGGCTGCCTTCCGAGGGGGGTATGCCCCCCGAAGAGTTCGGTAGCTGCCTCCACTGCGCGGCAAGGGCATCACTGGCGATGCTTCCTCTCAAGTCGCCGTACGCAAGAGAGGTCAAGAACATGGTGAGACACCGGAAGCGCATCGGCCGCCGGGGGCTGCTGGTCACGACGGCGGCCGCGATGGGAGCCGTCCTCGTTCCGTTGGCGGTCCAGGCCGCCCCGGCCGACGCCGCCGACGCGAAGCAGAGCCCGGTCCGCGCACTGGAGCAGGCGGCCCACCCCCTGCGCTCGGCCGAGCCCGGGAGGAACACGGCCGACCTGCGAGCCCTGGGCTCGATGATCGGAGACGCCGAGGTGGTCGGCCTCGGCGAGGCCACCCACGGCTCCCACGAGTTCTTCGCCATGAAGGAGCGGGTCTTCCGCTACCTGGTCGAGGAGAAGGGCTTCACCACCTTCGCCCTCGAACTGAGCTGGTCCGCCGGGCTCCGGATCGACGACTACCTCCAGACCGGCAAGGGCGACGCCCGCAAGATCGCCAAGGAGACGCTCACCCACTCCCCCTGGGAACGCGAGGAGTTCGTCAGCCTCATCGAGTGGATGCGTGACTACAACAGCCGCCACCCGGGCCGCACCGTTCACTTCATGGGCGACGACCTCGGTGCCCCCTCAATAAGCGAGGCGTTCTTCGGCCGGGTGACCGGCTACGTGCAGCAGAACCACCCGGAGGCGCTGCCGAAGCTCAACGAGCGCTACACCGGCCTGCGCCCGATCGACGACGTCTTCGCCTACCTGCGCAAGCCGCTCGCGGAACGGCAGCAGCTCGCCACCAAGGCACAGGAGGCCCTGGAACTGGTCAGCAGCCAGAAGGGCCGCGGGGAGGCGTTCGAATGGGCCGAGCAGAACGCCCGCTCCATCGCCCAGACCGCCAAGTTCCTCACCATGAACCCCGACGACCCGGACTCGCTGCCCACCTTCCAGCGCTTCCGCGACGAGGTCATGGCCCAGAACGTCACCTGGTGGCAGCAGCGCACCGGCCAGAAGATCCTGCTGTCGGCGCACAACGACCACGTCGGCTACGCCGCCAGCTATCCCGAGCTCTATCCCAAGACGCAGGGGTCGTTCCTGCGCGACACGATGGGCAAGAACTACCTCCCCATCGGCTTCACCTTCCACCAGGGCTCCTTCCTGTCGAAGGACACCGCCCTCGGCGGCGACTGGAAGAAGTTCACCGTCGACGCCGCCGCGCCCGGCAGCAACGAGCACACCCTCGACCAGGTCCGCTACCGGGACTTCTGCCTCGACCTCCGCACCGCCCCGGCCGCCGCGCGCGACTGGCTGAACACCGCCCGGCCCACGCTCAACATCGGCACGCAGTTCCCCGTGAAGCCGCGCGACGTCGCGCTCGCCAAGGACTTCGACGTCCTCATCCACCTCAGCGAAGTCCGGGAGGCCGACAAACTGAAGCCGTGACGGCGGGACCTTGCCGGGACCTGTGAGCCCGAAGTCCCGCCCCTGGAAGGCGACGGGACATCGGGCCTCCTCGTCCAGCCCTGCTCAGCCGGCCGGCCTGGTCCCCCGGTGCAGCGCCACGACGCCGCCGGTCAGATTGCGCCAGGCCACCTCGGTCCAGCCCACGCCCTGGAGCCGGGCGGCGAGTTCGGGCTGGTTGGGCCAGGTGCGGATGGACTCGGCGAGATAGACGTAGGCGTCCGGGTTGCTGCTGACCGCGCGGGCGACCGGCGGCAGCGCCCGCATCAGGTACTCGGTGTAGACGGTCCGGAACGGCGCCCAGGTCGGCTCGCTGAACTCGCAGATCACGACCCGGCCACCCGGCTTGGTGACCCGGTACAGCTCCGCCAGCGCGGCATCGGTGTCCTGGATGTTGCGCAGCCCGAAGGAGATGGTGACGGCG
Source organism: Streptomyces platensis (assembly GCF_008704855.1). Classification (NCBI taxonomy): domain Bacteria; kingdom Bacillati; phylum Actinomycetota; class Actinomycetes; order Kitasatosporales; family Streptomycetaceae; genus Streptomyces; species Streptomyces platensis. Next base: position 4,070,285 of record NZ_CP023691.1, read on the forward strand.
TCGAACACCGCGTCCGCGAACGGCAGCCGGGTACCGTCACCGGCCGTGAACGGCAGCCACGGGTGCCGCTTCTTGCCCTCCCCCAGCATGCCGACGGAGAAGTCGCACGGCACCACATACGCACCGGTCCGGGCGAACGGCAGCGACGAGGTGCCGGTACCGGCCGCGAGGTCGAGCACCCGCTCGGCGGGCCGTGCGGCCACCGTACGCTCCACCTCCTTGCGCCACAGCCGCGCCTGCCCCATGGAGAGCACGTCGTTGGTGAGGTCGTACCGGGCCGCCACGCCGTCGAACATCGCGGCGACTTCGTGCGGCTGCTTGTCCAGGGATGCTCGGGTCACCCGGCCATTGTCCACCGTGCCGGGGCCGGGGAACGCACCGGGCACGGCGCGGCACGCCCGCCCGTCAGCGGCGGCGGTAGACCAGACGGCCGGCGAGGACGGTGGCCAGAGCGCTGCCGTCCTCGGCGAAGACCGCGAAATCGGCCGCGCCGCCCACGGTCAGCGCACGGGGGCGGCCGCCGGGCGGCTCGGCGAGCCCGGACCGCTGGACGGCCGTACGGACCGCGGGCCGGGTGAACGGCCCGGTCAGCGACGTCGTCCCGGCGGCCAGCAGACGCTGGAGACCACGGCGGGCGCTGGCGCCCCAGCGGGTCTCGGTCATCCCGAGGGCGGCGAGCGCCTCGCCGGTGAGCGGCTCGCTGCCGAGCTCGTCGGCCTCGCGCGGGTCGGGGTGGTAGGCGGACTCCAGCAGCGCGGCGCCCGCGGGCTCGTACCGGCCGGGAGTCAGTACGCCGTCCCACGGCCGGACCCGCGCGCGGTCTCCGTAGGCCGCCCACAGCTCCTCGTACGGGCCGATGGCGGCGAGACAGGCGCCGTCGACGAGGACCGCGTACCCGGCGATCGGCTCCCCGTCGTGACCGGGCCGGACACCCCGGACCCGGTGAAGTGTCAGCATCCGCGGCTCAGTTGGCGTCGATCAGCTTCAGTTCCGGATGGGCCGTGCCGCCCTCGATCGCCGTCGACGACAGATGCGAGACGACCTTGTCGTCGACCGGGTCGTTGGCCGGGTCGTCGTGCACGAGCAGGTGCTCGTACGTCGTCGCGCGCTGCGCCGGGACCCGGCCCGCCTTGCGGATCAGGTCGATGATCTCCGTGCGGTTGGAGCGGTGCTTGGCACCGGCCGAGGAGACCACGTTCTCCTCCAGCATGATCGAGCCGAGGTCGTCCGCGCCGTAGTGCAGCGACAGCTGGCCGATCTCCTTGCCGGTGGTCAGCCACGAGCCCTGGATGTGCGCGACGTTGTCGAAGAAGAGCCGGCCGATGGCGATCATGCGCAGGTACTCGAAGAGGGTGGCCTGCGTCCGGCCCTTCAGGTGGTTGTTGTCCGGCTGGTAGGTGTACGGGATGAAGGCGCGGAAGCCGCCCGTACGGTCCTGGACGTCACGGATCATCCGCAGATGCTCGATCCGCTCGGCGTTGGTCTCGCCGGTGCCCATCAGCATCGTGGAGGTCGACTCCACGCCCAGCCCATGGGCCGTCTCCATGATCTCCAGCCAGCGCTCGCCGGACTCCTTCAGCGGAGCGATGGCCTTACGGGGGCGCGCCGGCAGCAGCTCGGCACCGGCACCCGCGAAGGAGTCCAGGCCGGCGGCGTGGATGCGCTGGATGGCCTCCTCGACGGACACCTTGGAGATCCGGGCCATGTGCTCGACCTCGGAGGCGCCGAGGGAGTGGATGACCAGCTGCGGGAAGGCCTTCTTGATGGCGGAGAAGTGCTCTTCGTAGTACTCGACGCCGTAGTCCGGGTGGTGGCCGCCCTGGAACATGATCTGGGTGCCGCCCAGCTCGACGGTCTCCGCGCAGCGCCGCAGGATGTCGTCGAGGTCGCGGGTCCAGCCCTTGGCGGTGTCCTTGGGCGCGGCGTAGAAGGCGCAGAACTTGCAGGCCGTCACGCACACATTGGTGTAGTTGATGTTGCGTTCGATGATGTACGTCGCGATGTGCTCGGTGCCGGCGTAGCGGCGGCGGCGGACGGCGTCGGCGGCCTTGCCCAGCGCGTGCAGCGGAGCGGAGCGGTACAGGTCGAGCGCTTCCTCCGGCGTGATGCGGCCGCCCTGCGCGGCGCGGTCGAGTACGGACTGGAGGTCGGCGTTCTCGGTCACCGGGGCGTCCCTTTCGCAGGCGGGCATCACGAACTGAACCAGCGTACGTCAGGGGTGTGACAGCCTCGCTCGCGGCCGGACCCAGGCCCGGGCGGCGGCCTCCCCCCGGCGACCTGAGGCGGGAGGCCATCGCCGGACGGCGTCAGAAGTACGGTCCGTACCCCTTCACCGCGTCATCAGTAGTACGGGTTGTAGGCCTTCCTGCTGTAACACGAGGAGACCGGGCTGCTGCCCTTGACCTTCTGGGCCTCGACCCGGGCGCTGACGATGCCCGAACTCTCCGAGGCGTACGACTTCCACCGCTTGGTCGTGCCGGCTCCGTCGTGGTTCGCACGCCAGGAGTAGGTGACCCGCTTCCCGGAACCGGTGACGATATCGAGGCGCACCCGTGCCCAGGCGCCGTCCGCCGCCAGATCGTGCGCGCTGAGCCCCACCAGGCCCAGCTTGGTCTTGCCGGTGTAGCCCCAGTTCAGGGTGCCGCCCGCACCGCCGCCCGGGGTGCGGCAATCGACGGTGTTGACGCCCGCCGCACCGGCCGGCCCGGCCGGCATCGAGGCAAGCACCGCGACGGCACCGGCCAGGACGGCAAGGGCACGCGTACGTGGTCTCATGGATCCCCCTGTTGCACGTATCCACGATCATTGCGCGCTCGCAAGATCGCCCCCATCCTGCCCGAACGCGCCACCCGTGCGCTGCCCACCACCGCGCCCCCGGCGAACCGGGCCGCGCCGCCGCTCGCTACCGGGCGGCCGCCGACTCCAGCAGCTCCACCGTCACATCCGCCGGGAACCCGGTCGTCGGCCCGACCCGCCGGGCGAATTCCGCGACGCCCTGGAGCTGCGCGGGCCCGAAGCGGAAGTCCAGCGTGGTGAAGTAGCGCTCCAGGACCGGTTCGTCGAAGGTTTCCCAGCGGGCCGCCTGCTCGGCGACCTTGGTGACCTCCTCCAGCGACAGATCACGCGAGGCGAGAAACGCCTCGTGCACCTTCTGCACCACGGCCGGTTCGCGCTCCAGGTACTCGCGCCGGGTCGCCCAGACGGCGAAGACGAACGGCAGGCCCGTCCAGTCCTTCCACATCTGGCCGAGGTCGTGCACCTCCAGGCCCAGCCGGGGCCCGTCGTGCAGATTGGCGCGCAGCGCGGCATCGCCGATCAGCACCGCCGCGTCCGCCTCCTGCATCATCAGACCGAGGTCCGGCGGGCAGGTGTAGTAGTCGGGCCGCACGCCGATCTTCTCGGCGAGCAGCAGCTGGGCCAGCCGTACGGACGTCCGCGAGGTCGAACCGAGCGCGACCCGGGCACCGTCCAGCTGGTCCAGCGGCTTCTGCGAGACGATCACGCAGGACATCACCGGGCCGTCACAGCCGACGGCGAGGTCGGGGAAGGCGACGAGGTCGTCGGCGGCCCGCAGGAATTCGACGAGCGTGATCGGCGCGATATCGAGATCCCCGCGGACCAGCTGCTCGCTGAGCTTCTCCGGCGTGTCCTTGGTGAGATCCAGATCGAGCAGGGTGCCCGTACGGGCCAGGCCCCAGTAAAGGGGCAGGCAGTTCAGGAACTGGATGTGGCCCACTCGCGGCCGGCTGCGACGGCGGCCGGCGCCGTCTCCTGCGGGTGCGTCTCCGAAGGTTGAATTGTCCACATGCGGAGGCTAGACCTGTCTCCCCAGGGGCAGCGCGGCGGGTCGCCGTATGGACGTTAGTGCGGTCGGTTAAACGTGATCTTTGGCTCTTCCGCCTCAGGAGCAGCACATGCTACGCTCAGCGCAAGTTGCAGTTTGGTTTCCCTTGCAGTACAGAGCCTGCGGAGCATGTGACCCCGCAGGCTCTTGTAGTTTCAGACTTCTTTGCAGGTTCTGGAGCAGGGCAACCCTTTGGCCCAAGGAGGGCTTATGGCTACCGGAACCGTCAAGTGGTTCAACGCTGAAAAGGGCTTCGGCTTCATCGCCCAGGACGGCGGCGGCCCGGATGTCTTCGTCCACTACTCGGCGATCAACGCCTCTGGCTTCCGCTCCCTGGAGGAGAACCAGCAGGTGAACTTCGACGTCACGCAGGGCCCGAAGGGTCCGCAGGCGGAGAACGTCACGCCGGTCTAAGTTGCCCGGCCCGGAATTTCTTCCAGGTCGCCCCTAAGCAGTACCCAAGGAGCCCTGCTCCGCCACTTCGGTGGCGAGCGGGGCTCCTGCCTTTTCGCCACCGACACGCGCACTGCCACGAATGGCGGACGCATGAATTCCGGCCGTCCGGCGCATGACACACCCGAATGCCACACGCATTAGGGAATTCTTCCGTCAATGACCGCGGATTCGCAGGCCACCCCGCCCCCGGCCGGACGAACCGCAGGGGAAGGAATACCCGGATTACCGCTGCCGAGCATCCTGCTCGCCCCCACACACCCCCGCAGCGCCTCACACTCGCCCGCCCGGCCCACCGCGTACACGAGGGCGCACCTCCCCCGGCGCCGGCACAACTCCGTACCGAAGCGATCACCGAAAGTGGTCACATCGGAACATGACCCGGCATACCGTGGGCAGAATGAGCGAGCACTTGCCCCCGCAGAAGCCCTGCCCCGACTGCGCCGGCAGAGGCACCGTGGACTGGGAGACGCCGACCGGCGACCGCGTCACCACACAGTGCTCCGGTTGTGGCGGCACCGGAACCGTCCTGGCATAGAGGAGGCAGAGGCGACATGGCGGCCTCCAGTAGGAACGGTAAGCCGGTCGGCCTGGACGAGCAGTACGTCGGCAAGCTCCCGTGCTCGACCTGCGGGATACGGTCGATGAAACTGCCCGGCCAGCAGGGCGGGTTGTGCATCCCCTGCTACGCCGACGAATGCGCGATCGCCGGGCGGCGCGCGGCGACGGCCGGATCCTGGGTCGCCGCGAGCTTCGTGGGCGACCCGTGTCTGGCCTGCGGATCGCGGTCCGTCGACGCCAACGGCTGGGCGTTCTGGTGCAACACCTGCGATATGCAGACGGCCGTGGCCCTGCCGCCACGCTGAGAAGACCCGGACAACTCGCCCCGAAGCAGCCGCCCGTGACCGGCCCCCGGGGCTGCGACGCGCCGACGGCCACAGGTCCGTCCGGTGGAAGTCAGCCAGATGTCGTGGCGCGGCATCGCACGTCAGACCCCGTGCCACCTCCCCCACAGAGGTGACACGGGGTTCCAGTTTGACGCGCCGAGGGCTTTTGCTCCAGACCGGGGGTCATCTGCTTTCGTAAAGGGCCGCTATGTCTTTGGCGAAATCGCGGACCACGGCGGCCCGGCGGAGTTTCAGGGACGGGGTGAGGTGCCCGGTTTCCTCGGTGAAGTCCACCGGGAGGACCGCGAAGCGGCGGATGGATTCGGCGCGGGAGACCAGTGCGTTGGCGTCGTCGACGGCGCGCTGGATGTCGGCCAGCAGGCGCTCGTCGCGGACCAGGCGCTCGGGCGGCAGGTCCTGCTTCTTGTTCATCTGGCGCCAGTGCGCGAGCCCGTCCGGCTCCAGGGTGATCAGGGCGGTGATGTAGGGGCGGTTGTCGCCGATGACCAGGCACTGGCCTACGAGAGGGTGCGAGCGGAGGCGGTCCTCCAGAGGGGCCGGGGCGACGTTCTTGCCGCCCGTCGTCACGATGAGCTCCTTCTTGCGGCCGGTGATCGTGAGGTAGCCGTCCGGGTCGAGGGCCCCGAGGTCACCGGTCGCCAGCCAGCCCTGGTCGGTGACCGGGCGGGCCGCGCCGAGGGCCGCGTCCCAGTAGCCGGAGAAGACGTGGTCGCCGTGGATCAGGATCTCGCCGTCGTCGGCGATGCGGACGGCGGTGCCGGGGAGCGGCCAGCCGACCGTGCCGATACGGGGCCGGAGGGGCGGGGTGACGGTGGTGGCGGCGGTGGTCTCCGTCAGGCCGTAGCCCTCGAAGATCTCGATGCCGGCACCGGTGTAGAACGCGGCGAGGCGGCGGCCGAGGGGTGAGCCGCCGCAGAGGACGTGGCGGACCTTGCCGCCGAGGGCGGCGCGGATACGGCGGTAGACGAGGGGGTCGTAGAGCTTGCGGGCGCCCTTGAGGGCCACACCGGGGCCCGGGCCCGTCCCGTGCTCCTTGGCCTCGACGGCCTCGCCATAGGAGCGGGCGACGCGGACCGCGCGGTCGAAGGAGGCCGCGCGGCCCATCTTCTCCGCAGTGGCCCGTCCGGTGTTGAAGACCTTCTCCAGGACGTACGGGATGGCCAGCAGGAACGTCGGCCGGAAGCCGGCCAGGTCGGCGAGCAGATCGTCGGTCCGGATGCTGGGGGCGTGCCCGAGGCGGACCCGGGCGCGCAGACAGCCGACCGCGACCATACGGCCGAAGACATGGGAGAGCGGGAGGAAGAGGAGGGTGGCGGCGGGCTCCTCACTGACCGACTTGAAGACCGGGTGCAGCAGTTCGACGGCGTTGTCGACCTCGGCGAAGAAGTTGGCGTGGGTGAGGGCGCAGCCCTTGGGGCGGCCGGTGGTGCCGGAGGTGTAGATGAGGGTGGCGAGGGCGTACGGGCCGATGGCGGCGCGGCACTGGTCGACCGACTCGTCCGGTATGTCGCGGCCCGCCGCGACGAGTTGGGAGACGGCGCCGGTGTTGAACTGCCAGAGGTGGTCCAGGACGGGCAGCTCGGCGCGGAGGCCGCTGATCAGACGGGCCTCGTCGACGCCCTCCACGACGCAGGCGCGCGCGCCGCTGTCGTGCAGGATCCACTGCGCCTGGTGGGCGGAGGACGTGGGGTAGAGGGGGACGGTGACCAGGCCGGCCGCCCAGGCGGCGAAGTCGACGAGGGTCCACTCGTAGGTCGTACGCGCCATGATCGCGAGCCGGTCACCGGGGCGGAGGCCGGACGCGAGCAGCCCCTTGGCGACGGCGCGCACCTCTGCGGCGAACTCCGCGGCGCTGATGTCGCGCCAGATTCCGCTCGGCTGCTTACGGGCGAGCACGACGTCGCCGGGAGCCTCGTGGGCGTTGACGAACGGAAGGTCCCCGAGCGAGCCACTGCGCACGGGCGGGGCCAGCGGGGGTACGTAGACCTCGCGGACCGCGCCGTCGACCAGGGTTTTCTGCGGCTCGGTGAGGCTGGGAGCGGGTGCGAGTGATCCGGTGGGTGCACTTTCCTGGTGGGACACGAGCGGCTCCTCGTTTTCCTGTGCGGGTTGCCGTGGGCTGTCCGCCGGTTCGCCCACGGTGGGTCGGTGGCGGGTCGGAGGGGACGCCCGGTACCCCGTCCTCGGCGCGGGCGACGCGGGTCCCAGAAGTTGGGAGCCCCGGCGTTCGCTCCGGTCCTGCGGGCGGGGCACCGGACATCCCCTCCGACCACCGTCCGTACGCGGCTGACCCGCCATACCGATGACCGTTACGGCGGTCACGCATGGCGCCCCTTGGCAGGTGTCTGGTCCCCGCAGTTTGGGCGCGGCACCTCTTGGCAGGCACCTGGTCCCGGCAGCTTGGGCGCGGCACCTCTTGGCAGGCACCTGGTCCGGCCACCCGCAGGCTGGGCGCGGGCCGAGGCGGGCCGTAAGGCGCGGTGCCACCGTCCGGCAGTCGGCAACGGGGGACGGTCGGAGGGGATGTACCGGGGCCCGCCCGCAGGACCGGAGCAAACACCGGGGCAATCAATCCCACGTAGCCGCGTCGCCCGCGCCGAGGACGGGTCCCGGTGCGTCCCCTCCGGCCCCCGCGGCAACCACAGACCCCGCAACGGCGCCAGCCCAAACGCACCCGCACCGAAAGCACATGACGGATCGGCCGCGCCACGCAGGGGCGCGGGGAACTGCGCGCCCAGCAACGCACCCGCGGCCACACACGAGCCCCCAAGGCCCAAGCCCCCAGCCGCGCCGAACTACCGCAGGCCATCGCGGCATCGGCCTCATCAGGCCCGAACACCGACTGGCGCGGGAGGAGTTGGGCCGGCACGGCGAAGGCAAGGGTGGGCGGCGGGGAACTCCTCGCTCGCCGTCGGGGAACCCGTGGCACGCATCCTCGACCCAGCTCCTGACCTCGCTCCTGACCCAGCAGTAACCTTACTTCGAGGTAAATTTATGCGAGGTCCGGGAGTTGGCCAATACCCCGCACGCCCTTCGTTCCGTCAATTACGGAGCCGCCCCGGCCCCGGAGAACCGGGACCGGGGCGGCGGGCGGCGCGTGGGCCGTGTCAGCGCCTGGCACAGGAGCCGCTCTCGTGGTCGACGAGACCGCCCGGCACCCAGCGCTCTCCGCCCATGAGCTGGTTGAGGCCCATCCAGGCGAAGTTCATCATCGTGGCCGTGGTGTCCTTGGCCGAGGGATGCTCGGGGTCACCCGAAGCCCCTTCGTCCGTACGGACATTGGCCCACTCGGCGAGTGACTCGGCCGCGCCGACCAGGGCGTGCGCGAGGCCGGCGACCTCCCGTTCGGCCAGCTCGCCGACGCAACCCGCCTCCTTTGCGGCTGCACCGAGCAACTCCGTGATGAATGCGACGATTTCCGCCCGCAGTGCGGCCACTTCGCGCGCGAACGGCTCACCGTGTGTCCGCGCCTGCTGGTGGAGGACGGCCCAGCCGTACGGATGCTCGGCGGTGTGCGCGAAGAAGCCCTTCAGACCGCTGCACAGCTGCCGGTCGGCCGCCACCCCCGGTTCGACGGCCGACCTCACGGCCGCCACCAGCGCCGCCGACTCCCGCCGGATCACCGTGTTGAACAGGTCTTCCTTCGAATTCAGGTAGAGATAGACCAGCGGCTTGGAGACTCCGGCCAGTTCGGCGATCTCGTCCATCGAGGCCGCCCGGTACCCGCGCCGCGCGAAGGTCAGTACCGCCGCGTCCAGCATCTGCTGCTCCCGGACGGCGCGCGGCACCCGCTTGCTCTTCACAGCTCCCACCCCAAATGTCCCTCCATCCCGCCCCTTTACTGCAAAGTAAGTTTACGATCTCCGCTTCCCACCCCTCACCTCTTGACACCTTCCCGCCATAGCGAGACGATACGTCTCGTCGCGCTACGGAGACTGATGCGACGCACTTGTCCACATCACCTGGAGGACCGCCCCATGCAGCAGTTCATCGACGCCGCCCCCGGGGTCCGCCTGTGGACCGAGCAGCGCGGTGCCGCCGACGCGGCCCCGCTGCTGCTGGTCATGGGTGCCCAGGCGAGCGGCCTCGGCTGGCCGGAGCCGCTGGTCGACGCGCTGGCCGCACAGCACCGGGTCATCCGCTACGACCACCGCGACACCGGCCGCTCCACCTGGTCCTTCGAGGAACGGCCGTACCGGATCGCCGATCTCGCCGATGACGTGATCGCGGTCCTGGACGGGCTGGGCATCGACCGGGCTCATATCGTCGGCATGTCATTGGGCGGCATGCTCGCCCAGATGGTGCTCGCCGACCACCCCGACCGACTGCTCAGCGCCACTCTCATCGGCACCATGGCCCTCAGCACCACCCACTGCACCCGCCCCGACGGCAGCACGATTCCGGCCGACGCGCTGCCGGGCATCTCGCCCGAGGTCCTGGAGCTGTGGTCCCGTCCGGTCGAGGATCACGGCCCGGCGGCCGAAGTGGAGCGCCGGATCGAACACTGGCGCGTACTCGCCGGTGGCCATCTCCCCTTCGATGACGACTACTTCCGCGCCTTCGAGCACCGCGTCATCGCACACACGGGACACCACCGGGTGGGCACCGCACACGGCAGTGCGGAGCACGACGGCATGCTCCGCACGGACCGGCTCGCCCGGAACGAGGTACCGACCCTGGTGGTCAGCGCCCCCGCCGACCCGGTCTTCCCGCCGCCGCACCCCCAGCATCTGGCCCAGTGCATCCGGGGCGCGGAACTCGTCGAGATCCCGGGCATGGGACACGCACTCCCGCCCGCCGTCCACGCACCACTGGCCACGGCGATCCTGACCCACACGGGAGCGGTGGCGGTGGCCTGAAACCGGGCCCGCCGGTCCGCAGGCAGCGAGCGGGACACACGAGTGCGCCCCGGCCTTCAAGGAAAGGCCGGGGCGCACTCGTGGGGACGGCTCGGAGCGTCAGGCGGCAGCCGGTGCCGGTACGGAGACGTGTGCTTCTGCTTCCTCAACACCGGCCGTGTCCGGGGAGATGCTCCGCGCCCCGTTGTAGGCCTCACGGTCGAGGATCTTCTCCCGGGCGGAGACCAGGATCGGGATGACTGCTTGACCGGCCACGTTGGTGGCGGTGCGCATCATGTCCAGGATCGGGTCGATGGCCATCAGCAGGCCGACGCCCTCCAGGGGGAGGCCCAGGGTGGAGAGGGTCAGCGTCAGCATGACCGTGGCGCCGGTCAGGCCGGCGGTGGCGGCGGAGCCGATGACGGAGACGAAGGCGATCAGGAGGTAGTCGCCGATGCTCAGCTGGACGTCGAAGATCTGGGCGATGAAGATCGCGGCGATCGCCGGGTAGATCGAGGCGCAGCCGTCCATCTTGGTCGTCGAGCCGAACGGCACCGCGAAGGAGGCGTACTCACGCGGCACGCCGAGGCGCTGGGTGACCTGCTGGGTGACCGGCATGGTGCCGACCGAGGAGCGGGAGACGAAGGCCAGCTGGATGGCGGGCCAGGCGCCGCGGAAGAACTGGAGCGGGTTGACCTTGGCGACGGTCGACAGCAGCAGCGGGTAGACGCCGAAGAGGACGATCGCGCAGCCGACGTAGATGTCGACGGTGAAGGTCGCGTACTTGCCGATGAGGTTCCAGCCGTACGTCGCGATGGCGTTGCCGATGAGGCCGACGGTGCCGATCGGGGCGAGGCGGATGACCCACCACAGGGCCTTCTGGAGCAGCTCCAGCACCGAGCGGCTGATCGCGAGGACCGGCTCGGCCTTCTCGCCGAGCTGGAGCGCCGCGATACCGGCGACGGCGGCCATGAAGACGATCTGGAGGACGTTCAGCTCGGTGAACGGCGTGATGATGTCGGTGGGAACGATGCCGGTCAGGAAGTCGATCCAGGAGCCCGCGTGATCGGGGAGCTTGCCGTCCTTGGGGGTCAGGCCGGTGCCCGCGCCGGGGTTGCTGAGCAGGCCGATCGCCAGGCCGATCGCGACGGCGATCAGCGAGGTGACCATGAACCACAGCAGGGTGCGGGAGGCGAGCCGGGCGGCGTTGTTGACCTGCCGCAGGTTGGTGATCGACACCAGGATCGCGAAGAAGACCAGGGGCGCCACGGCCAGCTTCAGCAGCTGGACGAAGAGGTCGCCGATGTGCTGGAGCGTGGTGGTGAGCCAGCCGACGTCACCGCTCTTGGCGACCCAGCCGAGCAGCACGCCCAGGGCGAGGCCGGTCAGGATCTGCACCCAGAACGGGATCTTCGGTATGCGGGAGGACGTGGGGCGCTGCGGCGCCGGTGCGGACTCGGAAGTCTCGGCGGACGGGGACAAGGGACACACTCCGGGGACAGGTCAGGCGTCAGGGACGGCGAAAAGAAGCGCCAGGAACTCGAGCGGCTGCGGAGCAGAAGCGTTGCGGGCCTCTCCCGCCCGGAGGGGTGGGGAGAAGGATCTCCGGCCGCTGGAGGAGAGAGGTCAGCGGCGGCAACAGGCCGCGGACATACAGCGGCAGAGATCGACATGCAGGCGCGCCACGAGCGGAGTGCTCATGGGGGACGGGGGCGCGGCTGCTGTCTTCATGCCACGAACGTTAACACTTGAACTTTGAGGAACCCAAAGAAAATCTTTGGGTTCCCGGGGCGGCCCGCGCACCGGACCCGCCGTCAGAAACGCGACAGGCGCCCGGCCGTGGAGCGAAGTCCACGGCGACGGGCGCCTGTCGCGACGAAACGGCTGTGAGGCGTGTTACACGGCGGGGCCGGCGGCCCCGGTGGGGCGGCCTTACTTCAGGCCGTCCTCCTGGCCGACGCTGGCCGCGAAGCGCGCACGCTGGCGATCGACCCTGGGCGCGATCTGCTCGGCCATCGCATCCCGCTGCTTGCGCAGCAGCACGAAGCTGAGCGGCGCGGAGATCACGACAGCGAGCAGCAGCAGCCAGAAGATGTTGGAGGCGCCGAGCCCGAGCGGGATCACGTGGACGTACGCCAGGACCCACACCACGGCGAACGAGGCGACGAAGAGGCCGAGGCGAAGGGCGGTGTAGCGGAGCGTGGCGAACTTGTGGCTACTCACGGATGGGACCTTCTCCTCAACGGCAACCTAAAGGGTCTGCATCCAGTCAAGCACAGCGCTTCGGGCGATCTTCGCGGCCCCCGCCGCAGCCGGTCACCGGCGCGGCCCGCCCCTCGCGGCGCCCCGGCCCTTCCGTCAGCCCAGATCCAGCCACATGGTGATGTCGTCGCGGTAGTCGTCGTCGGCGACCCGGATCGCGCCGGGGACCCGGCCGACCTCCTGGTAGCCGCAGGCCTCGTAGAAGGGGCGGGCGCCGGAGCCGCCGCGGCAGGTGAGGCGGAGCGCGGTGATCCCCTCGACGGAGCGGGCGGCGTCGGCGACCGCCGTCATCAGCCGGCGGCCGGCGCCCTGCCCCTGGAGGGCGGGGTGGACCATGACGGTGTAGACCCACAGCCAGTGCTTCATCAGGCGGTGGGTGTTGGTGGTGAGGAACGCCGTGGCCAGCACCCGGCCGTCCGCGTCCCGCCCGGCCACCAGGCGCTGGCGGCCCTCGGCCATGGCCGTCAGATGCTTGCGCAGCTCCGGGCGGACGTCCTCGCGGGTCACCGGCGGGACGAACCCGACCGCACCGCCGGCGTTGGAGACCTCGGCCCACAACGCGCATATTCCGTCATGGAGTTCGGGGGTGACAGCAGGGTCCAGGTCGAAACGCACGTTCATGACCCGGACCCTAACGTTCCCCGCCGGCGGTGCTGCCGAGCAGGTCAGACGCGCATCGGCTGCGGGGATTCGCGGCGGTCCGGGTCCGGGCCCGGGTACTCGCGGATGGCCTCGTAGCGGGTGTTGCGCTCGACGGGGCGGAAGCCGGCGTCGCGGATCAGCTCCAGCAGGTCCTCACGGGTCAGCTTGTTCGGCGTGCCGTAGTTGTCCGCGTCGTGCGTGATCTTGTATTCGACGACCGAGCCGTCCATGTCGTCCGCGCCGTGCTGAAGGGCGAGCTGGGTGGTCTGCAGACCGTGCATCACCCAGAAGCACTTGACGTGCGGGACGTTGTCGAAGAGGAGGCGGGAGACCGCGAAGGTCTTCAGGGCCTCGGCGCCGGTCGCCATCGTCGTCCGGGCCTGGAGCTTGTTGCGGACCTTGCCGTCCTGCATGTCGACGAAGTCGTGCTGGTAACGCAGCGGGATGAAGACCTGGAAGCCGCCGGTCTCGTCCTGGAGCTCACGCAGCCGCAGCACGTGGTCGACGCGGTGGCGGGGCTCCTCGATGTGCCCGTAGAGCATCGTCGAGGGGGTCTTGAGGCCCTTTTCGTGGGCGAGGCGGTGGATGCGCGACCAGTCTTCCCAGTGGGTGCGGTGGTCGACGATGTGCTGCCGGATCTCCCAGTCGAAGATCTCGGCGCCGCCGCCGGTCAGCGACTCCAGGCCGGCGTCGATCAGCTCGTCGAGGATCTCGGAGGCGGAGAGCCCGGAGATGGTCTCGAAGTGGTGGATCTCGGTGGCGGTGAAGGCCTTCAGGGAGACGTTCGGCAGGGCCTTCTTCAGCTCGCTGAGCGAGCGGGGGTAGTAGCGCCACGGCAGGTTGGGGTGGAGCCCGTTGACGATGTGCAGCTCGGTGAGGTTGTCGTTCTCCATCGCCTTGGCGAGGCGGACGGCCTCCTCGATGCGCATCGTGTACGCGTCCTTCTCGCCCGGCTTGCGCTGGAAGGAGCAGTAGGCGCACGACGCGGTGCACACATTCGTCATGTTGAGGTGACGGTTGACGTTGAAGTGGACGACGTCGCCGTTCTTGCGGGTACGCACCTCATGGGCGAGGCCGCCCAGCCAGGCCAGGTCGTCGGACTCGTAGAGGGCGATACCGTCCTCGCGGGTCAGCCGCTCCCCGGCGTGGACCTTCGCCTCCAGCTCGCGCTTGAGGCCCACATCCATCGACGCAGCCATCCGGTCGCCTCCCAGTCTCTGCCGTATCGGTGCCGTTCCGGAGCCCTTCCGGAGCCGGAAACGGGCTTCACCGAGCGTACTCCCCCGTAAAAGAGGCGGACGGAGCCCCCTGGCGCGCCCGTCCGCCCCGGTGGGTACCGGTGGCGCCCGGTGGCCTATTCGGCCTCTTCGGGCAGTTGGCCGACGCGGTTCTCCCACTTGGTGGAGAGCACGATCGTGGTGCGCGTACGGGAAACGCCCTTGGTGCCGGACAGCCGCCGGATGGTGCGCTCCAGGCCGTCCACGTCGCCCACCCGCACCTTGAGCATGTACGAGTCGTCGCCGGCGATGAACCAGCAGTCCTCGATCTCTTCGAGGTCGCGCAGCCGCTGGGCGACGTCCTCGTGATCGGTGGCGTCCGACAGCGAGATGCCCACCAGCGCCGTGACGCCGAGGCCGAGCGAGGCGGCGTCGACCGTCGCGCGGTAGCCGGTGATCACGCCGGCCGACTCCAGGCGGTTGATCCGGTCCGTGACGCTGGGCCCGGAGAGGCCGACGAGCCGGCCGAGCTCCGCGTACGAGGCCCGGCCGTTCTCGCGAAGTGCCTGGATGAGCTGCCTATCCACCGCGTCCATGCCCTCAAGCCTTCCAATCTTTACGCATTTTCGGGTTCTGCCTGTAGAATCTAAGGCGCGCAGGGCCTTAGCCCTGTAAATCTTTCAGAGACGATCTCACAGGAGTTGTCACCGTGTACTCGATCGAGATGGCCTACGCCCGCATGCGCGAGCTTCAGGACCAGGCCAATCGTTCACGTGCCCACCGCTCCGCGGCACCGCGGACCCGGCGCCTCTTCGGCCGCGCCGCAGCGAAGAAGCGCTAAGGAGCCTCCGGGGCCTCCTCCACTTCTCTGGAGCCGCCCCGCAGCTCCCCTTCCCACCGCCGGTACAGCCCGTGCGGCACCTCGGCCGCATCGAGCACCCGGCCCGCGACGAAGTCCACCAGATCCTGGATGTGCGTCGCGCCCGCATAGAACGCCGGTGAGGCGGGCAGCACCACGGCGCCCGCCTCGTCCAGCGTCACCAGATGCTTCAGCGTCGGCCCGTTCAACGGGGTCTCGCGCACCGCGACCACCAGCCGCCGCCGCTCCTTGAGCGTCACGCTCGCCACCCGCTGGAGCAGATCCTTCGAGAGCCCGAGCGCCACCCCGGCCACACACGCCGTGCTCGCCGGGACGATCAGCATCCCCTTCACCGGATACGAGCCCGACGAGGGCCCGGCCGCCAGATCCCCGGCCGGCCAGTACCGCACCTCCGCCAGGTCCGCCTCCGTCACCGGAAACGTCCCCGGCTTGCCATCCGCTCCCCGCGCCAGCCATTCCCGCAGGTCAGCGCGCCAGTGAGCGTCCCGGAAGGCGATCCCCGTCTCGTCCAGGAGGGTCAGCCGCGACGCCCGGCTGACGATCAGATCCACCGCCTCCCCGGCGGCGAGCAGCCCGCGCAGCACGGACGCGGCATACGGCGTCCCGGACGCGCCGGAGATCCCCACGACCCACGGACGGCGGCGGCCGGGGCCCTGCTTACTGGTGTCGTTGTGCGGCGGCTCCACGCATCGAGCCTATCCGGCGGAACCACGGACCCCCTCACGGCCGTTCCTACCTGTGCGCCCTCGCCGACCTCCGCCGGGGGCCGCCCCACCGGGGGACGAGAAGGGACGGCCGGAGATGACCTCACGCGCGAAGCCCGCGATCTGTCTGATGCTGGGCTGGGTGGCCCTGCTCTGGCTGCTGGAGGGCGTCGACTTCGCCACCGGCGGCGCGCTGGACACCTTCGGGATCACCCCGCGCGAGCCCGCCGAGCTGGCCGATGTCGTGCCCGCCGCCTTCCTGCACTTCGGCTTCGGGCATCTCGTGGCGAACACCCTGCCGTTGCTGCTGCTCGGCCTGGTCGCCGCGCTGCGCAGCGGGGTGCGCCGCTTCCTCGCCGTCGCCGCGCTGATCATCCTCACCAGCGGACTGGGCGTCTGGTTCACGGCCGCGCCGGACAGCAACACCGCGGGCGCCTCCGGAGTCGTCTTCGGGCTCTTCGGCTATCTCCTGGTGCGCGGCTTCATCGAGCGCAAACTCCTCGACATCGGCATCGGCCTGGTGGTGGGTGTGCTCTACGGCTCGATCCTGTGGGGCGCGCTGCCGACCGACAGCGGCATCAGCTGGCAGGGGCACCTGTTCGGGCTGATAGGCGGGGTGCTCGCGGCCTTCGTCTTCCGGGTACGCGCTCCCGGCACCCTGCCCGCCGCAGATGTCCGACCCCTCGCATAGCCTCAGTCCGAACGGGAGCCGCGGGGCCGGACGAACCGGCCGCGGGCGTGCCACACGGCGCCTGAGGCGCCACGCAGTAACCACGGGGGAGCACAGCATGTCCGACTACCACCAGCCCGGATACGGTCCACCGGCCGGCGGACCACAGCAGCCGTACGGGACACCCCCGCAGGGCTGGCCCGGCGCCCCGCAACCCGGTGCGCCGCAGCCCGGTGCGCCGCAGCCCGGAGGCTACGGCTACCCCGGCACCCCGCAGCCCGGCTACGGCCCCCGACCGCCCGCCCCTTCGTCGGGCCCCGCGATGTGGTCCCACCTCGGCGCGCTGCTGACCATCACCGCGGGCACGATGATGTGCTGCGGCCTGGGCGCCTTCCTCGGCTGGATCTACCCGCTGTCCCTGCGCGGCAACGACCGCCACCAGCACGACCCGTACATCCGCCACCACGCCACCCAGGCCGTGAACTACGGCATCACGCAGGCCATCATGGCGGCCTTCGGCCTGGTGCTGTACGTCGCCAGCGCCCTCACCTTCGCCGCGGTCGCCACGGAAGAACAGCGCAACAGCTCCGGCCTCGCGGTCCCCCTGATCACCGTGATCGCCATCTTCGCCGCCTACGCCCTGTCCGGCGTCATCTGCGCCGTCATGGCCACGGTCAAGGCAACCCGCGGCGAACTGTGGACCTATCCCCGCCTGATCGCCTGGCCTCTGAGCAAGGGCTGATCGGCCGTCACTCGGCCGCCGCCACCCCTCAGGCCGTCAGCCCCCGCACCACCAGATCCAGCAGCGCACAGACGAACAGCGCGATCCCGATGAAGCCATTGACCTGGAAGAACGCCCGGTTCAGGCGGGTCAGGTCATGGGGCTTGACGATCGTGTGCTCGTACAGGAAGGCCGCCGCCACGATCACCAGGCCGAGCCAGAGGAACACCCCCGCGCCGGTGGCCACGACGTACC
The DNA here is from genome assembly GCF_008704855.1 of Streptomyces platensis. NCBI lineage: Bacteria > Bacillati > Actinomycetota > Actinomycetes > Kitasatosporales > Streptomycetaceae > Streptomyces > Streptomyces platensis. The sequence goes on from NZ_CP023691.1 coordinate 4,087,679, forward strand.
AGGCGAAGAGGCCCGTCGTGACGAGGTGGCAGCCGCGGGCGCCCCAGATCGCGGCCGGGATGCCGAAGCGGGCCGGGACGGACTTCACGCCGACCTCGCGGTCCGTCTCCACGTCCTGGCAGGCGTAGATCAGGTCGAAGCCGCCGATCCAGATGCCGACCGCGAGGCCGAGGATCGCGGCCTCCCAGGACCAGGCCCCGGTGATCGCGAGCCAGGCGCCGACCGGGCCCATCGCCTGGGCGAGGCCGAGGATCGCCTGCGGGAAGTTGGTGAACCGCTTGCCGTACGGATAGACCACCATCGGCACCACGGCGAGCGGTGCCAGCGCCAGGCACAGGGGGTTCAGCAGGGCGGCGGCGCCCAGGAAGACGACGAGTGCGATCAGCGCGCCGGTCCAGGCGGACTTCACCGATACCGCGCCGGTGACCAGTTCCCGTTGCGCGGTGCGCGGGTTACGGGCGTCGATCTCGCGGTCGATGATGCGGTTCGCGGCCATCGCGAAGGTCCGCAGGCCGACCATGGCGACGGTGACGAGGAGCAGGCGGCCCCAGTGGATGTGCCGGTCCTCCTCGTACATCGCGGTCAGCGAGGCGATGTAGGCGAAGGGCAGCGCGAAGACCGAGTGCTCGATCATCACCAGGCGCAGAAAGGCCTTGGTGCGGCCCGGCTGCGGGACGGCTGCGGATGCGCTGCTCACGAGAGGCCGTACTCCTTCCAGCGGCGGTCGACCAGCGCCGCCGTCCGCGGGTCGGATTCGACCATCTCGGGCCAGCCCCCGTCCCTGGTATAGCCCTCCTCGGGCCACTTCTTCGTCGCGTCGATGCCCGCCTTGCCGCCCCAGAACTGCTGGTAGGAGGCGTGGTCGAGATGGTCGACGGGACCTTCGACGACGGTGAGGTCACGGGCGTAGTCGGTGTTGCCGAGCGCCCGCCACGACACCTCGTGGAGGTTGTGCACATCGCAGTCCGCGTCCACGACCACGATCAGCTTGGTCAGCGACATCATGTGCGCGCCCCAGATGGCGTGCATGACCTTCTGTGCGTGCTTGGGGTACTTCTTGTCGATCGAGACGATCGCACAGTTGTGGAAGCCGCCGGACTCGGGGAGGTGGTAGTCCACGATGTCCGGGACGATGATCTTGAGGAGCGGGAGGAAGAACCGCTCCGTCGCCCGGCCCAGCGGCCCGTCCTCCGTCGGCGGGCGGCCTACCACGATCGACTGGAGCAGCGGCCGCTTACGCATCGTCACACAGTCGATGGTCAGCGCCGGGAACGGCTCCTGCGGCGTGTAGAAGCCGGTGTGGTCGCCGAACGGGCCCTCGGGCAGCATCTCGCCGGGCTCCAGCCAGCCCTCGATGACGACCTCGGCGTTCGCCGGGACCTGGAGCGGGACGGTCTTGCAGTCGACCATCTCGATCCGCTTGCCCTGGAGGAAGCCGGCGAAGAGGTACTCGTCGATGTCGCCGGGCAGCGGGGCGGTGGATGCGTACGTCACGGCCGGGGGGCAGCCGAAGGCGATGGCCACCGGCAGCTTCTCGCCGCGCTGGGCGGCGACCTGGTAGTGGTTGCGGCTGTCCTTGTGGATCTGCCAGTGCATGCCGATGGTGCGCTTGTCGTGGCGCTGGAGGCGGTAGAGGCCCAGGTTGCGCACCCCGGTCTCCGGGTGCTTGGTGTGCGTCAGCCCGAGGTTGAAGAAGGAGCCGCCGTCCTCGGGCCAGGTGAACAGCGCCGGGAGCTGGTCCAGATCGACGTCGTCGCCCCGGAGCACGACCTCCTGGACGGGCGCTTCCTTGACCTTCTTCGGCGGGACGTGCGTCATGCCGGCGAGCTTGCCGAACGCCTCGCGCACACCGACGAAACCGTGCGGCAGCTCCGGCTTGAGCAGGCCGCCGATCTTGCCGCTGATGTCCTCGTACGCCTTGAGGTCCAGCGCCTTCAGCAGGCGGCGGTCGGTGCCGTAGACGTTCATGGCGAGCGGCATCGCCGAGCCCTTGACGTTCTCGAAGAGCAGCGCCGGACCGCCGGACTTCTGCACCCGGTCCACGATCTCGCCGACTTCCAGATACGGGTCGACCTCGGCCTTGATGCGCTTGAGGTCGCCTTCCCGCTCGAGCGCGCGCAGGAACGAGCGAAGATCGTCATAAGCCATGCGTTCCAGTATCGGGTACGCACTACCCTGGACGGGTCACCGGGCCCCGGCGAGGGCCCGCCGTCGCGCGCAGGGGGACCGTTCCGCAATGCTCAGGTATCTGCCGTTCCTACTGGTGCTGGCGCTGTGGATCTACGCGTTCATCGACTGCCTCAACACCCCCGAATCACAGGTGCGCGGCCTGCCCAAGGTGGTCTGGGTCCTGATCATCCTGCTCTTCGGCGAGGTACTGGTCGGCCCGGTCGCCTGGCTGGTGGCGGGCAAGCAGCGGCGGCCGGTGGCGGGCGGCGGCAGCACGCCGTCGCAGTGGCACCGCAACCACCGTACGAAGTTCGTCGCGCCGGACGACAACCCCGAGTTCCTCCAGTCCCTCAAGAGCGAGAACAAGAAGGACGAGGCGCTGCTGAAGGACTGGGAGGCCGATCTGCGCCGCCGCGAGGAGGAGCTGCGCCGCAAGGAGGCCGGGCCGGGCGAGGCGAACGGCCCGGAGGACACCCCGCCGGCCACGGGCTGAGGCACGGTGCGCGGCGTACGGTGAGTCCATGGACCGTACGCAGGACTGGGGGCAGGACCGCGACGAGTTCCGGCTGCACGGCCGCGTCGACGGGCACAGCGACCCGACCGGGCACCCGGACCATCTCCAGGAGCAGGCCCGCGCCATGCTGGCGACGGCGGTCGCCGAGGCGCGTGCCGGGCTGGCCGAAGGGGGCATCCCGATCGGCGCGGCGCTCTACGGGCCGGACGGCACTCTGCTGGGCCGCGGCCACAACCGCCGCGTCCAGGACGGCGACCCCACCCTGCACGCCGAGACCGCGGCCTTCCGCGCGGCCGGCCGCCGGCGCGGCTACCGCGGCACGACGATGGTCACCACCCTCTCCCCCTGTTGGTATTGCAGCGGCCTGGTCCGCCAGTTCGGCATCTCCCGGGTGATCATCGGCGAGGCCCGCAGCTTCCACGGCGGCCACGACTGGCTGGCCCGGCACGGCGTCCGGATCGTGCTGCTGGACGACCCCGGGTGCGCGTCGATGATGCGCGACTTCATCGGGGCCCATCCGGAGCTGTGGCGGGAGGACATCGGGGACGAGTGAGCGGCGGGGGCGTCACCCCCCTTCCGGCCCCGGCCCCCGCCCCCACAATGCGCTGGCCCGCCGCCCGGCCCTCCGTCAGGATGACCAGGCATGACCACCAGTTCTGCCGGCCCCGACGGCCCTGCCTGCCCTGTCCCGGCTCCCCGCGCCCCCGTGGACGCCGCCGCGGACGGTCCCGCGCCCCTCGCCGAGCCCCAGCGCCGTATCCGTGCCCTGTATACGGAGCGGACCGTCACCGTGTACCAGGCCTACTCCCCCGCGCTCGGCCTTCCGGCTGCGCGGGACGGGCGGTTTCCGGCGGCCTGGAAGCGGGAGCGGATGACATGGATCAAGCCGTCGTTCCTGTGGATGATGTACCGCTGCGGGTGGGGGACCAAGGCGGACCAGGAGACGGTGCTCGCGGTGGAGATCGAGCGGGACGGGTTCGACTGGGCGTTGCGGAATGCCTGTCTTTCGCATTACGACGCCGGGGAGCATGCCGACCGGGCCGCGTGGCAGCGGGAGTTGAAGGGGGCGCCGGCCCGGGTGCAGTGGGATCCGGAGCGCGATCTGGCGTTGCGGGCGCTGCCGTACCGTTCGCTTCAGCTGGGGCTGTCGGGGGAGGCGTCGCGGCGGTACGCGGATGAGTGGACGGTGGCGATCAGGGATGTCACCCCGCTGGCCCGGGAGGTCCATGCGCGGGTGCGGGCCGGGGAGACCGCGGCGGCCGCCGCGCTGCTGCCCGGGGAGCGTACCTACCCGGCACCCGAGGGAACTCCGGGCCTGCGCCGCGTGTCCTGACCTCGCTGCGCAAACGCGTAAATCCCGCCACCGCGGGGTCCGCCGTGTGCTGCTTCGTGTGGCGTACGGGACGTAGCGAGGTCCGGCCAACTGAGCGCCGTTCACAGCCATTTGATGCACCGTTCAGCTGCCTCCCCCTCCCCGGGAAACTCAGCCGCCGCCACAGTCAAGTCGGCCCACGGAGGGCTCCCGCGACTCAGGGAGAGTGGCTCATATGCCTGACATGACCCGACGCAGACTCCTCGGCTCCGCGGCCGGCGCGGTCGGCGGCGCCGCCGCGCTGTCGCTGCTGCCGCCCAGCGTCCAGAAGGCCGTCGCCGCCGGACCCGCACGTCACGGCTCGCTGCACGACATCGAGCACGTCGTGCTGCTGATGCAGGAGAACCGCTCGTTCGACCACTACTTCGGCACGCTGCGCGGCGTGCGTGGCTTCGCCGACCCGGACGCGCTGACGCTGCCGGACGGCCGGTCGGTCTTCCACCAGCCGGACGCGCAGAACCCGGACGGCTATCTGCTGCCGTTCCGCCTGAACACCCACACCTCCAGCGCGCAGGCCATCCCCTCCACCAGCCATGCCTGGTCGGTGCAGCACGAGGCCTGGAACGGCGGGAAGATGGACCGCTGGCTGCCCGCGCACCGCAAGGCCGACGGCGTCAACGGGCCGTATGTGATGGGGTATCACACCCGTCAGGACATCCCGTTCCAGTTCGCGCTCGCCGAGACGTTCACGCTCTGCGACAACTACTTCTGCTCGGTCTTCGGCCCGACCTGGCCCAACCGGCTCTACTGGATGACCGGCACCCTCGACCCGGGCGGCACCCGGGGCGGGCCGGTGCTGAACAACACCGCGCCGCGGCCGTACCGCTGGACGACCTACGCGGAGCGGCTGGAGGCGGCCGGCATCAGCTGGAAGGTCTACCAGGAGGAGGACGACTACGGCTGCAACCTCCTGGAGCAGTTCCAGACGTTCCGGGACGCCAAGCCCGGGGAGCCGCTGTACGAGCGGGGGATGCGGGCGCAGCCGGCCGGCACCTTCGAGGACGATGCCCGCGCCGACCGGCTGCCGGCGGTGTCCTGGCTGATCCCCACCAGCCATCAGTCCGAGCATCCGGACTATCTGCCGGCGGCCGGCGCCGACTATGTCGCGAAGAAGATCGAGGCGATCGCGGCCAACCGGAAGGTGTGGGCGAAGACCGCCTTCATCCTCAATTACGACGAGAACGACGGGCTCTTCGACCATGTGCCGCCGCCGGTGCCACCCGCGGGGACGCCGGACGAGTTCGTGCGCGGCCTGCCGATCGGCGCCGGCTTCCGGGTGCCGTGTCTGATCGTGTCACCGTGGACGGTGGGCGGCTGGGCGGCCGGGGATCCCTTCGACCATACGTCGGTGCTGCAGTTTCTGGAGCGCTGGACGGGGGTCGCGGAGCCCAATATCAGTGACTGGCGGCGGTCCGCCTTCGGCGATCTGACCTCCGCGTTCGGCTTCCGCCACCGGGCGCACCGGCCGCCGCGGCTGCCGGACGACACCGCTGAGCAGCTGGCCGAGGCGCAGTGGGAGGTGGCCCATCTGCCGAAGCCGACGCTGCCGGGCGGCGGGCAGCGGCCGCCGCGCCAGGAGCGCGGTCGGCGCCGGCGGCGCTGAGGGGCGGAGACGCTGCGGGGCGGGCGGCGCCGCGGACGCGGGCCGGGCGCGCCCGGGAACGGCAGTGCCGTACGGGCGGCCTCAGGGCGAGGCTTCCCGTACGGCACCGGGGGCGACGGCGCGAACCGCCGCGGAGCGCGCGGACTCCTGCGGTCAGACTCCCGCGTACGAGTGCAGACCGGTCACGAAGATGTTCACGCCGTAGTAGTTGAACAGGTAGCAGGCGAAGGCGATCAGGCCGAGCCAGGCGGCCTTGCGGCCCTTCCAGCCGGCGGTGGCGCGGGCGTGCAGGTAGCCGGCGTAGGCGACCCAGGTGATGAAGGACCAGACCTCCTTGGGGTCCCAGCCCCAGTAGCGGCCCCAGGCGGCCTCGGCCCAGATGGCGCCCGCGATGATGGTGAACGTCCACAGCGGGAAGACGGTGGCGTTGATGCGGTAGGCGAACTTGTCGAGCGAGGCGGCCGAGGGCAGCCGCTCCAGCACGGAGGTGGCGAAGGCGCCGGGCTGCTTGCCCGCCGGGTCGGCGAGCTTGGCCTCGTGGCGGTCGCGGAAGAGGAACAGCAGCGTGGAGACGGCGCCGAGGTAGAGCACCGCACCGGAGATGATCGCGCAGCTGACGTGGATCCACAGCCAGTACGAGTGCAGCGCGGGCACGAGCTGGTCGCTGGCGGTGTAGAGCACCGAGACGGCCAGACCGAGGTCGAGCAGCACGGTGGTGATCAGGGGGAGCCCGATCCAGCGGACGTTCTTCTTGAGCACGAGCAGCAGCAGGTACACGCCGACCGCGACCGCGGCGAAGGTCGTGGAGAACTCGTACATGTTGCCCCAGGGGGCACGCTGCACGGACAGGGCGCGGGTGATGACGCCGCCCACGTGCAGCGCCCAGGCCAGCACGGTCAGCGAGATGGCGATCCGCCCGTAGAGGTCGCCCTTCTCGGTGCCGCCCGCGGCGCCCGGCCCGTCGGGGACGTCGCGGCTTCCGGCGACGGAGCGGGTGACGACCTTGGGGCGCTCCAGTACGGCGGTCCCGGTGGAGCCACTCGCCCCGGCCCGGACGGACACGGTCGCGGGCGCCTTGGCCTGGACGGTGAGGGCGGCGGCGGTGCGGCCGACCTTGCTGCGGCTGCCGAACACCCACTCGGCCATGTGCGCGAGGAAGGCGAGCGTGTAGACCGCCATCGCCGAGTAGACCAGCAGGTTGCTGTTGTGCGCCATTGTCTCGTTGGCTGCGGCAGCGAGGTTCACGCGCGCGCTCCTTCAGAGGGGTCAGCAGGTCCGGCGGAGTCGGTGGGCTCCGCGGGGTCTTCGGAGCCGGGGCCGGCGTCCGCGGCCGGTCCGGGCTTCGGGTCGGAGGCCGGGCCGGTGTCGTCGGCCGGGGCGAGGGGGGCGTCGGGCTCCAGTGCCAGCGCGAGCTCGGCGAGCTCCTCCGGCAGCCGGGCGGACTCGCTGCGGCCGAGGCCGGCCAGCTCGACGACGGTACGGCCGTCGGCGCCCGGCTCGGCGCGGACCCACACCCGGCGCCGCTGGATGAACAGCGAGCCGGCCAGGCCGATCAGGGCGGCCGCCGCGCCGGTCAGCGCGAGTCCGTTGCCGGGCTGGTGGCTGATCTTGAAGCTGGCCCAGCTCTTGATGCCGGTGAACTTGATACTGCCGTCACCGTTGGGCAGCTTCATCGTCTCGCCGGGCAGCATCATCTTGGCGACCGGGGCGCCCTTGTCCTTGTATTGCTTGAGGCGCTTCTTGTCGAGCTGGTAGACGTTCTGCGGCAGCCCGGAGCCGACGCCCAGGTCACCGTGGTAGGCGGTCAGCGTCAGCACCGGGTAGTCCAGCGCCGGGAACTGGGAGAACATCGAGCCGGAGCCCTTGCCGCCGAACGTCGGCACGAAGAAGCCCTGGAAGCCGAGCTGATTGCGCTTGCCGTCCTTGGTCTGCGCTCCGGGGACCTTGACGACACCGGTCGAGGTGAAGTTCTTGGGGTCCTGCGGGAGGAACGGCACCGCGCCCTGGTAGACGACCTTGCCGCGGCCGTCCTTGACCGTGACCTCCGGCGAGTAGCCGTGCGAGAGCAGGTAGACCTTGGAGCCGGCGATGTCGAGGGGGGTGTTCACCTCGATCGCGGTCTTGTGCTCCTTGCCGTCCGCGCCGGAGAAGTACGTGATGTGGGCGCGGAAGACCCGCGGGGTGCCCTTCTGCGGGCCGGTCCGCTCGTAGGTCGCCTCGAACTTGTTGAGGGTGAAGCCGAACGGCTCCAGGGTGTCGGTGTCGAAGAAGGCACCGGACTTGAAGTCGTCGTACTGGGTGAGGCTGTTGGCGAAGCCGTCGCCCTCGGTGATCAGCTTGCCGCCCTCGGACTTCCACAGGCTGCCGACGGCGAACGCCACCAGCATCACGATCAGCGCGAGGTGGAAGACGAGGTTGCCGACCTCCCGCAGATAGCCCTTCTCGGCGGCGACCGCGGTGCCGTCCCGGTGGGCGCGGAACCGCCGCTTCTTCAGCAGCCGCTGCGCCGCCCCGAGGACCTCCTCGGGCGCCGCGTCGGTGCGCCAGGTGGTGTGGGCGGGCAGCCGGGTCAGCCGGCGCGGGGCGCCCGGCGGGCGGCCGCGGAGCTGTCCGACGAACTGCCAGCTGCGCGGCACGATGCAGCCGATCAGCGAGATGAACAGCAGCAGGTAGATCGCCGAGAACCACACCGAGCTGTAGACGTGGAACATCCCGAGCTTGTCGTAGATGTCGGCGAGGGTGCCGTGCTCGGCCTTGAACTGGTCGACCTTGACCGGGTCGATGCTGGTCTGCGGGATCAGCGAGCCGGGGATGGCGCCGATCGACAGCAGGAAGAGCAGCAGCAGCGCGATCCGCATCGAGGTCAGCTGCCGCCAGAACCAGCGCGCCCAGCCCAGGGGGCCGAGCGAGGGGAAGGTGACGTCCTCGGTGGGCGCGGTCGAGAGCTGGGACCCGGCCGCGCCGAGATCGCTGCCCCCGTCGGCCGCGGGGCCCGGGTCGTGGGGGGTGCCGGTCTTGGTGGACATCAATCAGATCCCAACGGTGGAGCTTTGCGTCCAGGCCTGCACCTCGGACATCAGACTGTCCCAGACGCCGGTGACGAGGAGGATGCCGAGCGCGATCATCATGCCGCCGCCGAGCCGCATGACCCCGACGTAGTGCCGCTTGACCCAGCCGAAGGCGCCGAGCACCCGGCGGAAGGCCAGCGCGACGGCGATGAACGGCAGGCCCAGGCCCAGGCAGTACGCCACGGTGAGCAGGGCGCCGCGGACGGCGCTGGCATCGTAGAACGTGAGCGTGCTGACGGCGGCGAAGGTGGGGCTCAGGCAGGGCGTCCAGCCGACGCCGAAGAGCACCCCGAGCACCGGCGCGCCGGCCAGGCCCATGGCGGGCTTCTTGTGGAAGCGGAATTCGCGCTGCCCGAAGTTCTTGAGGACGCCGGCGAAGGCCAGCCCGAGCAGGATCATCAGCACGCCGAGGACGCGCGAGATGACGTCCTTGTACTCCTGGAGGTCCCGGCCGACGAAGCCGAAGAGCGCGCCGCCGGAGACGAAGACGGCAGTGAAGCCGAGCACGAAGAGGCCGGCGCCGGCCAGCATCCGGCCGCGCTTGGCCTCGCCGAGGTCGGTGCCGGTGACGCCGGTGACGTACGACATATAGCCCGGGACCAGCGGCAGGACGCAGGGCGAGAAGAACGAGACGAGCCCGGCGAGCAGCGCGATGGGGGCGGCGGCGAGCAGGGTGCCGTTGAGGACGGTCTGGTTCTCCGCGGCGGCGGCGAGCAGGGTCACGTGATCACTTCTCGGCGATCAGCGGTTCGACCATCTTGCGCAGATCGTCCTCCGCGAGCGGGCCGATCGAGCGCGCGGCGATCTTGCCGTGCCGGTCGATGGCGATCGTGGAGGGGATGGACTGCGGGTTGAGGCTGCCCTTGGGGAAGCGCAACATCAGCCGGCCGGTCGGGTCGAACAGGCTCGGGTAGGGCACCTTGTGCTCTTCCTCGAAGCTGGTGGCCTGCGACTTCTCGGAGTCGCGGGTGTTGATCCCGAGGAACTGGACGCCCTTGTCCTTGGTCTCGTTCGCGACCTTGGAGAAGTTCGGCGCCTCGGCGATGCAGGGGCCGCACCATGATCCCCAGACGTTGAGGATGACGACCTTGCCCTTGTAGTCGGCGACGTCCAGCTTCTTGCCGGTGGTGGACTCACCGGAGAGCTCGGGCGCCGGCTGCCGCTGATCCTTCTTGACGGTGTCGACGCCGTTCTTTCCCTGGACGAAGCGGGTCTGGGCGGAACCGCCGGAGGCGCCGTCTCCGCAGGCGCTCAGCGTCAGCGCGGCGACCGCCGTCCCCGCGGCGAGCAGGGCGACGCGACGGCGGCTCGTGAGGCGGCGTGGGGCGCGGCAGGCACTCATGTGAAAAGTTTCGCATGGGCCCATTCCGGATCTTCCACGCCCCCCTCGCCGGCCGCGTCCCCCGACGAAGCGGCTTGTCAGGCCGCTGTCAGGTACGACTTCCAGCCACCGGCGGGCCGCTGTCCGACGGGGATCCGCTGGAGCTTGCGCAGCACCTCCGGGTCCTGGGCGTCGATCCAGTCGGCGAACTGCCGGAACGACACCAGATGCACATCCCGGTTCTGCTCATTGGCGATGTGCTTGATCGCATCCTCGACGGCGTCCATATAGATGCCGCCGTTCCACTGCTCGAAGTGATTTCCGACGAAGAAGGGCGCACGGTTGGTTTCGTACGCCCGGCGGAATCCGGAGATATAGGCGTCGGTGGCCTGCTGCCGCCAGCCCGGGTAGTTGACCGGCGGGGCCTTCGTGGAGTTCTTCGACTGATTGGCGAGGATGTTGTAGTCCATCGAGAGGACCTCGAAAGAGTGGCCCGGGAAGGGGATCTGCTGGAGCGGGAAGTTCCAGAGCCCCATTTTCTTCTTCGGCCACATCTGCACTCCTCCGGGTGAACTGGCGTCATAGCGCCAGCCGAGTTCCCGGGCGGTGGGCAGCAGGTTTCGCTGCCCGAGGAGACAGGGCGTACGGCTGCCGACCAATTCCTGCCGGTAATCGAAGGGCAGTGGCTCCAGATCGGTGAATCCGGTGTGGGTGCGCCACTTGGTGACGAAGTCCATCACCTGGTCGATCTCGGATTGCCACTCCTGTGGGCTCCAGTGCCGGACGGCGCCCCGGCCGGAGCAGAAGTGCCCGTTGAAGTGGGTGCCGATCTCGTGGCCGTCCAGCCAGGCCTCCCGTAGGTACCTGAGGGTCTCCTTGATGTGGTCGTCGCTGAGGTAGCCGATGTCGGAGGCGCCCTGCGGGTTGTTCGGCGGCTCGTAGAGGTGCTTTTGGGATTCGGGGAGGAGGTAGACCCCGGAGAGGAAGAAGGTCATGGCCGCGCCGTGGTCCCGGGCGAGTTGGAGAAAGCGGGGAAAGAGGCCGTTTCCGACCTCTCCCGCACCGTCCCAGGAGAAGACCACGAACTGCGGCGGGGTCTGACCGGGCTCCAGCCGTTCGGGGGATTTCGGCTGATGGGGCTGGGCTCCGGAATGCGCTGTCGAACCATCACCGATGAGCTTGGGGCGGGCCTGGACGTTCTTTACGCGCTGCTTGTCGGCTCCCGCGTCCGGGTTCGGCGAGGAGCAGCCGTCGACGACCGGCGCCACGGCCGCCCCAACTCCCATACTCAGCAGGTTTCGCCGACTGATCGCGCGCATACCCTCGTCCCCTCATGCTCGCCGAACTCAATATCCATATAAACGGACAACTGAGGGGAGGGCATGTTGAGCGGCGGGGATTCCGGGTCGGTCGCTCAGATATGTGATGGTGCGCGCTTTTGACGTTGCGCCACGTGATGCGCCGTCAGGCCCCGAAGGCCTTGCTCTTTCCCTTGGCGGGTTTGGCGCCCGCCAGAAGATGGGAGGGAACCAGGTCGCGCGCCGGTTCGCTGTACCCCACCGAAACGATCTTGTCGCCGTGGAAGGTGAACGACGTCAGCGAGGCCAGCGTGCACTGCCGCTTCCGCGGGTCGTGCCACAGCCGCCGCCGCTCCGCGAAGCTGCGCACGATCCAGATCGGCAGCTGATGGCTGACCGCCACCGCCTCGTGACCCCGCGCGGCGTCGCGCGCCGCGCCCAGCGCCGCCATCATCCGTACGACCTGCTCGATGTACGGCTCGCCCCACGACGGCCGGAACGGGTTCGTCAGGTACTTCCAGTTCCCCGGCTTCTTCAGCGCACCGTCGCCGACCCCGAAGGTCTTCCCCTCGAAGACATTGGCGGCCTCGATCAGCCGCTCGTCGGTGGCCAGATCCAGACCCCGCACACCGGCGATCGGCACCGCGGTCTCCTGCGCACGCTCCAGCGGCGAGGCGACGACATGGGTGATGTCCCGCTCCGCGAGATGCTCCGCCACCCGGTCGGCCATCTTCCGCCCCAGGTCGGAGAGGTGATAGCCGGGGCGGCGCCCGTAGAGCACGCCGTCGGGGTTGTGCACCTCGCCATGCCGCATCAGATGCACGACGGTGATCTCTTCGCTGCTCATGTCACCCATTCATTCAGTGGTCTCAAGCGGTGCCGGCCCGTGCGCCGGAGCCGTCAGGCCGTCGCCCCGGCCGCGGCGCGGGCAGCGGCCGGGAGGGCGGCGGCGATCCGCTCGACGGCCGCCGTGTCGTGCGCGGTCGAGACGAACCACGACTCGAAGGCGGACGGCGGGAGGTAGACGCCCTGCTCCAGCATCGAGTGGAAGAAGGCGGTGAAGCGGAACGACTCCTGCGCCTTGGCCGCCTCGTAGTCGGTCACCTCGGCGTCCGTGAAGAAGACCGTGAACATGTTCCCCGCGGCCTGGACCCGGTGCGCCACGCCCTCCTTGGCCAGCGCGGCGGTGACCAGGCTCCGCACCTCCGCCGAGACCGCATCGACCTTCTCGTACGCGGCGTCGTCCAGCAGCCTCAGCTGCGCGACACCGGCGGCGGTGGCGATCGGGTTCCCGGACAGGGTGCCCGCCTGGTAGACCGGGCCGGCCGGGGCGAGATGCGCCATGACGTCCGCACGGCCGCCGAAGGCCGCCGCCGGGAAGCCGCCGCCCATGACCTTCCCGAAGGTCATCAGATCCGGACGAACCCCGTCAATGCCGTACCAGCCGGCCTTGCTGACGCGGAAGCCGGTCATCACCTCGTCGGAGATGTAGAGCGCACCGTCGGCGGTGCACAGATCCTTCAGGCCCTGGTTGAAGCCCGGCAGCGGCGGCACCACGCCCATGTTGCCCGGCGCCGCCTCCGTGATCACACAGGCGATCTCGCCCGGGTGCGCGGCGAAAGCGGCCCGCACCGCCTCGATGTCGTTGTACGGCAGCACGATCGTGTCGCCGGCCTGCGCCCCCGTCACGCCCGGCGTGTCGGGCAGCCCGAGGGTCGCCACGCCGGATCCGGCAGCGGCCAGCAGGGCGTCCACGTGCCCGTGGTAGCAGCCCGCGAACTTGATCACCTTCGGCCGGCCGGTGAACCCACGCGCCAGCCGGATCGCCGACATCGTCGCCTCGGTGCCGCTGGAGACCAGCCGCACCTGCTCGACCGGCTCGATCCGGGCCACGATCTCCTCGGCCAGCTCGACCTCGCCCGCGCCGGGCGTACCGAAGGACGTACCGCGGGCGACGGCCTCCTGGACGGCGGCGATCACCTCGGGGTGCGCGTGGCCCAGAATCATCGGGCCCCACGAGCACACGAGGTCGACATACTCACGGCCGTCGGCGTCGGTGAGGTACGGACCGGTACCGGACACCATGAAACGGGGCGTACCGCCCACGGCGCGGAACGCCCGCACCGGAGAGTTGACGCCGCCCGGCGTCACGGCGGAGGCGCGATCGAAGAGCGACTGCGAAACGGGGGCTTCATACGGAAAAGACACGGCGATCCTGACCTGCATAAACGGAGGGAGGGCGGCGACTCGTGGGCACGGCCCGGCTGACAACGGTGCGGGAATCCCCTCGCGGTACGCCGTCAGGCGCCGCTCGGTTCAATCTCGATCCTTTTTTGATTCCTCTCGCTTTCGACCGGGCGTCAGCCCCCACTCGTCTGCGAAACTGTGGAGACGTACGAGTAAGTCACGCAAGCAATGGTCTCAGAGGCGCACGGGGGCGTGCGGCCGGGCGTTTCACACGCCGGTGACGGGGGAGGTCTCTGAGACGATGATCGGGTTGCGCGGCTGGGGCTGCGAGTGGTCGGGTGGAGATATGCATCGCGGTGGCGAACTGGGCGAGGGAACCAATGACCGGGGTCCCGACCGCGCCCAGCGCGGCCGTCACCGGCGCGAGGAATCGACGGGCGACCGGACCACGCGCGAGGAGACCACGGGCGACAGGACCACAGGCGGGGAAATCAGAGGCGGCCGCATGGGGGTGACGTACAGGTACTTCGGTGCGCCCAACGGCGCCACCGCGGCCCGGGTCCCGGTCTCCATGCGTCCCGAGGAGCTCGGCGGTGACGAGCTCGGCATGGGCGGCATGTTCAGCAAGATCAAGCCGGAGACGATGGCCGCCATGGTCCTCACCGGTATAGAGGGCATACCGCTCCATAAGGTTCCGCCGCTCGAACTCGTCGTTCTGCACCCCGACTACGCCGTCGTCAAGCTGCCGATGACCGTGGTCGACCCGCTGCGCGGGGTCGGCGAGGAGTCGGTCGGCGCGGCGGCCTTCATCTGGTCCACCGTCCCCGACCGGGGCGGCCCGCGGGACGCCTTCACCGTCTACCAGCTCCTGCACGAGTGGCAGGACTTCAGCCACCGGCTGCACGAGGCGGGGCACCAGGCGTACTGCCTGGTCTGGCCGTAACGGTTCAGCGCGGGCGGCGCCGGGCCCCGGCGGTCACCACGTCGGGCGGGCCGAGACACCGCCGTCCACGACCAGGTCGTGACCGGTGATCCAGGACGCCATCGGCGAGGCGAGGAAGACACAGGCGTCGCCCACGTCCTGCGGGGTGCCCAACCTCCCGGCGGGGGCCGCCGCTTGCCAGCGGCGCACCCCCTCCGGCCAGTCCTCGGCCAGGCCGGGCCGGCCGATCAGGCCCGGCGAGACGCTGTTGACGCGGATGCCGTCCGGCCCGTATTCGAGCGCCGCCGCGCGGGCGTGCATCACCACCGCCGCCTTCGACGCGCAGTAGTGGGCATGCCGCGGCGCCGGGCGGTCCGCCTCGATCGAGGCGATATGGGTCACCGAGCCGCCGCCGGCCGCGCGCATGACGGCCGCCGCGGCCTGGGTGCAGGCGAAGACGCTGTGCACATTCGGGTCGGTCACCGCCCGCCAGTCGGCGAGCGACATCGCCGCCAGCTCCTGGGTCGGCTGCACCCCCGCGTTGTTGACCAGCGCGGTCAGCCGGCCGCGCCAGCCGGCCGCCTCCGCCACCAGTCGGTGGCACTCCTCCTCGACGGACAGATCGGCGCGCAGGGCCAGCGCGCTCCCGCCGTCCGCCGCGATCTCCGCGACCAGCTCCCGCGCCGCCTCGGCGCCCGTACGGTAGTGCGCCACAACGGCGGCTCCGGCGGCGGCGAACCGCAGCGCGATGCCGCGGCCGAGGACGCCGGCGGCGCCGGTGACGAGGGCGACCTGGCCCCGGAGGTCGGGGAGACCGGTGGGAGCGGGGCGACGGGTGGGGTCGGACGGGGTGGCGGTCATGGCCGGCTCAGCGCGGTGATCCGCGCCGCCTCCCCGGGGAAGCGCGCGGCCAGTACGGCGGCGTCCCCGTGCTCGTAGTCCTCGAAGGTGAAACCGGGCGCCATCGTGCAGCCGAAGAGCGTCCAGGCGCCGCCGTCGGCGACCTCGGCAGCCATCCACGTGCCGGCGGGCACCGTGAACTGGACGTGCTGCCCGCCCAGGACGTCCGGCCCGAGCGCGACCGTACGGGCCGTGCCCCCGCCGTGGTCCTCCTGGAGGAGGAACAGGGTGAGCGGGTCGCCCCGGTAGAAGTGCCAGATCTCGTCGGACGGCAGCCGGTGCAGGGCGGAGAAGTCGCCCGGCTCGGCGGTCAGCAGCATCACGATCGCGGTTCCCTCGGGCCGTCCGTCGGGGCGCTCGGGGCCCGCCCACGTACTCCGGTAGCGCCCGCCTTCACGGGGCAGCGGCGTCAGCCCGTAGAAGTCGATCAGTGCCTGGGGAAGGGGGTCGCGGGGGGTGCGGTGCTCATCCATCTGCGGGCTGCCTCCGCCTCGTCCGCGACTGCCGGTCGCTCCACCCTAGGCACGAAGTCCGCTGGGCGCAGGCGCAATCGGGCCATGTCCGGCGCCCCCGGCCGACGCCCCGTCAGCCGGCCGTCCAGTGCGGGTCGCGGCCCGTTTCTGCCAGCAGCACGTCCAGGTCGCAGGCGCCGGGAGGTACGGGGACCGGGTCGGCGAAGACGTTCATCGTGCGGGCCGTCGGAGCCATCCGGGCGGCCAGCGCCCGCAGCTCGGTCACACAGCCCGCGGCGGGCGCGTACGGCCGACCGATCGCCCGGGCCACGTCCCAGGCGTGCACGGTCAGGTCCAGCAGCACCATGGCGCCGACGGTCCGGGCGGGCAGCTGCATCCCGCCGGTCAGCCCGTCCTCCGCGCCCGGCGCCGCCCACGCCTCGACCAGCCGCACGGTCTCGTCCGCGAACCGGTCGGGCCACTGCGCCCCGTATTCACCGAGCCGGTCAGGGGTGTGGCTGAAGTCCACGTCCTTCTTGGCGGCCAGTGTCTGAAAGGCGACGACGACCTGGAAGAGGTGGTTGAGCAGTGCGCGTACGTCGTACTCGGAGCAGGGTGTGGGCCGCCTCAGCTGGTCGTCGCGTACCGCGCGGAGTACCGGGAGCGCCGCCTGGGCCGCGGCGTCGAGGAGAGCGCTGATGGGTGGGGGTGCGTCGGCCGGGTGGGGTGCCTGGGCCGGGTGGGGCGCGTCGGCCGTTCGGTCCGTGTGTGCCGGTGCGCCGTGGTGCGTTTCATCCGGAATGTCGTGTGTGTCGTTCATGCCGAGGACGCTACGGGCCGCTGCCGACGGCGGCTTGAAAAAACGCGACAGGCCGGCTCACGAGGGCCGCGTCCGTCCTAGGATCCGAGGCATGGCCGCTCCACGGCGCGATACCCGGGGCATCGTGGACGCACCCGGGCTCTTCACGCGGGTGCGCTTCCGCCGCCGCGCCCCCGCCGAACCGCTGCGCCCGTATGTCGAGCACTACTGGCTGATCGACTGGGACCTGTCCGAGCCGTACGCCACGCATGTCGTCCCGCATCCGTGCGTGAACCTGGTCTTCCAGCGGTACGCCGACCGCCCCGGGTTCGGCGAGGTCGCGGGCGTCGGGCTGGAGCTGTTCGCGCAGAAGCTGGCGGGGCGCGGGCGGGTGTGCGGGGTACAGTTCCGGCCCGGCGGGTTCCGTCCGTTCACTCCGGAACGGCCGGCCACGGACTGGACGGACCGCCGGCTTCCGCTGGCCGCCGCCTTCGGGCCCACCGATGCCGCGGCCGCCGTACTGGAGCCGGCCGATGAGGACGCCCGGGTCGCCGCGCTCGACGCCTTTCTTACCCCGCTGCTGCGGGCCGGGCCGCGGGTTCTCGCGCAGGCCGAGCTCGCCATGGGGCTGGCCGACCGGATCCGCACGGACCGTACGATCCGCCGGGTCGCGGACTTCGCGCGGGCCGAGGGCCTGTCCGTACGGGCTCTCCAACGGCTGTTCGCCGGGTATGTGGGGGTCAGCCCCAAGTGGGTGCTGCTGCGCTACCGGGTGCACGAGGCCCTGGAGCGCGCCGCCTCCGAGGCGGCGGTGGACTGGGCCGCGCTCGCCGCCGAGCTGGGCTACAGCGACCAGGCACATCTGGTCCGCGATGTCACCGCCACCGTCGGGGTCCCGCCGACCGCCTACGTGCGGTGAGCGGCCCCCGGAGGCGGCCCGGTGCGGGTGGAGCTCAGGGGTGTTCGGCCGTCAGATAGCGCTGGACGGTGGGCGCCAGCCAGGCGATGAGCTCGTCGCGGCCGAGGTCGACGGCCGGCGGAATATGCAGCACATAGCGGCACAGCGCCATGCCGAGTATCTGGGAGGCGATCAGCGCGGCGCGGGTGGGCGCCTCCTCGGGCACCGGGCAGACCGCGGCGAGGACCGGCTTGATCTGCTCGGCGAACACGCCCCGCATCCGCTCCGCGCCCGCCTCGTTGGTGACGCCGACCCGCATCATCGCCGTCAGCGTCTCGTCGCACTCCCAGCGCTCCACGAAATGGCGCACGAGCCGGGCGCCGGCCTCGTCGCGCGAGTGGTGGGAGAGGTCCGGGGCGTGCACCTCGATCTCGGAGGCGGCTGCGAAGAGGCCGGCCTTGTTGCCGTAATAGCGCATCACCATCGACGGGTCGATCGCCGCGTCCCTGGCGATGGCGCGGATGGTGGCGCGCTCGTAGCCGTCCGCGGCGAAGCGGTCCCGGGCGGCGGCGAGGATCGCGGCCCGGGTGGCGTCGGAGCGGCGGGGGCGGGCGGCGTCGGCGGCTTCGTCCGGCGCGAGGCCGTCGGTGGCGGGGGCGGTGGCGGGCTCGGCGGTGTCCGCGGGGGCGTCGGACGGCGCGACGGGTGCCGTGGTGGGGGCGGCACCCGGCGCGGCGTCCATGGAGGGGGCGTGTTCGGCCATGCCAACAACAGTAGGCCAACACCTGTTGACACGCCAGGTCCGGGAGTCCTACGCTTGCCAACAAGCGTTGACCAACATGCGTTGGCACAGCCACGGGAGGCGGAAGCCATGCACGCCATGAACCGCAGGACCGACCGGAGCGACGGCACGGGGGCCGACCCCCGCGGGGCGCGCGACACGGACGTCATCGTCGTGGGCGCCGGGCCGACCGGCCTGCTGCTCGCCGGAGACCTCGCCGAGGCGGGGCAGGGGGTCACGCTCCTGGAGCGCCGCACCGCCGAGATCAGCAACCTCACCCGCGCCCTCGTCGTGCACGCCCGCACCCTGGAGCAGCTCGATGCCCGCGGCCTCGCCGACGAGCTGATCGCCGGCGGCCATCCGCTCACCGGCCTCCGCCTCTTCGGCCGGGCCACCATCGACCCGACCCAGCTCCGCTCCCGCTTCCCCTTCGTGCTGGTCACGCCGCAGTTCGAGGTCGAGCGGGTCCTGGAGCGCCGGGCCCGCCGGGCCGGTGTCACCTTCCGCCATGACTCCGAGGTGCTCGGCCTCGACCAGGACACCGAGGGTGTGACGGTGCGCTTCCGGACCGCCGAGGGCCTCGGCTCCGTGCGCGCCGCCTATGTGGTCGGCACCGACGGCGTCCGCAGCACCATCCGGGAGGCCGTCGGCCTGCCCTTCCCCGGCAAGTCCGTGATCCGCTCGCTGGTGCTCGCCGATGTCCGGCTGGCCCAGGAGCCCGACTCCCCCCTCACCTTCAATGCCACCGGCGAGGCGTTCGCGCTGATCGCCTCGTTCGGCGGCGGGTGGTACCGCGTCATCGGCTGGAACCGCCGCCGCCAGGCCGCCGATGACGCGCCCGCCGATCTCGACGAGGTCCGCGAGCTGACCCGGCTCGCCCTCGGCAGCGATTACGGCATGCATGACGCCCGCTGGGTCTCCCGCTTCCACAGCGACGAGCGCCAGGTCCCCTCCTACCGCGTCGGCCGTGTCTTCCTCGCCGGCGACGCCGCGCATGTGCACTCCCCCGCCGGCGCCCTGGGGATGAACACCGGCCTCCAGGACGCCGCCAACCTCAGCTGGAAGCTGGCCGCGGTGCTGCGGGGCCGGGCCCCCGACGGCCTGCTGGACAGCTATCAGACCGAGCGCCATCCGGTGGGCAAGCAAGCGCTGCGCAGCAGCGGCGCCCTCATCCGGATCGCCCTGCTGCCCACCGGCCCCGGGCGCGCCGTCCGCGCGCTCGCCGCCCAGCTCGTCAACCGGGTGCGGCCGCTGTCCCGCCGGGCGGTGCGCACCATCTCCGGCCTCGGCATCGCCTATCCGGCCGGGCCCGGCGCCCACCCTCTCGCGGGCCACCGCGCCCCCGACTTCCGGCTGGCGGGCGGCAGCCGCCTCTATGAGCTCCTCCGCCAGGGCCGGTTCGTCCTCATCGCCCCTGCCGGTGAGCCCGGCGTGACCCCCACCGGTGAGCCCGGCGTGCCCCAGGCCCCGGCGAGCGGCGGGGACTCGCCCCGGCCCGCCGATGACCGTGTGGTGACCGCCTCCTGGCGGAGCGAGCGCCGCACGGCCCTGCTCGTACGCCCCGACGGCTATATCGCCTGGGCCACCGACGCCACCGCCCCCGCCGCACGCACCGCGGCCCTACGGGGCGCCGTCGCTCACTGGACCGGCACCGAGGACGGCGCCTCCATAGCCAGGGCCCTCACCGCTCCAGCACATGCCGCAGATACGCCCGCGGGTCGGTGAGATAGCGCCGCCAGTGGTCGACCAGCCCCAGCTCCGCCCACTCCACGCGACGCATCCCGTGCTCGCCGACCTCCACGATCTCGGCGCCGGGCAGCGCGGTCAGCAGCGGGGAGTGGGTGGCGCAGATGATCTGTGCACCGCCGCTCCCCAACTCGTCCATCAGCCCCACCAGTTCAAGGCAGGAGGAGAAGGACAGGGCCGCCTCCGGCTCGTCCATCACATACAGGCCGCGCTGCGCGAACCGTTCCCGGAAGGCCATCAGAAAGCCCTCCCCATGGCTCATGTCGTCCGGGGACCGCGACAGCTTCAGCGCATCCCGCTCCCGGTTCAGCGCCTCCATCGCTGTCTCGGCCCGGAGGAAGAACCCCCGCCGGCGGACCCGCGGCCCGCGGACCATCCCCCGCCCCTCACGCGTCGGATCGAACCGCATCAGTCCGCCGAGCAGCGATGCCTCCCGAGAGCTGGCGTACTTGTATCCGGCCGAACCTCCGTAGGAATCCAGCCCGAAACCCTCCGCCAGCGCCTCGGCCAGGGTGGATTTGCCCGAACCGTTCTCCCCCACCAGGAAGGTGACCGGGGCGCGGAAGGCCAGCCCCTCTTCGGCCAGCTGGCGCACACATGGCACCGTCCAGGGCCAGCCGTCCTCCGCCGTCCCCGTCCCCTCCGGCACGTCCACGTAAGCCCGTTCGATCAGCATGCCTCCGAAGCTGCCACACCCCACTGACAGTCCCCCCGCGCCCCGCGCCACCTCCTCCCCACCGGAGCCGGGCTTCCCCTCCGTACGCTTTCCCCATGCTCATCGCCCGCTCCGCCGCCCTGTTCGTCGTCGCCGCCCTTTTCGAGATCGGCGGCGCCTGGCTGGTCTGGCAGGGCGTCCGGGAGCACCGGGGCTGGGCCTGGATCGGCGCCGGAGTGCTCGCGCTCGGGGTGTACGGCTTTGTCGCCACGCTCCAGCCGGACGCCGAATTCGGCCGGATCCTGGCCGCGTACGGCGGTCTCTTCGTCGCCGGATCGCTGGCCTGGGGCATGGTCGCCGACGGCTACCGCCCCGACCGCTGGGACGTGATCGGCGCGCTGGTCTGTCTGGCCGGTATGGCAGTGATCATGTACGCCCCCAGGGGCCGTTGACCAGCCTGCATATGCTGGCCGCGGACCATCTCACCCGGCTCATGAGGAGCAGGGGCCCCATCGCCCGAGGAGAGTGCATGACCGCCGAGGCCCGTACCGCCGTCGTCACCGGAGCGAGCAGCGGCATCGGCGCCGCCACCGCGCGAGCGCTGGCCGCGGCCGGCTACCACGTGGTGCTCACCGCCCGCCGCAAGGACCGCATCGAAGCGCTCGCCGCCGAGCTGCCGAACGCCGAGGCCTATGCCCTCGATGTCACCGACCGCGCCGCCGTCGACGCCTTCGCCGCCGACCTCGGCCGCCACCCCTCCGTCGACGTCCTGGTCAACAACGCCGGCGGTGCCCTCGGCGCGGAGCCGGTGGCCACCGGTGACCCCGCCGACTGGCGGACCATGTACGAGGTCAATGTGCTGGGCGTGCTCCATATGACCCAGGCGCTGCTGCCCGCGCTCACCGCCTCCGGCGACGGCACCGTCGTCGTGCTCTCCTCCACCGCGGGCCACGGCACGTATGAGGGCGGCGGCGGCTATGTCGCCGCCAAGCACGGCGCGCATGTCATCGCCGAGACCCTCCGCCTGGAGCTGTGCGGCGAGCCCGTGCGCGTCATCGAGGTGGCCCCGGGCATGGTCAAGACCGACGAGTTCGCCACCACCCGCTTCCGTGGCGACACCGACAAGGCCGCCAAGGTCTACGCGGGCGTCGACCAGCCGCTCAGCGCGGAGGACGTCGCCGACACCATCGCCTGGGCGATCACCCGCCCCTCCCACGTCAACGTCGACCTCCTGGTGGTCCGCCCCCGCGCCCAGGCCTCCAACTCCAAGGTCCACCGCACCGGTTGAGCCACCCGGCGGGAAGGTCCGCCCGCCGTACGATCGCCCCGAATACGGGGTCTGGGTACACCCCCACCGGGTGTCCGGGCCCCGTGTCCCGGGGCGTTCCGCTCGCGACAGTGGACCCATGACCGCCACCGGACACGGAGAACCCCCCGCCCGAGCCACCGCCGACGGGGACCGGCCCACCACTACGGAAGCCGACGCCCGCCCCGCCACCAGACCCCCCTCCGCCGCCCGGCGACGCCTTCGCGGCCGCCTCGGGACCGCCGCCTGGCTGCTCCCGCTCGCCGTCGTGACCGTCCTCGTCACCGCGCGGGCGCTGACCGCCTACGTCCCGCCCGACCTGCACACCAGCCGGGTCCCGCTCCGCGGCGAGCTCCACTACGCCCTGCTGGTGGCGCACATCGCCACCGCCACCGTCGCCGTGCTCACCGGCCTCGCCCAGTCCTGGCCCTGGCTGCGCCGCCGGAGTCCGGCCGCACACCGCTGGACGGGCCGCGCCTACTTCTTCGCCGGGGTCTTCCCCTCGGCCCTGGTAGGCATCCCCGTCATCGGCCTCACCCCTCTGGGCCTCAGCAACCAGGCGGCCCTGGCGGTGCTCGACGCCCTCTGGCTGTTCACCGGCATCGCCGGCTACCGCGCCGCCCGGCAGCGCCGCTACGCCGACCACCGGGTGTGGATGATCCGCAACTACGCCCTCACCCTCGTCGCCATCACCTCCCGCCTGATCCAGCCGCTGTTCGAGCACCTCGTGGCCGCCCAGCTCACCGACCCCGTCTCCTACGCCGGCGACGCCCTGGCCGCCGGACACGACATCGCCGGCGCCACGGCCTGGACGGCCCTGGTCCTCCAGCTGATCGCGGCCGAATACGTGCTGGGGCGCCGTGCCGGACAGGCCGCCCGCCGACGGGCGACGCGCACGGCACCCCCGCGCCGGACCCCGCCTTCCGCCCCCGCCCCGGTCACCCCTGACGTCAGTGCTTGAAGGCGCCCACGCGCCCCCCGGCCCGGTCTCCAGCGCCTTGCGGACGAACGTCAGCATGAGGAGGAAGCACACCCCGCCCACGAGCAGCAGGCCGACCACGAGCACCACGGAGACAGGCCGACCACGAGCACCACGGAGACCAGCGCCTCCCGGGACGCCACCAGCACGAACAGGCTGGCCCGCTGGGCCGGCACCCGGCTCTGCCAGAGGCGTCGCGCAGGCCCGCGCGACGAGCGTCCACACCAGCGCACAGATCGCGACCGCCGGCTCGAAGCACCCCAGGCCGAACGCGCCCTTCTTACGCTCCGGTCCCCGGCGCACCGCCAGGTGGAGCACGCTCGTCGAGCCGTGGATCCGGAGCTCGGCCATTCGGCCGCGATGGGCTCGCGCACCGTGCCGGACCACGGTGTCGTGGACACGGAAGCGTGCCGGCATCCGCGTATGGGAGGCGTCGGGCGCTCAGCCGTGGAAGGACAAGGCATGCACATAGCCGGGGCCCGGGCGGGCCGTAGGTGGTACGCCGCGGTCGTCACCGCGGCCATGACCTGCTCGACGGTCCTGGCCGGGCCGGGCCTCGCCGCGGCCGGCGGTCCGCCGTCGCCCACGGGGCCTGTCCCGCGGCTGGCGTGGCACCCCTGCGTCCAGGGCGGCCAGTTCGACTGCGCGACCGCGAAGGTGCCCCTGGACTACCGCAACCCCGGCGGCCGCACCATCGAACTGGCCGTCGTCAAGCGGACGGCGACCGACCCCCGGCGCCGACTCGGCACCCTGTTCTTCAACCCCGGCGGCCCCGGCGGGCCGGGCACCATCCAGATGCCGCAGACCTACCCGTTCTTCCCGCGCGAGGTGCGGGAGCGGTTCGACATCGTCAGCTGGGATCCCCGCGGGATCGGCAGCAGCACCGCGGTGAACTGCTTCGCGAGCCCCGCGGAGGCCCGCGCGTGGAATGCGAGCAGACCGGCCGGCTTCCCGGTGGGCGCGGCGCAGCGGGCGGCCTGGATCGCCGCTTACCGGGAGCTGGGCCGGCGCTGTCAGCAGCGCGACCCCCAGCTCCTGCGCCATGTGTCGACCGCCGACACCGCGCGCGACCTCGACGGGCTCCGCCAGGCGGTGGGCGAACCGCAGCTCAGCTACCTGGGGGTCTCCTACGGCACGTTCCTGGGCGCCACCTACGCCAACCTCTTCCCCGGCAGGGTCCGCGCCATGGTCCTCGACAGCACCATCAACCCCCAGGCCTGGACGAACCACGGCTCACACGAGGCCCCCCGGCTCCCGACGTTCCTGCGGATGGGCTCGGACCTCGGCGCGGCCGCGACCCTGGACCAGTTCCTCAGCCACTGCGGCGCCACCACCACGGCCCGCTGCGCCTTCTCCGCGGGCAGCCCGAAGGCGACCCGGGACAAGTTCGACCGGCTGATGCGGCGGCTCCGGGAGCATCCGGTGGGCGCGTGGACCTACGGCCGGACGGTCGGTGACGTGGTGAACAGCCTCTACAACGCCGCCCCCGGATGGAGCTACCTCGCCGCCCGGCTCCAGATCCTCTGGCAGGGCCGCGCCCCGGACCCGACCCCGCCACCCCCCGCGCCGCCGGTCCCGAACCCGAATCCGTACACCGGCGAGGAACAGGCCGCCGCGGTGTTCTGCGGCGAAAGCCCCAATCCGCGTGATCCCGGGGCCTATCACGCACTGGCGGAGGCCTCCGCCCGCCGCGCGGGCGACGCCGGACGCTTCTGGGCCTGGGCGGGGGAGCCGTGTGCCACCTGGCCGGCGGTCGCCGCCAACGGCTACCGCGGCCCGTGGAACAAGCCGACGGCGCACCCCGTCCTGGTGATCGGCACCACCTACGATCCCGCCACTCCCTACTCGGGCGCGCAGGCCCTGGCCAAGGAACTGGCCCATGGCCGCCTGCTCACCCACCATGGCTACGGCCACACCGAACTGACCAACCCCAGCACCTGCGTCCACGCCTACGAGAGCCGCTACCTCATCGACGGCACCCTCCCGCCCCCCGGCGCGGTATGCCGCCAGGACATACCGCCCTTCGCCGCCCCCATTCCCCGCGGCGGCGTCGCCACCGGCGGCGGAGCGATGGCCGGCCGGGTCGCCCGGGCCGGCGGCCGCTCCGCGGGCTGGGTCACCCCTTGACGCAGCTGACCCGTCAGGGCGCCGGGCTCACTCGGTGCTGACGACCACCGTGCGCATGACCTTGTCCGCGAAGGTCTGGCCCTTCGCGTCCCACGCCGGCCACAGGTAGCCGATGCTGCACGGGGCGCTGTCCAGCGCGTGGCAGATACGGCGCAGCAGGGCCCGGCCGAAGCCGAGCGGCTGACCGTTCTCCTCGCGTATGAGCCGGATCTTCATGGCCTTCTTGCCCGGCGACGCGCCCTTGCCCTCCTTGACGAGGATGACGATGTTGGCGATGACGGCCCACAGGAGGGCGATCACCAGCAGGCCGATGATGATCGGGACTCTGACCTTCTCCCTGGCCACGTAGCACTCATGCTCCATGAGGCAGCCCGAATACAACGTCTTCTCCATGACGAGCGCGGCGATGACCGCAAGGACCGGCACCAGACCGGCGACCAGGAAGTCGATCAGGAAGGCACCGAACCGGCTGCCCCAGCTCGCGTACGCCCCGGGCCCGGCGGGCATGACGGGCTGCTGCGGGAAGCCGTGGCCGGGCGCGGGCTGCTGCGGGTAGCCGTAGCCCGGCGCGGCCTGTTGCGGGTAGCCGTACGGGGCCGGCTGCTGCGGAGCTCGGTGCGGGGCCGGCGGCGGCTGCTGGCCGTAGGGGTTGTCCGGGTTGCCGAAGCTCATCTGTGGTTCTCCTCCGAGGTGTCAGGGACGACGCGGCGTGACTCGGAGGTAAAACAGGTTTCACCGGCCCGCCCCCGACGATGCCTGCGGCACTGCTGCCCGACGATCCTTCTGGTTTCGGCTCGGCTCTGTCCAATCACGGCCGGGAGCGGATGCCACCACAGCTCCCGCAAGGACACGTGCCGGCCGGCGGCGGACGCTCCAGGCGTTGACCGACGGTCAGAAACCGGGAGCCCCGGACCACATGCGGTCCGGGGCGCTCGATCACGCGGAGTGCCGCGCTCAGCCCTTCACGCAGATGACCTGCTTGAGCTTGGCGACGACCTCGACCAGGTCGCGCTGCTGGTCGATGACCTTCTCGATCGGCTTGTAGGCGCCCGGGATCTCGTCGACGACACCCGAGTCCTTACGGCACTCCACGCCCCGGGTCTGCTCCTCCAGATCCCGCGTGGAGAACCGCTTCTTCGCTTGGTTCCGGCTCATCTTGCGGCCGGCGCCGTGGGAGGCGGAGTTGAAGGACGCGGCGTTCCCCAGACCCTTGACGATGTAGGAGCCGGTGCCCATCGAGCCCGGGATGATCCCGTACTCGCCGCTGCCCGCCCGGATCGCGCCCTTACGGGTCACCAGCAGGTCCATGCCGTCGTACTGCTCCTCCGCCACATAGTTGTGGTGGCAGGAGATCACGTCGTCGAAGGTCACCTTCGCCTTCTTGAACTCCTTGCGGACGACGTCCTGGAAGAGCGCCATCATCACGTCCCGGTTGTGCCGCGCGTACTCCTGCGCCCAGAACAGGTCGTTGCGGTACGCCGCCATCGGCGGGGTGTCCGCGATGAAGACGGCGAGGTCACGGTCGACCAGGCCCTGGTTGTGCGGCAGCTTCTGCGCCTGGCCCATGTGGAACTCGGCGAGCTCCTTGCCGATGTTGCGGGAGCCGGAGTGCAGCATCAGCCACACCACACCGTCGTCGTCGAGGCAGAACTCGATGAAGTGGTTGCCCGAGCCGAGCGACCCCATCTGCTTCGTGGCCCGCTCCTGACGGAACTTGACCGCTTCGGCGACCCCGTCGAACCGCGCCCAGAAGTCGTCCCACCGGGCCGTCGGGAAGCCGTGGAGCCGGCCCGGGTCGACCGGGTCGTCATGCATCCCCCGGCCCACCGGAATCGCCTGCTCGATCTTCGAGCGCAGCCGGGACAGGTCGCCGGGCAGGTCATTGGCGGTGAGCGAGGTCCGTACCGCGCTCATCCCGCAGCCGATGTCGACGCCGACCGCCGCCGGGCAGACGGCGCCGCGCATGGCGATCACCGAGCCGACCGTGGCGCCCTTCCCGTAGTGGACATCCGGCATCACGGCCAGGCCCTTGATCCACGGCAGGGTGGCGACATTGCGCAGCTGCTGCATCGCGACGTCCTCGACCGTGGACGGGTCCGTCCACATCCGTATCGGTACCTGGGCACCCGGCACCTCGACGTACGACATAACTCCCTCATTCCCCCGAATTTATGAAAAACGCAAAAGCCGGACAAGTTATCCGATCATGGACGGTGAACCGGCGTGCGCGGCAAGACGTGCGGTAGACATTGTGTCCATCGGCCGCTGACCGGCGGCAACCGCATTTCGCAGGGAAAGGAGCCGCGAACGATGCCACGCAAGCCGTTCGTACCCGGTGCCGCACTGGTGGTGGCCGCGGCCCTGGCCGCCGGCCTCACCGCCTGCACCGGCGGCTCCGGCTCCGACGGCGAGGTAGGTGACGCCAAGAGCGGCGGCACCTCCACGTCGAGCCAGGCCGCCGAACCGGGCCGCTATCAGACCCTCCCCGAGGCATGCGGGCTGCCCGCGCGCAGCAGCCTCCGCGGCATGCTGCCCGGCGACGGCCAGCAGCTGTCGCGCGACGAGGCCAAGAAGATCTACGACGGTCAGCCCGACATCACCTACGACACCGACCGCCGTGTCGGCTGCCGCTGGACCCGCGAGACCACCGCGGGCACCCGCCACCTGAGCCTCGACATCCAGCGCGTGGTGTCGTACGACGCCGCCGTCAGCGATGACAGCAAGGCGCAGGGGATCTACGACACCAAGGCGCTGGACGCCAAGATCCCGTCCGGTGGCAACGGCTCGCCCTCCCCCGTCGACCCGAGCCCGTCCGCCACCAAGGACACGGGCAAGGACAAGGGCGCGGGCAAGGGCGCGGGCACCGGCACCACCACGAACAGCTCGACGGGCAAGAAGGAGAAGGCGCCCTCCGGGAGCCCCTCGGGGTCGTCCGCCCCCGCCACGGACCCCAGCGCGGACCCCAGCGCGGGCCTGAGCGACTCCACCGCCCCGCGCGTCCTGGACGACCTCGGGGACGCGGCCTTCCTCAATGACAAATTGGTCACAGCGGACTCGGGTGTGCACCGCGACGTCACTGTGGTCTTTCGCACGTCGAACGTCATCGTGACGCTCACCTACGACCAGTGGTCGACGGACAAGACGATGTTGCCGGAGAGCCAGGAATTGCAGGACAAGGCCCGTTCGCTGGCCGGCGAGCTGTCGGAGAGCCTCAGCGAATAGTCCGTATCGAGCGCATTGCCTGAATCGACAAGTACGAGGATTTGCGCCCGCTTTGGGCGTCGCGCTCATCGACAGGAATCGGTCACCCACCTCGCCGCGCCGCGTACCGTGCCCCTAGGGCAGACACGCCCCAGCCCGTACGCGAGGAAAGGCGGGCCACCGCCACGGCCGCGCGCCATGCCGGCCGGATGACGACGAACAGCGAAGGAACCATGCACCGTTCAGCCAAGCGACTCGCCAGCCTTCTCACCTGCGCAGCAGTACCGGTGCTGCTCGTCGCCGGCTGCTCCGGCTCGGACAGCGACAGCTCCGGTGACGCCTCCGCCTCCGCCAAGTCCAGCGGCGCGGCCAAGCCCTCGCCGACCGTCGCGCCGGCGAAGTTCAAGAAGCTGCCGAACCCGTGCGAGGCGTTCTCCAAGGACACCGTCAAGAAGATGCTGCCCAAGGCGAAGGACGCCTCCGGGGAGCGCGGCAACTCCAGGGACAACGCCGCGCACGGCACCTGCTCCTGGAGCAGCTCCGACGAGAACGGCGTCGACGGCACCCAGTTCCGCTGGCTGGACGTCGGCTACCAGCGCTACGACTCCGACCCGGGCATCGGCTCCGGCGAGAAGCGCGCCACGGACTTCTACACCAAGCAGGTCATCGACGCGAAGGACACCAAGGACGCCAAGAAGCTGACGTCCGTGAAGACGTCCGGCACCGGCGACGAGGCGACCGCGATCACCTACGACGTGAAGAAGGAGGGCAATGACTTCAAGAACACCACCGTCATAGCCCGCACCTCCAACATCGTCGTCACGCTCAACTACAACGGCGCCGGCCTGGCGGGCGCGGACGCCCCCAAGGGCGCCGACCTGCTGAAGAAGGCCCAGGCCGCCGCCAAGGAAGCGGTCACCGCCGCCGCCAAGGCCAACGGCTGATCGAAGCGACACCGCCCGTGCCCCCGGCCCCGCGGCCGGGGGCACTCCCGGTGGGGCACGGGCGCGTCCATAGCCGCACCATCGAGGTGAAGCGCCTCCGGCCGGCCCCCGGCCGGCCCCCGGCCCGCCCCGGCCAGAGCCCAATCGTGACCCGGCCCCCTCCGTACCGGCACCCGCCCGCCCGTACTCATGTGCCAGGCTGTCGCTCGCAACAGACCGACTAAGAGGGGTTCTCGGGTGGCCGCGCCACTGAAGCTGACACGCACACACCGGATACTCATCGGGGTGGTCATCACCGGCGCGGTCGTCATCGCCGGCATCGGCTTCGCCGGCTCCTACGCGGCCGTGCGGGAACTGGCCGTCAAGAAGGGCTTCGGCGACTTCGCCTACTTCTTCCCCATCGGCATCGACGCGGGCATCTGTGTCCTGCTCGCGCTGGATCTGCTGCTGACGTGGATCCACATGCCCTTCCCGCTGCTGCGCCAGGCAGCGTGGCTGCTGACGGTCGCGACGGTGGCGTTCAATGCCGCCGTGGCGTCCGACCCCCTGGGCATGGGCATGCATGCCGTCATCCCGGTGCTGTTCGTCGTCACCGTCGAGGCCGCCCGGCACGCCGTCGGGCGGATCGCCGACATCACGGCGGACAAGCACATGGAGGGTGTGCGTCTCACGCGCTGGCTGCTGTCGCCGGTCCCGACGTTCCTGTTGTGGCGGCGAATGAAGCTGTGGGAACTGCGGTCCTACGACGCGGTGATCAAACTGGAGCAGGAACGGCTCGTGTACCAGGCACGCCTGCGTTCGCGCTTCGGGCGGGCCTGGCGTCGTAAGGCTCCCGTGGAGTCCCTGATGCCGCTGCGGCTCGCCCGGTACGGGGTACCGCTGGCGGAGACCGCTCCCGCTGGGCTTGCCGCGGCGGGCATCGAACCGCAGTTGATGCCGGCGCCGCGGCAGTCGGTGACGCCCGCTCTGGAGCCGACGGCCCAGGAGCCGGCCGAGGAGATGCCGAGCCAGTGGTTCGCGGCGCAGCAGCAGGTGACGTATCAGGGTGACTACGACCCGACGTACGTCCCGGAGCAGGATCCTCAGCTCTCGTACGACCCGCAGCAGCAGGTGCCGGCGCACGAGCAGGTCCCCGTACCGGCGCCACGCGCTCCGGAGTCCGAGCCGCAGGTCCCGGTGCCGACCGGTGCAGGTGGCACGCGTCCGCTCGGCAAGGGCACCCCCGAGGCGGACCCGCAGACTGCCCAGGCACCGGCCGCGGCCCCGACCGACGAGGACCTGTACCAGGTGTTCCGGCACTCGATAGAGGGCGAAGGCATGCCGACACCGGGCGCGTTCGCGGCGAATTTGCAAGCGCAGTACGGGATGCGCCTCCAGGCACGGGACCTGAACCGCTACATGGACCAGTTCAGCGACCGCCTCAACGCGGAGCTGATGGACGAACACATCGCGTAACGCGCATCTGGGGGGAGTACATCCCGTAGGGCCCGCCCCTACGCCGCCCCCGACCGCTCCTGCTGCTGCTTGCGCTTCCTGGCGGTGTCGCCCCATACGGCCAGCGCCGCACCGGCCGCGAAGAGGCCGACGTAGGCGGGGGACGGCAGGCTGAACCAGTGGGGCAGCAGTCCCCAGGCGCCGTCGAAGAAGACCTGGCCGATGAATCCCATCGCGCCCTGGATCATGACGATGAAGCCGATTAACCCTCTCATGGCTCCAGCGTGCAGCGTTCGGCCCCGGGAATCCTCGTCCCCGGGGCCGAACCCGTCTCCTCCCTCAGTCGGAGAGCGCGCCGGGGTGTCTACGACTCCACGGCAGCGGCGCTCCGACGGCCGTCATCCGCCGAGCAGCTTGCGCACCCGGTCGGCGCCGACGGCCAGCAGCAGGGTGGGCAGCCGCGGCCCGGTGTCCCGGCCGACCAGCAGGTTGTAGAGCAGGGCGAAGAACGCCCGCTGGGCGGTCTTCAGCTCCGGGGTCGGCTTGGCGTCCGGCTCCAGGCCCGCCTGGACCTTCGGCACGCCGTAGACCAGCGTGGTCAGACCGTCCAGCGACCAGTGCTCGTCGAGGCCGTCGAGCAGCAGCCGCAGCGAGCCACGGGACTGCTCGTCGAGGGTGCTAAGCAGCTCCGCGTCGGGCTCGTCGCGGACGATGGTGCGCTGCTCGGCCGGGACCTGGGTGGCGATCCAGTACTCCGCCTTGGCCAGCCGCGGCCGGGTCTCGTCCAGGGACGTGACGGGGTTGGCCGGGTCCAGTTCGCTCAGGATCCGGAGCGTCTGCTCGTCGTGGCCGGCCGTGATGTCCGCGACCGAGGCGAGGGTGCGGTACGGCAGCGGGCGCGGCGTACGGGGCAGCTCACCGGCGGCGGTGCGGGCCGCGCGGGAGTACGCGGCGGCGTCGGCCGGCAGCACCGTGCCGTCCGCGACCTTGGCCTCCAGCTTGTCCCACTCGTCGTAGAGCCGCTGGATCTCCTGGTCGAAGGCGATCTTGAAGGACTGGTTGGGCTTGCGGCGCGCGT
The DNA here is from genome assembly GCF_008704855.1 of Streptomyces platensis. Taxonomy (NCBI): domain Bacteria; kingdom Bacillati; phylum Actinomycetota; class Actinomycetes; order Kitasatosporales; family Streptomycetaceae; genus Streptomyces; species Streptomyces platensis. The sequence continues at coordinate 4,119,433 of NZ_CP023691.1, forward strand.
ACAGCCAGCGCAGCAGCGGCGCCTCCATGATCTTCAGCGCATCGCCCGGGGTCGGCACCCCGCCGCGCGACGAGGACATCTTGGCCATGCCGCTGATGCCGACGAAGGCGTACATCGGGCCGATGGGCTGCTCGCCGCCGAAGATCTTGCGGACGATCTGGCCGCCGACGACGAAGGACGAGCCGGGCGAGGAGTGGTCGACACCGGACGGCTCGAAGATCACGCCCTCGTAGGCCCACCGCATCGGCCAGTCGACCTTCCAGACCAGCTTGCCGCGGTTGAACTCGCTCAGCCGGACCGTCTCGCCGAAGCCGCACTCGGTGCAGGTGTAGGCGAGCTCGGTGGTCTCGTCGTCGTACGAGGTGACCGTGGTGAGGTCCTTGGCGCACTGCCCGCAGTACGGCTTGTACGGGAAGTAGCCCGCCGAGCCGCCGCTGCCGTCGTCCTCACCGGCCGCGCCGGAGCCCTCGGCGGCCTCCAGCTCGGCCTCGTCCACCGGCTTCTGCGACTTCTTCGCCGGGGCCTTCTTCGTGCGGTACTGGGCCAGGATCGCGTCGATGTCCGCGCGGTGCTTCATCGCGTGCAGGACCTGCTCGCGGTAGACCCCGGAGGTGTACTGCTCGGTCTGGCTGATGCCGTCGTACTCGACGCCCAGCTCGGCGAGCGCCTCGCTCATCGCGGCCTTGAAGTGCTCGGCCCAGTTCGCGTACGCCGAACCGGCCGGGGCCGGGACGGAGGTCAGCGGCTTGCCGATGTGCTCGGCCCAGGACTCGTCGACGCCCGCGACGCCGGCCGGGACCTTGCGGTAGCGGTCGTAGTCGTCCCACGAGATGAGGTGGCGGACCTCGTAGCCGCGGCGGCGGATCTCGTCGGCGACCAGGTGCGGGGTCATGACCTCGCGGAGGTTGCCCAGGTGGATCGGGCCGGACGGGCTCAGGCCCGAGGCGCAGACGACTGGTTTGCCGGGGGCGCGGCGCTCCGCCTCGGCAATGACCTCGTCCGCGAACCTGGAGACCCAGTCGGTCTCGGTGCTCTGCTGAGCCACGATCGGCCCTTCCTCTTCCTGAATGATCCTCGTTGCGCCGTCTTGCGCGTTCGACGCACAAAAGCCTGACGGTGCCCATTCTCCCAGACGGAAAATCAGTGGTAGTGCCGTGGGATACTCATTGGCAAACCCTTTCCACTCCAGCGACACCTCCCTCTGGAAGAGAGCTCATCTCCATGGCCTCGGTCACCTCGCTCGCAGCTTCGGTCCACCAGCGCGTCGCGGACGCCCTCTCGGCAGCCCTGCCGGAGGCCGGCTCCGCCGACCCGCTGCTGCGACGCAGCGACCGGGCCGACTTCCAGGCCAACGGCATGCTGGCGCTGGCGAAGAAGCTCAAGGGCAATCCGCGGGAGCTGGCGACCAAGGTCGTCGCGGAGATCGGCGAGAACGCCCTCTTCAAGGAGGTCGAGGTCTCCGGTCCCGGCTTCCTCAACATCACGATCACCGACCGGGCGATCACCCAGACGCTGGCCGCGCGCGCCGACGACGACCGGCTCGGCGTCCCGCTGAAGGAGAATCCCGGCGTCACGGTCATCGACTACGCCCAGCCGAACGTCGCCAAGGAGATGCACGTCGGGCACCTGCGCTCCGCGGTCATCGGCGACGCCCTGCGCCACCTCCTGGACTTCACCGGTGAGCAGACGATCGGCCGGCACCACATCGGCGACTGGGGCACCCAGTTCGGCATGCTCATCCAGTACCTGATCGAGAACCCCGGCGAGCTGGCCCCGGCGGCCGACGTCGACGGCGAGCAGGCGATGAGCAACCTCAACCGCGTCTACAAGGCCTCGCGCGCCGTCTTCGACACCGACGAGCAGTTCAAGGAGCGGGCCCGCAAGCGGGTCGTGGCGCTCCAGTCCGGCGACGCGGAGACCCTCGACCTGTGGCAGCGGTTCGTGGACGAGTCGAAGGTCTACTTCTACTCGGTCTTCGAGAAGCTGGACATGGAGATCCGCGACGACGAGATCGTCGGCGAGTCCGCGTACAACGACATGATGACCGAGACGGCGCGGCTGCTGGAGGAGTCGGGCGTCGCCGTCCGCTCCGAGGGCGCGCTGGTGGTCTTCTTCGACGAGATCCGCGGCAAGGACGACCAGCCGGTGCCGCTGATCGTGCAGAAGGCGGACGGCGGCTTCGGCTACGCGGCCTCCGATCTCTCCGCGATCCGCAACCGCGTCTTCGACCTGAAGGCGACGACGCTGCTGTACGTCGTCGACGTCCGCCAGTCGCTGCACTTCCGGATGGTCTTCGAGACGGCCCGCCGGGCGGGCTGGCTGAGCGACGACATCACCGCGCACAACATGGGCTACGGCACGGTCCTCGGTGCGGACGGCAAGCCGTTCAAGACCCGGGCGGGCGAGACCGTACGCCTGGAGGACCTGCTCGACGAGGCGGCCGAGCGGGCGACCGCGGTGGTGCGCGAGAAGGGCGCGTCGATCGGCCTGACCGAGCAGGAGATCACCGAGAACGGTGCGCAGGTCGGCATCGGCGCGGTGAAGTACGCGGACCTGTCGACGTCGCCGAGCCGGGACTACAAGTTCGACCTGGACCAGATGGTCTCGCTGAACGGCGACACCTCGGTGTACCTCCAGTACGCCTACGCCCGGATCCGGTCGATCTTCCGCAAGGCCGGTGACGCGGCCCCCGCGGCGCACCCGGAGCTGCCGCTGGCCCCGGCGGAGCGGGCGCTGGGCCTGCACCTCGACCAGTTCGGGGAGACCGTCGCCGAGGCCGCCGAGGCCTACGAGCCGCACAAGCTCGCCGCCTACCTCTACAGCCTGGCCTCGCTCTTCACCACCTTCTACGACCAGTGCCCGGTCCTGAAGGCCGAGGGCGGCCCGGACCAGATCGCCAACCGGCTGTTCCTGTGCGAGCTGACCGCCCGCACGCTCCACCAGGGCATGGCCCTGCTCGGCATCCGGACGCCCGAGCGCCTCTGACCGGCGCGCGGCCCGTCTCGGCCCAACGGCCCCGTACCTCGTAGGTGAGGTACGGGGCCGTTGGCCGTTTCCGGGCCGAGGACGGAGAGCCGGCCTCACGGCCAGCGCTTGCGGACCTCGTCCTTGGTCTTCTCGCTCACATCGAGGCCCTGGCCGGCGGTCTTCTCCGCCTTGCCCTCGGCCTGCAGCTTGCGGTTGTGCGTCGCCTTGCCGACGACTTCCTTCATGGCGCCGATGACCTGGGCGCCCTTGGCCTGCATCTTGCGCTTGGCAGTCATGGTGACCCGCTCCTCGGTCCGGTCGCGGTCTTCCCGACAACCGGTGCGTGCCCGGAACCAGACGGACAAAACGTCACACAGCAAAGCTCCCGCCCCCGGAACCCGGGGACGGGAGCGGCTGCGGCGGACGGTCGCCGGGTGCCTCACAGCCCCCGCGCGGCCTCCGTCGCCCAGTACGTCAGGATCATGTTCGCGCCGGCCCGCTTGATGCCGGTCAGCGTCTCCAGGATCGCCTTGTCCCGGTCGATCCAGCCCTTCTCGGCGGCCGCCTCGACCATCGCGTACTCACCGGAGATCTGGTACGCGGCCACCGGCACGTCCACCTCGTCCGCGATCTTCGCCAGCACGTCCAGGTAGGGCAGCGCCGGCTTGACCATCACCATGTCGGCGCCCTCCTCCAGGTCGAGCGCCAGCTCGCGCAGCGACTCGCGGAGGTTGGCCGGGTCCTGCTGGTAGGTCTTGCGGTCGCCCTTGAGGGACGAGCCGACGGCCTCGCGGAAGGGGCCGAAGAAGGCGGAGGAGTACTTCACCGTGTAGGCCAGGATCGAGACGTCCTCGTGGCCGGTCTGGTCCAGTGCGTCCCGGATGACGCCGACCTGGCCGTCCATCATCCCGCTGGGGCCCACCACATGGACGCCCGCATCGGCCTGGACCTGCGCCATCTCGGCGTAGCGCTCCAGCGTGGCGTCGTTGTCGACCCGGCCCTCGGCGTCCAGGACACCGCAGTGCCCGTGGTCGGTGTACTCGTCCAGGCACAGATCCGACATGATCACGAGGTCGTCGCCGACCTCGGCCCGCACGTCCCGGATAGCGACCTGGAGGATGCCGTCCGGGTCGGTGCCCACCGTGCCCGCCGCGTCCTTCTTCGCGTCCTCCGGCACCCCGAACAGCATGATCCCGCCGACCCCGGCCTCGACCGCCTCGACGGCGGCCTTGCGCAGCGTGTCGCGGGTGTGCTGGACGACGCCCGGCATGGCGGAGATCGGCACCGGCTCGCTGATCCCCTCCCGGACGAACGCCGGGAGGATCAGGTCCGCCGGATGCAGCCGGTGCTCCGCGACCATCCGCCGCATGGCGGGAGTGGTGCGCAGGCGCCGCGGCCGCGCCCCTGGGAAGCTTCCGTACTTCGTCATACCGCCCACGCTACGCCCGCTTTCCACCTGCCTTTGCCGACGCGTCGTCGGCAGGCCCGGCCCCCTCCGGCGCCCGTTCAGGGCCGCGACAGCGGGCTCACCGGACCACCGGCGGTCCGGACGACGGGCACCCGGACAAGCAGAAGGGCGCCCCCCAAGAGAGGCGCCCTTCCGAGCCGTACGAACCGCTGCTAGCTGCGCGCTCTCCGGCGCGAGCCGGGCCGCCGCTCGCTCGGGCGGGTGACCGGGTCCCCGGCCTCCAGCGCGGCATCGCGGCGCGCCGCCCCGAAGTCCGCGAGCGCCTCGGCCAGCTTGTGCACCGACGGCTCGGGCGACATGACGTCCACCCGCAGTCCGTGCTCCTCGGCGGTCTTGGCGGTGGCCGGGCCGATACAGGCGATCACCGTCACGTTGTGCGGCTTGCCGGCGATCCCGACGAGGTTCCGCACGGTCGACGAGGACGTGAAGAGCACCGCGTCGAAGCCGCCGCCCTTGATGGCTTCCCGGGTCTCGGCCGGCGGCGGCGAGGCGCGCACCGTCCGGTAGGCGGTGACGTCGTCGACCTCCCAGCCCAGCTCGATCAGCCCGGCGACCAGGGTCTCGGTGGCGATGTCGGCACGCGGCAGGAAGACGCGGTCGATCGGGTCGAAGACCGGGTCGTAGGGCGGCCAGTCCTCCAGCAGACCGGCGGCGGACTGCTCACCGCTCGGCACCAGGTCGGGCTTCACACCGAAGGCAACCAGCGCCTTGGCGGTCTGCTCGCCGACCGCGGCGACCTTGATCCCGGCGAACGCGCGGGCGTCGAGGCCGTACTCCTCGAACTTCTCCCGGACGGCCTTGACGGCGTTGACCGAGGTGAAGGCGATCCACTCATAGCGGCCGGTGACCAGGCCCTTGACCGCGCGCTCCATCTGCTGCGGGGTGCGCGGCGGTTCGACGGCGATGGTCGGGACCTCGTGCGACACCGCGCCGTACGAGACGAGCTGGTCGGAGAGCGACGCGGCCTGCTCCTTCGTACGCGGCACGAGCACCCGCCAGCCGAAGAGCGGCTTGGACTCGAACCACGAAAGGCGGTCGCGCTGCGCGGCGGCACTGCGCTCACCGACCACGGCTATGACCGGCTGGCCGCCGTCCGGCGACGGCAGCACCTTGGCGGCCTTGAGCACCTGCGCGACCGACCCGAGGGTGGCGGTCCAGGTGCGCTGGCGGGTGGTGGTGCCGGCGACGGTGACGGTCAGCGGGGTGTCGGGCTTGCGGCCCGCGGACACCAGCTCACCGGCGGCCGCGGCCACCGAGTCGAGGGAGGTGGAGACGACGGCGGTGGCGTCGCTGGCACCCACCTCGGCCCAGCAGCGCGCATCGGCGGTGCGGGCGTCGACGAAGCGGACGTCGGTGCCCTCGGCGTCCCGCAGCGGGACACCGGCGTACGCGGGCACGCCGACGGCCGCGGCGATACCGGGCACGACCTCGAAGACGATGCCTTCGGCGGCGCAGGCCAGCATCTCCTCGGCGACGTACCCGTCCAGGCCGGGATCTCCGCTGACGGCACGTACGACCCGCTTGCCCGCACGGGCGGCCGCCATGACAAGATTGGCGGTGTCCCTAAGGGCCGGGACGTCGGCGGGGATTGACGCCTCGTCAGCTGATGCCTGTAGTGGTGTGTCCACCTGTGCGCGGGCATGCACGCGCACGACGTCCAGCACCTGCGGGTCGGCGATCAGTACGTCCGCGGAGGCCAGCGCCTCCACGGCACGCAGCGTCAGCAGACCCGGGTCTCCCGGCCCGGCACCCAGGAAGGTGACCTGACCGGAGGCGGAGTGGTTTGGGGCGGTGGGGTTCAAAGTGCTCGCTCCCCCATAAGACCGGCCGCACCCTTTGCGAGCATCTCGGCGGCGAGTTCACGGCCCATGTTCAGTGGGGTCGCAACATCGTCGGGAGAGGCGGGTACGTGCCCGGTGGTGGACATCTGCACCAGCGTGCTGCCGTCGGTCGTGCCGACGACACCGCGCAGATGCAATTCGGTGACAGCCTGCTCGTCAGCCTTGGGGCCTTCCCTGCTCGAGCGGAGTCGAGAGCTTGGGGAAAGGTCGGCCAGTGCTCCGACGGGTGCGGAACAGCCGGCCTCCAGGGCGGCGAGCAGGGATCGCTCGGCGGTCACGGCGGCCCGGGTGTCCGGGTCGTCGAGCTCGGCGAGCCGGGCGGCGACGTCCGCGTTGACCGCGGCACACTCGATCGCCAGCGCCCCCTGGCCGGGGGCAGGCAAAACCACATCGGGCGACAGCAGTTGCGTCGCCTCGTCGATCCGGCCGATGCGGGTGAGTCCGGCGGCGGCCAGTACGACCGCGTCCAGTTCGCCCTTTTCGACGAAGCCGATGCGGGTGTCGATGTTCCCGCGTATCGGCACGGTCTCCACACGCCGGCCCAGCGACCTTGCCCAGGCGTTCAGCTGCGCCATCCGCCGCGGCGAGCCGGTGCCGATACGGGCGACCTTGCTCTCGTCGGCGGTCAGCTGCTCGAAGGTGAGCCCGTCCCTGGCGATCAGTGCGTCCCGGGGGTCTTCCCGTACGGGTATCGCGGCCAGGGTCAGGTCCTCGGGCTGCGTGGTGGGCAGGTCCTTGAGCGAGTGGACGGCGAAGTCGATCTCCCCGGCGAGCAGCGCGTCGCGCAGCGCGGAGACGAACACGCCGGTGCCGCCGATCTGTGCGAGGTGCTCGCGGGAGGTGTCGCCGTAGGTGGTGATCTCCACCAGCTCGACGGGGCGGCCGGTCAGCGCATGCACCGCCTCGGCGACCTGCCCGGACTGGGCCATGGCGAGCTTGCTGCGCCGCGTGCCCAGCCGCAGTGCTCTCGTGGTGCTGTCGGTCATGCCCGCTCCCGTACATCGTGCCTGTCGGCGCGCGTGTCGGCCCGGCTGACGGCGGCGACCGTCTGGGGGTCGAGGTCGAAGAGTTCCCGCAGGGCGTCCGCGTACCCGGCGCCGCCGGGCTCGCTGGCCAGCTGCTTGACCCGGACAGTGGGCGCGTGCAGGAGTTTGTCGACGACGCGGCGCACGGTCTGGGTGATCTCGGCGCGCTGCTTGTCGTCCAGGTCGGGAAGGCGGCCGTCGAGCCGGGAGATCTCACCGGCGACGACGTCCGCGGCCATGGTGCGCAGGGCGACCACGGTGGGGGTGATGTGCGCGGCCCGCTGGGCTGCGCCGAAAGCGGCGACCTCGTCGGAGACGATGCCGCGCACCTTGTCCACGTCGGCCGCCATCGGTGCGTCCGCGGACGCGTCGGCCAGCGACTCGATGTCGACGAGGTGCGCGCCCTCGATCCGGTGGACCGCGGCATCTATGTCCCGCGGCATGGCGAGATCGAGCAGCGCCAGCGGGGCCGCACGGCCGTCGCGCGCGGCGGCGACCATCTCGCCCGCCAGGACCAGACCGGTCGCGCCGGTGCAGGAGACCACGATGTCGGCGAGCGCCAGCTCTTCCGGGACGGAGGTCATCGCCACCGCGCGGGCGGCGAGCCCCGTGGCGGCACCGGTACCACCCGGCTCGGTGAGGATCTGCACCAGCCGCTCGGCGCGATCGACGGTGCGGTTGGCGACGGCCAGCTCGCCGACACCGGCCCGTACGAGGGTGGTGGCGGCCAGCGACGACATCGATCCGGCGCCGATGACCAGCGCCCGCTTGCCGCGCGCCCAGTCCTCGACGTCCCGGCCGGCCGCGAGCTGCTCCAGCCCGAAGGTGACCAGCGACTGGCCGGCCTTGTCGATACCAGTCTCGCTGTGCGCGCGCTTGCCCACCCGCAGGGCCTGCTGGAACAGATCGTTCAGCAGCCGGCCCGCGGTGTGCTGCTCCTGCGCGACGGCCAGCGCGTCCTTGATCTGCCCGAGGATCTGGCCCTCGCCGACGACCATCGAGTCCAGGCCGCAGGCCACCGAGAAGAGGTGGTGGACCGCCCGGTCCTCGTAGTGGACGTAGAGATAAGGGGTGAGCTCCTCCAGGCCGGCGCCGCTGTGCCGGGCCAGGAGGGTGGACAGCTCGGCGACACCGGCGTGGAACTTGTCCACGTCGGCGTAGAGCTCGATGCGGTTGCAGGTGGAGAGCACCGCGGACTCGGTGACCGGTTCGGCCGACACCGCGTCCTGGAGCAGCTTGCCGCGCGCCTCCGGGGCGAGCGCGGCCCGCTCCAGCACGCTCACCGGCGCGCTGCGATGGCTCAGTCCGACGACCAGGAGTGTCATGCCGGCATCACGGCGGGCATGTCCCCGTCAGGTCCCTTGCGATCGTCCGCCGCCGCGGCGCGGGCGGCGGCCGCCGGCCCACCGCCGTCGGGCCCGACCTCCTCGCCTGCCTTGCGCTGCTCGTGGAAGGCGAGGATCTGGAGCTCTATCGACAGGTCGACCTTGCGCACGTCCACCCCGTCGGGCACGGTCAGCACGGTCGGCGCGAAGTTGAGGATCGAGGTGACACCGGCCGCGACCAGGCGGTCGCAGACCTGCTGGGCGGCCCCGGCCGGCGTGGCGATGACGCCGATCGAGACGCCGTTGCTCTCGATGATGTGCTCCAGCTCATCGGTGTGCTGGACCGCGATGCCCGCGACGGGCTTGCCGGCCATGGCCGGGTCGGCGTCGATCAGCGCGGCGACGCGGAACCCGCGCGAGGCGAAGCCGCCGTAGTTGGCGAGGGCGGCGCCGAGATTACCGATACCGACGATGACAACCGGCCAGTCCTGGGTCAGCCCCAGTTCACGCGAGATCTGGTAGACGAGGTACTCGACGTCGTAGCCGACGCCGCGGGTCCCGTACGAGCCGAGGTAGGAGAAGTCCTTGCGCAGCTTGGCGGAGTTGACCCCCGCCGCGGCCGCGAGCTCCTCGGAGGAGACCGTGGGTACCGAGCGCTCGGAGAGCGCGGTCAGTGCACGCAGATACAGCGGAAGACGGGCGACGGTGGCCTCGGGAATGCCTCGGCTTCGGGTCGCCGGTCGGTGAGTTCGGCCAGTTGCCACGGTGCTCCTGCGGGTAGAGCGGGGCTGCGGGCGACCGTATGGAACCCGACCGCCCTGTCTTGTGCAGGCTATGTCTTTGTGAACGCGTGCACAAAGATGGTGTCCGTTTTGTCCGCCCAAAGTGACCGGGGTCACGCGGCGATTACAGGCCTCCGCGGAACCAACTCCCACGTCACACCGTTCACTCGCGCCACCCGTCTCAGCGGGTAGCACCGACGGGAGCACGCGCCCTCACTCCTCACCGCTATACCCCCGGAAACCTACAAATCGCCCACCGATGGTAATCGAATCCGGCCGCACCGGGCACCGCCGTGACCCGGCACAATGGCTCCATGGCCCCCTTGTTCAGCCGCAGCCCCCGCAAGAATCCCGCCGACCGGATGGTCACCCTCGTCGGCAAGCCGGGCTGCCACCTCTGCGACGACGCCCAGGCCGTGATCGAGAAGGTCTGCGCCGAGACCGGCGCGTCGTGGGAGCGGAAAGACATCACCGAGGACCCCGAGCTGCACCGCAAGTACTGGGAGCAGATTCCGGTCATCCTCGTCGACGGCGCCCAGCACGACTTCTGGCGCGTCGACCCGAAACGGCTGCGTACGGCCCTGGGCGCCTGAGCCCGGCCCCCGAAACCCGCCCCGGCAAGCCCCCTCCCCGGCCACGTGGCGGCCACCCCGGGAACACCCCCTCCCCCGGCCTCGTTGTGGCCCGCAGGGGGCTCGCCCGACCCTTACGGGAAGTGTTCGCCCACCCCCTACGGCCCCGCAGCAGTGCCCGCGAGGTGGCCGTAATGCACCCTTCCCCCTCTCCCGGCCCTCCTGACACGCGCCCGTAACCGGCTGCACCGAACAAACTGGCTACGCTGTCGGCATGTCGCCCGCTCGCCGATCCGGCTGGATGCCCTCCGGGGCGCTCTTCGACCTGGGCTGGATCCCTCGCCGCCGACGCCCCGCCACGGCCCGCAGCGTGCTGGCCGGCGAGGCCGCGGCCGAGGCCGCCCGCAAGTCCTCCCAGGAGGCCCCGCCCGTCGAGGAGACCCCGGCGGAGCCCGAATTCCCGGTCGTCGGGGACACGGCAGCCGCCGCCTTCTTCGACCTGGACAACACCGTCATGCAGGGCGCCGCGCTCTTCCACTTCGGCCGCGGCCTCTACAAACGGCACTTCTTCCACAAGCGCGACCTGGCCCGCTTCGCCTGGCAGCAGATCTACTTCCGGCTGGCCGGCTCGGAGAACCCCGAGCACATGGCGGACGTCCGCAACAGCGCGCTGTCCATCGTCCAGGGCCATCGCGTCGCCGAGCTGATGTCCATCGGCGAGGAGATCTACGACGAGTACATGGCCGAACGGGTCTGGCCCGGCACCCGCGCCCTGGCCCAGGCCCACCTCGACGCCGGCCAGAAGGTCTGGCTGGTGACCGCGGCCCCCGTGGAGACCGCCACGATCATCGCCCGCCGCCTCGGCCTGACCGGCGCGCTGGGCACCGTCGCCGAGTCCGTCGGCGGTGTCTATACGGGCAAACTGGTCGGCGAGCCGCTGCACGGCCCGGCCAAGGCCGAGGCGGTCCGCGCACTGGCGGCGGCCGAGGGCCTGGACCTCTCGCACTGCGCCGCCTACAGCGACTCCGCCAACGACATCCCGATGCTCTCGCTCGTCGGGCACCCGTATGCGATCAATCCCGACAGCAGGCTGCGCAAGCACGCCCGGGAGCAGGGCTGGCGGCTGCGCGACTACCGCACCGGCCGGAAAGCGGCCAAGATCGGCATCCCGGCGGCGGCCGGGGTCGGCGCCCTCGCCGGCGGCGCCGCGGCCGCGGTCGCGCTCCAGCGCCGACGCCGCTGACCAGGCCTGATCACCGAACCGACGGGACGGCCATCCCCTCTCCCTACCCCCCGTGCCGTCCCCTCAGTCCCGCTGCTCTCGGTCAGCCACAACACGCCTTCCAACCAGGCAGATTGCGTTCCCTTCCGATCAATAGTTGCTCAGTAATCGATACTTGATCTGCCACCAACCCGGCACGGACCGTAACTAATCGATGATTTGAGCAACTGGGTGTAGCGCTGCCTGTACGAAGCGTTATTCTCCTCAGACGCAATCCGGAACCCACACGTCCCTACGACGAGTGAACGGTCCCGCACTGCACGTGATGGAAGCTCTGCCTCTGGGAGTCCCGTGTACCCACACGTCGGGGTTGACGCCTCGGGCCTGGCTACGCTGCGTACGACACTCGTCGACCACCTGCGCAGTTTTGTCCCCACCGCGTACGCCGTCCCCGCATTCGCCTCAGCCGTCCCCGCCGCCGGACCCTGCTACGCCCTGGCCGACGGGAGTGCTGCGGTCGGAAAGGCCGCCGGCAGAACCCGCCGCTCCGGCACCGGCACGACCACCGCCCGTCGCCCCGCCGACAGCGACAGCCGTCGCATGATGGACCTCGTCGAACGAGCCCAGGCCGGTGAGGCCGAAGCCTTCGGCCGCCTCTACGACCAGTATGCCGACACCGTCTACCGGTACATCTACTACCGCGTGGGCGGCCGCGCCACGGCCGAGGACCTGACCAGCGAGACCTTTCTGCGCGCCCTGCGCCGGATCGGCACGTTCACCTGGCAGGGCCGTGACTTCGGCGCCTGGCTGGTGACCATCGCCCGCAACCTCGTCGCCGACCACTTCAAGTCCTCCCGCTTCCGCCTGGAAGTCACCACCGGAGAGATGCTCGACGCCAACGAGGTCGAGCGCAGCCCCGAGGACTCGGTCCTCGAATCGCTCTCCAACGCCGCCCTCCTGGAGGCGGTACGCAAGCTCAACCCCCAACAGCAGGAGTGCGTCACGCTGCGCTTCCTCCAGGGCCTCTCGGTCGCCGAGACCGCCCGCGTCATGGGCAAGAACGAGGGCGCGATCAAGACCCTCCAGTACCGCGCGGTCCGCACCCTCGCGCGGCTGCTCCCCGAAGACGCCCGCTGACCCCCCTGTCCACATGAACCGACGCCCCGTCCCACGCCGTCATGCGCTCACTCTTGGTGATCACCTGCACCCGGTCGGTCAGATCATCGTGAGTGCGTAACCCGAGTGCCGCGCCGCTCGTTGTGCGGGATGCAGGCTCCATGCGGTCACGCCATGCCCGCGGCCACTCACTCGATCGAGTGGCCGCGGAGCACGACGTGCAACCATCCGGTCCATCTGGACAGTCAAAGCCAGTCCGGGGAGTCGAGCGGGATGACGAGAGGAGGTGCCGCCCGTGATCGCAAATGTCTCGGTGCACCGGCGGGCCAACGCCTTCGCCCAGGCGCTGGAGGAGCAGGTCCTCGAGGGCGCGGCGGCCGAGGACCAGGTCGACAATCCGGCGCAAGCGCCGGGCGAAGCACGGCTGTTGGCGGTCGCCGACGGCCTCGGGAGACTCCCGGGGCCCGAGATGGCCACCGAGGTCAAGACTGTCCAGCGCGCTCAGCTCATCGCCGCGATGGAGGCCGCCTTCGCCGAAGGCGCTCCGTCCGACGGTGCCAGGGTGCCCGAGCAGCGCGCACACAAGGGCGCGCATCGCGCCACGAAATCGATCGGCCGACTGCGCCCGCGCTCCCGCCTCTCCAAGGGGCTGGCGGCCGGCGGGCTGACGGTCGGCGTCGCCGCCGGCGCGTTCAGCGGCGTCGCCGCGGCCAGCTCCGACGCCCTCCCCGGCGACTCCCTCTACGGCCTCAAGCGCGGCATGGAGGACCTCCGGCTCGGCATGGCCGACGATGACTCCGATCGTGGTCAGCTCCTTCTCGACCAGGCCTCCACCCGCATGATGGAGGTCCGCCGGATGATGGAGCGCGCCCGGCTCGCCGACCTCGACCACGAGGCGCTCGGCGAGATCCGCAAGGCGCTCGCCGGCATCCGGCACGACGCGGGCGAGGGCCACCGCCTGCTGCACGCGGCGTATGAGCGCGATGGCTCGCTCGACCCCATCCAGGCGCTGAACTCCTTCACCCGGTCCCACCGCGGCACCTGGTCGCATCTGCGCGACAAGCTCCCGGTGCAGCTCACCGACGTCCGCGACGAGGTCAGCTCGGTCTTCGACGCCATAGACAAAGAGGTCGGTCCGCTCCGCTCGCTGCTGCCGCCCACCCCGGACAGCAGGCGCCACCACCGCGACACGCCCGCCTCCGCGGGCACCGGCTCCGGCTCCGACGACCGCCCGGCGCCGTCCGGCAGCAAGTCCGCCCACGGCAAGCACCGCGGCGGTTCGCACGCCCCGCGCCCGTCGGCCTCACCCTCGCAGGAGGACGGCCTGCTCGGCGGCAGCACGGGCGGGCTGCTCGACCCGCCGTCCAAGGGCGACAGCCCGTCGCCGCACGACGGGGGCCACGGCGGACGCAAGGACACCGGCGGCCGCCCCGATGTCACCCTCCCGCCGCTGATTCCGGGGCTGCTTCCCGGCCTGGGGATCGACGGCGAGGATCTCCCGAAGTAGCCCGGCTCTCCGGTGCCGGCCCGCTCGGTGTTCTTCTGGTCCTTCCCTCAGAAGAACACCGAGCGTCGCTGTACCAGGAGCTTGTAGAGGGTGTGCTGAATCGTTTCCCGTACCTGGTCGGTCAGGTTGAACATCAGCATCGGATCGTCCGCCGCCTCCGCCGGATAGCCGGCCGTCTGGATCGGCTCGCCGAACTGGATCGTCCACTTCGTCGGCAGCGGCACCGCACCCAGCGCCCCCAGCCACGGGAAGGTCGGCGTGATCGGGAAATACGGCAGCCCCAGCACCCGTGCCAGCGTCTTGGAGTTCCCGATCATCGGGTAGATCTCCTCCGCGCCCACGATCGAGCACGGCACGATCGGCACCCCGGCCTTCAGCGCCGTCGAGACGAAGCCGCCCCGCCCGAAGCGCTGGAGCTTGTAGCGGTCCGCGAAGGGCTTGCCGATGCCCTTGAAGCCCTCCGGCATCACCCCGACGATCTCACCGCGCTCCAGCAGCCGCTGGGCGTCCTCCGCGCAGGCGAGGGTGTGCCCGGCCTTGCGTGCCAGTTCGTTTATCACCGGCAGGACGAACACCAAATCGGCCGCCAGCAGCCGGAGATGACGCTGCGCCGGGTGATTGTCGTGCACCCCGACCTGGAGCATCAGGCCGTCCAGCGGGAGCGTCCCGGAGTGGTTGGCGACGATCAGCGCACCGCCGTCGGAGGGGATGTTCTCCACCCCCTTCACCTCGACCCGGAAGTACTTCTCGTAGAAGGGCCGCAGCAGCGACATCAGGACCTGGTCGGTCAGCTCCTCGTCGTACCCGAAGTCGTCGACCTCGTAGTCGCCGGTGATCCGCCGCCGCAGAAAGGCCAGCCCGCCCGCGATCCGCTCGTCCAGGGACCGCCCGGGACTCGGCCGCGGGGGCACCGCCGGCGGATGCTCGGTCCGTGCCTCCGGTACGGGCGCCAGCGCCGCACCGCGTCCCGCGCGCCCGGCCCGCCTGGCCTTCCTGCGTGCCCGGGGCTCCTCGCCGAAGGGAATGACCTTGGCGTCCGCCATCGTGGATGAACTCCTCACTGGGTCGGGCCGCCGCGTGCGGACAGCACGCCGGCGAGCCGGTCGACGGTGCGGGCGAGGGACGCGGGCGGCAGCAGCCCGGGTCCGCGGCTGCGGGCGAATTCCGCGAAGGTCTCCGCCGTCGTGTACTTCGGGTGGAATCCCAGTGTCTCGCGCATCTGTGTCGTTTCGACGACCCTGCCGTGCGTGAGCAGCCGGATCTGTTCCGGCGAGAAGTCCGTGATGCCGATGGACCGCAGCGCCGTACCGGCCCAGGTGACGGTCGGCAGCAGCAGCGGGACGGTCGGCCGCCCCAGCCGCCGGGAGGTCTGCGAGAGCAGCAGCACGCCGTCTCCGGCGATATTGAACGTGCCGCTGTTGAGCGTGCCGCGGCGCGGCGCGGCGGCGGCGATCCGCAGCACCTCGATGGCGTCGTCCTCGTGGACGAACTGAAGCCGCGGGTCGTAGCCGAGCACGGTGGGCCATACGGGCAGCGAGAAGTACTCGGCGAGCGGGGAATCCGCGCACGGCCCGAGGATGTTGGCGAAGCGCAGCACACACACCGCCACATCCGGCCGGCGGCGGGCGAAGCCGCGGACGTACCCCTCGACCTCGACGATGTCCTTCGCGAAGCCACCACTGGGCAGTGACTTCGGGGTGGTGGTCTCGGTGAAGACGGCCGGGTCGCGGGGCGCGGAGCCGTAGACGCTGGTGCTGGACTTGATGACCAGCCGCTGCACATTCGGGGCCTTCTGGCATGCGCCGAGCAGCTGCATCGTCCCGATGACGTTGGTTTCCTTCACCGAGGCGCGGCCGCCGCGCTTACCCAACGGCGTGCCGTTGATGTCCATATGGACGACGGTGTCGACGCCCGTCTCGGCCAGGACCCGGGCAATGGCCGGATGCCGGATATCGGCTTTGAGGAATTCGGCGCCGCCCAGATGGTGCTCCGGTGGCACGGCGTCGACCCCGATCACCCGGTCGACGTCGGGATCGCGCTGGATACGGCGGACGAACCGGCCGCCCAATTGCCGTGCGACTCCCGTGACGAGCACGACCTTGCCCAAGATCAGCCCTTCCTTCCCGCCGCGACCACGACTGGCCAAGCTGTGCAGGCCACGCTATCGGGTCGGTGTTGCGCAGTGATGACCGCAGGATGCCCGTGGCCATATTTCCGTCCGACCACCGTCCATACGGCCCACAACGCACCGCAGCCCCCCATCGCGCCAAGGCGATGAGGGGCTGCGAATTCGCGATCAGCGTCGCTTACTTCTTGTTACGACGCTGAACACGGGTGCGCTTGAGCAGCTTGCGGTGCTTCTTCTTCGCCATCCGCTTGCGCCGCTTCTTGATAACAGAGCCCACGACTACCCTCGCTCACTTCGAATCACTCGGTGCGGGGCGTCCGAGCCCACACTACCTACATCGGGCCAGCCTACCCGCCGCCGGGCGAACGGCGTAATCCGAGGGTCGGCGACGGACCTGTCAGGCTGATTCCACCCCCACAAAGGACTCCCGGAGGTAGTCGTGCACCGCCTGCTCCGGAACCCGGAATGACCTCCCCACGCGAATCGCGGGCAGATGACCGCTGTGCACCAGGCGGTACACGGTCATCTTCGACACTCGCATCACCGTGGCGACCTCCGCCACTGTCAGGAACACGACCTCGTTCAGAGGCCTCTGGTCTGCCGCCATGTCACACCTGCACCTTCCGCATAAGACGGTCACCGGCTTCCCCTCCGGTGACTCTTCGTCGCTATGCGCTCACTCCCCAGATTAGGGGCGGGTGATGCGAGTGGGGAAGAGGAGCAGCGAACAGCCGCCTATCGGGACAGACCTGACCGATTCAATACATAGCGGGCCAGCGGCCGATAGTCCGCCGCCCGCACGGCGTCATCGAGCGGCACCACCACGGACACCCGTCCCTCGGCCTGGCCGACGAACGGAGCCGGGTCGTCCGTATCCGCCAGCCCGATCGCCTCAAAGCCCAGCTGACCTGCCCCGCAGACCCAACCGTGGTCCCCGATGACCAGCCCCGG
The DNA here is from genome assembly GCF_008704855.1 of Streptomyces platensis. Taxonomy (NCBI): domain Bacteria; kingdom Bacillati; phylum Actinomycetota; class Actinomycetes; order Kitasatosporales; family Streptomycetaceae; genus Streptomyces; species Streptomyces platensis. The sequence goes on from NZ_CP023691.1 coordinate 4,136,337, forward strand.
CAGCGGCCCCGCAGCGTCCGCCGCGGCCGCCAGAGCGGTCCGTACCGGCAGCGGAGAATGGGTGTGTACGCCCCCGGCCCCGGGCGCACCCCGCACGCCGGTTTCTCGCATCAGCGCGACTCCCCGTACGTACTCAAGGGTGCAGGGACGTACCCCGAACCGGGTCGCTATGTCGACACGGGCGCCATACGCCGGGGTGAGAACGGTGCAACCCGCCGACGAGAGAGCGTCTGCGAGGGCGGCGTAGAACTCCAGCAGCCGGTGCGGATGGCCGGTGCCAATCAGTACCGGCGCCCGGCGGCCGGCCGCGGTGGCGACCCGTTCCGCGAACCCGTCCAGCGCGGCAACCGTGCGGTCGGGGTCGATCACATCCGGGCCGGAAGTGTGCGCGGGATCGGCCGAAACCCCGCACTTCCGCCCCATCAGTCGCAGTACTTCACTCAGCGGCCAGTCCCGTTCGGGGTCCAGCCCCAGCAGAGCCCTGGGGTCGCGTGCCGCGAAGAGCCGGTAGCGCGCCAGACTCTTCTCCCGCGTGGTCGCGATCGTCCCCGCGAGCCGCGCCTCGATCAGGTGCGCCCGCAGCGCCCCGGTTCCCAACACGCTTCCCATACTGTCCGGTTGGTCGGCCTTCGGGTGCCCGGACCGACGGGACGTCACACATCCGTGGGGCGCGGTGCCGGATACGGCCGTACGGGAGCGGCGGACGGCGGTGCAGGGCGACGATCGCCTGCGGACCGCCGCGCCCTCGAATACCGGCCCCCGGGCGCCGTAACAGCGTTACAGAGACCGGCAGGGGGCCCGGCCCTACGGCAGCAACCCGTGCGCCGGGAAGACCGCCCGACGGGTCGCCAGCACCGCCTGGTCCAGCCGGTCGGCCGGGTCATAGCCCTCGTCGATGAAGTCCCGCCACTGCGGCGTACGGCCGTCCGTCATCCGGTGCGGCGCCAACTGCCGGGTCCGGCGGAACACTTCGTGCCGCCAGGCCTCCGGCACCATCGAGGTCGGCTCGATCGGCCGGCCCGCCGCGATCGCGACCAGATGCGTCCAGCTGCGCGGCACCACGTCCACCACCGCATAGCCGCCCCCGCCGAGCGCGACCCATCGGCCGTCGGCATGCTCATGCGCCAGGTCGTGGCAGGCCTCCGCCACCGCACGCTGGGCGTCCAGGCTCACCGCGAGATGCGCCAGCGGATCCTCGAAGTGGGTGTCCGCGCCGTGCTGCGTCACGATCACCTGCGGCCGGAAGGCCCCCAGCAGCTCCGGGACCACCGCGTGGAACGCCCGCAGCCAGCCCTCGTCCCCGGTCCCGGCCGGCAGCGCCACATTCACCGCGGTGCCCTCCGCGCCCGCCCCGCCGGTCTCCTCCGGCCAGCCGGTCTGCGGGAAGAGCGTCCGGGGATGCTCGTGCAGCGAGACCGTCAGTACTCGCGGGTCCTCCCAGAACGCCGCCTGCACCCCGTCTCCGTGGTGGACGTCCACATCCACATACGCGACCCGTTCGGCCCCCAGCTCCAGCAGCCGGGCGATCGCCAGCGACGCGTCGTTGTAGATGCAGAACCCGGCCGCGCCGCCCGGCATCGCGTGGTGCAGCCCGCCGGTGAAGTTCACCGCATGCGCCGCGTCGCCGCGCCAGACGGCCTCCGCCGCGCCCACCGACTGCCCGGCGATCAGCGCGGACGCCTCATGCATCCGCGGGAACGCCGGATCGTCCGCCGTCCCCAGCCCGTACGACGAGTCCGCGGCCGCCGGGTCCGCCGAGGCTCTGCGGACCGCGGCGATGTAGTCCTCGCGATGCACCAGCCGCAGCGTCGAGTCCCCGGCAGGCTTGGCCGCGACCACCTCCAGCGGCCCGCGGTCCAGCTCGAACGCCTCCACCAAACGCATGGTCAGCGCGAGCCGGACCGGGTCCATCGGATGCCCGGACCCGAAGTCGTAGCCCGTTACTGCCTCATCCCACATCAGCTGTGCGCGGCCGCTCATGCCCGTCACCGTATCGGGCCGCCGACGCCCCGAACGAGCGGGCATACACCAGCGTCACCAGCACCAGGGCCATCGGTACGAGCATCGCCCCCCGATAGCTCCAGGCATCACCCAGGGCACCGACCAGCGGAGAGCCGATCAAGAAGCCCACGTAATTGAAGATGTTCAGCCGCGCGACGGCCATGTCCGCGGCCGCCGGACCGTGCCGTTCGAAGGCGTAGCGCCCCGCCGCCGCGAACGTCTGGGGCACGAGCACACTGAGCCCGAACCCCAGCAGCGTGAACCCCGCCATCCCGGCCCACGCCCCCGGCGCCGCCGCCACCACCGCGAAACCGCCCGCCGCGACCACCGCCCCGGTCCGCACCACCGCGACCGCCCCGAAGCGCCGCACACCCAGGTCCCCGACCGCCCGCCCGAGCAGCGTGGTGACCATGTAGACGTTGTACGGGACGGTGGCGAGCTGCTCGGAGCTCCCCAGGACGTCCTGGAGATACTTGGCGCTCCAGTTGGAGACGGTCGAATCCCCGATGTAGGCGAACGCCATCACCAGACACAGCGGCAACAACAGCCGCATCGCAAGGGGCACGACGGCCCCCGCCGGCCCCTCCTCGCTGCCACCCTGCGCCGCCCCGCCCCGGTCCACGAACCACCGGCCCACGAGCAGCGCCAGCGGCACCAGGACCGCCACCACCGGCCCGTACAGCAGCGCCAGCGACAGCTGCCAGTGCGCCCCCGCCCAGGCCAGCGAGGCGCCCACGATGCCGCCCAGGCTGTACGCGGCGTGGAACCCGAGCAAGATGCTCCGCCCGTACGCCCGCTGAAGGCTCACCCCGAGCATGTTCATCGAGGCGTCCAGCGCACCCACCGACAGCCCGAACGCCGCCAGCGCCACCGCCGCCTGCGCCATCGAACCGACCGACCCGGCGGCCGCCAGCGCCAGGCACACCACCGGCTGCACCACTCGCAGCACCCGACCGGGCCGCACCCGCTTCACCAGCTGCTCGGTGACGACGCTGCCGACCCCCGCGAGTACGGGCACCGCCGCCAGGAACACCGGCAGCAGCCCGTCCGAGATCCCGTAGCGGTCCTGGATCGCGGGTATTCGGGTCACGAGGAGGGCGAAGACCGCGCCCTGGATGAAGAAGCTCAGGGCGAGCGAGACCCGGCCGTGCCGCAGCTGCGCTCCTGGTACCCGAGGGGCCGTCATGGCCGCTCAGCCTAGAACTCCCCACTACCACTGGGTAGATGGATCACCACGCCGATTTCGCCCGGCGTCTGACGAGCACCGGCGACGGTGTCCCCTACTGCAACAGCGCCGGCAGCTCCGCCATATGGGCGAACAGCGCGGTGGCCCCGGCCTCCGTCAGCTTCTCCGCCGACGTCATCGCCGTGAACCCGTAGACGTCCATCCCCGCGGCGACCGCGGCCCGCACGCCCAGCGGACTGTCCTCGACCACCGCACACCGCTCCGGCGCCACCCCCATCTCCTGTGCCGCATACAGAAAGAGATCCGGCGCCGGCTTCCCCCGCCCCACATCCTGCGACGAGAAGATCCGCTCCCCGACGCCACCATCGGCCCCTGCGAACCGCTCCCACAGCCCGGTCTTCGTCAACGCCACCCGAATGCGCTCATGGCTGCCCGACGACCCGACGCAGTACGGCACCCCGTCTACGGCCAGCTTCTCCAGCACCTCGCGCACGCCCGCCACCGGCTCCAGCGTCCGACGGAACTCATCGAAGACCCGCGCATGAAAACCCTCGTCGAACCCGTCCGGCAACCGCTTCCCGGACCGCTGTAGCACCGCCTCGTGAATACGGTGCATCGCACCGCCCATGTAATCCCGCAGCGAGTCTTCGTAACTGGTCGGATGACCCAATTCGGTGAGGTAGCCGGCAAGAATCCGATTGGAGATCGGTTCGCTGTCCACCAGGACGCCATCGTTATCGAAAATGACCAGGTCATAGCGCATGCCCACGAGCGTACCGAGCGGCCCGAAACGCAAAAAAGCTCCGGTCCCTGAACCAGAGGTTCAGGGACCGGAGCTGAAAAATTGTTCGGCGGCGTCCTACTCTCCCACAGGGTCCCCCCTGCAGTACCATCGGCGCTGAAAGGCTTAGCTTCCGGGTTCGGAATGTAACCGGGCGTTTCCCTAACGCAATGACCACCGAAACACTATGAAGATGACAACCCGGACATGACACAGGTCGTTACTTCAGAACCTACACAGTGGACGCGAGCAACTGAGGACAAGCCCTCGGCCTATTAGTACCAGTCAACTCCACCCGTTACCGGGCTTCCATATCTGGCCTATCAACCCAGTCGTCTACTGGGAGCCTTAACCCCTCAAAGGGGGTGGGAGTACTCATCTCGAAGCAGGCTTCCCGCTTAGATGCTTTCAGCGGTTATCCTTTCCGAACGTAGCCAACCAGCCATGCCCTTGGCAGGACAACTGGCACACCAGAGGTTCGTCCGTCCCGGTCCTCTCGTACTAGGGACAGCCCTTCTCAATACTCCTACGCGCACAGCGGATAGGGACCGAACTGTCTCACGACGTTCTAAACCCAGCTCGCGTACCGCTTTAATGGGCGAACAGCCCAACCCTTGGGACCGACTCCAGCCCCAGGATGCGACGAGCCGACATCGAGGTGCCAAACCATCCCGTCGATATGGACTCTTGGGGAAGATCAGCCTGTTATCCCCGGGGTACCTTTTATCCGTTGAGCGACGGCGCTTCCACAAGCCACCGCCGGATCACTAGTCCCTACTTTCGTACCTGCTCGACCCGTCAGTCTCACAGTCAAGCTCCCTTGTGCACTTACACTCAACACCTGATTGCCAACCAGGCTGAGGGAACCTTTGGGCGCCTCCGTTACTCTTTAGGAGGCAACCGCCCCAGTTAAACTACCCACCAGACACTGTCCCTGATCCGGATCACGGACCCAGGTTAGACATCCAGCACGACCAGAGTGGTATTTCAACAATGACTCCACAACCACTGGCGTGGCCGCTTCAAAGTCTCCCACCTATCCTACACAAGCCGAACCGAACACCAATATCAAGCTATAGTAAAGGTCCCGGGGTCTTTCCGTCCTGCTGCGCGAAACGAGCATCTTTACTCGTAATGCAATTTCACCGGGCCTATGGTTGAGACAGTCGAGAAGTCGTTACGCCATTCGTGCAGGTCGGAACTTACCCGACAAGGAATTTCGCTACCTTAGGATGGTTATAGTTACCACCGCCGTTTACTGGCGCTTAAGTTCTCAGCTTCGCCACACCGAAATGTGACTAACCGGTCCCCTTAACGTTCCAGCACCGGGCAGGCGTCAGTCCGTATACATCGCCTTACGGCTTCGCACGGACCTGTGTTTTTAGTAAACAGTCGCTTCTCGCTGGTCTCTGCGGCCACCACCAGCTCAGAGTGCAAAACTCATCACCAGCAATGGCCCCCCTTCTCCCGAAGTTACGGGGGCATTTTGCCGAGTTCCTTAACCATAGTTCACCCGAACGCCTCGGTATTCTCTACCTGACCACCTGAGTCGGTTTAGGGTACGGGCCGCCATGAAACTCGCTAGAGGCTTTTCTCGACAGCATAGGATCATCCACTTCACCACAATCGGCTCGGCATCAGGTCTCAGCCTTAACGTGTGACGGATTTACCTACCACACGGCCTACACCCTTACCCCGGGACAACCACCGCCCGGGCTGGACTACCTTCCTGCGTCACCCCATCGCTTACCTACTACCACCTTGGATCGGCGGCTCCACCACGTCCCTTTGTCCGAAGACTCCAGGCCGGCTTCACGGCCTTAGCATTAATGGATTCGATATTGGGCGTTTCAAAGCGGGTACCGGAATATCAACCGGTTGTCCATCGACTACGCCTGTCGGCCTCGCCTTAGGTCCCGACTTACCCTGGGCAGATCAGCTTGACCCAGGAACCCTTAGTCAATCGGCGCACACGTTTCCCACGTGTGTATCGCTACTCATGCCTGCATTCTCACTCGTGAACCGTCCACAACTCGTTTCCACGGCTGCTTCACCCGGCACACGACGCTCCCCTACCCATCCACACACCCGTTAGGGCTGTTGTATGAATGACATGACTTCGGCGGTGTGCTTGAGCCCCGCTACATTGTCGGCGCGGAATCACTTGACCAGTGAGCTATTACGCACTCTTTCAAGGATGGCTGCTTCTAAGCCAACCTCCTGGTTGTCTCTGCGACTCCACATCCTTTCCCACTTAGCACACGCTTAGGGGCCTTAGTCGATGCTCTGGGCTGTTTCCCTCTCGACCATGGAGCTTATCCCCCACAGTCTCACTGCCGCGCTCTCACTTACCGGCATTCGGAGTTTGGCTAAGGTCAGTAACCCGGTAGGGCCCATCGCCTATCCAGTGCTCTACCTCCGGCAAGAAACACACGACGCTGCACCTAAATGCATTTCGGGGAGAACCAGCTATCACGGAGTTTGATTGGCCTTTCACCCCTAACCACAGGTCATCCCCCAGGTTTTCAACCCTGGTGGGTTCGGTCCTCCACGAAGTCTTACCTCCGCTTCAACCTGCCCATGGCTAGATCACTCCGCTTCGGGTCTTGGGCACGCTACTCAACGCCCTATTCGGACTCGCTTTCGCTACGGCTTCCCCACACGGGTTAACCTCGCAACATACCGCAAACTCGCAGGCTCATTCTTCAAAAGGCACGCAGTCACGACGTTGAATCCGAAGACTCAACGCGACGCTCCCACGGCTTGTAGGCACACGGTTTCAGGTACTATTTCACTCCGCTCCCGCGGTACTTTTCACCATTCCCTCACGGTACTATCCGCTATCGGTCACCAGGGAATATTTAGGCTTAACGGGTGGTCCCGCCAGATTCACACGGGATTTCTCGGGCCCCGTGCTACTTGGGTGTCTCTCAAACGAGCCGCTGATGTTTCAGCTACGGGGGTCTTACCCTCTACGCCGGACCTTTCGCATGTCCTTCGCCTACATCAACGGTTTCTGACTCGTCTCACAGCCGGCAGACTGTGAAAGAGAGATCCCACAACCCCAACCACGCAACCCCTGCCGGGTATCACACGTGACTGGTTTGGCCTCATCCGGTTTCGCTCGCCACTACTCCCGGAATCACGGTTGTTTTCTCTTCCTGCGGGTACTGAGATGTTTCACTTCCCCGCGTTCCCTCCACACTGCCTATGTGTTCAGCAGCGGGTGACAGCCCATGACGACTGCCGGGTTTCCCCATTCGGACACCCCCGGATCAAAGCTTGGTTGACAGCTCCCCGGGGCCTATCGTGGCCTCCCACGTCCTTCATCGGTTCCTGGTGCCAAGGCATCCACCGTGCGCCCTTAAAAACTTGGCCACAGATGCTCGCGTCCACTGTGCAGTTCTCAAGCAACGACCAGCCACCCACCACCCCAACCCGAAGGCTGAGTTCACTGGGGCCGGCATCGCGAAGGTCCAGACATCAGTCCGTACCCTCAGATACCCAACAACGTGCCCGACCCACTCAATCTCCCGGAAGCGTTCCACGCCGAAGCAGTACTAACTTCCAGAGAATCAAGTGCGCCGAATAGTCAACGTTCCACCCATGAGCTAACCACCGTCGAACATTTGCCGACGTAGTGGCTCTGGATCTCTTACGAGATCTAGATGCTCCTTAGAAAGGAGGTGATCCAGCCGCACCTTCCGGTACGGCTACCTTGTTACGACTTCGTCCCAATCGCCAGTCCCACCTTCGACGATTCCCTCCCACAAGGGGTTGGGCCACCGGCTTCGGGTGTTACCGACTTTCGTGACGTGACGGGCGGTGTGTACAAGGCCCGGGAACGTATTCACCGCAGCAATGCTGATCTGCGATTACTAGCAACTCCGACTTCATGGGGTCGAGTTGCAGACCCCAATCCGAACTGAGACCGGCTTTTTGAGATTCGCTCCACCTCGCGGTATCGCAGCTCATTGTACCGGCCATTGTAGCACGTGTGCAGCCCAAGACATAAGGGGCATGATGACTTGACGTCGTCCCCACCTTCCTCCGAGTTGACCCCGGCAGTCTCCTGTGAGTCCCCATCACCCCGAAGGGCATGCTGGCAACACAGAACAAGGGTTGCGCTCGTTGCGGGACTTAACCCAACATCTCACGACACGAGCTGACGACAGCCATGCACCACCTGTACACCGACCACAAGGGGGCGCCTGTCTCCAGACGTTTCCGGTGTATGTCAAGCCTTGGTAAGGTTCTTCGCGTTGCGTCGAATTAAGCCACATGCTCCGCTGCTTGTGCGGGCCCCCGTCAATTCCTTTGAGTTTTAGCCTTGCGGCCGTACTCCCCAGGCGGGGAACTTAATGCGTTAGCTGCGGCACGGACGACGTGGAATGTCGCCCACACCTAGTTCCCAACGTTTACGGCGTGGACTACCAGGGTATCTAATCCTGTTCGCTCCCCACGCTTTCGCTCCTCAGCGTCAGTATCGGCCCAGAGATCCGCCTTCGCCACCGGTGTTCCTCCTGATATCTGCGCATTTCACCGCTACACCAGGAATTCCGATCTCCCCTACCGAACTCTAGCCTGCCCGTATCGAATGCAGACCCGGGGTTAAGCCCCGGGCTTTCACATCCGACGTGACAAGCCGCCTACGAGCTCTTTACGCCCAATAATTCCGGACAACGCTTGCGCCCTACGTATTACCGCGGCTGCTGGCACGTAGTTAGCCGGCGCTTCTTCTGCAGGTACCGTCACTCTCGCTTCTTCCCTGCTGAAAGAGGTTTACAACCCGAAGGCCGTCATCCCTCACGCGGCGTCGCTGCATCAGGCTTTCGCCCATTGTGCAATATTCCCCACTGCTGCCTCCCGTAGGAGTCTGGGCCGTGTCTCAGTCCCAGTGTGGCCGGTCGCCCTCTCAGGCCGGCTACCCGTCGTCGCCTTGGTAGGCCATCACCCCACCAACAAGCTGATAGGCCGCGGGCTCATCCTTCACCGCCGGAGCTTTCCACCACCAGACCATGCGGTCGGTAGTCATATCCGGTATTAGACCCCGTTTCCAGGGCTTGTCCCAGAGTGAAGGGCAGATTGCCCACGTGTTACTCACCCGTTCGCCACTAATCCCCTCCCGAAGGAGGTTCATCGTTCGACTTGCATGTGTTAAGCACGCCGCCAGCGTTCGTCCTGAGCCAGGATCAAACTCTCCGTGAATGTTTACCGGTAATCCGGTGAAACACACACGAGAGCGGAACGACCAGACGGAATAGGTCCGGTCGTTCACAGCGTCCTCGCTGTGTGTGCCATCCGCACCACATGGGTGCCGATGGACTTTTCAAAGGAACCTCATCCTCCGGAAGTGTTTCCGGTGGACGGGGTATCAACATATCTGGCGTTGACTTTTGGCACGCTGTTGAGTTCTCAAGGAACGGACGCTTCCTTTGTTCCTGTTTCACCAGGCTCTCCGGGCGCTTCCCTTCGGTCTTGCGTTTCCGACTCTATCAGATCCTTGCGGGCCCGATTTTCGCCGGTGCGTGTCCGCCTTTCGGCTTCTTCGCGTTTCCAACCTTACCAGATCCGTTTCCGTCTCCGGCGCCCTGTTGGAGCGGGCCCGGCCGTTTGGCTTTCGCTTTCCGGCCTTTCCGACTCTAGCAGATCCGATTTTCGGTCCGTTGCCGGTCCGAATTCGTTTCCGAATCCCCGTCGGAGGGGGTTACGCCGTGGTCCGGCAATTTGCATTGCCGTGCCTTTCGGCGTGATCACTACTTTAGCGGAATTCCTCGTTGACGCATAATCACGTCGCGGTTCGAATTTCAGCATGCCGAAATTGTTCCCAGTGAGGGGCCGTGCAGTAGTGGTGTGCCGCGAAGCGGCGGGATGGCTGCCCCGGGCCTGTCGGCTCCGTGGCAACTCGGAGAACACTACGGATGGGGGTAGGCCGTGTCAACTCGCGTCAGTCAAGGTCACTCAGACGCCCGTCGGCGTCCGGCTGGGCGTCCTCGACGCGGCGCAGGAGGCGGGTCAACACCTGGCCGAGGAGCTGGCGTTCCTCGCCGGAGAGGTCCTGGAGGAGGTCCTCTTCGAAGACGGAGGCCAGGCGCATCGCCTCGAGCCACTTCTCGCGGCCCTCGTGGGTCAGCTCGACGATGACGCGGACGCGATTGTTCTCGTCACGGTCCCGGGTGACCAGGCCCTCGCTCGCCATGCGGTCGATGCGGTGGGTCATGGCCGCCGGCGTGAGGCCGAGGCGTTTGGCGAGTTCGCCGGGGCCCAATTGATAAGGCGCCCCGGAGACGACGAGGGCCTTGAGGACCTCCCATTCGGCGTTACTCAGGCCGAGCGTGGAGGTCTGTCGTCCGTAGGCGACGTTCATCCGTCGGTTGAGGCGCTGTAGTGCGGAGACGACCTGCTCCACCTGGGGGTCGAGGTCCTGGAATTCGCGCTGGTAGGCGGCGATCTGTTCCTCGAGGCTCGGCTCGGCAGCGTCGGCGGCCGCATCGGAGGGCTCAGGCATGCGGCGCAGTATGGCATGGAAGTCATTGGCGTTGAAGTTCTTCGAGGTGTACTCTTTAACTTCGAACTTTAGAGTTGAAGTCTTCAGGGTGAGACTGTCCGGCCTCGGACCGGTCTCGCCCTGGCGTCTGTCCGGCTCCTTGGTTCTCCCCCTGTTCGTCTGACGACCTGACCTAGGTAGGTGAGTGTGACCACCGCGATGGGCGCCGCGTTGCGCCGGATCCAGCTCGGGAACGCGCTGAGCGCGTTCGGGAACGGCTTCACCGTTCCGTATCTGTACGTCTATGTGGCGAAGGTGCGGGATCTCGGTGCGAGCACGGCCGGTGTGGTGCTGGCGATGCTGGCGGTGGCCGCATTGGTCGTCCTGCCGCTGACCGGTCGGGCGATCGACCGGCGCGGTCCGCTGCCGGTGGCGATCGCCGGTACGGTCTCCGCCGCCGTCGGTGCCCTGGGGCTGGGGCTGTCCGCCACGGAGCCGCTGGTCATCGCGTCGGCCATCGCGCTCGGTGCGGGCATCGCGGTCATTCAGCCGGCGCTCGCGACGATGATCGTGTGGTGCTCGACGACGCTGACCAGGTCGCGGGCGTTCGCCACCCAGTTCTTCCTGAACAACCTGGGGCTGGGCGTCGGCGGGCTGGTCGGCGGGCTGCTGGTCGACGAGACGCAGGCGTCGAGCTTTGTGCGGCTGTTCGCCATCGAGGCCGTGATGTTCCTGGTGCTCGGCGCGGCGGTGGCGACCGTACGGCTGCCGCGGGGGCCGAAGGTCGAGGACCCGGTGCCGACCGAGGAGCGGGCCAAGGGTGCCTGGCGGGCGATGTTCGCCGACCGGCGGATGGTGTGGCTGTGCGTACTGGGCTTTGTGCTGTTCTTCGCCTGCTACGGACAGTTCGAGTCGGGGCTGGCGGCGTATGCCACCGAGGTCACCCGGATCGCGCCGTCGAGCCTGGGCATCGCGCTCGCGGCCAATACGGCGGCGATCGTGGCGGCGCAGTTCGTGGTGCTCAAGCTGGTCGAGGGGCGGCGGCGCAGCCGGGTGATGGCGCTGGTCGGGATGGTCTGGACGGTGGCATGGATCGCCGCCGGGGTGTCCGGGCTGGTGCACGGTGCGCAGATGGTGGCGACGGCGCTGCTGATCTCGACGTATGCGCTGTTCGGGATAGGCGAGTCGATGCTGTCGCCGACGGTGGCGCCGCTGGTGGCCGATCTGGCGCCGCCCTCGCTGATCGGTCAGTACAACTCGGCGTTCGCGCTGGTCAAGCAGCTGGCGCTGGCGGTTGGTCCGGCGGTGGGTGCGCTGATGGTGGGGCACGGGATGTACGCCGCGTACATCGGGATGCTGGTGCTCTGCGCGCTGGGGATCACCGGGCTGTCGCTGTGGCTGGGCCGGATGCTGCGGCCGGCGCAGGACAATCCGCACCGTGCGGTGGCGGCGGTGCCTGCGGCGCGGGTGCCGGCCGAGGCGGAAGCCGTGGCCTGCGGCGCCTGAGCCCGCGCCCGGCGCCGTAAACGGGCCGCTCCTGTATGCCAGTCCTGTACGCCGCCGGCCCCGGTCCGATGTGACCGGGGCCGGCGGCGTACGGCTATCCGCGGGGCAGCGCGAATTCGCACCAGACGGCCTTGCCGCCGCCGGGGGTGCGGCGGGAGCCCCAGGACGAGGCGATGGTGGCGACGATGGAGATGCCCCGGCCTGCCTCGTCGGCCGGTTCGGCGCGGCGGCGGCGCGGGAGGTGGTCGTCGCCGTCGGTGACCTCGACGATCAGCCGGCGGTCCGTACGGCGCAGGCGCAGGCGCATCGGCGGGGTGCCGTGCTGGAGGGAGTTGGCGACCAGTTCGCTGGCGGCCAGCACACCGAGGTCGTGCAGTTCGGGCGAGAAGCGCCAGGAGGCGAGGACGCCGGAGGCGAAGGCGCGGGCGCGCGGGGCCGCTTCGGTGCCGCCGTGGAGTTCGAGGGCAGCGTTGTGGAACAGCTCGGCGTCATGGCCGGTGCGGGCGGGGTGCTGGAGGACGAGGATGGCGACGTCGTCGTCATGGGTGGCCGTGATGCCCAGCGAGCGCAGCAGGCGGTCGCAGACGATGTCGGGGGCGCCGGCCGCGCCGGCGAAGGCGCGCTCCAGGGCCTCGACGCCGTGGTCGATGTCCTTGTCGCGGCGCTCGACGAGGCCGTCGGTGTAGAGGACGGCGCTGCTGCCGGGGCCGAGCGGGACCGACCCGGAGGTGTGCAGCCAGCCGCCGGTCCCCAGGGGCGGACCGGTCGGTTCGGCGGCGCGGCGGACCGTGCCGTCGGGGTCGCGGACGAGGATGGGCAGATGGCCGGCCGAGGCGTAGACCAGGCGGCCCTCGTTCGGGTCGTGGACGGCGTAGACGCAGGTGGCGATCTGGCTGGCGTCGATCTCGGCGGCCAGGCCGTCCAGAAGCTGGAGGACCTCGTGGGGCGGGAGGTCGAGGCGGGCGTAGGCGCGGACCGCGGTGCGCAGCTGGCCCATGACGGCGGCGGCGCGCACCCCGCGGCCCATGACATCGCCGATGACCAGGGCCGTACGGCCGGCGCCGAGGGTGATGACGTCGTACCAGTCGCCGCCGACCGCGGCGTCCGTGCCGCCGGGCTGGTAGGTGGCGGCGACGCAGAGGTCGTCGGGCTGCTCCAGTTCCTGGGGCAGCAGGGAGCGCTGGAGGGTGACCGCGGCCTCGCGCTGGCGGGCCTCGCTGGCGCGCAGCCGCTCGGCGGACTCGATCTGGTCGGTGACCTCGGCGCCGAAGACCAGGACGCCCTTGTGCGGGGCGACGCAGGCGACCTCGGGGTCGGGGGCCGGGCCGCTGGCGGCGACCTCGATCGGGGTGCAGGTGAAGGTGTAGTAGGCGTCGCGGGTGCGGTCGCCGCCGGCGCCGCCGGGGACCTTGCGGGACTTGACCGTGCGCGGTTTGCCGCTGCGCAGGACCTGGTCCATCAGGGGGAGCAGGCCGAGTGCGGCGAGCTCGGGGAGGGCTTCGCGGGCGGTGTGGCCGGCCGGGCGCGGGCCGAAGACTGCGGCGTAGGCGCCGTTGACGTAGGCGAGGCGGTGCTCGGGGCCGTAGACGACGGCGACCAGGGCCGGGATGGTGCCCAGGATGTCGTGGACGGACAGGGCGTCCACGGTGGGCGGCAGAGTCGCGGGGGTGCGGTCCTGGGTGGGGGCCGGATCGGCGTGTTCGGCGCGGGCCGCGGGGACCGAGCCGGTGGTGGCGGCCGTCGGGGCGGACGGTGTGCCGTCGGCTGCCGCGGGCACGGCGGACGGCGCCGGGGCCGCGGTGGGCGGGACGGCCGGCGTGCCGGGTGCGGCGCGGTCGGACCGGGCGGCGGCGCGCCGCTGTGTGCCGGGGAGTTTGGCGCTCCAGCGCGTGAAGATCACGGAGGGGTACCTCTTACTTCGCGTCGTCGCGCGGGATCGGGCCGTCGGCATGGCGGGATCTCCCGGCAGGTGGCCGGGGGACGGTCGGCTGGGGACACGCTCGGCGCCCTCTTGCGGAATGCAGCAAACGTCCAGAATCCTCGTGATTGTCACTCTTTGCAGATACGAGCCCACCCATGGTCACACGTCCAGTGTGGCCGACCGGACGGACATCCGTCAGACGCCGGGGTGACGCTGTGGAGTTCCGCACTCCGGAACATCCGGCCCCTCCAGGGCTGACAGCACGTCAACTCTTGTGGGGGTACGGCGCGTCAGCTCGCTTCGTTGTGCCGTCCGGTTCCCGCGGCGAGTTCGAACTCGGCGCGCGGGTTCTCCAGCGAGCCGAGCGAGACGATCTCGCGTTTGAACAGGCCCGCGAGGGTCCATTCGGCGAGCACCCGCGCCTTGCGGTTGAAGGTCGGCACCCGGCTGAGGTGGTAGACGCGGTGCATGAACCACGCCGGGTAACCCTTCAGCTTGCGCCCGTAGATATGCGCGACGCCCTTGTGGAGGCCGAGCGAGGCCACCGAGCCGGCGTACTTGTGCGCGTAGTCCACGATCGGGCCGCCGCGCACCGCCGCCGCGAGGTTCTCGGCGAGGACCTTGGACTGGCGGACGGCGTGCTGGGCGTTGGGGGCGCACAGGGCGCGGGGCTCGTCGGGCCCGGCGGGCGGTTCGGCCGTGAGATCGGGGACCGCGGCCGCGTCCCCGGCGGACCAGGCGTGTTCGACGCCGTCCACCTGGAGGGCGGGGGTGCACACGAGGCGGCCCTGGGTGTTGAGCGGCAATTTGGCCGCGGCCAGGATGGGGTGCGGTTTGACGCCCGCGGTCCACACCAGGGTCCGGGTCGGGAAGCGGGAGCCGTCGCTGAGCTGGGCGACATTCTTCTCGCAGGACCCCAGCCGGGTCTCCAGCCGTACGTCGATATTGCGGGCCCGCAGCTCCCGTACGGCGTAGCGGCCCATCTCCGGGCCCACTTCGGGCAGGATCCGGTTCGTCGCCTCCACCAGGATCCACTTCATGTCCTCGGGCTGGATGTTGTGGTAGTAGCGGACGGCGTAGCGGGCCATGTCCTCCAGCTCGGCCAGCGCCTCCACGCCCGCGTAGCCGCCGCCGACGAAGACGAAGGTCAGCGCGGCGTCGCGGACGGCGGGGTCACGGGTGGAGGAGGCGATGTCGAGCTGGCCGAGGACGTGGTTGCGCAGGCCGATGGCTTCCTCGACTGTCTTGAAACCGATGCCGACATCGGCCAGGCCCGGGACGGGCAGGGCGCGGGAGACCGAGCCCGGCGCGAGGACCAGTTCGTCGTACGCCACCTCGATGGCGCCGTCGCCGGTCTCCTCCGCGGCCAGGGTGGTGATGGTCGCCCGGCGGTCGTCGTGGTCGATGGCGGTGACCTCGCCGATGACGACCTTGCACTGCGGCAGCACCCGGCGCAGCGGTACGACGACATGGCGCGGGGAGATCGAACCGGCCGCGGCCTCGGGCAGGAAGGGCTGGTACGTCATATAGGGCTCGGGGTCGACCACGATGATCTCGACGGTGCCCTGCCGCAGTTCATGCTTCAGTTTCCGCTGCAATCGCAGGGCCGTATACATCCCCACGTAGCCACCGCCGACCACGAGAATGCGCGTCACGTCTTCCGAAGACACAGTCTTCACAGAGGTTCTCCTCGCGGTGTCGACCAGGCCCCGGGGCGGCACCGGTCCGAAAGCCGGCCGGGCGCGCGGACGGCTTCGGGTGCTGCACCCCCGGGAAAGCACAGCACTGTTCCATGACGCACCCCCGGAGCGCCTTTGTCCACAGGCCCGTCGAAATGTATGACCGGGCGCGGCCCTGGGGACGGAACGACGGATTCCGCAGATGCGGGCCGAGGTGCGCTGGTCAGGGGGTGCGTGACGAAGTAGGAGCGGGGGATTAATCGGGGCGGATCAGACGCCTTGGGCCGATCGGGGGGGCGCATTGTGCGGAACGCCCCCTTCATTCTTGACCCCAGCTCAACTATGTTCGTATCTCGTTGGGGTGCACCCTCTAGTCGGTACGCCCTGACTGTCAGGGCGGGGAGTCTCCGGGGGGAGACGTCATTACCGGGGGATCACTATGCACATTCAGGGCTCTCAATGGTCGGCCACTGTCGCTGTGGCACATGCCTCCGACGGCGCCGGGAGCGGTAGCGAGCACAACAGACCCCAGAGCAACGGCACCGCGATGACCAACGGTGCCGGCACGGGGACGGGCGGCCGGAGCACACCGCTTCGGGTGGACGCCCAGCGCAATCTGGAGCACGTACTGCGGGCCGCTCGCGAGGTGTTCGGCGAGCTGGGGTACGGCGCTCCCATGGAGGACGTGGCGCGGCGGGCCCGCGTCGGAGTCGGCACGGTCTACCGCCGGTTCCCGAGCAAGGACGTGCTGGTCCGCCGGATAGCCGAGGAGGAGACCTCACGGCTGACGGACCAGGCGCGTACGGCACTGGGCCAGGAGGACGACCCGTGGTCGGCGCTGTCCCGCTTCCTGCGGACATCGGTCGCCTCGGGTGCCGGACGGCTGCTGCCGCCGGGCATTCTGCGGGTGAGCGCGGCCGGCCGGGCCGGGGAGCCGGCGGCACCGGCCGCGGACGGGCCCCGGATGCCGGACGGCCTGAGCGAGGCGCGGGTGCCGCAGCAGCGCACGGCGTCCGGCGAGGACGGGGCGTCCGCGGATCTCCGGCCGGCCGAGGCCGCGCCGGCCGCCGCCGAGGAGACCGCCGGGGCCGACGCGCTCCTGGAGGTCGTCGGGCGGCTCGTGGAGCGTGCCAGGGCGGCCGGTGAGCTGCGCGCCGATGTGACGGTCTCGGACATCCTTTTAGTGATCGCCACAGGAGCGCCGACGCTGCCCGATCCCGGGCAGCAGCAGGCCGCGTCCGCGCGGCTGCTGGAGATTCTGCTGGAGGGGCTGCGCTCGCGCCCGGCCGGCTGAGGCCCGGCGGCCGGCTCCGTCCGGGTGGGCCCGCTCGTGGGGTCCACCGGGCGGGGCCGGGCCGCGGAACGGTGCCGTCCGCGGACCGCGGCGGCTCCGGTCCGCACGCCGTCCGGGCACCGCGCGCGACAGGACTCATACGAGGGCCGCGCACGGTCTCGGCCGTCTGCGCGGCATGGCCCGTACGGGTGAACGCCCGTGCGGTCGTCCGCGTGTGCACCCCGGACGGGTGGCGGGCGGGCAGGACCCGCGACCGCCGGGGCCCGGTGTGGCACGCTTACGCGGTATTCCGTTGGGACAGCGGCTTCGGGAGCCTCGGCAATGGGTGTTGACGGGCGGGACGCGCGGCGCGACGGCGAGGCCGGGGCGGGCGAGCGGGAGGCACCGCGGACCGGACAGGTCCCCGGCCAGGGCGGTCCGTTGGGGACGACTCCCCCGGCCGGGCGGCACGAGGGTGCCAAGGTCCCGGCGGACGCGGGGCCTGGCGTGCCGCCGCAGCGGGAGCCCCGCGGCGCGGGCGCGGCCACCGGTCCCGAGGACCGCGGCCTCCCGCCGTCCGACGCCCAGTTGCTCTCCGACCTGCGGGCCGGTGACGACAGCGCGTACGAGGAGATGTACCGCAGGCACGCCGCGGCGGTCCGGCGCTACGCCCGCAGCTGCTGCCGGGACGCGCACACCGCGGAGGATCTGACCGGCGAGGTCTTCGCCCGCACGCTGCAAGCGGTGCGCGGCGGGGCGGGCCCGGAATCCGCGGTGCGCGCCTATCTGCTGACGACCGTCCGCCGGGTGGCCGCGTCCTGGGCGCAGACCGCGCGGCGGGAGCAACTGGTGGAGGACTTCGCGGTGTTCGCGGTGTCCTCGGCCGCGCCGGAGGACGACGCCACCCTGGACCTGGGCGCGGATGTGCGCGCCATGCAGGAGGCCGAGCGGTCGATGGCCGTACGGGCGTTCCGCAGTCTGCCGGAGCGCTATCAGACGGTGCTGTGGCACACCACCGTCGAGGACGAGTCGCCGAGCGAGGTGGCCCCGCTGCTCGGGCTGACCGCGAACGCCACCGCCGTATTGGCGCACCGCGCCCGCGAGGGCCTCCGGCAGGCGTATCTCCAGGCGCATGTCAGCCAGTCGCTGACCGACGGCGGCGACTGTGCCCGGTATGCCGACCGGCTCGGCGCCTATGCGCGCGGCGGGCTGCGGATGCGGGCCGAGCGGGGGCTGCGCAAGCATCTGGACACCTGCCCCCGGTGCCGGCTGGCCGCGCTGGAGGTCGCGGACGTCAATCAGCGGATCGGCGCGCTGCTGCCGGTCGCGTTCCTCGGCTGGTGCGCCGCCGGGTACGCCGTCAAGACGGCGGTGGCGGGTGCCGCGGGGGTGGCGGCCGGTGCGGCCGCGACCGCCGGGAGTGGCGGTTCCGGGGCGACGGGAAACACCGGTGCCAGCCTCGGCAAGGGGCTGAGCGGGGCGGTCAAGGCCGGGATCGGGGTCGGGGCGGCGGTGGTGGCGGGCGCGACGCTCTCGCTGGCGCTGACCGCTTCCCCGAAGCAGGCGCCGGCGCCGGAACCGCGGGCCCAGGCGCCCCGGCCGGCCGTGTCCGCACCCCAGCAGCCGGCGCCCGGCTCGTCGCACACCGGGCTGCCACCGGCGGGCGGCGCCGCCCCCGCCCCGAAGAGCCCGGCGCAGAAGCCGGCCCCGGACCCCACACGGGGCCCGCGGCCGACGCAGACCCCGAAGGCGGCCCCACCGGAGCCGACGCGCGCGCCGACCCCGCCCTCGACGCCGGCCCCGCCCTCGACGCCGACCCACCGGCCCACCCCTCCGAAGCCCACCCCGCCGAGACCGACCCCGCCGAAGCCCACCGCCAAGCCGACGCCGCCCGCCCCGGCCGCCTACCGGGTCAATGGGCTCGCCCTCGATTTCATGGGCGACGGCAGCAAGCCGGAGGTGCGCACGCTGGGGAGCAGCTGGCTGTGGCAGCGGCGGTCACCGCAGATCGCCGGGACCACGTATGCGCACGGGGTGAGCGTGCACGGGCGGTCCTCGGTGACCATCGACCTCAACCGCCGGTGCACCTCCTATGACGCCGTGGCGGGCGTGGACGACCTCAGCGCGGGGCCGGCCGCGGTGCGCTTCTCCGTCTATGCGGACGGTGTGCCGCTGTGGCAGTCGGGAGCGGTACGCGGCGGGGACCGGGCCGTGCCGGTGCATGTCCCGCTGACGGGCCGTACGACGCTTCGGCTGGTGACCGATCCGGCGAACCCCGTGGGTGCGGTCGCGCTGGCGGACTGGGCGCAGTCCACGATCATGTGCCGCTGAGCCGCCGACGGCTCCCCGGGCACTGGGCCGTCTGCCGGGTCACCCGGCAGGCCCGGCGGCCCGGCTCAACCCAGCCGCGCCCGTGGGACGACGCCGCCCGCGACCGCCTTCTGGCGCGGCGCCCCGGCCCCCGTCCAGCATGTCCCGCGCCGGGCCACCAGCCGCCGCAACCACAGCTCCGTGGAGACGAGTTCGGCCAGTCCGTCCAGCGGCAGCGCCGCGCCCTCGGCCGCCGACCGCAGTGCCTTGCGGACCACCCGCGCCTCCACCAGCCCCGCGTCGGCCAGCAGCGGGGTGTCGAAGAGCCGCACCAGGTCACCGACGGCGCCGCGCAGCCCGGCGCGTACCGCCGCCGCGTGGGTGAGCTGCGAGGGGGCGCCCCAGCCGGGCGGCAGGTCCCGGACGCCGGCCCCGGCCAGTACGGAGCGCAGCACCGCGGCCCGCGCCCCCGGCTGCACCCGCAGGGTGTCCGGCAGGGCGCGGCAGGCGAGCACCACCTGGTTGTCGAGGAACGGGGCGTGCAGCCGCTGGTTGCGGACCTCGGCGGCCTGCTCGAAGACGCGGTGGTCGGCGGCCTGGCGGGCCAGCGCGGCACGGGCGCGGCGCTCGCCGGGACGGCCCACGGCGGGCGAGCGGTGCGCCGCGTCGCTCAGCCGAACCGATACTTCAGCCAGTGCCTCCCCCGTGAGCCAGCGCGCCGCGGGCCCCGGCCGGCACCAGGCGAGCGCGGCCAGTGAGGCGTCCACGGCGCCGCCGGCCACCGGCTCGTCGGCGAACTGCCGCTCCAGGAGGCGGCGCGCCGTATCGGCGATACCGGCCGAGTACGGCATACGGGCGAGCTTGCGGGCCGCGCGGTAGACGGTGAAGGGCACGAGGACGGACTGCGCCAGGGCGCCGTCCGCTTTGGCCAGCGCGGTGACCGGGCGCAGCAGATGGCGCCGGCGCCGGTCCATGAGCAGGTCGGCGAGCCGGGCCGGGTGGGCGTCGAGGACCTGGCGGGCGCCGTGCCCGACGAAGTGGTCCGCGCTGCCGGCCAGCAGCCGCCGGCGGTGGCGGCCCGCGGTGGTGAGGGAGGGGCCCGGCTCGTCCGTGAGTGGGCCGGTGCCGAGGTCCGCATACGGGAGGGCCTCCTCGCCGGCCGCGACGACGACGTGGTGCAGCCGCGGATTGTCGGCGAGGGTGCGGGCGCGCTCCAACTCGGCGTCGTGGCCGCCCTGTCCGTCATGGGTGGCCCGGTCGTTGAAGGTGACGGCCAGGAGGCGTTCGCCGTGGCCGTTGAGCCTTCCTGGCCGGCCGGGGAGACCGGCGGCCAGCAGGGCGAGGGTTCCGGAGGCGCTTCCTCCGGAGAGGTCGGCGCCGATGCCGGGAGCCGGGGCACCGCGCGCCGCGCGCCGCTCGGCGGGCCCCATGCCGGGCACCGGGCCGGGGTCGAGGCCGTCGCGCCCGTCCGGATCGGGGGCGTGCCGGGCTCCGGCCAGCCGGGCGCGGACGGCCTCGACCAGGGCGTCGCGGACGCCTTCCACCGCCTGTTCCGGGGCGAGTTGGGGCGCGGCGACGGCGAGCGAGGCGGTCGGTTCGAAGGAGGTGATGTCACCCGCGCCGCCGCGCAGCACCAGGGCGTGGCCGGGCGGGATCCGGCGGACGCCTTCGTACGGTGTGCCGGCCCCGAGCGCCTCGGGGATGTCCGGGCAGGCCAGCAGCGCGGCGAGGTGGCCGATGTCGAGGCCGGCCTCGACGAGGTCGGCGAGCGGGAGGGCGGCGGTGGCGTAGGCGGTGCCACCGGCCCACGGGGTGTGGAAAACGGGGCGGGCGCCGGCCAGGTCGCCGGTGACGGTGATCCGCCGCCCCACCTGGACGACGGCGGTGTAACTGCCGGGCCAGGCCGTGAGATGCCGCAGTGCACCGCCGCGCGCCGCGAACAGGCCCACCTTCAGCTGGTCGTCGGTGGCGCCGCAGACGCCGAAGACCGCGAGCCGGGTCCCGGGGTCGGCCTGGACGACGCGGACCTCGTCCGGCCGCCAGTCGCCGACCGCCCAGAGGGGGTCCGGGCCGTCCCAGAGGAGCTGGGCGCCGACGGGGAGGACCGCGGGGCTCTCGTCGCCGGCCGGCCCCGTGGCGGCACTGCTCCACCCCACCAACCAGCGCATGGCCGCCTCCACCCGATTCCCCGTGCGCCGGGGCCAACGGCCGCCCCGTCAGCGGATCGCCCGGACGTCACCGAGCTGTTGTGCGGACCATGCTGCCATGACAGCGGCGCGGGAGAGGCGGTGGAGCGGGCCTGTATACGGGCAGTTCGCGGGGCTCGGGGGTAATGAGGGGCCGTCGGCGGCCCGGAGCGGGGCACGGGCGCACCGTGAAGGCGGACCGTGAGCGGCGGAGCGGACGCGGCGGAAGGCCACGCGGACCGGCCCGGCGGCACTCCCGTACGCCGGGCGCGGGCACTCCGCCGCATCGGCCCCGGAAGGCCCCCCGTGTGGCCCCCGAGGCGGCTCCGTGCGTGCGGCGGCGTGAAATCATCACCCGTCGACTTTCGGCCAAACTCCGTTCCATACAGCCCAGTTGACACCTTCGGGCGCGATGTCAACCGGCGCCCCAACGGGCCGGCGCCCGGTCCTCGCGACGGTCCGGGAGGCGGGCTGCGCCCCCCGGACCGGACCGTCACCCGCGGGGAATGAGGTGACGGTATCCCCCAGCCCACTGGATCCAGTGCAGCGGGCCGACCCACGCAGAAGCCATGGAAGCGCCCCCAAAAGCGGGCGGCCAGCGCGCACGAACGGGCGCACGGGCACACGTACCCGGAGCACATGCCAATCCCCGCACCCCTGTTTGAACACGAATCTCGCCATCCGGGACACCGACTCTTAACGGTCGGGATCCGGCGAACTACTCTGGGTGGACGCATGCCCCGGGGTACCGGGGCGGCCGTCGCTGTGTCGAGGGGTGCGCATGTCCAGGGATATACGCGGGCCGAACGAAAAGCTTGGCACCGTTCTCGCCCTCGCGGGTATCAGCAATGCCGGACTGGCGCGCCGGGTCAACGACCTCGGTGCGCAGCGCGGACTGACGCTTCGTTATGACAAGACGTCGGTGGCGCGGTGGGTCTCCAAGGGGATGGTGCCCCAAGGCGCCGCGCCCCATCTGATCGCGTCCGCGATCGGCAGCAAACTCGGCCGGCCGGTCCCGCTGCACGAGATCGGGCTGGCCGACGCGGACCCGGCACCCGAGGTAGGCCTGGCATTTCCCCGCGATGTGGGCGCCGCGGTGCGGTCCGCGACCGAGCTCTACCGTCTCGATCTGGCCGGACGGCGGGCCGGCGGGGGCGGCATCTGGCAGAGCCTGGCCGGATCCTTCGCCGTCAGCGCGTACGCCACCCCCGCCTCGCGCTGGCTGATATCCCCGGCCGACAGTTCGGTGGCGCGGGAGGCGGCCGAGGCTCGGGACAAGGACGCCGCGGCGGCCGGTGACGCCGGGATCCCGCAGCACGTGGGCCACAGCGATGTCAGCAAACTGCGGGAGGCGGCCGAGGACGCGCGGCGCTGGGACTCCAAGTACGGGGGCGGCGACTGGCGTTCGTCCATGGTGCCGGAGTGCCTCCGGGTGGACGCGGCGCCGTTACTTCTCGCCTCGTACAGCGATGAAGTGGGCCGCGCGCTGTTCGGTGCGACCTCCGAACTCACCCGGCTCGCGGGGTGGATGGCCTTCGACACGGGCCAGCAGGAGGCCGCGCAGCGCTACTACATCCAGGCGCTGCGGCTCGCCCGCGCGGCCGCCGACGTCCCGTTGGGCGGCTATGTCCTGGCCTCGATGTCCCTCCAGGCGACCTACCGCGGCTTCGCCGACGAGGGCGTCGACCTCGCCCAGGCCGCCCTGGAACGCAACCGCGGACTGGCCACGGCCCGGACCATGAGCTTCTTCCGGCTGGTCGAGGCACGGGCACAGGCCAAGGCCGGTGAGGCGCGCGCCTGTGAGGTGGCGCTGAAGGCCTCCGAGGGCTGGCTGGAGCGCTCCCGCGGGGGCGATCCCGACCCCTCGTGGCTGGACTTCTACTCGTACGAGCGCTTCGCCGCCGACGCCGCCGAGTGCTACCGCGATCTGCGGCTGCCCCGTCAGGTGCGCCGCTTCACCGAGCAGGCGCTGTCCCGGCCCACCGAGGAATTCGTCCGCTCCCACGGGCTGCGCCTCGTCGTGTCCGCGGTCGCCGAACTGGAGTCCGGCAATCTGGACGCGGCCTGCGCGGCGGGCACCCGCGCGGTCGAGGTGGCCGGCCGGATCTCCTCCGCCCGCACCACCGAGTACGTCCGTGATCTGCTGCACCGCCTGGAGCCGTACGGCGACGAGCCCCGGGTGGTCGAGCTGCGGGAGCGGGCGAGACCGCTGCTGGCGGCGCCGGCTTAGCGTCTTGGCCGGGTCGGCTCGGCGTCGTGGCCGGGGCCGGTCGGCGCGGCTCGGCGTCCGGGCCGGGCCGGACGGCGCGGCCCGGAACCGGCTCGGAACCGGCTCGGAGACCGCCCGGAGCGGCTCGCCCGGCCACGCGGGCCGCTCCCGGCCCGGCCGGGATCATGCCCCCTCGGAGCCGCCCGATCGGCATTGTCAGTGCCGACCGTCATGATGGGATACGTCGTCGGCGATGATGCGCAGGTCTGTGGCGACGGGCCGGCCTGCGGTCATGCGGTTGGGGAGGTGCAGTGGCGGCGTACGACTGCGAGGTGCTGGTGATCGGTGCCGGCATCGTCGGACTCTCTACGGCGTACGCGATCACGCGTGCCGCGCCCGGCACGCGGGTGGTCGTCCTGGAGAAGGAGTCCGGTCCGGCCCGCCATCAGACCGGGCGCAACAGCGGCGTGATCCACAGCGGCATCTATTACCCGCCCGGTTCGCTCAAGGCCCGCTTCGCCCTCCAGGGCTCGGCGGAGATGGTGAAGTTCTGCACCGAGCAGGACATCCCGCACGAGGTCACCGGCAAGCTGATCGTCGCCACCGACCGCAGTGAGCTGCCGCGGCTGCACGGCCTCATCCAGCGCGGCCGCGAGCACGGCCTGCCGGTGCGCGAGCTGGGCCCCGCCCAGATAGCCGAGTACGAACCCGAGGTACGCGGTCTGGCCGCCATCCATGTCGGCACGACCGGCGTCTGTGACTTCGGCGCCGTCGCCCGCCGGTTCGGCCGTCTCGCCGAGGACGCCGGCGCCCGGATCCGGTACGGCTCCGAGGTGACGGCCATCGGCCGCCGCCCCGGCCGGGTGGCGGTCCGCACGTCCGACGGCACGGTCCACCGCGCCCGCGCCCTGGTCAACTGCGCCGGTCTGCACAGCGACCGGATCGCCCGGCTGGCCGGCGACGCCCCGGGCATGCGGATCGTCCCGTTCCGCGGCGAGTACTTCACCCTCGCACCGGACCGCGCCTCCCTGGTCCGCGGGCTGGTCTACCCGGTCCCCGACCCGGCCTTCCCCTTCCTCGGCGTGCATCTGACCCGCGGCATCGACGGCGCCGTGCACATCGGCCCGAACGCCGTCCCCGCCCTGGCCCGTGAGGGCTACGACTGGCGCACCCTCCACCCCGCCGAGCTGGCCGGCACCCTGGCCTACCCCGGCTCCTGGCGGATAGCCCGCCGCCACTGGCGCTACGGCGCCGGCGAACTGCACCGTTCGCTGTCCCGGCGCGCCTTCGCCGACGCGGTCCGCCGCCTGCTCCCGGCCGCCCGCGAGGAGGACCTGCTCCCCTCCCCGGCCGGCGTCCGCGCCCAGGCCGTCCTCCCCGACGGCACCCTCGTCGACGACTTCCTCTTCGCCGACTCCCCCGGCATGATCCACGTCCTCAACGCCCCGTCCCCGGCCGCGACGGCTTCCCTTCCCATTGGGCGGGAGGTGGCGCGGAGGGCACTGGAGGTGGTGGGGGCGTGAAGGGCAGCGCCCTACGGGCTGAGCACCCGGCGGCGGACTGCCCGTACGGCTGACGCAAACGGCTCCCGGCCTTCCGCTCCTCCCGGAAACCAGGAGAACGGACAGGCCGGGAGCCGGAAGCGCCCGCGCGTCGGGGCCGTCAGCCGATCGATGCCTTGAAGGCCTGAATGCTGGACTTGTCGTGGTTGAGGCCCTCGCCCTGGATGAAGAGCGTGTTGGTGTGTCCGTCCCAGGCCAGCGACATGAGCTCCGGGGAGCCCAGCGCGTGCTTCGGGTCGTAGACCGTGCCCAGCACCTTCTCCTTGCCGTCACGCACACCGATCGAGACCAGCACCGGGTCCCGGCCGGGGGTGCCGGTGTCCGGCACGTCGGTCACCGCGATCAGCCCCTCGGCGTCCAGGGCGGCGGACGCCGAGGACTGCTTCTTCCACAGCAGTTTGCCGGTCTTCAGGTCCACGGCAGCGATGCCACCGGAGCCGTAGCCGGACACCAGCACCTGCTCGTCCTCGTCGACGAAGGTGTCGCGGGGCTTGAGGCTCAGGTCCTTCAGCTCACCTGAGAGCTGGAAGGTCTTGTTCGGCTTCCCTTCCTCCGTATAGGTGGAGAGGGTGCCCTCGGCATCGATCACGTTGGCTTCTTCGCTCATGCGGATCGTCAGCGGCCGGTCGGACAGGATCTGCCCGACTGCCCGGCCATCGCCCGTCACCGTCGAGTGGATGCCGCTGTACTCCAGGTCCTGGAGGGCCAGTTGCTTCTTCGGCTTCGCGTCGGAGCAGTCACTCCCCACGGCCCGGTACTGCGGGCTCAGCCCCACCGTGGTGGTGCAGTCGTGGCCGCGCGCGGTCAGCTCCCAGACCTTCGCGCCTCCGGTGATGGTGAAACCGGCGTAGGTGTCCCCGATCGCGACGGCGACGACCTTCGAGTTCACCACCATCTGCGGGGTGTCCTCGGTGTTCCCGCCCTTGAGGTTCTTCGACCAGAGCGTCCGGCCGGTGTCCGTGTCGATGACGGAGAGGAAGGAGCAGTCGTCGCCGCCCGCGTCGAAGACCACGGCGCCCACGCCGTCCTCGCTCGGTTCCTTGGACATGGCGCAGACCTCGCCCGCGCCCTTGGGCGTCTTGGCCGTCCACTGCTTCTTACCGGTCTTGCGGTTGTAGGCCCGTACGCCCTGGGCGTCTCCGAGGACGACGTCGTCGTTGTTGAACCACATCGACCGCAGGTTGTTCTCGCCCTGCCCCTCGCGGTCGGACGCGGGCGACGGCGCCTCCCACAGCCGCGGCATGGCATTCGCGGGCCGGTCCGAGGCCGGGTCCGCGGAGTCATCCCCCGAGAGGAGGAAGTACCCCCCGACGCCGGCCCCGATCAGCACGACCATCACGATCGCCAGGATGAGCGGCACCGGAACCCCGCTGCGCCCCGGACCGGGGGGCTGCCCCGGACCGCCCGGGAACGGTGCCGCCATGGGCCCGCCGGGAAACGGCGGCTGCCCGGGGAACTGCCCGGGTGCCTGGCCCTGCTGCGGGTACGGCGGCTGCTGGCCTCCCGCGTAGCCCTGAGGAGGCGGCCCCTGGGGCTGGCCTACGGGCGGCGGAAAGTGCGGGCCACCCGGTCCGGGCTGTCCCTGCGGCTGATATCCGGGCCCTCCCGTGTACGGGCCGGGCTGCTGTCCCTGGGGCGGGACGGGCGGCGCGGGCTGGCCTGGTGCGGGGTGGCCGGCGGGCGGCATTCCCGCGGCCCCCTGACCCGCCGGAGGCGGCCCCTGCGGATACTCGGCGTTTCCCTGGCCACCCTGCGACACGATGAACAGTCCCCCTGGTTTGGTTTTGCCACGTCGGCCCCGCATCGTATGCACGCCACTACTTACCGCGCCAACCCCCATTTCACCGAGGATTTCCCCCCTTCCGCCCCGCCATCGCCTGGGAAGTCTGGGTTCGCCGCCGGCCCCTCGGCCGCCTCCTTCCGCCCCGTAGAATCGGACGCACTGTGTCCGAGAACCCCACCACTCACGCCCCCGCCGCTGCGGAATCAGACGCTCCGGAAGCCGTCCCGACCTCCGTCCCCCGGGAACCCGTCGCTCAGGAAGCACCCGACCTCGGGGCCACCGCGGTCTCGGCCGCCGCCCCCCGGCGCGGGGAGCCGATGTTCCCCGACGGGACGGGGCCCGCGGCGGACCCCGCGGGTTCCCATCACGAGCGGCGGATCCGCTCGTTCCAGCCGCGCCGCAGCCGGGTCTCGCCCAGCCAGGCCGATGCGCTGCGCCGCCGGTGGGCGACGTGGGGACTGGACATCGACGGGCTCTCCCGTATCGATCTCGACGCCTTCTTCGACGGGCGGCCGGTCGTCCTGGAGATCGGCTTCGGCATGGGGGAGGCCACGGCACAGATGGCCGCCGCCGACCCGGACACCGGCATCCTCGCCTGCGATGTGCACACCCCTGGGCAGGGCAATCTGCTCGGTCTCGCGGAGCGGAACGGCCTGTCCAACATCCGGGTGGCCAACGGTGACGCGATCATCCTGCTGCGCGAGATGCTGGCCCCCGCCTCCCTCGCCGGTCTGCGCATCTACTTCCCCGACCCCTGGCCGAAGAAGCGCCACCACAAGCGCCGCCTCATCCAGCCGGAGTTCCTCGCCCTGGCGACCACCCGGCTCGCGCCCGGTGCCCTGGTCCACTGCGCGACCGACTGGGAGCCGTACGCCGAGCAGATGCTGGAGGTGCTCTCCGCCGAGCCGACGCTGGAGAACCTCCACCAGGGCTTCGCGCCGCGGCCGGACTTCCGCCCCCTCACCCGGTTCGAGGGCCAGGGCCTGGACAAGGGACATATCGTCCACGACCTCCTCTTCCGCCGCCGCGACACATAGGGCGAAGCCCCCTCGTTAGGGTCGACGGGTGTACCCGTCCCAGCCGCCCCCGTACCCGCCCCACGCGCCCGCCCCGCCCCCGTACACACCGCACACGCACCAGCCCGGCGCCGCGCATGCCCGCCGCCGGACGGCGCCCTGGCGCAGCAAGACCCTCCGCGCGGTCGCCCTGGTGTCGCTGCTGGCACTCTCCGGCGTGATCATCATCGGCATGGTCCGCCAGGAGACCGGCACCGAGGGCTTCCTGGTCGGACTCGGCCTGGCCGTCTTCCCGGTACCGCTCCTGGTGGCGGCGTTCTGCTGGCTCGACCGCGTCGAACCCGAGCCCTGGCGCAACCTCGCGTTCGCCTTCACCTGGGGCGCCTGTGCCGCCACCCTGGTCGCGCTGCTCGCCAACGGCTTCGCGACCGACTGGCTGGCCGCCAATATCGCCTCCACCTCGCCCTCCGAGGCCGAGGCCTGGGGCGCGACGGTGATCGCCCCGGTCGTCGAGGAAGTGGTCAAGGCCGCCGCCGTGCTCTTCCTCTACCGCTTCCGGCGGCGCGACTTCGACGGCATCACGGACGGCATCGTCATCGCCGGCATCACCGCCACCGGTTTCGCCTTCACCGAGAACGTCCTCTACCTGGGCAACGCCTTCGGCAAGGATCAGTCGCTCGGCCACTCCGGCCTGGACTCACTCACCGCCGGCACCTTCTTCCTCCGCATCATCGTCTCCCCCTTCGCCCACCCGCTCTTCACCATCCTCACCGGCCTCGCGTTCGGCATCACCGCCACCCACTACCCCCGCCGCCGCGCCGCCCGCCGCGCCCTCGCCCTCCTCGGCCTGCTCACCGCCGTCCTCCTGCACGCCATCTGGAACGGCGCCTCCTCCCTGGGCGACCCCGGCTTCCTCATCGTCTACGGCCTCTTCATGGTCCCCGTCCTCATCACCCTGACCTGGCTGGCGATCTGGGCCCGCAACCAGGAACTGCTCTCCCTGCGCGGCTACCTCGCCCCCTACATCACCGCCGGCTGGCTCACCCCCACCGAACCCACCGCCCTCTCCTCCCTCAGAACCCGCGCCCTGGCCCGCGACCTGGCCCGCCGCACCCAGGGCCCCGCCGCCGCCCGCGCCGTCACCGAATACACCACCATCGCCACCGCCCTCTCCTTCCACCGCCGCCGCGCCCACCTCATGGGCCCGACCCCGGACTTCGCCACCCGGGAACGGCATCTGCTGGAGCATTTGCGGGAGTACCAGGCGTGGGGGCGGGGGGCGTTGGTGGAGGCTTGGGGGGCACAGCGGCCGGAGTACGAGCCACCCGCACCGCCGCCTGCATAGGGGCCGGGCCAACGGAGCCCTACGGACCGTTGCCCACCCCTCAGCCCTGACACTCGACGGCCGCTCCGGCACAATGGCCACGTGCCTGCCATTCCCTCGTCCCCCGGGGTCTCCGCTCGCATGAGCGTCCAGGCCCGCCGGGACACCACTCCCGAAATGGCTGTACGACGGCTCCTGTACGCCGCCGGCCACCGCTATCGGTTGCAGCGCCGCGTCCCCGGGTTCTCCCGCCGCACGATCGACATCGCCTTCCCCGGCCCCAAGGTCGCGGTCTTCCTCGACGGCTGCTTCTGGCACGGCTGCCCCGAACATGCCACCCACCCCAAGGCCAACGCCGACTGGTGGCGCAACAAGCTCGCCGGCAACATCGCCCGCGACCGCGAAACAACCGAACATCTCATGGAGCAGGGGTGGACGGTACTGCGCTTCTGGGAACACGAGGATCCGGTGGCGGTTGCGGATCGTATCGCCTGCACACTCGCCGAGGCCCGGGGCAAGAAAGCGCCTTGAGGCCGAGATGATCGCGTGTCACCTCTTGCGCGAGGCCGACGCCATCGATTCGGCCCGTGTGATGCACACGCCGCAGGGCGTCGCCATTCAAGGGGACGGGGAAATGCCGAACGCCACCGCGATCCACGAGTACGAGCAGCCCGCCAAATGAGCAGTGATCCGAAGGCGCCTTCCCCTACGGGCATAAGGTCGGCGGAAGTTGTCCCCTCAGGGAGGTCATGGAGATGGTTCGGGTTCCCTCGGCAGCAGTTGCCGCAACCGGCCTACTAAGCGGCTACGCCGTAGCCCGCTGGACCAAGAAGCGCCCGCTGGGCGGGGTCGCGCTGGCGGCCGCCGGGGCCGTGGCCGCGCGGAAGTGGCAGCGCGAGGCGGGGAATGTGACGGCGGCTGCGTTGAGTGGTGTCTACGTGGCGGCGTTTGCCGGGTCGCATCCGTTGGCGAAGAAGATCGGGGCGTGGCCTTCGGTGTTCGCGGTGGCGGGTGGGGTGGCCGCTGCGTCGTGGGCCGTGGTGGATCGCCGGAAGTAGGGCGGGGAGGACGGGAGGGGGAGGAAGCGGGCGGGCGTGGATCGCTTCCTCCCCCTCGCAGGCTGGGTCAGGCCGAAGCCTCTCCCAGCAGCTTGAGTTCCTCCTCCGTAAGCGCCACATCGCCCACCGCCAGCAGGGCCGGGAGTTGGGACACCGTGCGGGCGCTTGCGATCGGCGCCGCGACGGTGGGCCGGCCGGCGAGCCAGGCCAGGGCGACGGTGGCGAGTTCGGCCTCGTGGGCGGCGGCGACGGTGTCGAGGGCCTGGAGGACGCGGCGGCCGCGGTCGGTGTCCGCGTACTTGGCGGCGCCTCCGGAGCGGGCGCTGTCGACAGCGGTCCCCGGGCGGTACTTGCCGGTCAGGAAGCCGGAGGCGAGGGCGTAGTACGGCACGGCGGCCAGGTCGTGGCGGGCGGCCACCTCGGCGAGTTCGCCCTCGTAGGTGTCGCGGGAGACCAGGTTGTAGTGGGGCTGGAGGGCCACATAGCGGGCCAGGCCCTCGCGGGCTGAGCAGGCCAGGGACTCCTCCAGGCGCTGCGCCGAGATGTTGGAGGCGGCGATCTCGCGGACCTTGCCGGCCCGGACGAGGTCGTCGAGGGCGGTGAGGAATTCCGGGACCTCGACCGACTCGTCGTCGTAGTGGGTGTAGTAGAGGTCGATGTAGTCGGTGCGCAGACGGGTGAGGGAGGCGTCGACCGCGGCCTTGATGGTGGCCGGGGACAGCCCCTTGTAGTCCGGGAGGGCGCCGACCTTGGTGGCGATGACGACCTCGGAGCGATTGCCGCGGGAGGCCAGCCAGTTGCCGATGACGGTCTCGGATTCGCCGCCCTTGTTGCCGGGGACCCAGTACGAGTAGGCGTCGGCGGTGTCGATGAAATTGCCGCCACCCGCCACATACGCGTCGAGCACGGCGAAGGACGTGGCTTCGTCGGCCGTCCAGCCGAAGACATTGCCTCCGAGGGACAGCGGGGAGACGGAGAGCGAGCCGAGGGGCGTGCGGCCGAGGGGGCTTCGGGGGCCTGGAGTCCCTGCGGTGTCCTGAGTGCCTGCGATGTCTGAAGCGCTGTGTGAGGCGCTGTGTGAGGCGGTCATACGTTGGTGCAGCGTCGGGGGAAGAGGAGATATTCCTTCCTCTTCCCCCAGGTGCGCGCAAAGGGCAACTACCGCTAGCGACTTGCCGGTTGAGGGCGCGCTTCAGGCGGGCGCTTCCGGCCGGCGCTGCACCGTTGGCCCTGCGTTGCGGCCGTCGGTTACGCGTTGAGCCCGTCGGTTACACGGGTCAGACATTGAGCCCGTGATCGCGGAGCCACGGCATCGGGTCGATCGGGTCGCCGGCGCCGGGGCGTACCTCCAGGTGGAGGTGGGGGCCGGTGACATTGCCGGTGGCGCCGACGCGGCCGATGACGTCGCCGGTGCTGACCTTGCCGGAGGTCTTCACCATCGAGGACAGGTGGCAGAACCAGAGTTCGGTGCCGTCGTCGAGGGTGAGGACGATGCGGTAGCCGTACGAGCCGGCCCAGCCGGCCTGGGTGATGGTGCCGGAGTGCACCGCCTTGACGGGGGTGCCGGTCGGCGCGGCGAAGTCCTGTCCGGTGTGGTCGGCGGCCCAGCGGTCGCCGGCCTGGCCGAAGCCGGCGGTGAGTGTGTAGGAGGACACGGGGGCGATGAAGCTCTTCGCCAGTTTGGCGAGGCGCTCGGCCTCCGCCTTCCGCCGGGCCGCTTCCTCCGCCTCGCGCTTGGCCTCCATCTCGGCCGCCTTCTTGGCTGCTGCGGCCTTTTCGGCCGACTTCTGGTGGGCGGCGGCTTCCGCTGCGGCCTGCTGGACAGCGGCCTTTTCGGCGGCCTCACGGGCCTCCTGCTCGGCGTTCCCCTGCTGCGCGTCGGCCTGCTGGAGGATGCGGCTGCGCAGCGCCTCACCGGCGCCCGCGGCGTTACCCGTGTCCGCGCCCGTCCCCATGGAAGCGACGGTGGCCGTGCCGTCGGCGGGAGCCGAGGCGGCGTCGGCGGCCGCGGGGCCGTCGTCGGATATCAGGTCGCCGATGCCGGGAAGCTCCTTGGCGTCCGGCAGCTTCTCGGAGAGATCGTCGGCCATGCCGCCGATGTCGGGCATCGAGATCGGCACCGGCGGACGGTCCTCGGCCGAGGCCATGCCGCTCGCGCCGACCGCCGCGATGACGCCGACACCCAGGACGGTGCCGCCGCGGGCGAATCCGCCGCCGCGCTGCTTGGCGACGCGGTGCTTGCCTCGAACGGAACGGGTGGATTCCTCGGTGGGATTCCATTCCTCCCACGGTCCGTCGCCGTCATCGACACCGGGGCCGGGGAAGGCACCTCGGTCATCGAGCTCGTAGGCGGACGGGTCCTCGGGGGTAGGCCTGTTGGACGCCACGGGGGCGCACTCCTTTCCTTCCTTCTCGCCTACCGGGTTAGCTGACGGGTTCGGAGCAGGAAGGTCTCCTACGGACGCCCACTGGCGGAGGGCGTCCGATTCACCCCAAGGAAGTGGTTCCCCGGTTCCCTAGGTGCAGTTCGAAGTGCTTGGGGGTGCGTGAAAAGCGCGTGCGGGATTCGGCGTCGGCGCGCGGTGCCGCCTCGGGCGACGGCTGGGACGACCGCGCTGCGTTATCGGACAGTAATAGAGACGGCGACCGAATTCCAAGCGTTCCCACGAATCCGTATGCGCTGTGCGCAAGCCACCGCGCGGCCTTTTCGGCCAGCAGGGCAGCAATCCGGGCGAGTTGGCCCGCCACCCCTAAACGATCTCGCGCGGATTGTGTGCCAGTCGTTATGCACAGGGGTGCCCCTCAGTTACGGAGGGTGAGAGCAGTAACGTCGGATCATGGTCGTCAACGTCGGGAACACCGGGAACGCCGGACGGGCTGCCGGTAACGCGTGGGGAGTGGCGGAGCGGTACCGGGAGTTCTCCTGGTGGGAGGCGCGCGGCCGGTCGGACGCACACGAGGAGCTGAGCGCGCGGATCAGCCAGGACCCGGAGTTCTGCGATCTGCTGTCCGGCTCGCTGCCCGCCGGCCACAAACAGCAGCCGGACCTCCTGCTCGCCGCCGTCCGCCATCTCGACGGCCCGCACGCCGAAATGGGCCCGCGCGGTGCGGCCGCGTACGGACGCTGGCGCGAGTGGACGATCCGGCACTGGGACGAGGTGCGCGCGGTGTTCATGCAGCGCGCCACGCATACCGGCGAACCGGCCCACTGCGCCACCCTGCTGCCGCTGCTCGCCCGTCTGCCGCAGCCGCTGGCGCTGCTGGAGGCCGGCGCGTCCGCGGGGCTGGGTCTGCACCCCGACCGCTATCGCTACCGGTACGAGGCCGACGGCGGAGACGGGGCGGGCGACGTCCTCCGGGCCGAGCTGGGGGCCCCGGAGAGCCCGCTGGTGTTGACCTGCCGTACGGGAGGGGCGGCCGACGAGCTGCCCGAACGGCTGCCGCAGATCGTCTGGCGGGCCGGCATCGACCTGGACCCGCTCGACCCGGTGGACGAACGGGACGATCTGCGCTGGCTCCAGGCGCTCGTATGGCCGGGCGACGGGGAGCGTGCGGCCCGGCTGTCCGCGGCCGTCGACGCGGTGCGGCCGGCGCCGCGGCCGCGGATGGTGCGCGGCGATCTGATCGACGAGCTGCCCGCGCTCGCCGCCGAGGCACCGCCCGAGGCGACGCTGGTCATCTTCCACAGCGCCGTGCTGCCCTCTCTCCCGCCCGCCCGCCGCGAGGAGTTCGTGCGTCTCGTACGGTCGCTGCTGGAGGGGCGGCCCGGCGGCGGCCACTGGATCTCCCACGAGCACCACTCCGTGCTGCCGTGGATCACCGGCTCCGCACCCCACGCGCCCCGCCCGGGCGACGCCCGGCACCTGACCCTCGCACTCGACGGACGCCCGGTCGCGGTCACCGGCCCCCACGGGCAGAGCCTGCACAGCCTGTCCGGCGCGAGGGACAGCCTGCGGCGCTGAGCGGGCTCGGGGGCCACCACCTACGCCCCCATGGGCCGCTGCACCGCCAGCAGCGCCATGTCGTCGGCCGGCGCGCCGCCCGTATGCCGTGCCACGTCCTCCACGAGGGTGTCCACGAGGACGTCCGGGCCGGGGAACCGGCAGCCGCGCAGTTTGCCCGACGGGTTGTAGTAGCGGCCGAGCAGGTCCCGGGCCCCGGTCACGCCGTCGGTGAAGAAGAGCAGCAGTGCCCCGGCCGGGAAGAACGACTCGTCCGGCCGGTCCGGCCGGCTCGCCATCTCGCCCAGCCCGAGGGGCGGCGCCGGCGCCTCGGGCAGCAGTTCGCGCAGCCCACCGTCCGGGGTGAGCAGCAGCGGGGACGGGTGGCCCCGGTTGAGCACTCGCAGAACGGACGGCCCGTCGGCGGGGATCTCGGCCAGAACGGCAGTGGTGAACCCCTCGGCCTGCTCCGCCCCCGCACACCGCCCGCCCTCCCGCCGCAGCGCCCGCTCCAGCCGGCCCGCCACCGCCCCCAGGGTGCGCTCCTGTTCCGCGGCCTCACGGAAGGCGCCGAGGACGATCACCGCGGTCCGCACCGCGTCCAGCCCCTTGCCCCGTACGTCGCCGACGAGCAGCCGTACACCGTGCGGGGTCTCCTGCACCGCATAGAGGTCACCGCCGCTCCGGTCCGCCACCCGCGCGCCCACATAGCGGGCGGCGATGGCGAGCCCGGCGAGCCGTTCGGGCGGTGTCGGCAGGAGGGCGCGCTGGGCGGCCGCCGAGACGTCCCGTACGGGGGCCGGGCGGATGTCGGCGCTCCGGACGATCCGGTTGATGCCGACGGCCGACAGGGCGACGACCAGGACCATGGCGGTCTCCGTCACCGACTCGCCGTGGTCCTGCGCGGCGCCGCTGCGGTAGAGGACGACCCAGATCTCACCGAGCACCGCGGCCAGGGCGGTGAGAACGGTGCCGCGCAGCGCGAAGAGCGGTGCGGCGACCAGTGGGGCGGCCGAGAAGAAGGGGGCGGCGGTGTAGCCGGCGGGCGTCCCCACGCCGAAGGCGACGCCGCCGACGATCAGGAGGACCGGGAGCCGGCGCACCAGCAGACGGCCGGACCACATCAGCCGGGCACGGCGCTCCCCGCCGCCCTCAGGGGGCGCCTCACCTCGGAGCATCCGCACCGGCCTCGCCCCACTCCCGCCCGTCCGTACGGGACCGTCGTGCCGGTCGCCTCGACGTCCCCAGGCTTGCCGGTACGGGCCGGGACGGCGACTCGTCAGGGGCCGGACGGGTCACGGGACCGGCCGGGGGGAGGCAGCGCGCGGGCGGCAAAGGAAGCCCGGACGGAAACAGGGCCGCCGGGCCCGCCCTGACGGCCCCCAAGCGCGTTCCCCCCAAGGGCACTTGGGCCCCGCCCAGCACCCCGCTCACGCCCGAGGGCCCGGACCGCAATCGGTCCGGGCCCTCGGGGCACTGCATCCGGCGGACGGTCTTCCCGTCCCGCTTCTGGTGGGCCATCAGGGGCTCGAACCCTGAACCAATGGATTAAAAGTCCACTGCTCTGCCAATTGAGCTAATGGCCCGCACCGAGCAGCATAGCCCGAGGTTGTGCCGCAGCCCGAAGGCATTACGGATCAAGCCATTCGGCGGGGTGCCCCGAGGCCGGTCTGTGGGGCCGGCGGGCCCTGCGGTGAGCCGTACAACGCGCGGGGCCCGCACGGCACTTGAGTGCGTACGGGCCCCGCGGATCAGCGTCGGTGATCAGCCGTTGCGCTTCCAGCGCGGCTTGTCCTCGCGCCGGCCGAAGGAGCCGGTCGGGGCGGCGCCACGGTGGTCGTCACGACGGCCGTAGGGGCGGTCGCCGCCGGAGCGGTGGCCACCGGTGGCCGGACGGCCGCCGGAGCGGTCGTCACGGTTGAAGGGACGGTCGCCGCCGGTGGAGCGGTAGCCACCGGTGGAACGGCCCGGGGTACGGCCGCCGGAGCGGTCGTCGCGGTTGAACGGGCGGCTCGGACGGTCGCCGCGGTCGCGGTTGAAGCCGCCACCGGAACGGTCGTCACGGCGCTCGAAGGAACGGCCACCGGAACGGTCGTCGCGGCGGTCACGGTTGAAACCACCACCGGAACGGTCGTCACGACGGTCACGGTTGAAACCACCACCGGAACGGTCATCACGGCGGTCACGGCTGAAACCGCCCCGGTCGTCACGACGGTCACGGTCGAAGGAACGGCCACCGGAACGGTCGTCACGACGGTCACGGTTGAAACCACCGCCGGAACGGTCATCACGACGGTCACGGCTGAAACCGCCCCGGTCGTCACGACGGTCACGGTCGAAGGAACGGCCACCGGAACGGTCGTCACGACGGTCGCGGCGCTCGAAGTTGCCCCGGTCGTCGCGGCGCTCGTCGGCCGCGTCGGCCTGCGCCGGAACGGCGGCCTCGGCCACCTCGGCGGCGGCGGTCTCGGCAGCGGCGGCGAGCGCCTCGGCCGGGTCCTCACCGCGCTCGCGGGCGGCGCGGGCGGTCAGCCGGTCGGCCTCCTCGCGCAGCTCGGTGGCGCGGCGCTGAAGGCGCTCCAGCTCACGGGTGAGCTCGGCCACCTCGCGCTCGGCCTGCTTGGCGGAGTTGTTGGCACCGTCGGCCTGGACCTCGGTGAGCGAGCGCGCACCGGTGATCTTGGCGACGTCCTCGTCGAAGGCGCCGGAGCCGCCGACGATGTGGCGCGAGGCGTCCACGCCCGCGTCCTCCATCAGCCGGAAGATCTGCCGGCGCTGGTGCGGCAGCGACAGCGAGACGACCGTGCCGGACTGGCCGGCGCGGGCGGTACGGCCCGAGCGGTGCAGGTAGTCCTTGTGGTCACCGGCCGGGTCGACGTTCAGGACCAGGTCGATGCCGTCGACGTGGATACCGCGGGCGGCGACGTCGGTGGCGACCAGCGCGTTGACGTAGCCGTCCTTGAAGTCCGCGAGCACCCGGGTGCGCGCGCCCTGCGTCATACCGCCGTGCAGCGCGTCCGCCTTCACACCGGACTCGACGAGCTGCTCGGCGATGCGGTCGGCGCCCAGCTGGGTGCGGACGAAGATGATGGTGCGGCCCTTGCGGGCGGCGATGGCGGCGGTGACCGGCGCCTTGTCCTTCGGCTTCACGACCAGGACGTGGTGGGTCATGGTGGTGACGTTGCCCTGGGCGCTGTCGACCTCGTGGGTGACCGGGTTGGTCAGGTAACGCTTGACCAGGGTGCCGATCTCGTTCTCCATGGTGGCGGAGAAGAGCATCCGCTGGCCGCCGCCGGGGATCTGGTCGAGCAGCTCGGTGACCTCGGGCAGGAAGCCCAGGTCGGACATCTGGTCGGCCTCGTCGAGGACGGCGACCTGGACGTTCTCCAGGGAGCAGGCGCCACGGTTGATGATGTCGCGCAGCCGGCCCGGGGTGGCGACGAGGACGTCGACGCCGCGCTCCAGGGCGTAGATCTGGTTGCCCATGGACGTACCGCCGCAGACGACCTTCATCTTCAGGCCGAGCACGTCGCCGTACGGCTGGAGCGCGTCCGCGACCTGCATCGCGAGCTCACGGGTCGGGGTGAGGATGATCGCGCGGGGCTTCTTCTTCTCGGTGCTGCCGCCGGCGAGCTGCGCCAGGGTCGGCAGACCGAAGGAGAGCGTCTTACCGGAGCCGGTACGGCCGCGGCCGAGGATGTCCTTGCCGGCCAGCGCGTCCGGGATGGTCGCGGCCTGGATCGGGAAGGGGGTGGTGACGCCGTTCTGCGCGAGCTTGCGGACGACGCCCTCGGGCAGTCCGAGGTCGGCGAAGGTGACGGTGTCGGTCTCGGGCGACTCGTCGACCGCCGTCACCTCGGGGGCCGTCTGCTCGTCGATTGCGGGCATGACGGACTGCTCAGTGGAAATGGACATGCGAAATGCGAAACCTTCCGGAGTCTCGGCACGCGCCCAAACTCCGTGTGTTTCACAAAGACCGCCTCTATGCGGTCAGCCACGGCAAGGGAGAGAACGCGCCACGCGGCGCGCTTCTGTTCTGGCGCCGGGCAAATGGGATCAAACGATCTACCACCATACGCACTCCGCCCCCCGGATGGCAAATGACCGTCCGGCCAGGCCCTCCGCTCCCCCGGACAAAGCTACCCGCCCCGCCCGGAACGCCTCACGCCTCCTCGTCGTAGAGCTCCGACTGCGACGCCATCGGCGAGACGGGGGACGGGCCGGACGCATGGGAGCTCGGCGGTGGCGGGGGGCTGCTCGGCGGCGGGGTCGGCTGCGCGGGGGGCGTACTGGGCGCGGGCGAGGCCGGCGGAGTGGCCGGGCGGTCGGGGCGGGTCGGCGAGGGCTCCGGGTGAGGCCGCCCGCCATGGCCGCCGGAGCCGCCCTGGGCACCGCCCGCGCCCGGCTCGGGGCCCGAGGGCCGCACCGGACGGGACGGCGTACCGGGCTCGGACGGCTCCGGTGCCGCGCTCTTCGACGCCTTGCCCGCCTTCTTGCCCTTGCCGCCGGCCGGGTGCGCCGCGCCGTCGCGCCCCAACCGCCGCGGGCCGTCGCCGCGCCCGTCCACGGTCACCCCGTTGGGGCCGGACCAGCCGTCCTTCCCGTCGTGCCGCGCGGTGCTGCCGGAGGGTTTCGGCTCCTCCGGGTCGCTCACGCTCATACAGCCGGCCAGCGCCGCGGCCAGCGCGGAGACGGCCACGGCCGCGGCGGCGGCCCGGGAACGCACCCGGGCCGACGGAGGGCGCGACGAAGGGGCAGGGGACGACGACGGGGACGGTGTCGGCGTCAGGGACGGGCGATGTGGGCTCGGGCGCACGGCGGGACCTCCGGATCCGGAACGCAGGGACGGCGGCACGGACGCCCTGCCCAACTCCCGCCCCCCACCTGAGGACACGCACCAGGCCCGGCCGATCGCACCGGTCGCGGCTTCCGGGACGCACTCCCGCCGGGCCGCGGCCCTTCGGGCGCCGGGGCCCGTCTAGCCGTAGCCCAGCGCGTGCAGCCGCTCGTCGTCGATCCCGAAGTGGTGCGCGATCTCATGAACGACCGTCACTTCGGTCTCCGCGACCACGTCCTCGCGGGTGTCGCACATCCGCAGCGTCGGCCCCCGGTAGACGGTGATCCGGTCCGGCAGCACACCGGCATACCACTCCCCCCGGTCGGTCAGCGGCGTCCCCTCGTAGAGCCCGAGCAGCTCGGGGTCGTCGGCGGGGGGTTCGTCCTCGACGAAGACCGCCACGTTGTCCATCAGCCGGGTCAGCTCCGGCGGGATCCGGTCCAGCGCCTCGGCGACCAGTTCCTCGAACTCCTCGCGCGTCATTTCCAGCACACCACCATTCTCCGCCACGGCGCCTCCCCACCGATCGTCGCGGCCCGCCCGCCGCACCGCAGCCCAACCGGAGGCGGCCGCTCCTCGCTTAACGGCGCCGCGGACGGGCATACGGGACCAATGGCCCGCGCAGCGCGCTCCCGGACACCGCACCCCGACGCCCCGCAAAGCCACCCGCACCGGCTGCTCCATACCGGCCTCGACGGCGTACGCGCCCTCCCGGCAGCCGTCCGCCGCGGCTACCGCTCCCGCCGTACGGCCCCCACCGCCACCCTGGTGGACGACGCTCCGCACCGCCCCCTGGCATCCGCCCTCGGCCTGATGGCCGTCACCGTCGTCGGCGCCTGGCTGGGGCTGCTGCTGATCGGCAGCCTCCGTGTCCCCGTCGGCCCGATGGACACCAGCATGGCGCTGCGCCCGTCACTGTCCGGCGGCAC
Organism: Streptomyces platensis; assembly: GCF_008704855.1. Classification (NCBI taxonomy): domain Bacteria; kingdom Bacillati; phylum Actinomycetota; class Actinomycetes; order Kitasatosporales; family Streptomycetaceae; genus Streptomyces; species Streptomyces platensis. The sequence goes on from NZ_CP023691.1 coordinate 4,176,326, forward strand.
CCGGATCGAGGTCGCGCCGCTCGGCGATCTGGAACTGAGCAGCCACCACGCGCCCGTACGGCTCGATGTCGACGTCGACCGGCTGGACCCGGTCCGCTCCCAGGCACTGGTCGACCACCCCGAACGGTTCGCCGGTCTCCAGGCCGAGGTCACCCACGACGTCATCCGCGGCGCCCTGGGACTGGCGCTGCACTCCTGCGTCGCCGTGGCGTCCGGCGCCACCGCGCTGGGCCTGGCCGTCTACCGCCGCCCGCGCCGCGCACTGGCCGCCGGCGGTCTGGCGCTCACCCTGCTCGGCGCCTCCGCGGGCACCGCGTACGCCACCTGGAACCCCGAGTCCGTACTGGAGCCGAAGTTCTCCGGCCTGCTGACCTCGGCGCCCTCGGTGGTCGGCAACGCCCGGAGCATCGTCAGCGAATTCAACGTCTACCAGCAGGAGTTGGCGCGCCTGGTGACCAACGTCACCAAGCTCTACGACGCCACCTCGACGCTGCCCGTCTATCAGCCGGACCCCACCACCATCCGCGTCCTGCACGTCTCCGACATCCACCTCAACCCCGGCGCCTGGCGGATCATCGCCTCCCTGGTGAAGCAGTACCGGATCAACGTGATCGTCGACACCGGCGACACCATGGACCACGGCTCGGCCGCCGAGAACCACTTCCTGGACCCGGTCTCCACCCTCGGCGCCCCCTACGTATGGGTGCGCGGCAACCACGACTCCCGGGGCACGCAGAAGTACCTGACCGGCCGCCGCCAGGTCACCGTCCTCGACCACGGCAAGGTCACCCAGGTCGCCGGCGTACGTATCGCGGGCGTCGGCGATCCGCAGTTCACCCCGGACCGCTCCGTGGTGGCGGCCGGCGACCCCGCCGAGCGCACCGCCGGCGGCCGCCTCGCCGACGCACTGCGCACCCAGCGGCTGGCCGGCACCCCCGTCGACCTCGCGCTGGCCCACAACCCCGCCGCGGTACGCGAGGCGGACGGCCTGGCCCCGCTGGCGCTGGCCGGCCATATCCACCACCGGGAGAACACCCTGCTCCCCCAGGGCACCCGGCTGATGGTCGAGGGCTCGACGGGCGGCGGCGGACTGCGCGCGGTGCACAACAAGAAGCCCGAGCCGGTCCTGGCCTCGGTGCTCTATCTGGACCGGAGGACGAAACGGCTCCAGGCGTGGGACGAGATCACCCTCGGCGGACTGGGCCTGTCCCGGGCCGAGGTCAGCCGCCACCTCCCCCATGAGAACCAACCCGGCGCCACGCCCGCGCCGTCCGGTTCACCGCCCTCGTCCGGCCCGTCCTCCGGGCCCTCGCCCCACCCTTCCGAGCGCCCGGCCAGGAGCCCTTCCGAACACCCCCGCTAAACCGTTTTGGCGAACGGTCCTCCCATCCCATATGCTTCTCACGTCCCCGACGGCGCCGGTAACGACGCCAAGGTGGCCACCAGCCCTCATCGTCTAGTGGCCCAGGACGCCGCCCTTTCAAGGCGGTAGCACGGGTTCGAATCCCGTTGGGGGCACGCAACATCGTGTGTGAGAATGGCTTGCGCCGCTTTCACACAATGCAAGGTCCTGTGGAGCAGTTTGGAGTGCTCGCCACCCTGTCAAGGTGGAGGCCGCGGGTTCAAATCCCGTCAGGACCGCTGCGGCTGGGTAGCTCAGTTGGTACGAGCGATCGCCTGAAAAGCGATAGGTCGCCGGTTCGACCCCGGCCCCAGCCACACCCTTTGGGAGAAGGCCCCGATTCCTTGAATCGGGGCCTTTTTCGTCGTTATCCGACGCCGGCTTCCCGGGCGGCCCCGGCGGGCCCGTCCTCCGGCTGCCAGAAAATCAGCCGGGCGCCGCCGGTGATCATTCCCGTCGCCGCCAGGCCCATAGCCATCTTCACCAGCCGCACATTGCCTTCCCAGTCGTGCGGCGCGCCGAAGACGAGCCAGGCGGCGAGCGCGATACCGGCGACCATCATGACGATGCCCGCAATCCGTCGTATTCCCTTGTCCATACGGGCATTCTCGCCTACCGGCGATCATGTCGTAATTCTGTTTTCGGGCGTCCGCCCGCTCTCCCCGCGGCCACCCGGACGGCGGTGCCGCCGCATCGGAAACGGGCGGCCGCGCCCACCGGCCGGGGCGCGGAGGAGGTTCCCGGCGGGCCGCCGGGGAGCGCGGGGCGACGTCCGCGCGGGCAAATGGTTCGCCAGTCGTTTATCCGAGGTGAGATCCTGGGGGACGTATGTCCAGTCAGCCTGCCTCCGCCCTGCCCGACGGCTCTGCTACCGCGCTGCCCGGCACCGCCGCTCCCGGCCTCTCCGACCTGCTGGAACGTCTTCCCGAGCTGATGCTGCGCGATCAGCAGCGGCTGGGGCGCCGGCTCGACGGCGCGCGCCGCATCCGTAAGCCGGAAGCCCGGGCGGCCGTGCTCTCCGAGATCTCCGGCGGCATCGATGAGGCGGAGCTGCGCGTCGAGCAGCGGCGCGCCGCGGTGCCCGAGATCACGTATCCGGAAGAGCTGCCGGTCAGCCAGAAGAAGGACGAGATCCTCGCCGCGATCCGCGACCACCAGGTCGTGATCGTCGCCGGGGAGACCGGCTCCGGCAAGACGACGCAGATCCCGAAGATCTGTCTGGAGCTCGGCCGGGGCATCCGGGGCCTGATCGGGCACACCCAGCCGCGCCGGATCGCGGCCCGTACGGTCGCCGAGCGGGTGGCCGAGGAGCTGAAGACCCCGCTGGGCGAGGCGGTCGGCTGGAAGGTCCGCTTCACGGACCAGGTCGGCGGGGACACCCTCGTCAAGCTGATGACGGACGGCATCCTGCTCGCCGAGATCCAGACGGACCGGGAGCTGCGCCAGTACGACACGATCATCATCGACGAGGCGCACGAGCGCAGCCTCAACATCGACTTCATCCTCGGCTACCTCGCCCAGCTGCTGCCCCGGCGCCCGGACCTCAAGATCGTCATCACCTCGGCGACCATCGACCCGGAGCGGTTCGCCCGGCACTTCGGCAGCTTCGCGTCCGTAGGGGCGGCGCCGGACCGCACCGCCTCCCCGGCCGCCGCGGACGGCTCCGGGAGCGACGGGGAGACGAAGCCGAGCGCACCGATCGTCGAGGTCTCCGGCCGGACGTATCCGGTGGAGGTGCGCTACCGCCCGCTGCTGGAGGAGGGCGGCCAGGACGCCGACCGCGACCAGATCACCGCGATCTGCGACGCCGTGGACGAGCTCCAGTCCGCCGGGCCGGGCGACATCCTGGTCTTCCTCTCCGGCGAGCGGGAGATCCGCGACACCGCCGACGCGCTCAACAAGAAGGCCCTCCCGTTCACCGAGGTCCTCCCCCTGTACGCGCGGCTGTCGCACGCCGAGCAGCACCGCGTCTTCCAGCGGCACACGGGCCGGCGGATCGTGCTGGCCACGAACGTCGCCGAGACCTCACTGACCGTCCCGGGCATCAAGTACGTCATCGACCCGGGCATGGCCCGGATCTCCCGCTACAGCTACCGCACCAAGGTCCAGCGGCTGCCCATCGAGCCGGTCTCACAGGCCAGCGCCAATCAGCGCAAGGGCCGCTGCGGCCGTACGAGCGACGGCATCTGCATCCGCCTCTACTCCGAGGACGACTTCCTCTCCCGCCCCGAGTTCACGGACGCGGAGATCCTCCGGACGAACCTCGCCTCCGTCATCCTCCAGATGACCGCGGCCGGCCTCGGCGACATCGAGAAGTTCCCGTTCATCGATCCGCCGGACCGCCGCAACATCAAGGACGGCGTCGATCTGCTGAGTGAGCTCGGCGCGCTCGACACCCGGCAGAAGGACCCCAAGAAGCGGCTGACCCCGCTCGGCCGCAAGCTCTCCCAGCTGCCGGTCGACCCGCGGCTGGCGCGGATGGTGCTGGAGGCGGACCGCAACGGCTGTGTCCGCGAGGTCATGGTCATCGCGGCAGCGCTGTCCATCCAGGACCCGCGCGAGCGGCCCGCGGACAAGCAGCAGCAGGCCGATCAGCAGCACGCCCGCTTCAAGGACGAGACCTCCGACTTCCTCGCCTTCCTCAACCTCTGGCGCTATGTCCGCGAGCAGCAGAAGGAGCTGTCCTCCTCGGCCTTCCGCCGGATGTGCCGCGGTGAGTTCCTGAACTACCTCCGGATACGCGAGTGGCAGGACATCTACTCGCAGCTGCGTTCGGTCGCCAAGACCATGGGCATCCACCTCAGCGAGGAGGATGCGGCGCCGGATCACATCCACACCTCGCTGCTTTCCGGTTTGCTTTCGCATATCGGCCTCAAGGACACCGACAGCAAGAACGAGTATCTGGGCGCCCGCAGCGCCAAGTTCGCGGTCTTCCCCGGCTCCGCGCTCTTCAAGAAGCCACCGCGCTGGGTGATGTCCGCCGAGCTGGTCGAGACGTCCCGGCTGTGGGCGCGGGTGAATGCGAGGATCGAGCCGGAGTGGATCGAGCCGCTCGCCCAGCACCTGGTCAAACGCACCTACAGCGAGCCGCACTGGGAACAGAAGATGGCCGCGGTGATGGCGTACGAGCGGGTGACGCTCTACGGCGTCCCGATCGTCGCCCAGCGCAAGATCGCCTACGGCCGGATCGATCCGGAGACCTCGCGCGATCTGTTCATCCGCAACGCCCTGGTCGAGGGCGACTGGCGCACCCACCACCAGTTCTTCCATGACAACCGCAAACTCCTCGGCGAGGTCGAGGAGTTGGAGCACCGCGCCCGGCGCCGCGACATCCTCGTGGACGACGAGACGCTCTTCGACTTCTACGACCAGCGCATTCCGGCGGACGTGGTCTCCGGCGCGCATTTCGACGCCTGGTGGAAGAAGCAGCACCGCGACGAGCCGGAGCTGCTGAACTTCGAGCACTCGATGCTCATCAACGAGTCCGCCGAGGCCGTCACGAAGGACGACTACCCGGACTCCTGGCGGCAGGGAAAGCTGAAGTTCAAGGTCACCTACCAGTTCGAGCCGGGCGCGGACGCGGACGGTGTGACCGTCCACATCCCCCTCCAGGTCCTCAACCAGGTCTCCTCCGAGGGCTTCGACTGGCAGATCCCGGGCCTGCGCGAGCAGCTGGTGACGGAGCTGATCCGGTCGCTGCCCAAGCCGATCCGGCGCAACTACGTCCCGGCACCGAACTTCGCGGCCCGCTTCCTGGACTCCACGGTCCCCCTTCAGGGCGCCCTGACGACGTCTCTGGCCGCGGGGCTCCAGCGGATGGTGGGCGTGCCCGTGGAGGCCGCGGACTTCGACCCGGAGAAGGTCCCGGACCACCTCAAGATCACCTTCCGGGTGGTCGACGAGCGGCGCCGCAAGCTCGCCGAGGCCAAGGACCTGGAGGCGCTGCGGCTGAAGCTCAAGCCGAAGACCCGGGCGGCCATCTCCAGGGCCTTCGAGGAGGCCGCCGAGCGGCCCGCCAGGGACCGCAAGGGCGGCGCGGACGGCGGACCGGCGCCGGCCGGCCCCGAGCAGCGGACCGGGCTGACGTCCTGGACGATCGGCACGCTGCCGCGCACCTTCGAGACCCGGCGTGCGGGCCAGCCGCTCAAGGCCTACCCGGCGCTGGTCGACGAGGGCAGCAGCGTCGCCGTACGCCTCTTCGACACCGAGGCCGAGCAGCTCACGGCGATGTGGGCGGGCACCCGCCGGCTCATCCTGCTGAACATCCCGTCCAATCCGGCCAAGTTCGCCCAGGGCAAGCTGAGCAATCAGCAGAAGCTCGCGCTGTCCCGTAATCCGCATGGCTCCATCGCCGCGCTCTTCGAGGACTGCGTCACCGCCGCCGCGGACCGCCTGATCGCGGCCCGGGGCGGTCCGGCCTGGGACGAGGAGTCCTTCCGGAAGCTGTTCGACCAGGTCCGCGCGGATCTGGTGGACGTCACGCTGAAGACCATCCAGCAGGTCCAGGAGGTGCTGGCCGCCTGGCAGGCGTGTGAGCGCCGGCTGAAGGAGACGGCGTTCCCCTCGCTGCTGCCATCCCTCACGGACATCAGGGAGCAGCTGGCGGCGCTGATCAAGCCGGGCTTCGTGACGGCGCACGGCGCCAAGCGGCTGCCGGACCTGATGCGCTATCTGGTGGCCGCCGACCGCCGTCTCCAGCAGCTGCCCACCAACGCCGAGCGGGACCGCACCCGGATGGCGAAGGTGAAGGAGATGCAGGACGAATACGCCTGGCTGCTGGAGCAGTTCCCGCCGGGCCGCCCGGTGCCGGCCGCGGCCCTGGAGATCCGCTGGATGATCGAGGAGCTCCGGGTGAGCTACTTCGCCCACGCTCTGGGCACCGCGTACCCGGTCTCCGACAAGCGCATCGTGAAGGCGGTGGACGCCGCCGCGCCGTAGGAATCCGGCCTGCCGGTATCGAGTTCGACCGCACCCCCTGACCTGCTGTACAGTCTTGCTTCGCAGCCCGCCGCAAGCGGAAAGCGAAACACAAGGTCCTGTGGAGCAGTTTGGAGTGCTCGCCACCCTGTCAAGGTGGAGGCCGCGGGTTCAAATCCCGTCAGGACCGCATAGAGAACGGCCCGCATCCCTCGGATGCGGGCCGTTCTGCTGTCCGCACCCGGGCCGCGACTCGCGCGAAGCCGCCGCCGCTCCCCACACCCCGTCAGATCGCGCCCCCGCGCCTGTCGCGCGTTGATGGGGGCCGTGGCGCCGATCACCTTCCCTCCCTGCCCGCCCCCCGCCGCACGCCGACCACGGCACCGGCCGGTTCCGCTCCCGGCGGATGCGGACCGTAGCCGGTTTGCCGCCCGCTGTATTGACGGCGGCACGTACCGCGGGTACTCACTGAGGAAGGCGTGGGGGCCGGGGAGGTATGCGCATGACGACTGCGGTACGGCACGAGACCAGGGCGCTGTTGCGGGCGCATCTGTCAGCCGCCACGGGCTATCGCCATCTGACGCGGCACTGCCCTATCTGCCATCAGCTGCAACGGCTCGTCATGGAGCCGCACACGGCCCGCTCCGGACCTGCGGCGCCCGCGTCCGCCTCCACGTCGTCCGGGGCCGTCTGTGAGCCGCCGGCGGACGAGGACGAAGGTCCCGCAAGCCGGTGACCACCGGCGCCTGCGTCAGCCGCGGTGCGGTGACAGGCTGTTGGGTGTGGCGGGCGGAGTTCTCTATCGCAGCGGACGTATCGTCTTCAAGCGCCACGTCGTGTGACGGGTGTCACCGAACAAGTTTGGCGCGATGAGGAACTTACACCCGCCCTACAACCAGTCAATTTAATATGTGCAATTGCACCTCCCCCGAGGGAGCCTCCGGGAGGGGGCTCGGGGTCTCTGCGGAAAGCCCCTCACAGGGCCCGTGAAGACCCGCTGGCCGCCGTCCGGGGCGACTCCGGCGCCAGGCCGACCCGACCGCCCCAACGGGCCCTGAAGCGGGCGCACACAAAAAAATCGCGCTGGACCCGGCGGAGTCCAGCGCGATCGACGACGTACCCAAAGGGAGCGGGTGTGGAGCCTGTGGGGCAGGCGCCGCGTCATATGAAGCTGTGTGAAGCGTGGTGAAGCAGTCGAGCTATGTGGCGCAAAGCGGGCGCTTTCGGGTTGGGGGCCCCGAAAACGACCTGGTTATGCGGTTGTTCAGGCCTCGCTGCGCTGCTGCGGAATGCCCGCGAGCAGTGCGCGGACCTCAGCCTCGCGGTAACGCCGGTGTCCTCCGAGCGTGCGGATGGACGTGAGCTTGCCTGCCTTGGCCCAGCGGGTCACCGTCTTCGGGTCCACGCGGAACATCGTGGCGACCTCAGCAGGGGTAAGCAGCGGCTCGGCGTCAGGGGTGCGAGCGGTCATGAGCGGCCTCCTCGGGAGAACCGAACCATCACGGTTCTTTCCTCTAAATTCTGCACCTTGACCCACGTTGCCCGAAATGGCGGACGCGGGCCGAGTCGGTTATAGGACGAACGGCTTGTCCTCGGCACTACAACTACACCATCTGTCCAGCCACGTCGGCCAAACCGATGGAATTGCCCTCTCAGGTGTTCAACCTCGGCGGATGCCGATGGACCGTGCCATAGCGGACAGTCACCCGTCCGTGACGATCAGTCACAGCGTGATCAGCCGCCACGAGACCCCTCAAGGAACGCAATACCGATCTATCCGCCCTTAGTTGGACGGAAGGAGCCCAGGTCGGGCTCCTTGTCCTATTTTGGCACGAGGGTATGGCTTGGGAGCAAGACCCGATGTCAGTGCTTTAGGTCACGCTTGAGGCAATCGCCCGGATCAGGACCTACGTCCTTTACCGCCCGACCACCGAAAGGCGAACACCGCGCTGCCACGCCGACAACCTTCGGCACCGCACCGGCGCCTCAGCTGGAGAACTGGCGTTCCCGCACCGCACGCCACCGCTGGGAAAGCTTCTCGTACGCGACCCCGGCCCGCTCGCCGTCCCCCTCGCGCAGTGCCGCCAGCCCCTCCGCCACCTCGGCGGCGGAACGGTCCTCGGCGAGCTGCGCTTCGGGCACCGCGTGCACCAGCCCGCCGTAGTCCAGCTCCACGAGCGAACGCGGATGGAATTCCTCGAGCCAGCGCCCCACATCTACCAGGCCGTCGATCAAGGACCCCTCTTCCAGGGCGTCCCGCAGCGTCCGCAGCCCGCGGGCGACCCGCCGCCGCGCCTGCACCATCGGCGTCCGGTAACGCATCACCGGCTCCTGCTCACTCTTCGTGTACTCCCGCTCGCCGTCGGAGAACAGCACGAACCAGCGGACCGGGACATGCCAGGCCGCCCCGCGGATCCAGGGCCGGGCGTCCGGGTTGCGCTCCCGCCACTGCTCGTAGTCCGTGGCCGCCTGCCGGCGCACCACCGGGGGCAGCGCCACGTCCAGCACCGAGGCCGGCAGCAGCTCGTCCAGCGACTCCAGGGCCTGCCAGCCGCGCAACCGGGTGCGCCAGGGGCAGACGCAGGTCACCTCGTTCACCACGGCGATGAAGGCGTCCGCGCTCTCGTGGACCGGCACCGGCACCGGCGGGGTCGGCAGCAGATCCGCCAGGGCCCGCCGCTGCTCGTCCTGGGCGGTAGGGGTCTTCGCCCGCTTGGCATAGCGGGCCCAGTGGGAGCGCTCCGGCTCGGGGAACGCAGCCAGCGGCTCGTAGACCCGTAGATATGCCATGTACGGGACCTTCACCGACGACGCCAGGGCCACGCCCGCTCCTTCAAAGGGAAGTCCACCGCCGGGAGACCCCGAGGGCCCCGCCGGCCTGCGATACGACCAGATCGTCCCATGCCCGTCCCCCGGGAGAGGGTGATCCTCGGCACCCGACGGATCAACCGGCCCCACAGGTCTTACGCTCTTTTCAACCGGCCCTCCCCACCCGACGGAGGGCGTCCTTCGCGACTTATGGGAGTCACCACAGTGACTGACGTACGTCCGGCCTCCGCCGGCACCGACGGCGGCGTTCTGCACACCCTGTTCCGATCGGAGCAGGGGGGCCATGAGCAGGTCGTTCTCTGCCAGGACCGTGCCAGCGGCCTCAAGGCCGTGATCGCCATCCACAGCACCGCCCTGGGCCCCGCCCTCGGCGGTACCCGCTTCCATGCCTACGCCTCCGAAGAGGAGGCCGTGCTGGACGCCCTGAACCTGTCGCGCGGCATGTCCTACAAGAACGCCCTGGCCGGACTGGACCACGGCGGCGGTAAAGCCGTGATCATCGGTGACCCCGACCTGATCAAGTCCGAGGAACTCCTGCTCGCCTACGGCCGGTTCGTGGCCTCCCTGGGGGGCCGCTATGTCACCGCGTGCGACGTCGGTACGTACGTCGCCGACATGGACGTCGTCGCCCGTACGAACAAGTGGACCACCGGCCGCTCCCCCGCCAGCGGCGGCGCGGGCGACTCCTCCGTCCTGACCGCCTACGGCGTCTTCCAGGGCATGCGCGCCTCGGCCCAGCACGCCTGGGGCGACCCGACGCTGCGCGGCCGCAAGGTGGGCATCGCGGGCGTCGGCAAGGTCGGCCACCTCCTCGTCGAGCACCTCCTCCAGGACGGTGCCGAGGTCGTGATCACGGACGTTCGGGCCGAGTCGGTGGACCGGGTCCGCGCCAAGTACCCGCAGGTCACCGCGGTCGCGGACACCGAGGCGCTGATCCGCACCGAGGGCCTGGACGTCTACGCGCCGTGTGCGCTGGGCGGTGCGCTGAGCGATGAGTCGCTGCCGGTGCTGACCGCGAAGGTGGTGTGCGGCGCGGCCAACAACCAGCTCGCTCACCCCGGCGTCGAGAAGGATCTGTCCGACCGCGGCATCCTCTACGCCCCCGATTACGTCGTGAACGCGGGCGGTGTCATCCAGGTGGCCGACGAGCTGCACGGCTTCGACTTCGACCGCTGCAAGACCAAGGCGGCGAAGATCTTCGACACCACCCTGGCGATATTCGCTCGTGCGAAGGCCGACGGCATTCCGCCCGCCGCGGCCGCCGACCGCCTGGCCGAGCAGCGGATGGCGGAGGCCCGGCGCGCCTGACGCGGCCGGAATTGCGGCCTTGTCGGCCGGAAAGCGTGCCTTACGCGGCCCGCCACGGGTGATCAGGGAGACATCCCTCACCACCCGTCGGCGGGTCGCCGTACAGGACAGGTTAAAATCGCAGTTGACCAGCGGGGACGGGGCACCTTGCAGGTCGTGCCGAGCGGTGGGTGATGCGGGCGACGTACCGTATGGCCGCGGAAGCAGGTACCGTTAAAGCCCTACGGGCCGGTCTCTCTGTCGAGAGTCCGCTCTGATCCATGAACGCTTGTCAAGACTCTGGGGCCATCGAGCCCCGTCATTGAGGGGGTCGACCCATGGGGCGCGGCCGGGCCAAGGCCAAGCAGACAAAGGTCGCCCGCCAGCTGAAGTACAGCAGCGGTGGGACGGATCTCTCACGACTGGCCGACGAGCTGGGTGCATCACCGTCGAACCAGCAGCCTCCGAACGCAGAGCCGTTCGAAGAGGACGAGGACGACGACCCGTACGCACAGTACGCAGATCTGTACAACAGCGACGACGACGAAGAGGACGAGGGCGACTCGTCCCAGCAGCGTCGTCGCGCTTGACTCTCTGCGCGCTCGCGGCACCCATAACAGCATCACGGACCCGGTCCTGGGCATTGCCCGGACCGGGTTCTGTGCTGCCCAGAAGTCCGCGGCCACAGCAGTGACTGCCGGCGCGGCGTGAACCGCTGGTGCGGCGGCCGCACCGACGACTGCCGGTGCGGCCCAACTGATCAGCCGGCGTAGTCACCGGTCAGGGTCACTGCCTCGGCGTGGTCACCGCGCTCGACGATCTCGCCGCTGACCCAGGCGTCCACACCGCGGTCGGCGAGCGTGGTCAGGGCGGCCTCCACCGAACCCTGCGGGACGACGGCGATCATGCCGACGCCCATGTTCAGGGTCTTCTCCAGCTCCCCGCGCTCCACCGAGCCCGCCGAGCCGACCAGGTCGAAGACCGGGCCCGGGGTCCAGGTGGTGCGGTCGACCGTGGCGTGCAGACCGTCCGGGATCACCCGGGCGAGGTTGTTGGCCAGGCCGCCGCCGGTGATGTGCGAGAAGGCGTGCACCTCGGTCGTACGGGTCAGCGCCAGGCAGTCCAGCGAGTAGATCTTGGTGGGCTCCAGGAGCTCCTCGCCCAGGGTGCGGCCGAACTCCGGGATCTCCCGGTCCAGGGCCATTCCCGCACGGTCGAACAGCACATGCCGGACCAGCGAGTACCCGTTCGAGTGAAGGCCGGAGGACGCCATGGCGATCACCGCGTCCCCCGTACGGATACGATCCGCGCCCAGGACCCGGTCCGCCTCGACGACGCCCGTACCGGCACCGGCGACGTCGAACTCGTCCGCGCCCAGCAGCCCCGGGTGCTCCGCGGTCTCGCCGCCGACCAGCGCGCAGCCGGCCAGCACACAGCCCTCGGCGATGCCCTTGACGATCGCGGCGACCCGCTCCGGGTAGACCTTGCCCACGCAGATGTAGTCGGTCATGAACAGCGGTTCGGCGCCGCAGACGACCAGGTCGTCGACGACCATGCCGACGAGGTCGTGGCCGATGCTGTCGTAGACGCCCATCTTGCGGGCGATGTCGACCTTCGTGCCGACGCCGTCGGTGGCGGAGGCCAGCAGCGGGCGCTCGTACCGCTTCAGCGCCGAGGCGTCGAAGAGGCCGGCGAAGCCGCCGAGCCCGCCGACGACCTCGGGGCGGGTGGCCTTCTTCACCCACTCCTTCATCAGGTCCACGGCGCGGTCGCCGGCTTCGATGTCGACGCCCGCGCTCGCGTAGCTGGCACCAGTGCCCGTATGCGGAGCACGCTCAGATGATTCAGCGGACATGCTGAGAACTTTCGTGTCGTGTGTGTACGAGCTCTACGGGCGACGCAGTGCGTCGGCGCCGCCGACCCCGGCCGTGAGCGTCTGGACGCCGTCCACATCGGACTTCGTCGGCGCCTTGGTCTCCGACTCCAGGAGGTGCTTGCCCAGCAGCTCCGGGTCGGGCAGCTCCATCGGGTACTCGCCGTCGAAGCAGGCGCGGCACAGGTTCGGCTTGGCGATCGTGGTCGCCTCGATCATGCCGTCGATGGAGATGTACGCGAGGGAGTCGGCGCCCAGCGACTTGCCGATCTCCGCCACGCTCAGCCCGTTGGCGATCAGCTCCGCGCGGGTGGCGAAGTCGATGCCGAAGAAGCACGGCCACTTGATCGGCGGGGACGAGATCCGGATGTGGACCTCGGCGGCGCCGGCCTCGCGCAGCATCCGGACCAGGGCGCGCTGGGTGTTGCCGCGGACGATCGAGTCGTCGACGACCACCAGGCGCTTGCCGCGGATGACTTCCTTGAGCGGGTTGAGCTTGAGGCGGATACCGAGCTGGCGGATGGTCTGCGAGGGCTGGATGAAGGTCCGGCCGACGTAGGAGTTCTTGACCAGGCCGGAGCCGTAGGGGATGCCGCTGGCCTCGGCGTAGCCGACTGCGGCGGGGGTGCCGGACTCCGGGGTCGCTATCACCAGGTCCGCGTCGGCCGGCGCCTCGGCGGCCAGCTTGCGGCCCATCTCCACACGGGAGAGGTACACATTGCGGCCGGCGATGTCGGTGTCCGGGCGGGCCAGGTAGACGTACTCGAAGACACAGCCCTTGGGGCGGGCCTCGGCGAAGCGGGTGCTGCGCAGGCCGTCCTCATCGATGGCGACCATCTCGCCGGGCTCGATCTCCCGGATGAAGCTGGCGCCGCAGATGTCGAGGGCGGCGGACTCGGAGGCCACCACCCAGCCGCGCTCCAGGCGGCCGAGGACCAGCGGGCGGATGCCCTGCGGGTCGCGGGCGGCGTAGAGCGTGTGCTCGTCCATGAAGCAGAGCGAGAAGGCGCCCTTGACCTTCGGCAGGACGCGCGGGGCGGCCTCCTCGACGGTCAGCGGCTTGCCCTCTTCGTCGACCTGGCCGGCCAGCAGGGCGGTCACCAGGTCGGTGTCGTTGGTGGCCGCGACCTGGGTCGCGCGGCCGCCCTCGCGGGGCAGCGCGGCGACCATGTCCGCCAGCTCGGCGGTGTTGACCAGGTTGCCGTTGTGGCCGAGCGCGATCGAGCCGTGCGCGGTCGCACGGAACGTCGGCTGGGCGTTCTCCCACACCGAGGCACCGGTGGTGGAGTAGCGGGCATGGCCCACGGCGATATGGCCCTGGAGGGAGCCGAGCGAAGTCTCGTCGAAGACCTGGGAAACCAGGCCCATGTCCTTGAAGACGAGGATCTGGGAGCCGTTGCTCACCGCGATGCCCGCGGACTCCTGTCCACGGTGCTGCAGCGCATACAGCCCGAAATAGGTGAGTTTGGCGACCTCTTCACCCGGAGCCCAGACACCGAAGACGCCGCAAGCGTCCTGGGGGCCCTTCTCGCCGGGGAGCAGGTCGTGGTTGAGTCGTCCGTCACCACGTGGCACGGCACCGAGTCTAGGGCAGGTCGCGCATTCATCCGAACCGGGGATGGCCGCGAAACTGGAGAAGTGCATGAAAGTGGCGCCGGGAGTGCGTGACGCGGCCGCAGTCACCGGACCGGCGGGCGACGGGCCGGTATGCCGCCTCTCCTGGGGCCGTGCGCCCTTACGGCCGCCCGCTGAACTGCACTTTCTCGGCACTGAACGGATTGCGGCGCTCCGCTTCCCGTCGCTTCGCCACCCGCCCGTTGTGCGGTCATGGCGTCGCTTTCGTCGGCTTTGCCGACCGCCGGCACCCTCCCTCCCGTGTGAGATACGCGACGTACCCTTCGCGGCCGGAAACCGCCCCGGCCCGGCTCATCGCCCGGGTCAGCTCATGACGGGCAGATGGCCGGCGAGGTCGGCCCGCTCGCCGCTGGCGCTGACGTGCGCCGCGTCCAGCGCCGCTGCCCAGGTCGTACGGCCGGTGGCCAGCCGTATCCAGGTCAGCGGGTCGGTCTCGACGACATTCGGCGGGGTGCCGCGGGTGTGCCTCGGGCCCTCGACGCACTGCACCACGGCGAACGGCGGCACCCGGACCTCGACCGAGCCGCCGGGCGCGCGAGCGGCCAGCACATCGGCCAGCAGCCGGGTCGTGGTGGCCAGGGCCTGGCGGTCGTACGGGATCTCCCGGCCGGTCGCCGCCGCGAGATCGTCGGTGTGCACGATGAGTTCGAGGCAGCGGGTGACCAGGAAGTCGGACAGCCGCATCGCGCCGGGGACGGCGGCCATCACCCGGTCATCTGGCTCCGGCCCGACGGCCTCGGTGTACTCCGCCGCGGTGCGCTCCAGCAGGTCCACGGGCTCATGGGCGGTGGCCAGTGCGCGGCTGCGCTCGTCGACCGAGGAGGCGAGCGGGGCGGACGCGGACGGCCATTCCAACAGGGTGGCCTCCGGCTGCGGCGGGGCCGGCTGCGCGAGGCTGCGCGCCACCGCGCCCACCGCCATGGCCAGATGTGCCACCAGCTCCCGCACCGTCCAGTCGCCGAGGCGGGTCGGCAGCGCGAACTGCTCGGGCGTGAGGCCGCGTACGGCGTCCCGGACATGATCGAGCTGGGCCGTGACGGCGGCGCGGGTCTTCTTCGGGTCGTACTGGCGGGGACGCGGCTTCCGGGCGGCGGGTGGCATGTGGATCAGCCTATGCGGGACCACTGACAGTGCCCTCGGTTTCCGCCACCGCCGCCGGGGCCGCCTCGAAGATCTCGCCGTTGGCCGGGACGCCGACGCCCTGCCAGGTGAAGGGCAGCCCGTCGGCGGCGTCCGGGTCGGCGGCGTCCATCAGCTGGAAGTGGACATGCGGCTCGGTGCTGTTGCCCGAGTTGCCGCACTGACCGATCGACTGCCCGGCCCGCACCCGGTCCCCCGTACGGACGGTGAGCGAGCCGCGGCGGACATGGGCGTAGAGCGCGTAGGTGCCGCCGCCCAGGTCGAGGATCACGTGGTTGCCGATGACCCGCCGGGCGCCGCCCAGGGAGCGGACGACCGCTTCGACGACGAGGAAGTAGACCAGCGCGAGCCAGGACGTGCGGCTGAGGTGGTCGCGCTGACGGTCGTCGGCGTGAACGACGGTGGCGTCGGCGACGGCGAGCAGGGGCGCGCCGAACGCCGGGAAGTCCGCACCGCGGCGGGCGAGGGGCCACCAGCCGAAGCCGGGCCGGGCGCCGGACGCCGGTTCGGCCACGATGTCGATGGCGTACGCCTGCCCATAGGCCCGGGTGCCGTGGCTGGGGACCTTGTCGGCGGGGCTGTTCTGCGCCTTCCAGCGACCGGTGACCGGGGCTGCGGTCAGCACCGGCTCGGCAGCGGGCCCGTTGGCGCCCTCGGACTCCGCGCGGGACGTGGAGCGGTTGATGCCGAATCCGATCAGCACCCACAGGCCGAGCGGAATCCAGGCCCACCAGTACGAGAAGTCGAGGAAGAACTGCGCGATGACCATCCCGATGAAGGTCAGCAGACAGAGGCGGGCGGCGAGTGCGGAGAGCTTCCGTATGGACGTGGATGCCATGTGTTTCCCCCTGGGACGGCCGGGCGGTTGTCAGCGCCCGGCGGCGGTCAGCATCACCAGCAGCGGTACGACGCGGTCGGCGGGTACCTCGTAGCGGCCGCGGGCGGCCGTGTGCAGCCAGCCGGCGGCGGTCAGTTGCCGCAGGTGGTGGTAGATCTGGCCGGTGGTGCCGGTGCCGTCGAGCTCGGTGAGTTCGGCGGCGGTGCAGCGGCCACCGAGGATCTCGCGCAGCAGCCGCAGCCGTACGGGCTGGCCGAGGGCCGCGAACGACTCGGCGGCGGCGCCCCAGTCACGGTCCAGCACGGTGTCGGTGACCAGGCCGTACTGCCACTCGTAGCGCTGCCCGGCCGGAATCCGTACGGCACCGGTGAAGAGCACTCCGCCGTTGTCGGCACCCAGTTCGGCGAGCTGGGACTTCAGGCCCCGCAGGGCCCACAGCTCGTCATCGGGCTCGCGCTCGGGCGGGGGTGCCGGCCGGTCGGCGGCCTGCTCCAGGGCGGCCAGCCGTCGCTCCAGCTCGGCCACCCGCTGCTCCAGATCCATGGTGAGAGATTACGTAATTACGTAATCATTGGCAATGGCGCGGCCCACCACGGAAAGCGGCGACGGCCCGCCCCCTGGTGGGGACGGGCCGTCGGACCGTCATACGGGGCGGTGTGCACCGCCCGGCGCGACCTCAGGCGATCAGGCCCGGGATGGTCGCCTCGTGCGACTCCTTCAGCTCGCTCAGCGGGATGCTGAACTGCCCCTGGACGTCGATCTCCGCACCGTCGATCACACCGATGCGGGTGGCCGGCAGCCCCCGGGCACCGCACATGTCCGTGAAGCGGAGCTCCTCGCTGCGCGGGACGGCGACGACCGCACGGCCCGCCGACTCGGAGAACAGCAGGACGAAGGGGTCCAGCCCGTCGGGAACGACGAGGCGCGCGCCCTTGCCGCCGCGCAGGCAGGACTCCACCAGCGCCTGGATCAGACCGCCGTCGGAGAGGTCGTGCGCGGCGTCGATCATGCCGTCACGGGAGGCCGAGATCAGCACCTCCGCCAGCAGCCGCTCGCGCTCCAGGTCCACCTTCGGCGGCAGACCGCCGAGGTGGTCGTGCACGACCTGCGACCACGCCGAGCCGCCGAGCTCCTCGCGGGTGTCACCCAGGAGGTAGACCAGCTGGCCCTCTTCGGCGAAGGCGATCGGCGTACGGCGGTTCACATCGTCGATGACACCGAGCACCGCGACGACCGGGGTCGGATGGATCGCCACCTCGCCGGTCTGGTTGTACAGCGAGACATTGCCGCCGGTGACGGGCGTGCCCAGGGTCTGGCAGGCGTCGGCGAGACCACGGGTGGCCTCGGCGAACTGCCACATCACCGCGGGGTCCTCGGGCGAACCGAAGTTCAGGCAGTCGGAGACCGCCAGCGGCTTGGCACCGGACGCGGCGACATTGCGGTACGCCTCGGCCAGCGCCAGCTGCGCGCCCGTGTACGGGTCGAGCTTGGCGTAGCGCCCGTTGCCGTCGGTGGCGAGGGCGACACCGAGGTTGCTGTCCGCGTCGATGCGGACCATCCCGGCGTCCTCGGGCTGGGCGAGAACGGTGTTGCCCTGCACGAACCGGTCGTACTGATCGGTGATCCACGCCTTGGAGGCCTGGTTGGGCGAGGCCACCAGCCGCAGGACCTGCGCCCGCAGTTCCTCCGCGTTCGCCGGGCGGGCCAGCTTGGCGGCGTCGTCGGCCTGGAGGGCGTCCTGCCAGTCGGGCCGGGCATACGGGCGCTCGTAGACCGGGCCCTCGTGGGCGACGGTGCGCGGCGGCACGTCCACGATCTGCTCGCCGTGCCAGAAGATCTCCAGCTGGGAGCCGTCCGTCACCTCACCGATGACGGTCGCGATGACGTCCCACTTCTCGCAGATCTCCAGGAAGCGGTCGACCTTCCCGGGCTCGACGATCGCGCACATGCGCTCCTGGGACTCGCTCATGAGGATTTCCTCGGGCGAGAGGGAGGAGTCGCGCAGCGGCACGGTGTCCAGCTCGACGCGCATGCCGCCGGAACCGGCCGAGGCCAGCTCGCTGGTGGCGCAGGACAGCCCGGCGCCGCCGAGGTCCTGGATGCCGTCGACCAGGTCTTCCTTGAAGATCTCCAGGGTGCACTCGATGAGCAGCTTCTCCTGGAAGGGGTCACCGACCTGGACGGCGGGGCGCTTGGTGGGCTTGGAGTCGTCGAAGGTCTCCGAGGCCAGCACGGAGACGCCGCCGATGCCGTCGCCGCCGGTGCGGGCGCCGTAGAGGATGACCTTGTTGCCCGCGCCGGACGCCTTGGCCAGGTGGATGTCCTCGTGCTTCATGACGCCGATGCAGCCGGCGTTGACCAGCGGGTTGCCCTGGTAGCAGGCGTCGAAGACGACCTCGCCGCCGATGTTGGGCAGACCCAGGCAGTTGCCGTAGCCGCCGATTCCGGCCACCACGCCCGGCAGGACGCGCTTGGTGTCGGGGTGGTCGGCGGCGCCGAACCGCAGCGGGTCGACGACGGCGACCGGGCGGGCACCCATGGCGAGGATGTCGCGGACGATGCCGCCGACGCCGGTGGCCGCGCCCTGGTAGGGCTCGATGTACGAGGGGTGGTTGTGGGACTCCACCTTGAAGGTGACGGCGTAGCCCTGGCCGACGTCGACGACACCGGCGTTCTCGCCGATGCCGACGAGCATCGCGTCGTTCTCGGGGGCCTTCTCACCGAACTGCTTCAGATGGACCTTGCTGCTCTTGTAGGAGCAGTGCTCGGACCACATGACCGAATACATGGCGAGTTCGGCGCCGGTGGGACGGCGGCCGAGAATCTCCCGGATGCGCTGGTACTCGTCCTGCTTCAGGCCGAGTTCGGCCCACGGCTGGTCGGTGTCCGGCGTCTCGGCTGCGTGCTTGACGGTGTCGAGAGTCATGCGTTGACCAGCTTCTTCAGGATCGAGGTGAAGAATCCGAGGCCGTCGGTACGGCCCGTACCGATCAGCGGCTCCACGGCGTGCTCGGGATGCGGCATGAGGCCGACGACATTGCCCGCCTCATTGGTGATGCCGGCGATATCGCGGAGCGAACCGTTGGGGTTGCCGTCCAGGTAGCGGAAGGCGACCCGTCCCTCGGCCTCGAGCATGTCGAGCGTGCGCTCGTCGGCGACGTACCGGCCGTCGATGTTCTTCAGCGGAACGCTGATCTCCTGGCCGGAGGTGTAGTCCACGGTCCAGGAAGTCTCCGCGTTCTCCACCCGCAGCTTCTGGTCGCGGCAGATGAAGTGCAGATGGTTGTTGCGCAGCATGGCGCCGGGCAGCAGGTGGCTCTCGGTGAGCACCTGGAAGCCATTGCAGATACCCAGGACGGGCATACCGCCCTTGGCCTGCTCGATAACGGACTCCATCACCGGCGAGAAACGGGAGATGGCCCCGGCCCGCAGATAGTCGCCGTACGAGAAGCCGCCGGGCAGCACCACGGCGTCGACCTGCTTGAGGTCCTTGTCGCGGTGCCACAGCGGCACCGCTTCGGCGCCGGCCACCCGGACCGCGCGCTGGGTGTCGCGGTCGTCGAGCGTGCCGGGGAAGGTAATGACTCCGATCCGCGAGGTCATGAGTCGACCCGCACGGTGAAGTCTTCGATGACGGTGTTGGCGAGGAAGGTCTCGGCCATCTCATGGATGCGAGCGAGGGCGGCTTCGTCGACCGGACCCTCCACCTCAAGTTCGAAACGCTTGCCCTGACGGACGTCGGCGATCCCCTCGAATCCCAGGCGTGGCAGTGCGCGCTGCACCGCCTGCCCCTGCGGGTCGAGGATCTCCGGCTTGAGCATGACGTCGACTACGACGCGTGCCACTGGCACTCCCGGTGGTGTGGTGCGTAAGGCGGTGTCCTCACAGTACCGTGTTCGAAAATCTACGCGCATAGATATACAGTGCAGCGGATCACGGTCCGGTATCGGCGGGAGTGCACCGCAGGAAAAATCCTCGAAAAGATCCGGGGTCCGGATTGCGGGAAGACACGCTGACAAAATTAACTGGGCTTCACAATGCAATGCCCATCGCTGTACAAATGAAAAAGCATTGATCCCAATCAGCCGGATCCGGAGCATCACCCCATGTCAACAAGGGGTTGCTCCCCGAAAGGACCGATATCCGTGGCGCAGCGCGTAGTAGTAACGCTCTCCGATGACATCGACGGAGGAGAAGCCGCAGAGACGGTCACCTTCGGACTGGACGGGAAGTCGTACGAGATCGACCTCAATCCCGCCAATGCGAAGAAACTGCGCGGTGCCCTCGCTCCGTTCGTCGAGGCCGGCCGCAAGCGGGCCAAGTCCGGCAAGGCCTACCACCGGACCGCGGTGAACCCCGACCCCGCGGCCGTCCGCGCCTGGGCCCGCTCCAACCAGATGGACGTCCCGCCGCGCGGCCGGATCCCCAAGAAGGTCTACGAGGCCTTCAACGCCGCCAATCACTGACGGAGTTGCCGGCATCCCTCGGCCCGCGCGCAGCCGACTTGCACAGCACCCCTACTGATCAGCTAGAGTCTGGAGCACGCCGAGGGGCGAGGCCGAAAGGCCGGACCTCACGGAGTCACGCGGGTGTAGCTCAGTAGTAGAGCGCCCTCTTTCCAAGAGGGAGGCGCAGTGTGCAATCCCTGTCACCCGCTCTGACTGCTCGACCTTCCTAAAGGATCAGGTAGAGTAGCTGTCGCGCCGCTCGGTGAAAGCCGAGTGGATGCCTGCGGACGTAGCTCAGTTGGTAGAGCGCAACCTTGCCAAGGTTGAGGTCGCGAGTTCGAGCCTCGTCGTCCGCTCAGATAAAGAAGGCCCCGGTCATTGCGACCGGGGCCTTCTTTCTATGGCATCGCCTCTCCCCCTCCCTCCTTCCGTGCTGGGGCAACTGACATTTGTCATCAGCTGCGATGACAGCCCGCACTGCCGGGAACCCTGATCCGGCGGAACGCTGGTCTCATGAACACCGGGGAGAAAACCAACGGGGGTGCCGGCCACGGCGCCGCACGAAGCGCCGCTTCCGGGATCGATGTGATCGAAGTCACCGGGCTGCGCAGGAGCTACGGCCCCGGCGGGCGGCGCACGAGCGGTCCGCGGGACCGGGGCGAGGACAAGGGGCGGAGCGGGCAGCGGAGCTTCGAGGCCGTGCGCGGTATCGACTTCTCCGTCGAACGCGGGGAGCTGTTCGCGCTTCTGGGGACCAACGGTGCGGGCAAGACCTCCACTCTCGAACTGCTGGAGGGCCTGGCCCCGCCCACGGCCGGGCAGGTCCGGATCCTCGGCCATGACCCGTTCCGGGAGCGGCGCAAGGTGCGGCCCCGGGTGGGTGTCATGCTCCAGGAGGGCGGCTTCCCGGCGGAGCTGACGCCCGCGGAGACCGTACGGATGTGGGCGGGGTGCACCAGCGGGGCGCGCCCGGTCGACGAAGCCCTGGGCTCCGTGGGGCTGGAGCGGCGCAGGGATGTGCGGGTCAAGCAGCTGTCCGGTGGCGAGCGCCGGCGGCTGGATCTCGCCCTGGCGCTGCTGGGGAGGCCCGAGGTGCTGTTCCTGGACGAGCCGACGACCGGTCTGGACACCGAAGCACGCCATGCCACGTGGGAATTGGTCCGCGAGCTGCGGGACTCCGGGACCACGATCGTGCTGACCACGCACTATCTCGAAGAGGCCGAGGAGCTGGCGGACCGGCTGGCGATCTTGCACGAGGGGCGGATCGCGGCGGCGGGGCATGTGGCTGACGTGGTCGCCGCACACCCCTCGCACATCTCCTTCGAGCTGCCCACCGGGTTCCATCTCGGTGATCTCCCGCCGCTGGGAGAACTGGGTGTCCTCGGACATGAGACGGACGGGCGCACGGTGCGGCTGCGGACGGACGACCTCCAGCGGGCCGCGACCGGCGTCCTGGTCTGGGCGCAGCACAAGGGGATAGCGCTGGGCAATCTGGATGTCAGGTCCGCATCCCTGGAAGAGGCATTTCTGCACATCGCAAAGGGGCTGGAGAACTCATGAGTGCAAGCGTGCGGGAAGCCGGCGGTATCGAGCGCGCCGGAACACCCGCGGAGACCGGCGCCGCGGCGCGCCTCCTCGCCCTGGGACGGGCCGAGTTGACCCTTCTCGGCCGCAACAAGACCGCGCTGACGACCTCTCTGATCATCCCGGTCGCCCTGGCGTTCGCCATGAAGGGGGCGGTCGAGAACATGGTGGCCGGCACCGGGCTGTCGGTCGGCTCGGCGCTGCTGCCCGCGACCCTCGGGTACGTCCTGGTCTTCGCCGTCTACTCCAGCCTCACCGGCTCGTACACCGCACGGCGTGAAGAGCTGGTCCTGAAGCGGCTGCGTACCGGTGAGCTGCGGGATCTGGAAATACTGGCGGGCACCGCGCTTCCGGCGGTACTGCTGGGGCTGGTGCAGTGTGTCCTGCTGGTGGTCCTCGGCGGTGTGCTCCTGGATGCCGGTCTGCCCACCGCGCCGCATCTGCTGGTCGCCGGTGTGGTGCTCGGCATGGCCGCGACCGTGGGGTTCGCCGCGTTGTCCTCCGTTCTCGCCAAGTCGGCCGAGGGCGCTCAGCTCGCCGTCCTCCCCTTCATGATGGTGTCGCTGGCGGGGTCCGGGATGGTCGTCCCGCTGGACATCCTTCCGGAGCGGGTGGCCTCCGTGCTCGAACTGCTTCCGCTGTCACCGGCGATGGAGCTGATACGGGCCGGCTGGACCGGGGGCGAGGGCCTCAAGGAGACGCTGGGGCAGCTCATCACCGGCTTGGTCTGGGCGGGGCTCGCATTGTTTGCTGTCCAGCGGTGGTTCCGCTGGGAGCCTAGGCGTTAGCGGCGCAGGACTGATCGGGACGACGGGGGCGGCAGCGATGATCGGCAAGCTACGGGCCATGTGGCGGCGGCGGGGCCAGATGGCCATGATCGACGCCTACTTCCGGGGCAGCCTGTACCTCCTCCCCTGGCTTCCCGTGCTCAGCGGGGTGGCTCCCGTCATGGGCCGGGTGGGCAGCAGCCCGTTGCCGGTCACCTTGGCCGGTGTCGCCATGGGGCTGAACGTGGCTCAGGCCGCGCTGGCCGTACCGCTGTTGAACCGCGCGGTGAACCGCTATCTGGAGCGAGGGGCGACACCGCGCACCCTGTTGCTGGTCTCGGGGGTGCTGACCCTCGTCGCCGAGGTCGCGCTGTTCGCGCTGATCACCGTCAGCGGGCACACCGCCAAAGACAGTGCGGGCGCGACGGGGCTGGCGATCGGCGCGACCCTCACACCGTTCTTCATGGCTTACAGCCTGGTGGTGTCCAAGCGGAAGTTTCTGGCCGCGCTGGCCGGCAGCGCCGTGGCGTCCATGGCGCTGCTCTTCCTGTTCACGCATTCCTGGCTGAGTTCGGGGGCCATGGCGTTCCTGTTGCTCTTCGCCGGTATCTGGAGCTTCGGGCTGGCGCGGCCCACGGGCTGGCTGCTCGGCGTGATCTGGAAGCTGGATGCGGCCCGCAGCACCGAGACGCGGCTCGCGGTCGCCGAGGAGCGGCTGAGGTTCAGCCGGGATCTGCACGATGTGATGGGCCGGAATCTGGCGGTGATCGCCCTCAAGGGCGAGCTGGCGGTCCAGCTGGCGCGGCGGGAGCGGCCGGAGGCCGTGGAGCAGATGGTGGAGGTGCAGCGGATCGCCCAGGAGGCCCAGCGGGAGGTCCGGGAGGTGGTGCGCGGCTACCGGAAGGCCGATCTCCAGGCGGAGTTGGCGGGGGCCCGTTCCATACTGCGGGCGGCCGGGGTGGACTGCCGTATCGAGGGCGAGGAGGGGGCGCAGCTGTCGCCGGAGGTGGAGTCGGCGCTCGGCTGGGTCGTCCGCGAAGGCACCACGAACGTCCTGCGGCATGCGGCGGAGGTGCGGCGCTGCGCGGTGCGGACCCGGATCGATCCGCTCCGCTCGGTGCTCGTGATGACCATGGAGAACGACGGCGTCACCTACCCGCCCGGCGGGGCGGTCGCCGGGTCGGTCCCCGGCAGCGGCCTCAAGGGACTGCGGGAACGCCTCCGCCCCCTGGGCGGGAGCCTGACGTCGGGCCGGGTCCCGAACGGCAGCTTCCGGCTGACGGTCGAACTCCCGGTGGAGGCGGCGAGTGGGTAGCGCAGGCGGGGCGGGGAGCGTACCGGAAGGGGTCCGTGGTGGAGGAGAGGCGGGGTGGCGGAGTGAGTGAGCGGGCGATCCGGGTGCTGCTGGCGGATGACGAGCACCTGATCCGTGGGGCGCTGGCGGCGTTGCTGTCGCTGGAGGACGATCTGCTGGTGGTGGCCGAGGCGGCGACCGGGCCGGAGGCGCGGGCGATGGCGCGGGCGCATGAGCCGGATGTGGCGGTGCTGGATCTCCAGATGCCGGGGGCTGACGGTGTGGCGGTGGCCACATCGTTGCGGGGTGAGGTGCCGGGGTGCCGGTCGATGATCGTGACGAGTCACGGGCGGCCGGGGCATCTGAAGCGGGCGCTGGCGGCCGGGGTGCGGGGGTTCGTGCCGAAGACCGTGTCGGCGCAGCGGCTGGCGGAGATCATCCGCACGGTGCACGCCGGAAACCGTTATGTGGACCCGGAGTTGGCAGCGGACGCGATAAGCGCCGGGGAGTCCCCGCTGACGGTCCGGGAGGCGGAGGTGCTGGAATGCGCCGAGGCCGGGGCGCCGGTCATGGAGATCGCGGCGCGGGCTTCGCTGTCGCCGGGGACGGTGCGGAACTATCTCTCGTCGGCGACCGCGAAGCTGGGCGCGGAGAACCGCCATGCCGCGGCGCGTCTCGCCCGCGAGCGGGGTTGGCTATAGTGGACCCCGCACCGCGCGGCGGCGCCTGATTCCAGGAGCTTTGCGCGGAGCGTGCGGACGTAGCTCAGTTGGTAGAGCGCAACCTTGCCAAGGTTGAGGTCGCGAGTTCGAGCCTCGTCGTCCGCTCAAGGAAAAGGGACCCCGGTCGGTGACCGGGGTCCTTTTCGTCATGCCCAGCTTTCGTTATGCCCAGCTGAGGCCGGTGAGGCGCTGGTAGGCCTCGATGTACTTGGCGCGGGTGCTCTCCACGATCTCGTGCGGGAGGGCGGGCGGCGGCTCCTCGCCCGTACGGTCCCAGTCCGCGGCGGAAGAGGTCAGCCAGTCGCGCACGAACTGCTTGTCGAAGGACGGCTGGGCACGGCCCGGCTGCCACAGGTCGGCCGGCCAGAAGCGCGAGGAGTCGGGCGTCAGAACCTCGTCGGCCAGGGTCAGCTGCCCACCGGCGAAGCCGAACTCGAACTTGGTGTCCGCCAGGATGATGCCGCGCTCGCGGGCGATGTCGCGGGCCCGGCCGTAGACGGCGAGGGTGGTCTGCCGCAGTTCGGCGGCGACCTCGGCGCCGACCTGGTGGGCGACCTCCTCGTAGGAGACATTCTCGTCGTGGTCGCCGACGGCGGCCTTGGTGGCCGGGGTGAAGATCGGCGCGGGGAGCTCGGAGCCGTCGACGAGACCCTCGGGGAGGGCCAGTCCGCAGACCGTACGGGTCTGCCGGTACTCGGCGAGGCCGGAGCCGGTGAGGTAGCCGCGGGCCACGCACTCCACGGGGACCATGTCCAGCGACTTGCAGACCAGGGTGCGGCCCGCCCAGTCGGCGGGGGCGCCGGGCGGGACGTCGGTGCCGAGGACGTGGTGCGGGACCAGGTCGGAGAGCTGGTCGAACCACCACAGGGACAGCTGGGTGAGGACGCGGCCCTTGTCCGGGATCTCGGTGGGCAGCACCCAGTCGTAGACCGAGGTCCGGTCGCTGGCGACCATGACCAGGTCACCGGCGGCATTCCGGTAGAGGTCGCGCACCTTGCCGGTGTGGAGGTGGGTGAGCCCGGGGACCTCCACCGGCTCAGGCTTTTCTACAAAACCGGGCACGCTTCCTCCGCGTAGGTTGATCCAGGAGTCCTACCGATTCTCCCTCACGCACGCCGGAGGTGACGGACGGGGGCCGGGTGCGCCCCCGGAGGCCGGTGTTCGGCCGGTGCGGCGGGTGCCCCGGCGGGCGATCAGCGCGAGGGTGGCCGCGGCCGGGACGACCGCGGTGAGCAGGACCGTGGCCGGAGTTGGCGCCCCCGGCCCCGGCCGCCCCGGCCGCCGCGGGCCAGGCGTACGGCGGCCGGCTCAGTCGCGTTTGCAGATGCGGTCGAGGAGGTTGGCGGTGGCGCGCTGGACGCGCTGGTCGACATGGCCGGGGCGGTCGAGGGCGGGTGACCAGGCGAAGGTGCCGGAGGCGAAGACCCAGGCGCCGCTGGGGGCGCGGTAGAGGGAGGTCTCCTGATGGCGGCGGGTGCCCTCGCTGTCGCGGTACGGGGAGTGGGCGAGCAGGATGCGTTCGGTGTGCTTGGGGAGGCTGGTGCGCGGGAAGTAGCGGTCGGCCTCACCGGCGACCAGGCCGGGGAGCTCATCGCCTTCGTGGGCGCCGGTGGCCTCCCACAGCCAGTGGCTGCCGTTGCGGACGACCAACGGGGCCGGTTCGGGGACCCGCCCGGCGTACTGGATGCCCATCAGCCGCTGTTCGGGGTCGCCGTTCTCCCGCCAGAGCACGGGGCGGCCGGGGCCCTGGCGTTTGCGGCAGTGGAGCAGGGAGTCCGGGCCCGAGGGCGACGGGGAGAGGTCGACCTGCCAGTACATGGTGTTGGCGGAGAGGAAGACCAGGGAGGTGCCGGTGTCCCGGGCGGCCTCGACCGTGCGGCGCATGGGCACCGACCAGTATTCGTCGTGGCCGGGGAAGACCAGGCCGCGGTAGCGGGACGGGTCGACCCGGCCGGCGTGCAGATCGCGGGCGTCGGCGTAGGCGAGGTCGTAGCCGTAGCGCTCGGCCCAGCGGATGAAGTCGTAGGCGTGGCCGACATGGAGGGGCAGGCCGGCACCGGCGTAGGGGCGTTCGAAGGAGACGGTGGTGGCGGCGTCCCGCTCGCCGAGCAGGGCGCCCGTCTCGTCCCAGGCGTGGTAGAGGCTGGCGCCGGTGCGGCCGTCCTCCGGGTAGAGGTTGTAGGCCTGCCAGGTGATGTCGGGCAGCAGCAGGAGGAGATCGGCGGGCTCGTGGTCGCGGACGGTGAAGGGGATGTGGGAGCGGTAGCGGCCGTCGGCGGTGGTGAGCACGGCGACATAGGCGCCGAGGTTCCAGAACGTGGGGACCTGGAGGCGCCAGGAGAGCCACCAGTGATGGCAGGAGACCGTGCGCTCGGCGGTCAGCGGGGGCGGCTGGACGATGCCGGCCAGCCGCGGGCTGGTGGTGATCTTGGCGGCGCCGGTGCCGCCGTAGTGGCCGATGCGGTAGATGTCGATGCTGAACGGCTGGGGCGGGTCGACCGAGACCCGGAAGTCGATGGCCTCGCCGGGGGCCACCGCGCCGGGGCCGGCGAAGCCCTTGATCTGGCGGTGGACGTCATCGGCGGTGCGCGGCCCGTTGTGCTTGTGGGGCGCGGGCTCGCTCAGATCGCCCTGGGCGACGGCGGGGTCGACGTACCAGGGGATGATGCGGCCGGAGTCGAAGTAGTTCTCGCTGCCGCGCAGCCAGGGCAGCGGGCCCTGCCCGAACGGGTCCGTGACCGCGTGGGCGAGGGCGCCCGACTCCCAGCGCCTGATCTGATCCGTCGCCACCTTCCACTCCCCTCCCGCGTCCCCCATCGGCCGCGGCCCCTCGGGCCGGTGATGCGCCGGCGGGACCAACCCGGCCGGCCGTCCCCCAGCACATCACATTACGCACCCACTCCGTCACCCTTCGTCGTGAATTTAGATGCAACCGCCCCCGAAATGCGAACTGGAAGGGAACATTCAGCCGATGGAGCGAGCGGCCCGGGACGTCCGGCGCTCGGCCCGCCGCCGCGGACCGGTGTCATACCAACCGGACCGGCTTTTCCGGGCGTACGCCGATCGTCGTCAGCCAGCCGCGCAGCGGCTCCGCATCGCCGTCGTCGACCAGGCTGAGCACCGGGCGGCCGAGGTCGGACCGGCGGGCGCCGTCGACCAGCAGCGCCGGGCCGTCGAGCCAGTCCAGGCCCGGGGTGGCACCGGCGGTGTCGACGGCGGCGCAGCAGACCATGGCGGTGACGTGGTCGGCGAGCAGCTCGCGGCCCGTACGGGGCGGTTGCAGCGGGAACAACGGAAGGCCGCCCTCGGCCATGCCGTCGCCCCAGGCCACGCCGATGGCGACGTCCTGCGGCGAGGTGCCGCGGGCGGCCTGGCGGGCCGCCTCCTCCCGCTCCTCGCGCTCGACCTCCGCCCCCAGCCGGGCGGCGACGAGATCGCCCGCGCACGCGTCGTGGGTGAGCCGGTCGATGACGCGGGCCAGGGTCGGGCCGGGGGCCGGGGCAAGCGGCTGTTCCTCGCGGCGGCCGGTGGCGGGCGGGCCCATGGCGGGCTCGCCGGCGAGCGGGCCGGTGGCGGGCTCGTCGGCCGGTCGGCGATCCGGCGGGTGGTGGCCGGGCGTACGGGCGGCGGTGCGGGCGTACGAGAGGGGCGGGGCGGCGGGGGCCGGGTCCTGGGCCGGGGCCGCCGCCGGTGCGGGTGGGGCCGCCGGGAGCGCGGTCGCCGGGAGGTTGTCGAGTACGCGGTGGAGGCGGGCGGCCTCCAGGCGCCATTTCCGGTCCACGACCTCTTCCGGGTACTGGTTCCAGCCGACCGGCGACCAGTCGGGCCCCGGCTCGGCCGGGCCGCCGTGGAAGAGGCGGGCGGCCAGCAGCGAGGCGGCGCGGTCGATGGCGCCCGGCTCCTCCAGGAGGTCGCAGGCGGGGCGCTCGCCGAGACGGGAGGCGAAGCCGTCGGCGAGGCGGTCCCGGCGGGAGAGCTCGGTGAGCGCGGAGACCACTCCGGCGTCCAGCCGGGACGGCCAGCGGCCCATCCGCCAGGCGGGCAGCGCGACCCGGGTCAGCAGCCGGTCCCAGCCCGCGTACGCGAGGCCGACCTGCTCCTGGGCGACGATCCGCAGGCCGTAGTCCACTGTCTGGGCGCGCTCGGAGGCGGCGGCCGCGACGGCCCGTTCCATGATCGTGGCGTGTTCGCGGCCGGCTCGGAGCAGCAGCCGCGCCACCCGGCCGACGAAGCGGAGCGGGAGGCCCCGCACCGGGCGCCGGGCGCGGGCGGAGACCGCGACCGCGGCGTCCAGACCACGGATGAAGCGGCGGGCGGCAGCTATGTCGGGGTGCGCGGACGGGCCGGTGCCGGCGACAACCGGGGCCAGCAGGGCGCGCAGCTCGGCGACCCGCATCCACCACAGGAACGGCGAGCCGATGACCAGGACCGGCGCCTCGGGCACCCGGCGTTCCCCATCGGCCCGTCTCTTGATGCGGCGGGGCGGGCCGTGGGCGCGGTGCGTACGGTCCTCGAGCCAGCTGTCGCAGTCCGGGGTGAGCGCTATGGCGGAGGGCGCGGGGACCTCCAGGCGGTCGGCGAGATCGCGCACCAGGCGGTAGAGATCGGGGGCCGACTTCTCGGAGATCGGGACGGACGGGCTGAGGGCGGGCCGGGCGCGCGCGACGACCACGGCGACCAGCGCGGCCAGCAGCAGGCTGAGCACCGCGAGGCCGCCGGCGATCCAGCGGGCGAGGTCCCAGCCCGGGCCCGCGCCGAGATGGCCGGTCGCCCGGCCGGCGAGCAGCACCACGGCCACGGCCGCGGGCAGCAGTGCCACGGCCAGCGCGGTGCTGCGGATCCGCAGCACGGCGAGGGCGCGGGCACGCGCCGCCAGGACGCCTGTTTCCGGACTTGCCACGAGCCTGTACACCCCCTGCTGTCCTGAAGAGCCGGACGGAGAGAACACGGGACGGACGTACGAGAATTGCGCGTTGTGCGGAGCGAGCTCATTCCCCACCCACTGTGGCACCGGCCACTGACATCGCAATGCCGGTGAGCCACTTGCCGGACGCCGCCGTGATCGCCGTGCCGGAATCCGGCCCGGCCACCACAGGACGCTTGCGCGGCACCCTAGTTGGGGGTTTTCGTCTCGTCAGCCGGTTACTGGGTGCGGTCACTCGATGGAATGGCTTTGGGCAAAGCCGGGAACCGGTGTCGGAAGGGTACGGGCCGCGGGCGATTCGGCCCGGTCTGCACCCACAGGCCTGAGGCATATGCCACGGTATGTGCCATGTGTCCCAGGGGAGATGTCACCCGCCGCGACGGACGCGCGGGGCCCGTCCAGGCACCCCGCGCCTCGTCGCGGCCCTGCGCGCTAGGCGCCCGCGGCCTCGTCCGCGACCTTGGCGGCGATGTCCGTGCGGTGCTGGGAACCGTCCAGGGAGATCCGGTCCACGGCACGGTAGGCGCGCTGCCGGGCGGTGGTGAGGTCCGAGCCGGTGGCGGTGACGGACAGCACCCGGCCGCCCGCGCTGAGCACCGCGCCGGAGTCGTCGCGCTTGGTGCCGGCGTGCAGGACGTACGCCTTGGGGGCGTCCTGCGCCACGACGTCGGCGAGACCGTCGATCGGGTCGCCGGTGCGCGGGGTGTCCGGGTAGTTGTGGGACGCGATGACGACGGTGACCGCCGCGCCGTCGCTCCAGCGCAGCGGCGGGAAGGTGGCGAGGGTGCCGGTGGCCGCGGCGTGCAGCAGGCCGGCGAGCGGGGTCTTGAGGCGGGCGAGGACGACCTGGGTCTCCGGGTCGCCGAAGCGCGCGTTGAACTCGATCACGCGGACCCCGCGCGAGGTGATCGCCAGGCCCGCGTAGAGCAGCCCGGAGAACGGGGTGCCACGGCGGCGCAGCTCGTCGACGGTGGGCTGGAGCACGGTGGCCATGACCTCGTCGACCAGCTTGGGGTCGGCCCAGGGCAGCGGGCTGTACGCGCCCATGCCGCCGGTGTTGGGGCCCTCGTCGCCGTCGTAGGCCCGCTTGAAGTCCTGGGCGGGCTGGAGCGGGACGACGGTCTCGCCGTCGGTGACCGCGAAGAGGGAGACCTCGGGGCCGTCGAGGAACTCCTCGATGACGACCCGGTCGCAGGCCAGCGCGTGGGCGCGGGCGGCCTCGACGTCCTCGGTGACGACGACACCCTTGCCAGCCGCCAGTCCGTCGTCCTTGACGACGTACGGCGCACCGAAGGCGTCCAGGGCCTCGTCGATCTCTTCCGGGGTGGTGCAGACATAGCTGCGGGCCGTGGGGACGGCCGCGGCGGCCATCACGTCCTTGGCGAAGGCCTTGGAGCCCTCCAGCTGGGCGGCCTCGGCCGAGGGGCCGAAGACCGGGATGCCGCGGTCGCGTACGGCGTCCGCGACGCCCGCCACCAGGGGGGCCTCGGGACCGACCACGACCAGGTCGGCCTTCAGGCCGGCGGCGAGTTCGGCGACGGCCTGGCCGTCGAGGGCGTTGACCCCGTGCAATTCGGCCACCTCGGCGATGCCGGCGTTGCCGGGAGCGCAGTGCAGCGCGGTGACGTCGGGGTCGAGGGACAGAGAGCGGCACAGGGCGTGTTCGCGGGCGCCGCCGCCGATGACGAGGACCTTCACGGGGGCAGCCTAGACGAGAGCCCCGGCCGTCCCGACGTCGGCCGGGCCCGGCAGGCGGCCGGCGCCGCGGCGGCTGGAAACTGTGCGTCACCGCGTTGGCCACTCTTTCGGGTGAGATGCCCGGCGGCCTTATACCCGATCCCGCACCACTTCCGGGCGGAAAGAGCGCGATCGTGGGGCCGACGCCAGCCGTTCGGCGGTAGGAAAGGGGACTGCGCGCAACGGCCGTCCCCGATGTCACGCGTGCACCGCACGTATCTGTAGAGAGCGTAGAGAGGGAGTGCACGGGTGAGTCAGCCGGAGATGCAGCCCGAGGGACCCCCTCGGGAGAGCCACCGCCCCCAGCGGGAGAGCGGCGGGCCCGGCCGCCGGGATCTCACCGGACGGGTCTTCCCGCTCGGCGACTGGGGCGAACCGGCCGACCGTCTGGACGCGCTCTACCTCTGGACCGAGCAAGGCGCACTGCGCGCCGCCGACTGGTACCTGCACGACCGGGTGGCCAAGCGCCGCGGCGCACGGTTACTGCGGCTGGGCGCCGCAGCCGCGATGACGGTCGGCGGGGCGCTGCCGCTGCTGGATCTCGCCGGGGTCTGGGAGGGCGGCGCGTCCTGGGGCTGTCTGTCGCTGCTGCTGGCCGCGGTGTGTGTGGGCGGCGACCGGTATTTCGGGGTGACCGCCGGATGGATGCGGGACCTGGCGACCGCGCAGGCGATTCACCGGCGGCTGGAGGCGCTCCAGTTCGACTGGGCGACCGAGAGCGTACGGGAAGTGCTCGGGCCGGCCGAGGGCACGGCGGGCGAGGCGGCGGAGCGCTGCCTGGGCGTACTGCGGCGCTTCAACGAGGACCTCGGCGAGCTGGTGCGGGCCGAAACGGCCGACTGGATGGCGGAATTCCGGGCCGGTTCGCTGCGGTTTGCTTCGGACCACGTTGTCGGCTCTCCCGCCGTGGTGCCGCGCCCCGAGCCGGCTGCGCCGGGGCGGTTCACGGGGTATCGGCCGCGGCCGAATATGCCTCGGCAGCGGCCGCCGGGGTGAGGCTTCCCACGATTTCGGCTTTCCCGCCGTGGGGGTTACTCGCCGTTTGTGGCCCGCTGCGCGGTGCCCCCGCCGTTTCGCCTGCGGCGGGCCGGGGTCCGCTGCGCGGGGCTGTGGCTTGGTTGCGGGGTGGCTTCCCCGCCGTTTCGCCTGCGGCGGGCCTTGTCCGCTGCGCGGGGCTGTGGGTGCGGTGACGGGCCTCCGGGGCAGGGGTGTGGGACTGCTTCGCTTTACGTCCCACACCCCTGCCCCTCCGGCCCGTCCCCTCCCGTTGGGGGTGGGTGAGGGCCGGTGGGGGTGTTCGTGGGTGGGTGGCTGCGGGTGGGTCAGCTGAAGACGATCATGGAGCCTTGGCTGAGGCTTCGGGTGGCGGCGGCGTGGAGGCCGAGCCAGACGTGGCGTTCTCGGGCGTAGGGGCTGTGGTCCAGGGGGGTGGCGGTGGCCCGTTCCTCCAGGGAGGTGGGGCCGGCCGGTGGGGCGGGGGCGGCGGGGGGATTGGCCGGATCGATGCCCAGGGATGGCGCGACCAGTTCGAGGTCGCGCAGCAGACCGTGGGAGGAGCCGAGCGGGCCGCCGCCCTCCAGGAGCTCGTCGTTGGCCAGGGGGTGCGGGAAGTCGACCGGGACGTACGCGCCCGCGTGGTCGTAGTGCCACACCAGGTGGGACTGCTGGGCGGTGGCCTCGAACATCTCCAGCAACTGCTCGTAGTCGCCGCCCAGTTCGTCGACCGGGGTCACCTCCAGGCCGCACAGCCGCAGCAGGTAGGCGCGGCGCAGGAAGTGCAGGGCGTCGTAGTCGAAGCCGGCGACCGGGGCGACGTCACCGGAGAGGCCGGGCATATAGCTGAAGACCGGGACCGGTGGCAGGCCCGCTTCCGTCAGGGCCTTGTCGTAGGCGGCGATCTCTTCGGAGAACGGGTTGTCGGGGCTGTGGCACAGCACATCGACGAGGGGTACCAGCCACAGGTCACATGCCACGAGTGTGGGCTCGCTTCCGGTCGGGGACGGGGACACCGGCGCACGTACAGCTACGGGTACGGCCCATTACGGCCGATGGTCGGGACAGCGTAGTGCTAGCCGCGCGTTCCGACGAGAGCGAGGGAGTGCTCGTTGTACTCGGCGATCAGCCGCTGGGCGGTGCCCAGGTCGTGCTGGATCAGGGCGTCGGCCAGCGCGCTGTGGCCGTGCCACAGCAGCCCCTTGAGGTCGGCTTCGCGGCGCAGCAGCGGGACCGCGAACATCCAGGTCTGTACGCGGATCCGGTCGAGGAAGTCGCTGATGTAGGCGTTGTTCACGATGCCGCTCAGCTCGCGCCAGAAGCGCAGGTCGTAGCCGATCAGCACGTCCAGGTCGCCGGCCCGCGCGGCCCGTTCGGCCTCGTCGGCGCGGCGCCGGATGGAGATCAGCACCCCGGCGGCGGTGGCGCGCAGGGCCTGGTCGGCTCCGCTGCGGAAGATGCCCTCGATGACCAGGGTGCGGGCCTCGACCATGGCGCGGAAGTCATCGGCGGTGAAGGCGTGCACCCTGAAGCCGCGGTGCTGTTCGACGTCGAGCAGGCCCTGGGCGCACAGGTCGAGCAGCGCCTCGCGCACCGGTGTGGCGGAGACGCCGTACTGCTCGGCGATCTCCTTGACGGTGAAGGGGTGGCCGGACGGCAGCCGGCCGGCCAGGACCTCGTCGCGCAGGGCGTCGGCGATCTGCTGGCGCAGGGTGCTGCGTCGTATGACTGAGCTGTCTCCGCCGGCGGCCATCGTGTGCGTCTCCTTCGACGTGCCTGACCGCGCAGATGGGTGCGGCCCCCGCCCACGATAGGCGAGGGCCGCTCCGGTTCGCTGCCCGAGGTTGCCGTGAGCATGCCGTGCGGCACGCCCGTGACCTGCGGTTCCGGTCGCCGGGCGGGAGCGGCGCCGGCCTCAGACGGTGTGGGCGTCGGCCGCCGTCAGGGCCTCGTCGAGGGCGGCCAGGCCCTCCTTGGCCTCGGCCTCGGTGACCGTGCAGGCCGGGACGACATGCGTCCGGTTCATGTTCACGAACGGCCACAGACCGCCGCGCTTGCAGGCCGCCGCGAATTCGGCCATCGGAGCGTTGGCGGCGCCGGCGGCGTTGTAGGGGACCAGCGGTTCGCGGGTCTCCTTGTTCTTGACCAGGTCCAGGGCCCAGAAGACGCCCAGGCCGCGGATCTCGCCGACGGACGGGTGGCGTTCGGCGATCTCGCGGAGCGCGGGGCCGATGACCCGCTCGCCGATGTCGGCGGCGTTCTCCACGATCCGCTCCTCGGCCATCGCGTTCATGGTGGCGACGGCGGAGGCGCAGGCCAGCGGGTGGCCGGAGTAGGTCAGGCCACCCGGGTAGGGGCGCTGGTCGAAGGTGGCGGCGATCTCGGCGCTGATCGCGACGCCGCCCAGCGGGACATAGCCGGAGTTGACGCCCTTGGCGAAGGTCAGCAGGTCGGGGGTGACGCCGAAGTGGTCGGCGGCGAACCAGTGGCCGGTGCGGCCGAAGCCCGCCATGACCTCGTCGAGGATGAAGACGATGCCGTGGCGGTCGCAGATCTCGCGGACCCCGGCGAGGTAGCCGGCCGGCGGGACCATGATCCCGGCGGTGCCGGGGACGGTCTCCAGGATGATCGCCGCGATCGACTGCGAGCCCTCGAAGGCGATGGTCTGCTCCAGGTGCGCGAGGGCGCGCTCGCACTCCTGCTGTTCGTTCTCGGCGTGGAAGGCGGAGCGGTAGAGGAACGGGCCCCAGAAGTGGATCACGCCCGCCGAGGCGGTGTCGGAGGGCCAGCGGCGGGGGTCGCCGGTCAGGTTGATCGCGGTGGCGGTGGCGCCGTGGTACGAGCGGTAGGCGGACAGCACCTTGGCGCGGCCGGTGTGCAGCCGGGCCATCCGGACCGCGTTCTCCACGGCCTCCGCGCCGCCGTTGGTGAAGAAGATCTTGTCGAGGTCGCCGGGGGTGCGCTCGGCGACCAGCCGGGCGGCCTCGGACCGGACGTCCACCGCGAATCCGGGCGCGATGGTGCACAGCTTCGCGGCCTGCTCCTGGATCGCCGCGACGACCTTGGGGTGCTGGTGGCCGATGTTGGTGTTGACCAGCTGCGAGGAGAAGTCCAGGTAGCGGTTGCCGTCGTAGTCCCAGAAGTACGACCCCTCGGCGCCGGCGATCGGCAGCGGGTCGATCAGGCCCTGCGCGGACCAGGAGTGGAAGACGTGCGCGCGGTCGGCGGCCTTCACGGCGGCCCCGGCAGCGGGGTCGGCGGCGGAAGCGGAGGGCGTCGTGGTCACGGTCAGTACCTCGGATCGGGTCGCTCGGGTCCGCCGTGGGAACGGTCGCGGCGAACGCGCTCAGCCTAGGGAGCGCGGCCCGGCGCCCGGTACCGACAGTGTGTATGGCGCTCACCACGCGCGCGGACAGAGTGTCTACGGGCTGGAGGAAACTCCAGGGGGTGGTCCGGGCGGCAGCCGCCGGGCCGCGGCGGGGAACGCCGTCCGTACCGCGCCCGGCCAGTGCCCGCCGACCAGATCCGGGCGCAGCGCCGACAACCCCCCGCAGTACTTGGTGAATCCGGCGGCCGGTATGCCGAAGCCCGCCAGCAGCCGGTCCGCCTCCGTCGGCCGGCCGGCGGTCCGGGTCCCGACGAGGAGCAGCCCGCCGTCGGCCCGTAACGTCCGGCCGGTCGCCGGGTCCCGGCACAGCAGCGCCGCATCGCAGGTGATGCGCTGGCCGTCCGCGACGAAGGTGGCCCGGAGGTATTCGGTCTCGACGGTGCGGAGCAGGTGGGCGGGGGCCGCGAGGCCGTAGGAGCGGTCCAGTACGGCGGCGAGGAAACCGCGCGGGGCCGCGTCGAGGGCCGCGGCGTCCGGCAGCAGCGGCCGGCGGTGGGTGACCGTCTCGCCGCGCCGCCCCGTCAGCTTGATCTCGAACTGCCGCTCCCCGGTGTCCGCGTAGCGCCGCTCGCGGATCCGGTAGCGCCGGCCGCGGCCCTGCCGGGCGTCGTGGAAGGACCGGAGATCGGGGGTGTCGTAGTGGACGGAGTGGTAGCGGAACCAGCGGCGCCCGTTGATGCACAGCGCCGCGAACGGGCCGCCCGGCCGGCGGCGGCCGGTGAGTTCGGCCGCGAAGGCGGCGAAGACCTCGACCGGGACGAGATAGCTGCGGTCGAAGCGAGTGGGGAGTTCGGCGCGGGCCTGGACCTCGGCGAGCGGCACGGGGCGCGCGGCCATGGCGGCACGGGCGAGGGCGCGTACGGCGGGGATCACACGGGCTCCTTGGGGACGGCGGAGGGAAGGAGGGGGAGCGTGCGGGGGGGCCGGGGTGGCGCTGTGCTGTCGTCTGCGTGCGGGGTGGTGGGAGCTGGTGGTGTGTGCCGGTTGGCTCGGTAGGCGTTCTACGTGCTGCACCCCCTGGGAAGTTCCGGGACGTGGAAAGAGACATCCGTCGGCGACGTATCCCGGCCAAAGTCGGCCTGGTGTGCGTGGGCATTGTTGACAGCATGCTGTCGTAAGGACAGGATGCTGTCGTAGAGGCAACAGGGAACGGTGGGCCGGGAGTCCGCCGTCGGCCGAGGGAGCTCTCATGAATCCGCGCACCGTGCATCTCGCCGCCTACGACACGCTCGCGGACTGGGAGTACGGCCACGCCATCGGCCACCTCCGCAGCGGCAGTTACTTCCGTGCGGCGCAGGGCCCGTACGACGTGGTCACCGTCGCGGCCACCACCGGCCGGCCGGTGACGACCATGGGCGGGCAGCGGATCGTGCCCGGTCTCGCGCTCGACGCGCTGCGCCCCGAGGACAGTGCGCTGCTGATCCTGCCGGGCGCCCACCTGTGGGACTCCGGCGAGGAGTTGCTGCCGTTCGCCGCCAAGGCCAGGGAGTTCCTGGCCGCCGGGGTGCCGGTCGCGGCGATCTGCGGGGCGACCGCGGGGCTGGCCCGGGAAGGCATGCTGGACGACCGTCCGCACACCAGCGGCGCCGCCCCGTACCTCGCCGCGCAGCCGGGCTACCGGGGCGGCGACCACTACCGCGAGGCCGATGCGGTGCGCGCCGGCGGTCTGATCACCGCGGGGCCGACCGAGCCGGTGGCCTTCGCCCGGGAGATCTTCGCCGAACTCGGCGTCATGGAGCCGCGGATCCTCGACGCCTGGTACCGCCTGTTCGCCCACTCCGACGCCGAGGCCTTCCCCGTTTTGATGACGGCGGGAACGGACGGCTCCGAGGACGGGGCCGTATGAGCGGGCCCCGGACCGACGCGTCCCCGGCGCCCGAGGGCCCCGAGGCTCCGGAACTCCTCAGCCGTACCGCCCTTGCCGTCTTCCGGCTCAACGGCCAGTTCCTTTCCGTCGCGGACGGCCTGGCCCGCCCGGCCGGGCTGACCGCGGCCTGGTGGCAGGTCCTGGGCGCCGTACTGCCCGAACCGCTGTCCGTCGCCGGGATCGCCCGCGTCATGGGCATCACCCGTCAGAGCGTGCAGCGCATCGCCGACCTCCTGGTGGACCGCGGGCTGGCCGTCTACCGGCCGAATCCGGCGCACCGCCGCGCGAAGCTCCTCGCCCCGACCGAGGAGGGCCGGGCCGCGGTCGCCCGGATCGCCCCCGGCCACGGGGAGTTCGCCGCCCGGCTGCGTGAACAGCTCGGCGGGACGGACGGGTTCCGGCGGGTCACGGCGGCGCTGGAGGAGCTGTCGGGGGCGCTGGACGCGTTGCCCGGTCCGCCCGATTCCCCGCCGGACGCCGGGGCGTAAGGGCCGACGGCCTATGGGGGCGCGGCGGCTGCTCGGTATCCTCCACCGCGGGGGAGCGGGCTGTGGACAGCACCGGGTGCCAAGGCGCCGGCGTCCACGCGCCCGTGGGGCGGCTGCGGGGGAAAGGGCGACGGGACGATGGAACGGCTGATACGGACGGGGAAGCAGGGAGGGGCCGGGCGGCCCGGAGGGCTGCGGCCGCTGAGGGCGCAGGATCCGGGGCGGATCGGGGACTACCGGCTGCTGGGGCGGCTCGGTGAGGGCGGTATGGGCCGGGTGTTCCTGGCCCGTTCGGACCGTGGCCGTACGGTCGCGGTCAAGCTGGTGCGTGCGGAACTGGCCGGCCAGGAGGAGTTCCGGACCCGCTTCCGGCAGGAGGTACGGGCCGCGCAGCAGGTCGGCGGGGAGTGGACGGCGCCCGTCCTGGACGCGGACACCGAGGCCGAGACCCCCTGGGTCGCCACGGGGTACATCGCGGGCCCCTCGCTCCAGCAGGTCATCGGCGCCCGCGGCATTCCGCTGCCCGAGCGGAGTGTGCGGATCCTGGCCGCCGGGCTGGCCCGTGCGCTG
This sequence comes from Streptomyces platensis, assembly GCF_008704855.1. Taxonomy (NCBI): domain Bacteria; kingdom Bacillati; phylum Actinomycetota; class Actinomycetes; order Kitasatosporales; family Streptomycetaceae; genus Streptomyces; species Streptomyces platensis. The sequence continues at coordinate 4,215,029 of NZ_CP023691.1, forward strand.
GGCGCGATCCATGAGGCCGGGATCATCCACCGCGACCTCAAACCGTCCAATGTGCTGCTCACCATCGACGGGCCGCGGGTCATCGACTTCGGGATCGCGCGGGCCCTGGAGGCGGTCACCGGCAGCGGGGTGACGCGTACCGGCGCGTCGGTCGGCTCGCCGGGCTTCATGTCGCCGGAGCAGGTGCGCGGTGCGCCGCTGACCCCGGCCTGCGATGTCTTCTGCCTCGGGTCCGTGCTGGCCTACGCGGCCACCGGGCGGCAGCCGTTCGGCACGGCCGACAGCATCGCGGCCGCCATGATGTACCGCATCGCCCAGGAGGAGCCGGACCTCTCCGCGGTCCCCGAGGGGCTGCGCGCGCTGATCTCCGCATGCCTGGCCAAGGATCCGGAACAGCGGCCCACGCCCGCGCAGTTGGTGGAGAGGGCGGAGAGCGGCGCCGGGGACGGGCCGGGCGCGGACGGCGAACCATGGCTGCCGGGGGCGCTGATCGCCCGGCTGGGACGGCATGCCGTCGAGCTGCTGGAGGCGGAGGACCCGCAGGACTTCCCGGCGGCGGGCGGTGACCGGGCCGGCGCCACGGCCGCGGCGCCGTCGCCCGCCTCCGAGGCCCTCGGGGTGCATGCGCTGCCCACCGCCGTCTCGCGTACCGGCGCGGCGGACCGCACCCCGCCGCCGCCCGGTCCCGTCACGCCGGGGCCGGCTTCGTACGCGCCGCAGGGCTCCCACGAGCAGCACGGCCACGCGGTGGCGGCCCCGGCGGCCGCCCCCGCCGCGGCGCCGCGCCGCCGCCGGGGTGCCCGGGCCGCCCTGGTCACCGCGGTCGCGCTGGCGCTGGCCGGGGCCGGCGCGGTCACCGCGTACGCCGTGCTCAACAACGGCGGTGACGGCGTACGGACGGAGGACGGGGACCGCGGGGCCGCGTCGCAGTCCGCCGTGCACGGGGGCCTCCCCGCGGACTACCTGGGCACCTGGGAGACGACGGTCGGCGGCTCCGCCCTCAATGGCAGGCGCCTCACGCTCACCCAGGGCACGACCGGCGACACCGTGCTGACCATGACGGCGACCGGGCCCTCCTTCCGCTGCACCTTCGCGGCCACCCTGACCAGCGCCGGTCCCCCGGTCCGCCTCGGCCCGTCCACGGTGGTCTCCGGAGCGGACGGCTGCAGCCCCGGCGAGCCGAGCACCCTGGAGATGGTGGGTGGAAAGCTGCGCCGCGTCTCCGACGACGGGAAGGCGCTGACGTACCACAGGACCGGAATGACGCCCACGAAGACGGGGTGAGGCCGACCGGCGAAACGGGGTGGGGCGCCCTGGCGAGGCGACGGCCGTCCGGGCGGACAACGGCCGTGACGTCAGGGGGTGTTGGGCAGAGCGACGACCGCCGGGGACGAGCTGACGCGGCGTCCGGCCGCCCGCCGAAACCGGCAGTTCAGCCGTCCTCCCTGGTCACCCGCCCGTCGTTCCCCCGTCACCCCTCGATCGTTCTCCCGTCGTAACGCGCTGTGGGCCGTGGCGCGATCCCGGTCCGCCTAGGCTCAGAGGAAAGCCGCTGCCGGAGCGCGTCTCCGGCACGGAACGAAAAGGGGAGGGTGCCCGGATGGACGGCCTGCGCGGGCTGACCGCCGACGATCCGCCGTGGATCGGGGACTACCGGCTGCTCAGCCGTCTCGGCAGTGGCGGGATGGGGCGGGTCTACCTCGCCCGTTCCGAGGGCGGCAGGACCGTCGCCGTGAAGCTGGTGAAGGCCGAACTCGCCGCGGAGGAGGAGTTCCGGGACCGCTTCCGCGCCGAGGTCGCGGCCGCGCGGCGGGTCGGCGGGCGCTGGACCGCGCCGGTGCTGGACGCCGACACCGAGGCCGATGTCCCCTGGGTCGCCACCGGTTACATCGCGGGCCCCACCCTGAGCCAGGTCGTCGGGTCGTACGTCCGCCAGGGCGACTACGGCCCGCTGCCGGAGGATTCGCTGCGGCGGCTGGCCTATGGGCTGGCCTGCGCACTGCGCGACATCCATGGCGTCGGGCTGGTGCACCGCGACCTCAAGCCGTCCAACGTGCTGCTCACCATCGACGGGCCGCGGGTCATCGACTTCGGGATCGCGCGGGCCCTGGACGCGGTCGGGGAGCAGACCCAGACGCGGGCCGGCACGGTGGTCGGCTCGCCCAGCTTCATGTCGCCCGAGCAGGTCCAGGGGCACCGCGTCGGCCCGGCCAGCGATGTGTTCTGTGTGGGGTCGGTGCTGGCGTACGCGGCCACCGGGCGGCAGCCGTTCGGCAATCCCGCTTCGGGCGTGCATGCGGTGATGTTCAAGATCGCGCGGGAGGAGCCCGACCTGGCCGCGGCACCCGACGGGATCCGCGGGCTGATCCTGGACTGCCTGGCCAAGGACCCGGCGGCGCGGCCCACCCCGGAGCAGCTCGCCGAGCGCCTCGGGCCGGCGCCCGGCGGCCGGTCGGCGGCTCCCTGGCTGCCGGCCGAGCTGATCGCGCGCCTGGGGCAGCACGCCGTCCTCCTCCTGGACACCGACACCCCGCCCGGAGGCCACCCGCCGACGATGGTGACCACCAAGGTCACGCCCACCCCGGCGGTGCCCCCGCCGCCCACCGCGACCGAGCGGCGCCGCCGCCGTCGATGGCTTCCGGTCATCGCCACCGCCGTGTTCGCGGCCGCCACGGCCGCCGCCGCGGTGCCGCTGCTGAGCGAGGGCGCGGGCGCCGAGGACAGCGCGTCCGACATCCCGGCCGGCTACATCGGCACCTGGTCGGGGCCGGTGCTGCGGGACGGGGAACCCACCGGGCAGCAGCGGCGGTTCGTGATCACCCACGGCAAGGTCGGCGAGGTGGTCGCGAACAGCACCAGCCTCGGCGCGACCTACGAATGCCGCAGCGACGCCAAGCTGGTGTCCGTCACCCGGCAGGACGGGCACCCCGCGCTGCGGCTGGACACCACGGTCGTCCGGTCCGTGCCGGCCGGCCGCTGCGCCGCGCTGGGCGAACACACCCTGGAGGAGGGCGCCGCCGGCACCCTGACCTGGGCCGCGGCCGGGCGCACCGCGACCCTGCACCGCGTCGCGCCGGCCGCCGGCACCGTCCCGGAGGGCTTCCTCGGCACCTGGCGGCGGCCGAACGACGACGGCTACGGCACCCAGCAGCTGACCGTCAAACAGGCCCCGGCGGGCAGCACGGTCCTCACCGCCGTCGTCATGGGCCGTGGCGGCCGCTGCACGGCGCACGCCGCCCTCTACGCGGCCGAGGGCGGCAAGCTGACCGTCGGCCCGTCGGTCGTCGACCGGGCCGCGCCCGGCTGCGCACCGAGCAGCACGTCCGTGCTCAGCCTGGGCCCCGACGGCACGCTGCACCGCGAGTTCCTGGGCGACGACAGACAGCCGCGCGGCTACTCCAGGGTGAAGTAACCGCGCGGCTGCTGCGGTGTTCCGGGGGACCGCGGAGGTCCCCCGGAGGTGTCCCTACGACAGGAACGAGTTGATCTCGATCGTCTCGTCGCGGCCGGGGCCGACGCCGATCGCGGAGATCGGGGCGCCGGACATCTCCTCCAGCGCCTTGACGTACGCCTGGGCGTTCTTGGGGAGGTCCGCGAAGGTCTTGGCCTTGGTGATGTCCTCGGACCAGCCCGGCAGCATCTCGTAGACCGGCTTGGCGTGGTGGAAGTCGCTCTGCGAGTACGGCAGCTCCTCGACGCGCTTGCCGTCGATCTCGTACGCGACACAGACCGGGATCTGCTCCCAGCCGGTGAGCACGTCGAGCTTGGTGAGGAAGAAGTCCGTCAGACCGTTGACGCGGGTGGCGTAGCGGGCGATGACCGCGTCGAACCAGCCGCAGCGGCGGTCCCGGCCGGTGGTGACGCCGCGCTCGCCGCCGATGCGGCGCAGTGCCTCGCCGTCCTCGTCGAAGAGCTCGGTCGGGAACGGACCGGCGCCGACGCGCGTCGTGTAGGCCTTGAGGATGCCGATGACGCGGCTGATCTTCGTGGGACCGACGCCCGCACCCGTGCAGGCGCCGCCCGCGGTCGGGTTCGAGGACGTGACGAAGGGGTACGTGCCGTGGTCGATGTCCAGCAGCGTGCCCTGGCCGCCCTCGAAGAGCACGACCTTGTCGTCGTCGAGCGCCTTGTTGAGGATCAGGGTGGTGTCGGCGACATAGCCCTTGATCTGGTCGGCGTAGCCCAGCAGCTCCTCGACGACCTGGCCGGCCTCGATGGCGCGACGGTTGTAGAGCTTGGTCAGCAGCTGGTTCTTGACCTCGAGGGCCGCCTCGACCTTCTGGATGAGGATCGACTCGTCGTAGAGGTCCTGGACGCGGATGCCGACGCGGTTGATCTTGTCGGCGTAGGTCGGGCCGATGCCGCGGCCGGTGGTGCCGATCTTCCGCTTGCCGAGGAACCGTTCCGTCACCTTGTCGACGGTGATGTTGTACGGCGTGATCAGATGCGCGTTACCGCTGAGCAGCAGCTTGGACGTGTCGACGCCGCGCTCGTTGAGTCCGCTCAGCTCGGAGAGCAGGACCGCCGGGTCCACGACGACGCCGTTGCCGATGACCGGGGTGCACCCCGGCGAGAGGATTCCGGAAGGGAGAAGGTGCAGTGCGTACTTCTGGTCGCCGACGACGACCGTGTGGCCGGCGTTGTTGCCGCCCTGGTAGCGCACCACATAGTCCACGGATCCACCGAGCAGGTCGGTGGCCTTTCCCTTGCCCTCATCACCCCACTGAGCACCGAGCAGCACAAGTGCGGGCACAGGCGTACACCCCTTCCGGGCGGGGCATGTCCAACGTGCGTGGATGGCGTCGGCGTGCCTGTTCACGCGTACGTCATCACTAGAGCCGTCGGACCGGTGCCCCGGAATAGACGAAGCCCCTGGCGCAATAGCGCAAGGGGCTCTTGCACCGAGATGCTACCTGAGGAAGGACCGAGGTGTCGGCGCAGCCTTCTGGGCACTCTCCTGTGGACTCCGTTCGGGGGTACCCCCTGCTCGTGGTCATCGACCCGGTCGCCCGCAGTACGGACGGCGAGTCCGTGCGGATCGCGAAGGATGTCCTGTGTGCGGGCGCGGGCGCGAAAATCTGCCTGCCGGAGGGGCCGGAGGAATTCGGGCGGATGCTCGCCCGGCGGGGCCACCGGCGGCCGGTGGTGATCGGTGACGACCGGACGCTGCTGCGGGTGGTGGGCCTGCTGCACAAGGAACGCGAGCTGGCCGCGGTACCGCTGTCGATGGTCCCGGTGGGTGCGCCGGCCGCGGTCGCGCTGAGCCGCGCGCTGGGCGTCCCCACGGACACGGTGGCCGCCGCGCGGGCCGTCCTGGACGGCGGGGAGCGGCCGATGGATCTGCTCACGGACGACAGCGACGGCATCGTGCTGGGCGGCCTGCGCATCCCCTGCGGGAGCGCGGCGACCCGGCTGGGGCACGGGGCGTATGTGCCGGCCCCGGCGCCGCCGCCGGCTCCCGTGGACCCGGCCGAGGCCCTGGGCGGCCGGGGCGGTCTGGCGGACGGCCTGGACGGACCGCGGCCGTGGTGGAAGCCCGCCGCCAAGACGGCCCGTACGGCGCTGGCGATGCTGGCCGCACCGGCGGCGGGACTGGGCGCCCGGCGGGGCCGGGTGCCGGGGCAGCGGCTGCGGATCGAGGCGGACGGGGTGCTGCTGGCGGATCTGGACCGGCCGGTGCGCGGGGTGTCGGTGGTGCCCGGCGGACGGACCGGGGCGGAGGGGCCGCGGCCGGGGACCGCGGACGGCCGGGAGCTGGCCGAGGTCGTGGTGCACTGGCCGGGCGGCGGGCGGCCGGTGCGGGCCCGTGCGCGGGCGGTGACGGTGTCCGGCGCGGACTTCCACTACCGGGCGGACGCCCTGGTCGGCGGGCCGGTCAGGACCCGTACGTGGACCGTGCAGCCGGCCGCCTGGCGGCTACAGCTGCCGCGGGCCTGAGACCCGGCCGGCGGCTCAGCGGCCCGCGCTTTCGAGGTCGGCCCGCAGCTGGTCGCGGTGCTCGCGCCAGCGCTGGAGCAGCCCGGTCAGCTCCGTCTGGAGGAACTCGAAGAAGATCAGCGTCTCGGCGATCCGGCGGCCGGCCGGGGAGTCCTCACCGAGGCTGTCGACGCCCTCGCGCAGGGTGCCCTCCCAGCGGGTGAGGACGTTGTCCCGGCGGGCCAGCGCCTCGTACCACTGGTCGCTGTGCACGCGGTAGCGGTCGCGGCGGGAGCCGGGCTCGCGTTCCCGGCTGACCATGTCGACCTGGGAGAGGTAGCGGATCGCGCCGGAGACGGCGGCCGGGCTGACCTGGAGGCGCTCGCCGAGTTCGGCCGAGGTCAGCACCCCGGAGTCGGAGGCCAGCAGACAGGCGAAGACCCGCGCGGACATCCGCTGCATCCCGGCGTCGACGAGCTGGGAGGCGAACCGCTCGACGAACTGCGAGACCGCTCCGTCGTCGCGGGTGCTCTCGCCGCTGTCCTGGCGGGCGTCGTCGGTCCGGTGCGCACTCTGCGCTGGCTGCTCACTCATATCCGCATCATCTCCCCTGCTCAGAGCCACCCACCCGCAAGTTTATACGCTTTCTTAACTTCACAAATTTGTGAATCCAGCGTAGCTTCCAAATTATGACCACGGCGATGACATCCGCCCCCGCGATCCGGGTCGACGGTCTCCATCTGGGCGCTCGTCGGCGGCTGTCCGGCCCTCGGCCGGCTCGGCCCCTCGCTCCCCGGCGGCCGGTCGCCCGGCCGCCCCGGAAGACGTGCGCCGTCGGAGCCGTAGCGGACTCCGGCGGCGCACTGCCGGGTGCGGTGGCGCGCCGGCTTCTCGCTGTCCACAGCTTGTGGATACAGCACATGCCGTGACCAACCGCCAGTCACTGTTCGCCATTTCACCTGGCGGTGTGTTAACTCGCAGTAACTCTGGAGCTGTTGGTGATCCAGCCGTTACTTTCCGTGCGCACGGTCGTGACCACGACCCGCGGCACCGGAGGGGTTCATGCGACGCATCACCACCAAGCTCGGCATTCTCGCGGCGGCGGCACTGCTCGCCGTCACGGCGGCCGGACCGGCCCAGGGGAAGCAGACCGGCGACGCCGGGCGCACCGGCGCCGACGGGGCGGCCTACTTCGTGATGACCGATGCCACCCGCGCGGAATTCGTCATCAAGATCACCGACCCGCGCAAGATCCAGCACGCCCGGGATCTGCTGAGCGGCGCGACCAGCTCCGAGCCCCATGTCATCGGCCGGATCGACAAGCGCACCGCCCCGTACAACTGGCGCTGGAGCTTCCATCTCCGCCCGGAGACCATCGACTTCTTCGACTTCGCCATCGAGGTCTGTGACGCCACCACGCCCTATGTCGAGGACCATCTGGACGAGGCCGGCGGCCCGTTCCTGCCCGGGCTGGTCTGGTGCCCCTGGAGCTCGAAGCTGGTGCGGGAGATCCCCCAGCCGTAAGGCGGTGTGCCGGGCCGCCGGCCGGGGTCTCCCCCGCCGGGCGGCCCGCACGCGTCCCGCCCGGGGGCGGTTCAGCCGCCCGGCGTCACCAGCCGCGCCTCGTACGCGAACACCGCGGCCTGGGTGCGGTCGCGCAGCCCCAGCTTCACCAGGATGCGGCTGACATGCGTCTTCACCGTGGACTCGGCGACCACCAGATGCTCGGCGATCTCCCCGTTCGACAGGCCCTGGGCGACCAGCACCAGGACCTCGGTCTCGCGCTCCGTGAGGTCGGCGATCCGCTCCTGGGCCGGGGCGCGGGGGGTGCCGAGGCGGGAGAACTCGGAGATCAGGCGCTTGGTGACGGTCGGGGCGAGCAGCGCCTCGCCGGAGGCGACGATCCGGACGCCCTCGGCGAGCTGGCCGGCCGAGGCGTCCTTGAGCAGGAAGCCGCTGGCCCCGGAACGCAGCGCCTGGTAGACGTATTCGTCCAGGTCGAAGGTGGTCAGCACAAGGACCTTGGCGCTCTCGTCGGCGGCCACGATCTCGCGGGTCGCCTCCAGGCCGTTCATCTCCGGCATCCGGATGTCCATCAGGACGACATCGGGCTTGAGGACCGCGACCTTGCGCACCGCCTCCCGGCCGTCGACCGCTTCCCCGACGACCTCCATGTCCGGCATGGCGTTGAGCAGGACCGAGAAGCCCTCCCGGACCATCACCTGGTCGTCGACGATCAATACCCGGATCATGACCGGTTTCCCCCCGTCTTGGTCTGCCCCGCCGTGTTCGCCACCGGGATGAACGCCGCGACCTCGAAGCCGCCGTCCTCGGTGGGCTCGGCCGTCATCTCGCCGCCCAGCATTTGTACCCGCTCGCGCATTCCCAGCACACCGTGCCCCGCCCCCGGGGACGGCTTGGCCAGCCGGCTCGGCGCACCGTTGACGATCCGCACGCCCAGCCCGCCCAGCACATACGAGATCTCCACCCGGGCCTCGGCGCCCGGCGAGTGCCGCAGCGCGTTGCTCAGCCCCTCCTGCACGATCCGGTACGCGGACAGCTCGACGCCCTGCGGCAGCGGCCTGGGCGAACCGGTGACCACGGCCTCGACGACCAGCCCGGCGCTGCGGACGCTGTCCAGCAGCGAGTCGAGGCTGTTGAGCGTCGGCTGCGGGGCCTCCGGGTCGCTCTCGGCGAAGGCGTCCGGGTCGGCGGAGCGCACCACGCCGAGGATGCGGCGCAGCTCGGCGAGCGCGGCGACGGCGTTCTCCCGGATGGTGGCGAAGGACGTGGCGAGCTCGGGCGGGGTGTCCTTGACGCGGTAGGGCGCCGCCTCGGCCTGGATGGCGATGACGGACATGTGGTGGGCGACGACGTCGTGCAGTTCGCGGGCGATGAGGGCCCGCTCCTCCAGCAGCGTGCGCCGGGTGCGCTCCTCCTGGGTGGCCGACTGCGTCTCGACGACCTGCCGGCGCTCCTCGCGCCAGGCCCGGACCGCGGCGGCGGCTATCAGCACCGCTCCGCAGAAGACCGCCACCGGCGGCACATCGCCCATGTCGGCGCCGACGACCGCGGTGATGATCCCCACCACGCCAAAGGTGACCAGCCACATCTCCACGGCCAGCCGCGGCCGGGTGCGCAGCACCACGAGGACCATCACCGCGAGGAGGGTGGGGAAGCCCGTGACACTGGCAAACGGGGAGAAGACCAGGGCGGTGAACCCCCCTACGACGGCCGCGAACAGCGACAGCCAGTAGGCGCCCACCGGGCGGAAGAGGGTGAGCAGCGGCGCCGCGGCGACCAGCACGGCGACGCCGGCGGCCAGGAGGCCTTGCAGCGATCCGGTTCCGGAGTCGGCCATCCCTGCCAGGAAGACGAGCAGCGAGAAGAAACCGACGGTCAGGTGCGGCAGCCAGCGCGCCCAGCGCCGCAGCCGCTCCGGCAGCCAGGGCACCCAGCGGGAGATCTTGGCGTCCTCCAGCGGCGGCAGCGGGCGGAAGGCAAAGGCGTCGACGAACAGGTCCTGGCGCAGCCGGTGCAGCGCGCCATGGGCTATCCGTGCCTCCGAGCGCAGGGCGTCCTGCGACTGGGTCGTCTCGTTCACGCTGACAACGGTAAGCAACGCCGGGCCCCCGCGGCGTCCTCACCAGTGGGGATCTGCGGGCGTCCGCCTCAAGTACTACGTGGTCGGTGCGGGTGGCCTCAGGCAGCCGACGAGCGTGTGACAGCTGGGGCTGCCGGGGGTCACGGGGGCGTAGTGGCCGACGCCGGGCAGCTCGCGCAGGTCCGTGCCGCCGGGATGCCGCGCGGCGTAGCGGCGGGAGAGCTCCACCGGCACCTCCGGGTCCTCGGTGCCGTGCAGGATCGTCACCGGGATGCCCGGCGGCGGATGGCGCACCGGGTCGGCCGCGGCGAGGCGTTCCGCACGGCCGGGGGCGTCGCCCAGCAGCTCGGCGACCGCGCCGTCGCTCAGCCCCAGCTCATGGGCGCGCGCCAGATCGGCGACCGGTGCGACCACGAGGACGCGGGTCACCGGGGTGCCGGGCCGGGCGGCGGCGAGCAGCGCGAGATGGCCGCCCGCGGAGTGCCCGGCCACGACCACGCCGGGGTCCGCCGCGTCCTTCGCCAGGGCCGCGTGGGCGGCCCCGATGGCCGCCGTGACGTCCTCGAACGTCTGCGGCGCCCCGCCGCCCGCACCGACCCTGCGGTACTCGGCCAGCGCGACCGGCAGCCCCTGCCCGGCCAGCTCGGCGGCGAGCGGCGAGAGATGCCGGCGGTCGTAAGCCGCGCGCCAGAACCCGCCGTGCAGCAGGACGACCAGCGGGCCGCGGGCCGCCACCCGCCCGCCGTCGCCCGCCCGCGGCTCGTAGACATCGACGATCTGGTCCGGATGCGGCCCGTAGGCCACCGTCCGGTCCGGCGCCACCGGGGCGAGCCCCAGCAGCGCCGGTTCCTCGTCCGCCACGCTCACCCGGCGGCCCCGGACTCCACATCCGGCAGCGCGCCCAGCACCTCACCGAGCACCCGGGCCGCCCGCTCCGCGTCCGCGAAGGAGGTGTAGAGCGGGGTGAAGCCGAAGCGCAGCACATCGGGGTGGCGGAAGTCGCCGACCACCCCGCGCCGGATCAGCTCGTCCATCACCTCGCCCGCGAGCGGGGTGCCGCCCTGCCTGTCCACGGCGAGCTGGGGAGAGCACGCCAGCGACACCTGGCTGCCGCGCCACTGATGGTCGGACGGGGTGAGGGAGCGCACCCGGCCCGGCGGCACATAGGCCGCCACACACTCCAGGAAGAAGTCGGTCAGCGCGAGGCTCTTGGTACGCACCTCCTCGATGGCCACCCCGTCCCAGGCCTCCAGCGCCGCCTCCAGGGCGAGCAGCGACAGGATGTCGGGGGTGCCGACCCGGCCGCGCAGAATGCCGGCGGCCGGGTCGTAGGAGGGATCCATGGCGAACGGCTCGGCATGCGAGTTCCAGCCCGGCAGCGGCGATTCGAACCGCTCCTGGAGGCTCTCGCGGATGTAGAGGTACGCGGGCGCGCCCGGGCCGCCGTTGAGGTACTTGTACGTACAGCCGACGGCGAGATCGACATGGTGCGCGTCGAGGCCGACCGGCAGCGCACCGGCACTGTGGCACAGGTCCCAGACGGCGAGCGCGCCCGCGGAGTGCAGCGCGCGGGTGATGCCCGGCAGGTCGTTGAGCCGGCCGGTGCGGTAGTCGACGTGGTTGACCAGCGCCAGCGCGGTCCGCTCGGTGACCTCGTCGGCGATCCGCGCGGGCTCGACCGGGCGCACCGCGAGACCCGTCATCCGGGCCGCGGAGCGGGCGATATAGCCGTCGGTCGGGAACGTGGTGGCATCGACGAGGATCTCCGTGCAGCCCTTGCCGGCCATACGGACGCCGCCGATCACGGCCTTGAAGATGTTGACGCTGGTCGAATCGCCGACCACCACCCGGCCCGGGCCCGCCCCGATCAGCGGGGCGATCTTGTCGCCGATCCGTTCGGGCGCGGTCCACCAGCCGGACTCGTTCCAGGAGCGGATGCGCAGCTGACCCCATTCACGGGTGATGACATCGGCTATGCGGTCGGAGACCCCGCGGGGCAGCACGCCGAGGGAGTTGCCGTCCAGGTAGACGTCCGTGTCGCCGGACGCATGATCGGGCGCGGGGTCCAGGACGAAGCGCTCACGGACCGCGGCGAGCGGATCGGCGGCGTCCAACTCCGCGGCCCGCGCGGCCTGTTCACGGTCACCGGAGAGCTCGGTGCGGCCGGTCGTCTCGGGGAATTCGGGGATCTCAGACATGGCTTCGCGCCGTCCACAGCTCGGGGAAGACGTTCTTGCGGGCCCGCTTCTCCAGCCAGGCCACCCCCGCGGAACCACCGGTACCCATTTTCGCTCCCATCGCCCGCCACGTCGCGATCAGATGGTCGTTGCGCCAGCGCAGGACCAGCTCGCCGACATCGGTCAACACCTCGCCGAGCCGCACCAGCTCGGACTCCTGCGAACCGGCGTAGATCTCGGCCCAGACCGCCTCGACGGCCGGATCCGGTGCGTAACGCAGCGCCGGATCCCGCTCCAGCACGGCCTCGGGGACCGCCCAGCCGCGCCGGGCCAGCATCCGCAGCACCTCGTCCCACAGGCTCGGCTCCTGGAGGGCCTTCGCCAGCTCGGCGTGCTCCCTCGGCGCGCCCCGGTGCGGCACCAGCATGGAAGCGGACTTCTCGCCCAGCAGGAACTCCATCCGCCGGTACATCGCCGACTGGAAACCGGAGCCTTCGCCGAGCGCGCTGCGGTAGGCGTTGAACTGCGCCGGGGTCAGCCGGGCCAGCGGCTTCCAGGCGGCGTTCAGCGCCTCCAGCTCGTATGCGGAGCGGCGCAGCGCCGCCATCGCCACCGGCAGATCGTCCCGGCGCAGCGCCTCGGCGGCGGTGCGCCACTCATGGACGATGACCGTGAACCACAGCTCCATGACCTGGGTGGTCACCAGGAAGACCATCTCGCCGGGGTCGTCGGAGAGCGGGTGCTGTAGATGGGTGAGGACGCCCGCCTGGACATAGTCCTCGTACGGGGTCGTGCGGCTGCTGCCGATGCTCAGATCCGGGGCGAACGGCGGGTCCGAATCGGCTGTGCCGGCCGAAAGGGGACAGCCGGCGGGCGCGGTCGCTCCGCGGTCCGGAGGTTCAATGGGAGACGGCTGCGACATGAGGGACTCCTCAGGTGCGAACTACCGGGTAGCGGTCCGCCCCTTCCTTGTCGGCTCGGGAGCCCCGGTCCCCTCGGGCGCGGGATGGCCCGGCCCATGGAAATCATCGGTGCTGGGCAGCGACCGCGCAAGGGCCGGCCGCGATCGCGGCCGGCCCGTTGACCTGGGCGCTCCCCGGCGGGAGCGCGGACGGACCCGGCTCGGGGCCCGTCGGCGGCCCGTCAGGAGAGGGTGTCGGCCGCCGTCGGCGAGGAGTCCCGCAGGAAGGTCATGCAGCGCTCGTACTCGTCCTGCTCGCCGATCGACTGGGCGGCGCGGGCGAGGGCGTGCAGCGCCCGGAGGAAGCCCCGGTTGGGCTCGTGCTCGAAGGGCACCGGACCGTGGCCCTTCCAGCCGGCCCGGCGCAGCGAGTCCAGGCCGCGGTGGTAGCCGGTGCGGGCGTAGGCGTACGACTCGACGACCCGGCCCCCCTCGAACGCGTCGTCCGCGAGCTGCGCCCAGGCCAGGGACGAGGTCGGGTACTTCGCGGCGACATCGGACGGTGCCGTGCCGGCGGCGAGCAGTTCGCGCGGCTCGGGATCGTCGGGCAGATGGGTCGGGGGCGGGCCCCCGAGGAGGTTTTCGTGAATGGGCATGGGTCCAGTTTGCCAGCGCGCTCCGCCGCGCGGCCCGCCCCACGGTTTTGGCTGTCCCGCCGTGGGGGTTTCTCGCCGTGTCGCTGCGCTTTGCTTGGGCCGACGTTTTCGGCTGTCCCGCCGTTGCGCCTGCGGCGGGCCTTTGTCCGCTGCGCGGGGCTGTTGGGGTGCGGTGACGGGCCTCCGGGGCAGGGTGTCCGGACTGCTTCGCTTTACGTCCGGACACCCTGCCCCTCCGGCCCGTCCCCTCCCGTTGTGGGTGGAGGGTGGGTGGGGGCTGGTGTTATCTCTCGGGTGTTCGTGGTTCCTCGCCTGGGTCCAGTGGGGGTGCTGTTACGCCGCAGTGGTAGGTCGTTTGGGCGTGGCAGGGTTCTTTGGCGCCTGGTTCGGGGCGCAGGGCGTCGGTGCGTACGGTGAGCCAGGCGATCAGGGAGCCGGCCACCAGGACGCCGGCGCACAGCGGCATGGCGCGGAGGAAGGCGGCGGCGAAGGCGTCGGGGGAGCGGTAGGCCTCGGGGCCGAAGCCTGCGAGCAGCGGGAGTGCCGCTACCGCCATCAGGCCCGCGGCCCGTGCGGCCGCGTTGTTGATGCCGCTGGCCAGGCCCGCCCGGTCGACGTCCACCGAGGCCAGGACGGTCGCGGTGAGCGGAGCGACCAGGGTCACCATTCCCGCGCCCAGCACCACCAGTGCGGGCAGCACATCGGTGAAGTAGGACGCGCCGCGGCCCACCCGCATCATCAGCAGCAGGCCCGCGGCGCACAGCAGCGGTCCGACGGTGAGCGGGAGCCGTGGGCCGGTGCGCTGGCCCAGTTCTCCGGAGCGGGCGGAGAGCAGCAGCATCAGCACGGTGGTGGGCAGCAGCGCGGTCCCGGCCTGAAGGGCCGAGTACCCCACCACGACCTGGAGCTGGAGCACGGAGAGGAAGAAGAAGCCGCTGAAGGCGGCGTAGACGCAGACCGTCACCGCGTTGATGGCGGAGAACTGGCGGATACGGAAGATGGCGGGCGGCAGCATCGGATCGGCCCGGCGCCGTTCGACCTGGACGAAGAGCACGCCGAGCAGCACCCCGGCCACCGCGGGAACGAGCACGCCGGGCCCGGCGCCCCCGTTCGGTGCGGCGATCAGTGCGTAGGTCACCCCGGCCAGCGCCAGCGCACCCAGCGCCGCGCCCAGCACATCGAAGCCGCGGCGCCCGCGGGCACCGCGCTCCCGGGTCTCGGGTACGTGCCGCAGCGCCACCGGGACGCACACCGCGGCCAGCGGCACATTCAGGAAGAACACCCAGCGCCAGCCGGCGCCGTCCACCAGCCAGCCGCCGATGAACGGGCCCACCGCCGCGGCCACCCCGCCGAGCCCCGACCAGGCGCCGACCCCGCGGGCCCGGTCCTCGGGACGGAGGACGGCCTGGATCAGGGCCAGTGAACCGGGCGTGAGCAGCGCCCCGCCGACGCCCTGGAGCGCACGGGCCGCGATCAGCACCCCGGCGTGCGGGGCGAGTCCGCACAGCAGCGAGGCGGTGGCGAACCAGACCACGCCGATCACGAACACCCGGCGCCGGCCGAAGCGGTCGCCGAGCGCGCCGCCCAGCAGGATCAGCGAGGAGAGGGTGAGCAGATAGGCGGTGACGGTCCACTGGAGGACCGCCAGATCCGCGTTGAGGTCCTCGCCGATCCGGGGCAGGGCGACATTGACGACCGTGCCGTCGAGCAGCGCCATGCCGGACCCCAGCACGGCCGTCAGCAGCACCCACCGGCCCTGTGCCGAGGCCAGCCGGACCGCGCCGGGCGCACTCGGTTCGCTCATACCGCGAGCATGCCCGTCGCCGCGCCCGCTCGCCCGCCCTGCGGCCGGCCGGGCGCACAAAGGCTCCGCATCCCGGACGGATGCGGAGCCCTGGTGCGCGGCGGCCGGCGGTGCGGCCCGCCGGTTACTTGATCTTGGTGCCGGTGGAGCGCAGGTTGGCGCAGGCCTCGGTGACCCGCTTGGCCATCCCGGCCTCGGCCAGCTTGCCCCAGCTGCGGGGGTCGTAGGTCTTCTTGTTGCCGACCTCGCCGTCGACCTTCAGCACACCGTCGTAGTTACGGAACATGTGGTCCGCGACCGGGCGGGTGAAGGCGTACTGGGTGTCGGTGTCCAGGTTCATCTTGACCACGCCGTTCTCCAGCGCGGTGGCGATCTCCTGCTCGGTGGAGCCGGAGCCGCCGTGGAAGACGAAGTCGAACGGGGCGGTCTTGCCGTACTTGGCGCCCACGCCCTCCTGGAGGTCCTTCAGCAGCTCGGGACGGAGCACGACATTGCCCGGCTTGTAGACGCCGTGGACGTTGCCGAAGGAGGCGGCGAGCAGGTAGCGGCCCTTCTCGCCCAGGCCCAGCGCCTCGGCGGTGCGCAGCGCGTCGTCGACCGTGGTGTAGAGCTCGTCGTTGATCTCGTGGGTGACGCCGTCCTCCTCGCCACCGGTCGGGGTGATCTCGACCTCAAGGATGATCTTGGCGGCGGCGGCCTTGGCCAGCAGCTCCTGGCCGATGGCCAGGTTGTCGGCCAGGTTCTCGGCCGAACCGTCCCACATGTGGGACTGGAACAGCGGGTTCTGGCCCTTGGCGACGCGCTCCGCGGAGATGTCCAGCAGCGGGCGTACGTAGCCGTCCAGCTTGTCCTTGGGGCAGTGGTCGGTGTGCAGCGCGACGGTGATGTCGTACTTGGCGGCGACGACGTGCGCGAACTCGGCGAGCGCCACCGCACCGGTGACCATGTCCTTGTTGTACTGGCCGCCCAGGAACTCCGCACCACCGGTGGAGATCTGGATGATGCCGTCGCTCTCGGCCTCGGCGAAGCCCCGCAGCGCGGCGTGCAGCGTCTGCGTCGACGTGACGTTGATGGCCGGGTAGGCGAACTTGCCTGCCTTCGCCCGGTCGAGCATCTCGTTGTAGACGTCGGGGGTTGCGATGGGCATCTGTCCGCTCCTTGTGTATGCGGGTGTGCGTTCTTGGCCCTGACCAGGGGGCGAGGACTTCGCCGAGCACATCTTCCCAGACAAGGCCCTTCGCTCCACATTGCCTGTCCGGCCGTCCCACTCCCTGGGCAGTCGGTTTCACGTGAAACCGACTGCCCAGGGGCAAATCCGCAGGTCAGCGCGGAGGACCCGCATTCGGTGCGGCTGTCGCGCCGGTCTCAGCCCAGGTCGAGGTCGCCCAGCTGGTAGCCCGTGATATAGGGCAGACCGGCCTCGGCGATGGCCGGGGCGGCACCGCGGTCGACGATCGTGGCCACCGCGACGACCTCGGCGCCGGCTTCACGCGCGGCCTCGACGGCGGTCAGCGGCGAGCCACCGGTGGTGGAGGTGTCCTCGACGATCAGGACCCGGCGGCCCTTGATGTCCGGACCCTCGATACGGCGCTGCATGCCGTGCGCCTTCTGCGCCTTGCGGACGACGAAGGAGTCCAGCCGGCCGCCGCGCGCCGCGGAGGCGTGCAGCATCGAGGTCGCGACCGGGTCGGCGCCGAGCGTCAGCCCGCCGACCGCCTCGTAGTCCAGGTCGGCGGTGATCTCCAGCATCAGCTGCCCGACCAGCGGCGCGGCCTCGCCGTCCAGGGTGATCCGGCGCAGGTCGATGTAGTAGTCGGCCTCCTTGCCGGAAGAAAGCGTCACCTTGCCGTGCACCACGGCCTTGTCCTTGATCTGGCGCAGCAGCTCGCCGCGCACGTCGTCACTCATGCGCACGAGCTTAGGCGGTGCCCCGGGACAGGTTCCGCCAGCTCCAGGTCATGGAGATCTCCAGCGGGTCGATCGGCGTGACCAGGCGCGGCAGGGTGTTGAGGCCGTTCGGCGGGCCGGTCTGCGGCTCGACACAGACCGCGGCCTCCTGCTCGTCGTAGACCACGGCCCATTCGGCGCGGCTGGCGATCTTCAGCTCCAGGCGGCCCGGCCAGGTGAGCGTGGCCGCCACGCCCTGCGGCATCCCGAAGCAGTCGTCCCAGGGGCCCGGCTTCGGCGGGATCCGGCGGCCGGTCGGGAGATGGTCCGCGCCCCGCTCCTCCTGCCACTCGGGCCCGAAGTCGAGGTGTACGTCCTTGCCGCCCTCCCCGAGGTTCCGCAGGAACCAGGGGTGCCAGCCGGCCTGCGCGGGGAAGGAGTCGGCGGTCGCCTCGACGCCCATGGTGAGGGTGAGCGAACCGCCGTCCTCGGCGAGCTCGACGAGCTGGGTGACCTGCCCCGGGTACGGCCAGGGCGCCGCCGGGTCCTTGAGGTCGCAGGTGAAGACGCCCTCCGTGGCGCTCGTCCGCACGGTGCGCCAGCGCAGATCGCGGCCGGTGCCGTGGATGGCGTGCGGCGCGGCGTTGAGCGGCATGTGGTGCAGCTCGCCGCCGTTGCGGAACTCCCCGTGGGCGAGCCGGCCGCACCACGGCACCATCGGGAAACAGCCGTATTTCGGGCCCTGCCGCAGCAGTTCCGTACCGCCGATGCGCAGGCTCGCGATCCGGCAGCCGAGGTCCGGCCGGACAGTCAGTTCGGTATCTCCGGCGGCCAGTCGCACGCCCTCCGGCGCCTGCGTCCGGGCTGCGCCCTGCGTGGTGTTGTCGGTGCTCACGGGGCCGAGCCTAGGGGGTGTCTTTCCGATCAGGCCGGATCAGGGAGAAGACACCCCCTAGCGACGCACCGCGCGCATCGTGGGACGCCGTACGGGCCACGGCCACCGTGCGCCGCCGCGCCGGGTCAGCGGCGCCGGCGCAGCACCCGGCCGACGACCACCGCGGACGCCAGTACCACCGCGGCGGCGGGCGCCGCCCAGCGCAGGGTCAGCGAGGTGCCGTTCGACTCGGGCGCGGGCACCGGCGCGTACCGGCCGCGCGGCGGGGCGTGATCGACCTCTTCCGCGCTGCGGCCGATCATCGTGCGGCGGGCGTGCGCGGCCTCAGCGGGGGCGAGCCGGTCCGCCTCGTCCCCGTAGGCGTGCTCGGGGTGCGCCGCGGAGAACGCGTCCGCCGCCTCGCCCGCGTCGAGGTCCTCACCGGCCTCGTCCGCGGCCTCCAGATCCGCCGTCTCGCCGTCGCCCTCGTCGCTGCCCGGATCCAGGGAAGGCGGCGGCACCTCGGTGTCGAACACCCGGGATCCGGCCGCGTCCTGGGCGTCGTCGTCCGGTGCGGCGTCGTCGCCCGGTCCAGCGGCATCGGCCGCTCCGGCGTCATCGGTCACCGGCCGCCGCCGCAGGTCCGCCGCCAGGTTCTCCGCGAAACGGTCCAGCAGCCGGCGGCCCACGGAGGCGGCGGACCGGTCGGTGGCCTCGGCGAGCCGGCCGTCGCGGTGGACCGTGCCGGTGCAGCGCAACGTCGTACCGGGACCGGGCTCGGTGGCCGGGGAGAGGCGTACGCCCAGGGTCAGCGCGACCGCCCCGTCGCCCCGCGCCTCGGTGCCCTTCGCCTCGACGGTCACGGCGGCCGCACCGTCTTCACCGGCTCCGTCGTCGGCGGCGGCGCTGACCGTCAGCGTGCCGCGGTAGGTGATGGTGGAGCTTCCGATACGCAGTCGCAGCCGGCCCTCCGGACAGCCAGGGGCCGCATCGGCGTCGAGCTGGACTCCTGGGACACAGCGCGCCACCCGCTCCGGCTCGGTGAGCGCCTGCCGCACGGTCCCGACGGGAAACGGAACGTACACCTCATGCTCCATGACATGGGAGCCTACCCAGCGCCCGCGAACCCGTGCCCGCCCACGCGGAACTTTCTGCCACCGGGCCGGAACCCGCCCCGGCGCTGCCCGGCGCCCGCACCGCCCGCGGTCCGCAGCGGGCGCGCGCCGCCCCGCGTCGGACCCGCTCAGTCGAGATACCGCGGATGCATCAGCGTCGACGCCGGCAGCCCGGCCCTCCGCTCGCGGCTCTCCGCCCGCCGCCCGGCCCGCAGTTCCTCGGCGCTGAGACCGGCCAGCGGCGGAGCGTCGGGGGCCAGCCCGAATGCCGGCCGGTGCCGTGCGGCCAGCACGAAGCCCCAGTACCGGGTCCCGGACGGCGCCGCGGCGGCCGGGGCCTCCGCGCCCTCGGGCGGGACGGCGCCCGCCGAGCGGTCCGGGCCGCCGGAGAAGGCCGCGGGCCGGCCGGACAGCCGGTACGGCACCGTCGCCAGGCCCACCGACCGGACCGTCGACTCCACCGTCCAGTACAGCCGCGCGCGCTCGATCGGCGGCCCGGCGTGCACCACCAGCCGCCCGTCGCGGGCCAGCAGCTGCGCCGCCAGGCCGTAGAACTCCTGCGAGTAGAGCTTGGTGCACGCGGTGATCCCGGGGTCGGGAAGATCGGAGACGATGACGTCGTACGGCGCCGCCCGGCGGCCGGGGCCGCGGGCGCCCTGCTGCCGCAGCCAGTCGAAGGCGTCGGCGGTCGCCGTCCGCACCCGGGGATCGGCGAGCGAGTGCCGGTTGAGGCGGGTGAGGCCGGGGTCGGTGCGCGCCAACCGCAGCACGCCGGGGTCGAGTTCGACGACGGTCACCGAGCGGACCGCGCGGTAGCGGAGGATCTCGCGCACCGCGAGGCCGTCGCCGCCGCCGAGCACCAGCACCCGGCCGTGCGGGCCGCCCGCCATCGCCGGGTGCACCAGCCCCTCGTGGTAGCGGAACTCGTTCTCCGCACTGACGCGGAGCCGGCCGTCGAGATACAGCGCCAGCGGTCCGCCGGAACCTTTCCTCCCGTGCCCCGCACCGGCTCCGGCGCCCGTCCCGCCGGTCATCACCACCTCCTGGACACCGGTCTGCACCGCGACCCGGGCCGACGAGCCGTACACCGCCAGCCGGGCGGCCCGTTCGAACGGCGTGGCCAGCACCACGCCCGCGGCGAGCAGCGCGAGGACCAGGGCATTGGCTCCGAAGAGCGCCCAGCGGGCACGGGCGCTGAGGTCCCGGCGGAACAGCCACAGCACCAGCACGGCGCCGGCCACCGCGTTGACGGCGCCGGTGAGCAGCGCACCGGTCAGCTGGCCGAAGCCCGGCAGCAGCAGAAACGGAAAGGCCAGCCCTCCGACGAGCGCTCCGACATAGTCCGCGGCGAAGAGATCGGCGACCGCGCCGCCCGCGTCCTGCCGGCGCACCCGCTGGATCAGCGTCATCAGCAGCGGTACCTCGGCCCCGATCAGGATGCCGATGGCCAGCGAGAAGCCGACGAGCGCGGAGCGGGACTGCCCGAACCAGGCGAAGCAGGCGTAGAGCGCCATCGCGGAGGTGCCGCCGACCAGCGCGAGACCGGCCTCCACCGCGCCGAAGCCGACCGCCGCCCGGCAGCGCAGCCGCTTGGCGAGCAGCGCGCCGACCCCCATCGCGAAGACCATGACGGACAGCACGACCGACGCCTGGGTGACGGAGTCGCCCACCAAGTACGTGGCCAGGGCGACCAGTTCGAGTTCGTAGACCAGACCGCAGGCGGCGCAGACGAAGACGACGGCGAGGACGAGCAGCCGGCCGAGCCCGGCCGGCACGGGCAGTCGCGCCGGTGTCAGGTCGTCCGGCGGGCCGGGAGCGCCGGCGCGGGCGGTCTCTGGCGGGTCGATCATAAATTGAACGCTACGTGACGATTCTGTGGCGCTCCGTCACCCACACGAGTAGACCTCGCAGGCCACACCCCTCGGTCGGGGCGTTGACGAAGCGTGGGGTGCGAGGGCACATCGCATCGCCCAGGCCGCGCACACCGCACCGTCCGCGCCCTCACGAACCTCCACGCCCCCGGCGCCCAGGCCCCGCGCCCCTCGCACCCCGCACTTCCCCACGCCCTCCGGCCGACCGGACCGGTCACCGGCGACCGGCCCCGCTAGACCGCCGCGACCCTCGCCCGTACGCCCACGCGGGTACGGGTGGCCACCAGGCGACCCTCCTGCGGATACGCGTGCCAGGTCCGCCAGCGCACCTGCCCCTGCTGACGCTGCGCCAGCATCGCGGTGAAGGCGTGCGGCGAGCCGGGGAACGTACCGGCGAGACCGTGCGGATGCTCGGCCACCAGCGCGAGCAGCTCCTGCGCCCGCCCGGCGAACGAGCCGCGCGAGAGGGTCTCCACATGGGCGGCGAATTCGTACTCCCAGTCCCCCAGCCGCTTCGCCACCCCGAGCGGCAGCGGTGTACTGCTGCCCGGCATACAGGCGACCGTTTCGGAACAGGTGCCGTGCTCCTCCTCGAGAAGCACCTGGTGAGAGGCGCCGAGCAGCCTCAACTGCACCTGGGCGTCCTGGAGTTGGAGATCGAGTACGGCAAGGGCCGGCAGGGGTTCCCTGCCCAGCGCCCAGGCCAGGTCGGAGGCACGGGTATCGGTGTACGCCGTCGTCAAAGAGGTGAGCATGGGTCGGCTCCGCAAGCACGCAGTGGAATGGTGGGCCGGCCCGCCCGAAAAGGATCAGGGATATACGACTGCCTGCCGGCTCGTGCCCACGTGGGGTCGGAGAACGTGGGGGATTCTCTGGGGAGAGGGAATCATGAAAGGCCCGTCGCCCACAGCGCTTTTACCCATCCTCTCCGGGTTTCCATCCGCTCGGGGGCCTTGCAGTTCAGTTGTTCAACGACCAAGCGCCCAGCGGGTGTTGGCCCTTCGACCAGCACCCGCTGGGCGCATATGCGACAAGCAACTAGCCATCCGCACATATGGAGTTGGCGCGGCGCGCCCTCGGCTCAGGAGCCGCCGCCACCGCCACCACCGCAGCCGCCACCACCACCGCCGCCACCGCAGGAGGACCCGCCACAGGAGGATCCGCCGCCGCATCCGCCGTGGTGCCCACCACCGTGGTGGTGGCCGCCCGAACCCCCGTCACCGCCGGCCCACCAGCTGCCGCCGCCCGCGCCGCCGGAGCCCCGTCCGCCCCTGCCACCCGAACCGCCCCGCGAGGCCAGGGCCACCAGGCCGATTACCCCCGCGCAGATCACCAGGAAAACCACAATCCCCATATGCCTCACACTCCTTTTCATCCCCCGAAGCGTGGGGGCACCTCCCACGCCCTTCAGGCAGTGGGGGCGCATCCGCTCCGTCCGGCGCCCGGTGCGCCGCTCCGGCGCCGTCCGGCACCGTGGGCCGTCTTCGTCGACGACCGTCTCATTCCTTCGTGCGGGGCTGATGCCCCGGCCCCGGCGTCTCAAAGCACAGTTGAGGAAGTCCAGAGGTTCGTCGGAGGATGGCGTCCATGGACCGACCGCTGCTCAACCGCCGCCTCGCCGAATTCGGCACGACGATCTTCGCCGAGATGTCGGCGCTCGCCGTACGGACCGGCTCCATCAACCTCGGCCAGGGCTTCCCCGACGCCGACGGTCCCGAAGAGGTCAGGGAGGCGGCGGTGCGCGCGCTGCGCGACGGCCGCGGCAACCAGTACCCGCCCGGCCCCGGCATCCCCGAACTGCGCACCGCCGTCGCCGCCCATCAACAGCGCTTCTACGGCCGGCTCGGCCTCTCCTACGACCCCGACACCGAGGTCCTGATCACGGCGGGCGCCACCGAGGCCCTCGCGGCCTCCCTGCTGGCGCTGCTGGAGCCCGGCGACGAGGTCATCGCGCTGGAGCCGTACTACGACTCGTACGCCGCCGGTATCGCGCTGGCGGGCGGCCGCCGCGTCCCGGTGACCCTGCGCGCGGACCCGGAATCCGGCAGCTACCGCCTCGACCTGGACGAACTGCGCGACGCCATCACCGACAAGACCCGCCTGATCCTCCTCAACACCCCGCACAACCCCACCGGCACCGTCCTGTCCCGCGACGAGCTCGCGGAGATCGCCCGCCTCGCCTGCGAGCGCGATCTCCTCGTCCTCACCGACGAGGTCTACGAGCACCTCGTGTTCGAGGGCGAGCACCTCCCCCTCGCGTCGTTCCCCGGAATGCGCGAACGCACCGTCACCATCGGCTCGGCCGGCAAGACCTTCTCCTTCACCGGCTGGAAGGTCGGCTGGGTCACCGCAACGGCGGAACTGGTGAGCGCAGTCCGCTCCGCCAAGCAGTTCCTCACCTACGTCTCCGCCGGCCCCTTCCAGTACGCCGTCGCCGAGGCCCTCGCCCTCCCCGACAGCTACTTCACGGAACTCCGCGACGACCTGCGCACCAAGCGCGACATCCTCGCCACCGGCCTCACCGACGCCGGCTTCCAGGTCTTCCGCCCCTCGGGCACCTACTTCATCACCACCGACATCCGCCCCCTCGGCCACGACGACGGCTTCGCCTTCTGCCGCACCCTCCCCGAACGCGCCGGCGTCGTCGCCATCCCCAACGCCGTCTTCTACGACCACAAGGACCAGGGCGCCCCCTACGTCCGCTTCGCCTTCTGCAAGCGCACCGACGTCCTCCAGGAGGCAGCGGACCGCTTGAAGCGGCTGTGACGCCGTCGGACCGCCGCTACCTCCAGTACTTCTCCGGCGGCGGTGCCTCCGCGTCCGGGGCCACCGGCGGCTCCTCACGGTCGCCGTAGAAGTAGTCGTAGAGGTCCTTCAGATAGGAGTACAGCCGGTCGTCCTCCCAGAACGACACTCCCGTCATCAGCGCCCAGTCCGTCGAGCCGGCCGGCCGCTCGCTCAGCAGGTGTTCCAGCGCTTCCTTGAGGTGCCGGGCGTACGGAGTCTTCCCGACCGCCCCCGGTTTCATCGTGTGGATGTCGTCGATGAATTCGACGTTCAGCGCCCCACTGAAGAAACCGGCCACCCGCCGGTCCGAGGCGTAATGAGGGATAACGGTCTCCGGGAAGCTCACGTATTCCGCTCTTTCCGGGGCTTTCGGACAGACGCGGGCCCCGGAGCCATCAAGCTCCGGGGCCCGCGCAGCAGGGTGGGTGTGGGACGGACGGGGCTCAGGCCTCGTCGTCACCCGGCTTCTCGTCGGAGTCGCCTTCGATCTCGGCTTCCAGGCCGAGCTGCTCGACGATCCACTTGTCGAATTCGATGGAGGCGCGGACCCAGCTGACCGTGCTCGACACAAAGTGTTCGAGCGAGACGCCGGTGCCGATCAGCATCGATGCCTCACCGATCAGACGGACCGTGCCGTCGTCGTGGGTGTGGGTGTAGGCCTTGGGCCACAGCGTCCGGCGGTTCCAGTCGTCGATCGCCTCCAGCAGCTTCGACTTCTCGTCGATGCCGTGGGCGCGGTCATAGAACGTACGGACGGAGAAGATCTGCTGCTCCTCCTCGCCCCGGAACATGAAGTACGTGCGGAACTGCTCCCACGGGGCGGCGAGGTCACCCTCCTCGTCGACTACGTACTTCAGCTCCATCTGGTCGAGGAGCTGCTTGACCAGGTCCTGGTCTGGCACGACGGGACCATCAGGCCCCGACGGCTCGGGTTCGGGCTGGCCCCCGAAATTCGGAATCGAGGACGGGTCGATGCTCACCGTGGAATTCCCTTCGTATGGTCCCTGCCATCCTCCCCCACATCCGCCCCGTCGTGGCAACCCGGACGGGGAGGATGCGGGCAAGGTGTCGCCCGGGGCAACGATCGACCGGGCGGGCCGGCTCCGGGCCACGGCCGCGGTCAGCTCGTGGGCCGGGCAGGCCGCACCCGGCCACGGCGGTCGGTAAGCCCGTGGGCCGGGCAGGCCGCACCCGGCCACGGCGGCGGTCAGCCCGCGGGCCTCCCGGCCGCCTCCACCGACAGCTGGTCGCCGTCCACGTCCACCCGCACGGTGTCCCCCTCCAGCACCTCGCCGGCCAGGATGGCGCGGGCGAGCTGGTCGCCGATGGCCGTCTGGATCAGGCGGCGCAGCGGCCGGGCGCCGTAGGACAGGTCCGGGGCGGGGGCGTCGGCGAGCGGTTCCTGGCCGAGCCAGGCGAGCCAGGTCAGGGCGCGGTCGGTGACGTCCAGCGTCAGCCGGCGGTCGCCGAGGCGGCGCTGGAGATGGCCGAGCTGGATACGGGCGATCCGCTGGAGCTGGTCCGTGCCGAGCGGGTGGAAGACCACCACGTCGTCGAGCCGGTTGAGGAATTCGGGCCGGAAGGCGGTCCGGACGGTCTCCAGCACCTTCTCCTTCTTCTGCTCCTCCTTCAGCAGCGGGTCCATCAGGAAGTTGGAGCCGAGGTTGGAGGTCAGGATGAGGATGGTGTTGCGGAAGTCGACGGTGCGGCCCTGGCCGTCCGTGAGCCGGCCGTCGTCGAGGACCTGGAGCAGGATGTCGAAGACCTCGTGGTGGGCCTTCTCCACCTCGTCCAGCAGGATGACGGAGTAGGGGCGGCGGCGGACCGCCTCCGTCAGCTGGCCGCCCTCCTCGTAGCCGACATAGCCGGGCGGCGCACCGACCAGCCGCGCGACGCTGTGCTTCTCGCTGTACTCCGACATGTCGATACGGACCATCGCCCGCTCGTCGTCGAAGAGGAAGTCCGCGAGCGCCTTGGCCAGCTCCGTCTTCCCGACGCCGGTCGGGCCGAGGAAGAGGAACGAGCCGGTGGGGCGGTCCGGGTCGGCGATTCCGGCGCGGGTGCGGCGTACGGCGTCGGAGACGGAGCGGACGGCCTCGGTCTGGCCGATCAGCCGCTTGCCGAGCTCCTCCTCCATACGCAGCAGCTTCTGGGTCTCGCCCTCCAGGAGGCGGCCGGCCGGGATACCGGTCCAGGCGCCGACCACATCCGCGATGTCGTCGGGGCCGACCTCCTCCTTGACCATGGACTCCTTGGACGCCTCCTGCTCGGCCTCGGCGGCAGCCGCCTCCTCCAGCTCGTGCTCCACGCCCGGGATCTCGCCGTAGAGCAGCTTGGAGGCGGTGTCGAAGTCGCCGTCGCGCTGGGCGCGCTCGGCCTGTCCGCGCAGCTCGTCGAGCTTCTCCTTGAGGGCGCCGACGCGGTTGAGGCTCTGCTTCTCCTTCTCCCAGCGGGCGGTCAGACCGCGCAGCTCCTCCTCCTTGTCGGCGAGGTCCTTGCGCAGCTTCTCCAGGCGCTGGACGGAGCCGGCGTCGGTCTCGTTCCGCAGCGCCAGCTCCTCCATCTTGAGCCGGTCGACGGCACGCTGGAGCTCGTCGATCTCGACGGGCGAGGAGTCGATCTCCATACGGAGGCGGGAGGCGGCCTCGTCGACCAGGTCGATGGCCTTGTCGGGCAGGAAGCGGGAGGTGATGTAGCGGTCGGAGAGCGAGGCCGCGGCGACCAGCGCGGAGTCCGCGATCTGCACCTTGTGGTGAGCCTCGTAGCGGCCCTTGAGCCCGCGCAGGATGGCCACCGTGTCCTCGACGGTCGGCTCGGCGACCAGCACCTGCTGGAAGCGCCGCTCCAGCGCCGGGTCCTTCTCGATCCGCTCGCGGTACTCGTCGAGGGTGGTGGCGCCGACCATCCGCAGCTCACCGCGGGCCAGCATCGGCTTGAGCATGTTGCCCGCGTCCATGGACGAGTCGCCGCCGGCGCCCGCGCCGACGACGGTGTGCAGCTCGTCGATGAAGGTGATGATCTGGCCCTCGCTGGACTTGATCTCCGCCAGGACGGTCTTCAGCCGCTCCTCGAACTCACCGCGGTACTTGGCACCCGCGACCATCGCCCCGAGGTCCAGCGCGACCAGCCGCTTGTTGCGCAGCGACTCGGGCACGTCACCCTTGACGATCCGCTGCGCCAGCCCTTCGACGACGGCGGTCTTGCCGACGCCCGGCTCACCGATCAGCACCGGGTTGTTCTTCGTACGGCGGGAGAGCACCTGCACCACACGGCGGATCTCGTGGTCCCGGCCGATGACCGGGTCGAGCTTGCCCTCGCGGGCGGCCGCGGTGAAGTCCGTGCCGAACTTCTCCAGCGCCTTGTAGGTGCCCTCCGGGTCCGCGTTGGTCACCCGCTGCCCGCCGCGGTTCGCCTCGAAGGCGGCCAGCAGCTTCTTGGCGGAGGCGCCCTGCTGCTCCAGCAGCTCGCCGGTGCGCCCGCCCTTGGCGGCGATGCCGATGAGGAGGTGCTCGGTGGAGACATACGCGTCACCGAGCTCCTTGGCGCGCTGGGTGGCGTCGGCGATGGCGGAGAGCAGATCGCGGTCCGGCTGCGGCGGTGCGACCGTCGAGCCCTGCACGCTGGGCAGCGCGGCCAGCTGACGCTCGGCGCCGTTGCGCAGCGCGGCGGCGTCCGCCTCGACGTCGGCCAGCAGGTCCATGATGTTCTCGTTGTCCTGCCCGGCCAGCAGCGCGAGCAGGAGATGCGCGGACGTCATGTCCGCGTGCCCGGAGGTGACCGCCCGATCATTGGCGGCGCTCAGTGCCTCCCGGCTCTTGTTGGTCAGCTCGGCGTCCACGTTGCTCGTGATCCTCCTCGACTCGTCCTGCCCGGCCTCAGTGCCCCGTCTGGCCCCACTCCGGCACATCCTGCACATACCAACGTGCGATAAGTTGAGTCTATTCCACTCAAGACTGCGGAAGCGAGCCCCCTCGCCCGTTCCTCGCTCACTCGTGCGAGGGAATCGGGGCTGATCGCCCCGCCACCGCCCGCGCCACCCGCCGACACTGGCCTTCGACCACAAGGAGGTGCAGCATGACGGCTATGGCACACGCGCCTATGCCCACCGACGAAGAAACCCTCCTGGATTACTTCCTCGCCTTGGATACGCCCACGGGCTTCCGAGCCGAGCTGATCGAGGGGGAAATTGTTGTGACACCGCCGACGGACGGCACCCATGAGCACTGCTTCAGCGGGGTCGTCTCGCAGATCATGCGAAAGTCCGCGGTGGACATGGATGTCTCCGGCTACAAAGGGCTCACCATGCCGCGCGGCGGCAGGTGTCCCAAGAATCATGTGATCCCGGATGCCACCGTCGCCCCCCGTGAGATCCGCCTGTTCCGCGGCGCGGATCCCTGGATGCCCAGCGACGGAGTCGCCATGGTCGTCGAGGTGACATCGAGCAATCCGGAGCGCGACCGCGTCGCCAAACGGCACTGCTACGCCCGCGCCGGCATCCCGCTCTACCTGCTCGTGGACCGCGGCAAGTCCACCCTCACGCTGTTCAGCGAGCCTTCCGGGGACGACTACGAAGGGCACAACACCGCCCCCATCGGCAAATCCCTCCCCCTCCCCGACCCCTTCTCCTTCGACCTGGAAACCATCGACCTCCTCTGAATCCCGGGCCCCGAACTACCCTGGCCCCCATGGCCCATGACCTCAGTGCCCTCAGCCCGGAATACCTCGCCTTCTGGGGCGAGTATCTGATGCCGACCCTCACCACGCTGCGTACGGACGGGACGCCCCATGTCGTTCCGGTAGGCGTCACCTACGACGCCGGGCAGCGGATCGCGCGGATCATCACCCGCAAGGACAGCGCCAAGGTCAAGAACGTCCTCGCCGCCGGGGCGGACGGTGCCACCGTCGCCGTGTGCCAGGTCGACAAGGGGCGCTGGGCGACGCTGGAGGGCCGCGCCCGGGTGCGTACGGACGCCGAGTCGGTGGCCGACGCGGTGCGCCGGTACGCCGAGCGGTACGGCCGGACGCCGACGCCCAACCCCGATCGCGTCATGATCGAGATCGCGGTGACCAGGGCGATGGGCCGGGCCTGAGCGCCGGCCCGAGAGCCGCTCCCCTCCCGCGGGGGGCGCCTCCGGCCCGCTGACCGCGACCCGCTCGCCCGCTGGCCGGAAACGGTCCCTCCGGATCCGCTCCGGGCCACCCACCTGGTACTCAAGAGCGACAGGAACCGAACAGCTCCGCGCAATCACGGACGACACCGGACCTGTCCCTGCAAAAGACAGCAGCTGGAGGCCGTATGGCGTCGGCAGTGTGCAACGTGACGACCGTTCCGCGCCGTCCGTCCCCCGCCCGGCCGCATCCGCACGCCGAGCTCTGCCCGCGCTGCGGCGGCCAGCTCGCGGTCAATCAGGACGGCTGGAAGATCTGCCACGCCTGCGGCTATGCCTCGCCGCCCGGTACAGCCCCTCCTCCACGGGCCGCTCGCGGGGGTATCGTCGCCCCCACAGTCGCCACGCCCCGGAGGGCACGATGAACTCGGTCCGAGTCACGGCGATCGCCTGCCTGATGCCGCTGTCCGAGCTGGACGAGGATCCGTTCCTGGTCGATGACCGCAGCCAGCACGACATGTGCAAGCAGTGGGCGGCGGCCCGTGACTACCACCTGACCTGCCAGCTCAGCCTGCACCAGCTGCGCGCCGACCACAGCGCGCTGTGGCGGGACGTCGAAGAGGGCCTGGTCGATGTGTTCGTGGCGCCCAACCGCCGGGCGCTGGAGAACGCCATCGCCGGCGCGGACGAGTTCACCAAACGGTGCGCCGCGGCCGGCGTCCGCCTGGAGACCGCCGACCTCGACGAGCCGGTCTACACCCTGGCGATGAAGTCGCAGGTGCACCGGCGGCTGTCGATGCCGACGGCCGGATACAACGGCTGCTGAACGGCCCGCTGCCGGGCGCGCGGGCGGATACGGAAACGCGAGAAGGGCCGGGTCTCCCCGGCCCTTCCGCACGTCATACGCCGGGCGTCCGCGCCCCGGCCGCGGCCGTCACTCCGGCCGCTTGGGGCGCCAGACCACCAGCGCGCTGGTCTGCTGCACATCCTGATACGGCACCAGATCGCGCCGATAGGAGGCGTGCACCGCCGCCTCCCGCTGCTGCATCGCGCTGGCCGCGCCCTCCAGGGCGCCCTGGAGCTCGACGACCCGCTGCTGGAGGGCCGCGACCTGGTTTTCCAGCTCGATGATGCGCTTGATGCCGGCGAGGTTGATGCCCTCGTCCTGGGACAACTGCTGCACCGTACGGAGCAGTTCGATGTCCCGGGCCGAATAGCGGCGGCCCCGCCCGGCCGTGCGGTCGGGCGAGACCAGCCCCAGCCGGTCGTACTGTCGAAGGGTCTGCGGATGCAGGCCGGAGAGCTGAGCCGCGACGGAGATGACATACACCGGCGACTCATCGGTCAGTTCATAGGGGTTACGACGCTGCCCGCCCCGGCTGTCCATCTCAAGCTCCCTTCGCGGCCTGGAACAGCTCTGCCCGCGGGTCCGGGCCCGCGGTCGCCTCGCGATAGGACTCCAGCGACTCCTTCGCCTTGTCGCTGAGGTCACCGGGGACCAGCACCTCTATGGTGACCAGCAGATCCCCCCGGGTGCCGTCCTTACGGGTCGCACCCTTGCCCCGGGCGCGCATGGTGCGCCCGTTGGGGGTGCCGGCCGGCAGCTTCAGCGTGACCGGCGGACCGCCCAGCGTCGGCACCTTGATCTCACCGCCCAGGGCGGCTTCCGGGAAGGTGACCGGCACCGTGACGGTGAGGTTGTCGCCCTTCCGGCCGAAGACCGGGTGGGCGTCGACATGCACGACCACATACAGATCGCCCGCCGGGCCGCCCTGCTCGCCCGGGGCGCCCTTGCCGCGCAGCCGGATGCGCTGCCCGTCCGAGACACCCGCGGGGATACGGACCTGCATCGTGCGCGCACTGGTCGCCCGCCCGCTGCCCTTGCAGACCTCGCAGGCGTCCTGGGCGATCAGGCCCCGGCCCTTGCAGTCGGCGCACGGGTCGGTGAGCGAGAAGCCGCCGCCCGCGCCCCGGCTGACCTGACCGGTGCCGACACAGGTCGGGCAGACCCGCGGCGTACCGTTCTTGTCGCCGGTGCCGGAACACGCCTTGCACGGCGCCTGGCTGGACATCCGCAGCGGGACCGTGGCCCCGTCGACCGCCTCGGTGAAGCTGAGCGTCACCTCGGACTCGATGTCCTGGCCCCGGCGCGCATGGGTACGGGTACCGGCGCCGCCGCGGTTGAACAGACCTCCGAAGACGTCCCCGAGCCCGCCGCCGAAGCCTCCGCCGCCGCCCTGGCCCTGCGAGCCCCCGAAGAGGTCGCCCAGGTCGAAGTTGAAGTTGCCGCCGCCGCCCGGTCCCGGCCGGTAGCCGCCGTTGCCGAACAGCGTGCGCGCCTCGTCGTACTCCTTGCGGCGCTTGGCGTCACCCAGGACGTCGTTCGCCTCGGAGATCTCCTTGAAGCGCTCCTCGGCCTTGGCGTCGCCCTTGTTGGCGTCCGGGTGGAACTCGCGGGCGAGCTTCCGGTACGCCTTCTTGATCTCCGCTTCGGTGGCGTCCTTCGGGACGCCGAGGACCTTGTAGTAGTCCTTCTCGACGAAGTCCTTGGTGCTCATCCCCGACGTCCCTCCTTCCGCGCGGTTTTCGTTTCTGTCCTCACGTCAGCCCTCTTCCGGGCCACCGCTCTCCTCGTCCGAAGCCTTGGCACCCTTGGCGTCGTCATCGGATCCGGACTTGGTGCCCTGCGCACCCGGCTGCGGCTCGGCGACGGCGACCCGCGCGGGGCGGATCGTTCGTTCACCGATGCGATACCCGGGCTGAAGAATCGCCACGCACGTCGTCTCGGTGACATCCGGTGCGTACGAGTGCATCAGCGCCTCGTGGATCGTCGGGTCGAAGGGCTCGCCCTCCTTGCCGAACTGCTGCAGACCGAGCTTGGCGACCACGGTCTCCAGCGATTCGGCCACCGACTTGAAGCCGCCGACCAGTTCGCCGTGCTCGCGGGCCCGGCCGACGTCGTCGAGGGTGGGAAGGAGCTCGGACAGGAGGTTCGCCGCGGCGATCTCCTTGACCGTGATCCGGTCCCGCTCCACCCGACGGCGGTAGTTCTGGTACTCCGCCTGGAGCCGCTGGAGGTCCGCCGTGCGCTCGTTGAGCGCCGTACGCACCTGGTCCAGCTGCGCCTGGAGCGCTACGTCCGGTACGTCCCCGGCCGGGGCCGAGCCCGCCTTGTCGGCGGACTCGGCCTGCGCCGCGTCTTCGGGAGCGGCGTCGGAAGGGACGTCGGGCTTCTCATCGAAGCCCGGGGTCTCCTCCGTCACGCGGCACCATCCTTCTTCGGCTTCTCGTCGTCGACGATCTCGGCGTCGACGACATCGTCATCGGCCTTGGCCTGCTCGGCACCCTCGGCACCGGCAGCGCCCTCGGCACCGGCCGCACCCTGGGCGTCGGCGTACATCGCCTGACCCAGCTTCTGCGAGACGGCCGCGACCTTCTCGGTGGCGGTGCGGATCTCGGCGGTGTCCTCGCCCTTGAGCTTTTCCTTCAGCTCGGTGAGGGCTTCCTCGACCTCGGTCTTGACCTCGCCCGGGACCTTCTCCTCGTTGTCCTTGAGGAACTTCTCGGTCTGGTAGACGAGCTGCTCGGCCTGGTTGCGGGCCTCGGCGGCCTCGCGGCGCTTGGTGTCCTCGTCCGCGTACTGCTCGGCCTCCTGGCGCATCCGGTCGACCTCGTCCTTCGGCAGCGAGGAGCCGCCGGTGACGGTCATCTTCTGCTCCTTGCCCGTGCCCAGGTCCTTCGCGGTCACGTGCATGATGCCGTTGGCGTCGATGTCGAAGGACACCTCGATCTGCGGGACCCCGCGCGGGGCCGGCGGCAGACCGGTCAGCTCGAACATCCCGAGCTTCTTGTTGTACGCCGCGATCTCGCGCTCGCCCTGGTAGACCTGGATCTGCACGGACGGCTGGTTGTCCTCGGCCGTCGTGAAGATCTCGGAGCGCTTGGTCGGGATCGTGGTGTTGCGCTCGATGAGCTTGGTCATGATGCCGCCCTTGGTCTCGATACCGAGGGACAGCGGGGTGACGTCCAGCAGGAGGACGTCCTTGACCTCACCCTTGAGCACACCGGCCTGGAGGGTGGCGCCGATGGCGACGACCTCGTCCGGGTTGACGCCCTTGTTGGCGTCCTTGCCGCCGGTCAGCTCCTTGACGAGCTCGGCGACGGCGGGCATACGGGTGGAGCCGCCGACCAGGACCACGTGGTCGATCTCGGACAGGTTGATACCCGCGTCCTTGATCACGTTGTGGAACGGCGTCTTGCAGCGGTCCAGGAGGTCCGAGGTGAGCTGCTGGAACTGCGAGCGCGTGAGCTTCTCGTCCAGGTGCAGCGGGCCCTCGGCGGAGGCGGTGATGTAGGGAAGGTTGATCGTCGTCTCGGTGGAGGACGACAGCTCGATCTTCGCCTTCTCAGCGGCCTCGCGCAGGCGCTGGAGCGCCATCTTGTCCTTGGCCAGGTCGACGCCGTGGCCGTTCTGGAACTGCTTGACCAGGTAGTCGACGACGCGCTGGTCCCAGTCGTCACCACCGAGGTGGTTGTCACCGTTGGTGGCCTTCACCTCGACGACGCCGTCGCCGATCTCCAGCAGCGAGACGTCGAAGGTGCCGCCACCGAGGTCGAAGACCAGAATGGTCTGGTCGTCCTTCTCCAGGCCGTAGGCCAGGGCGGCCGCGGTGGGCTCGTTGACGATACGCAGGACGTTGAGGCCCGCGATCTCACCGGCCTCCTTGGTGGCCTGGCGCTCGGAGTCGTTGAAGTAGGCCGGAACGGTGATGACCGCGTCGACGACCTTCTCACCGAGGTACGCCTCGGCGTCGCGCTTGAGCTTCTGCAGGATGAAGGCGCTCATCTGCTGCGGGTTGAAGCCCTTGCCGTCGATGTCGATCTTCCAGTCGGTGCCCATGTGGCGCTTGACCGACCGGATGGTCCTGTCGACGTTGGTGACCGCCTGACGCTTGGCGACCTCGCCGACCAGCACCTCGCCGTTCTTGGCGAAGGCGACAACGGACGGCGTGGTCCTGGCGCCCTCGGCGTTGGTGATGACGGTGGGCTCACCGCCTTCGAGAACACTGACGACGGAGTTCGTCGTGCCCAGGTCGATGCCGACCGCACGTGCCATTTCAATTCCTCCAGCTGACTTGAGTGGAACAGGCTCAAGAGTGCAGTACCAAAGAAAACCTGTCAACAGACCTGAGTCGGACACGCTCAAGTTTTATACGGCTCTTATCGTCACCACGGCTGCACCACAGGACGCCGGGGCCCCGCACAGGGTTGCCTTCGCGACGCAGATCACCGGCCGGGCGGCTTCATGGGGCGGAGGAGAATGGGTAACCTCAGCGGCAGACCAAAAAAGTTACTGCTTAGTAGTCCCCCACTGTTTTCCGCTCTCGCAGGTACGAGGAGCCTCCCATGCAACTCGCCGCGATCATCGTGTCGCTGGTGCTCATCGCGGTCGCCGCGGCGCTGTTCGGCCGCGCCCTCCTCCAGATCTACCGGCACATGCGACTGGGCCGGCCGGTGCCTGCGGGCACCCGGACCGACGCGCCCGCCCAGCGGACCGTCACGCTGGCCAAGGAGTTCGTCGGCCACACCCGCATGAACCGCTGGGGCGTCGTCGGCGTGGCGCACTGGTTCGTGGCGGTGGGCTTCCTCACCCTGCTGCTGACGATCGTCAACGCCATCGGCCAGCTCTTCCAGGCCGACTGGCTGATCCCGTTCATCGGCGACTGGCTGCCGTGGGAGATGTACGTCGAGGCGATGGGCACGCTGACGACCGTCGGCATCATCGTCCTGATCGTCATCCGCCAGCTGAGCCGGCCCGGCAAGGCGGGCCGCAAGTCCCGCTTCGCGGGCTCGAACACCGGCCAGGCGTACTTCGTCGAGACCGTCATCCTCATCGTCGGCTTCTGCATCGTCACGCTGCACGCCCTGGAGGGCGCCCAGCACGGCGTCGACCACTACGAGCCGGCGTACTTCGTCTCGTATCCGCTGGTCGTGGCCTTCAAGGGGATGAGCCTGGGCACCGTCCAGAACCTCACCTACTTCTTCGCCGCCCTCAAGATCGCGACGTCCTTCATCTGGATGATCACGGTCTCCCTCAAGACCGACATGGGTGTGGCCTGGCACCGCTTCCTCGCCTTCCCCAACATCTGGTTCAAGCGCGAGGCGGACGGCGGCGTGGCGCTCGGCGCGCTGCAGCCGATGACCAGCGAGGGCAAGCCGATCGACTTCGAGGACCCGGGCGAGGAGGACCAGTTCGGCGTCTCCCAGGTCGAGCACTTCTCCTGGAAGGGCCTGCTCGACTTCTCCACCTGCACCGAGTGCGGCCGCTGCCAGTCGCAGTGCCCCGCGTGGAACACCGGCAAGCCGCTCTCCCCGAAGCTCCTGATCATGTCGCTGCGCGACCACGCGCACGCCAAGGCGCCGTATCTGCTGGCCGGCGGCGGCAAGGACATGGAGGGCAACGAGCAGGCGACCGCCGAGCAGCTCGCCGACGTCCCGGCGTCCGCGCTGGCCGAGGCCGAGCGCCCGCTGATCGGCACCCTCGAAGAGAACGGCGTCATCGACCCCGACGTCCTGTGGTCCTGCACCACCTGCGGCGCCTGTGTCGAGCAGTGCCCGGTCGACATCGAGCACATCGACCACATCGTCGACATGCGCCGCTACCAGGTCATGATCGAGTCCTCGTTCCCGTCCGAGGCGGGCACGATGCTCAAGAACCTGGAGAAGAAGGGCAACCCCTGGGGCCTGGCCAAGAAGCAGCGTCTGGCCTGGACCAAGG